>NZ_JAUSZK010000001.1:1405000-2030714 GCF_030817495.1 Streptomyces sp. V3I7
GAGTTCTTCCCGCCGGCGCAGTACCGCGGCCTCAATCAGGTGGAGCTGAGCTTCGTGGCCGACGGCCAGGGCATGGACGTCGTCCTGGAGATGGACAAGAAGCCGGGTCTGTTCAGCGAGGGCAGCGACACGTTCCGCTCGTTCCATGTGGGCCTGCACGACTTCCACGGGACCGACTGGGCGGCGTACCTCAACCAGTGGCTGTCCGAGGTCGGCAGCAAGCGCAACTGGTTCTAGGGGTTCTAGGGGGTGTCTCGTCGATCAGGCCGGATCAGGGAGCGGCGTCTGGTGCCGTGCATCGCAAGGCGGAGGAGGGCGTCGATGCGTGGGGGTCCCCCCTGCTCGAGCGAAGCCGAGAGCTTGGGGGAATCGGCAACCGACGACAACGCAGCGAGGTGCGTGCCAGGCGTCGCGAGTCCGGCATGACCGACGAGACACCCCCTAGGCTCGGATCCATCTGCACGTAGCGATCAAGGAGGTACCGAGGTGTCCGAGCTCAAGCGGCGGCCGCTGCCCCATGACTTCCATCCGCCCGTGCCGTCGTTCACCGTGACGAGCGACGACATCGCGGACGGGGCGACCCTCAAGGACGCTCAGGTCCACTCCGGCGGCAACATCTCGCCGGAGCTGCGGTGGGAGGGCTTCCCGCCCGAGACCAAGAGCTTCGCCGTGACGTGCTTCGACCCGGACGCCCCGACGGGCAGCGGGTTCTGGCACTGGGTCGTGTTCGACATCCCGGCCACGGTGACCGAGCTGCCGGCGGGTGCGGGCAGCGGCTCCTTCGAGGGGCTGCCCAAGGGCGCGGTCCAGGTGCGGAACGACTACGGGACGAAGGACTTCGGCGGGGCCGCCCCGCCGCCCGGCGACGGCCCGCACCGGTACGTCTTCACGGTGTACGCGGTCGACAAGGAGAAGCTCGGCGTGGACTCCGACGCCTCTCCTGCCGTCGTCGGCTTCAATCTGCGGTTCCACACGATCGCCCGGGGCCAGCTCATCGGCGAGTACGAGAACCCCGCGCAGGGCTGACGCGCGGAGCACCACGTCGGCCGAGCGTTCACGGAACGTTTGCCCGCCCCAGGTCTTGGAAGTGATCTGGGGCGGGCATTTTTTATTGCGTTGTCCATCTCGGCGCGCCCGTCCAGAGTTGATCCACGCCCGCCGGGGGTGGGTGGCGCACAGAGGAGGTGGGCTGGATGCGGGACACGTTGGTGCTGAACGCGAGCTTCGAGCCGCTGTCGACGGTGACGCTGAACCGTGCCGTCGTGCTGGTGCTCCAGGACAAGGCGGTCGTCGAGCAGGCCCACCCCGAGCTGCGCATGCGCGGTGCCGAGGTGGACATACCCGCGCCCCGGGTGATCAGGCTGTGCAGGTACGTGCGGGTGCCGTTCCGAAGACAAGCCCCGTGGTCGAGGCGGGGGGTGCTGGTCCGGGACCGGCACCGGTGCGCGTACTGCGGGCGGCGGGCGACGACGGTGGACCACGTGGTGCCGCGGGCGCAGGGCGGCTCCGACACATGGCTGAACACGGTGGCCTCGTGCGCCGAGGACAATCACCGCAAGGCCGACCGGACGCCCGAGCAGGCGGGGATGCCGTTGCTGCGGCTGCCGTTCGAGCCAACGCCGCAGGACGCGATGCTGCTGGCCCTCGGCCAGGACGATCTGGCGGCGCTGCCACAGTGGCTGACGCAGTCGGCGGCCTAACCGATCATGAGAGAGGGGCTCACCTTCCCAGGAAGGTGAGCCCCTCTCGTACGTCGTGAACGGTACGTCAGTCGATCTGCGGCTTCTCGCGGCGCTCGGTGGCGCCGCCGCCGTTGCCGGAGGTGCCGTTGCCGCCGCTCGGGCCACCGCCGGTCAGGTTGCCGAAGTTGCCCATGGCGCCCGACAGGCCCTTGAGGGCGTCGCCGATCTCGCTGGGGACGATCCAGAGCTTGTTGGCGTCGCCCTCGGCGATCTTCGGGAGCATCTGGAGGTACTGGTAGCTGAGCAGCTTCTGGTCCGGGTCGCCGGCGTGGATGGCCTCGAAGACCGTACGGACGGCCTGGGCCTCGCCCTCGGCGCGCAGGGCGGCGGCCTTGGCCTCACCCTCGGCGCGCAGGATCTGGGACTGCTTCTCACCCTCGGCGCGCAGGATCTCCGACTGGCGGACACCTTCGGCCTGGAGGATCGCGGCGCGCTTGTCACGGTCGGCGCGCATCTGCTTCTCCATCGAGTCCTGGATGGAGGTGGGCGGCTCGATGGCCTTGAGCTCGACGCGGTTGACGCGGATGCCCCACTTGCCGGTGGCCTCGTCGAGGACGCCGCGCAGCGCCGCGTTGATCTCCTCGCGGGAGGTGAGCGTGCGCTCCAGGTCCATGCCGCCGATGATGTTGCGGAGCGTGGTGACGGTGAGCTGTTCGATCGCCTGGATGTAGCTGGCGACCTCGTAGGTGGCGGCCCGCGCGTCGGTCACCTGGTAGTAGATGACGGTGTCGATGTTGACCACCAGGTTGTCCTGGGTGATCACGGGCTGCGGCGGGAACGGCACGACCTGCTCGCGCAGGTCGATGCGGTTGCGGATGGTGTCGATGAACGGGACCACGATGTTGAGTCCCGCGTTGAGTGTCCGCGTGTAGCGGCCGAAGCGCTCCACGATGGCGGCGCTGGCCTGTGGGATGACCTGGATCGTCTTGATCAGGGCGATGAAGACCAACACCACCAGAATGATCAGGACGATGATGACCGGTTCCATCGTCGTTCCCCGTACCCTTCTTCGCCTCGGAGCTTTCGGCAGATCTTATGGTTGTCGAAGATCTTGCTGCTCGAGTCTGACAGACCGTCGTACAACTCGGGGAGTGTTCGGCGCAGTTGATTCACACGAGGTCAGATCACGATCGCCGTGGCCCCCTCGATGTCGACGACGTCCACTTCCTGGCCCACGTCGTAGGCGCGGCCGGTGTCGAGGGCGCGGGCGGACCAGACCTCGCCGGCGAGCTTGATGCGCCCGCCGGCGCCGTCGACCCGTTCGAGTACGACGGCCTGCCTGCCCTTCAAGGCGTCGACGCCCGTGGCGAGTCGGGGCCGCTGGTCGCGGTGCCGGGACGCGATGGGCCGTACGACAGCGATGAGGGCGACCGACACGACCACGAAGACGATCACCTGGAGCACGACGCCGAGGCCGAGGCCTGCGACGCCCGCGGCGGCCAGGGCGCCGACCGCGAGCATGCCGAACTCCGGCATCGCGGTCACCACGAGGGGGATTCCCAGCGCGACCGCGCCGACGAGCCACCACACCCATGCGTCGATGTCGTTCACACGGTCATGGTAGGGGCGCGGTCGCGGGGCCGACAGGGTGCGAAGGGGGCTGCTCAGGACATCGAGCAGGACTTGGTTCAGGAGTGGGCTCAGGAGTGGGCTCAGGGGTGGCTCAGGACATCGGGAGGCCGTGGGCGGTCCAGCGGTCGCCGACCTGCTCGACGACGAGCGGGAGGCCGAAGCAACGGGAGAGGTTGCGGGAGGTGAGCTCCAGCTCCAGCGGGCCCGCGGCGAGGACCTTGCCCTGCCGGATCATGAGGACGTGGGTGAAGCCGGGGGCGATCTCCTCGACATGGTGGGTGACCATGATCATCGAGGGGGCGATCGGGTCGCGGGCGAGCCGGCCGAGGCGGCGGACCAGGTCCTCGCGGCCGCCGAGGTCGAGGCCGGCGGCGGGCTCGTCGAGGAGGAGCAGCTCGGGGTCGGCCATGAGGGCGCGGGCGATGAGGGTCCGCTTGCGCTCGCCCTCGGAGAGGGTGCCGAACTTCCGGTTCAGGAACTCGTTCATGCCGAGGCGGTCGAGGAAGGCGCGGGCGCGCTGCTCGTCGATGTCCTCGTAGTTCTCGTGCCAGTGCGCGGTCATGCCGTACGCGGCGGTGAGCACGGTCTCGAGGACGGTCTGGTTCTTGGGGAGCTTCTCGGCCATCGCGATGCCGGCCACGCCGATGCGGGGGCGCAGCTCGAACACGTCGGTGCCGGGCTTGCCGAGGGTCTCGCCCAGGATGGAGACGGTGCCCTCGGTGGGGAAGACGTAACTGGAGGCGACGTTCAGGAGGGTCGTCTTGCCGGCGCCGTTGGGGCCGAGGATGGCCCAGCGCTCGCCCTCCTTCACCGACCAGGAGACCTGGTCCACCAGAGCCCGGCCCTCCCGGACCACGGATACGTCCTGAAGCTCCAGTACATCGCTCATGAGCGTGTTGTCTCCCCTTGCAGTGGTGGCCGGTCTCGGCTCGTGCATACGCCTGTGGGCTCGGTCTGCCGCCCTCGGTGGGCGCAGCCCCCACACGAAATCTACGCCACCGGTACCACAGTCCATTCCCTCGGTCCGGTCCTTAGGGTGGAGCCATGCTCTCGGAACCGCGTTCAGGACGCCTCGCCGCATGGGGAAATGCCCTTTTGGCCGGACTTGTCGCACCGGATGACGCCGCGCTCGCCATCGTCGGCGAGGACGCGGTGCATCGTGTGGAGGGGCTGCCGGGTGAGTCGGCGCCGGTCGGGCTCACGCTCGCCCTGGGCCGGCTGCGGTCGCTGGGCGCGAGCGGGCTGCGGGTGGCGCTTCCCGCGCCCGGGCATCCACTGGGGCTGTGCGGGCCGCCGGAGTTCAACGCGCGGGCGCTGGAGGCCGAGGAGGCGGTGCTCTGCCACGGCGCCGCGTTCGGGCTCGTGCCCGAGGTGTACGAGGCCGGGCCCGCCGGTGATGTGCATGCCGAGGTCGTCTGGCACTGCCTGCCGGTGCGGGAGGCGCCGCCCGCCGATGTGCCGTCCCTGGGTGAGGCGGAGCGGGAGCTGGCGGAGGCTCTGCGGGAGGCGACCGAGGTGCTCGCGCGGCTGGACGTGGCCGGGTCGGGGCCGGTCGCGGAGGCGGCGATCGACGCGTACCGGGCGCGAGTCGATGGGGCGGCGCGTAGCGCCTCGTTGAGGGGTGGTGGTCGGGCGACGGGCGGGAGTGGGCGCGAGGTGCTGGCCCCGGGGTATCCGCCGCGGGCGGTACGGGTGTTGGAGCTGGCGCAGCGGGTGGGGCTGCTGATCTCGCTCGCGTACGACAACGGGCACGGGGGTGCGGTGAGCGCGTCGGAGATGGCGGCTCGGGCGGCGGCGCTGCGGCCGGTGGAGCGGACGGCTCGGCGGGCGCTCGTCGCGACGTACAACTCCGTTGTGGAGGAGCGGGAGCGTGGGTTGCGGTGACGTTGGGGCTGCCGCCCCCAGGCCCCCGCTTTCGGCCTGAACGGCCTCGTCCTCGAACGCCGGACGGGCTGAGTGGTGCCCCTCCCGAATGAAGCGGGAGGCCGGGACCGGGCGTCAGTGGTTGTGGCCGACGTTGCCGAAGGCGGGGTTCAGGACGCCGATGACGTTGACGCTGTTGCCGACCGCGTTCACGGGGATGTGGATCGGGGCCTGGACGAGGTTGCCCGAGACGACACCCGGAGAGTGCTTGGCCTCGCCGTGGGCCCAGGAGCCGCCGTTGGTGGCGGAGGCCATGCCCGCGCCGGCCGCCACCAGGCCACCGGCCACCATCGTCACGGCCGCTGCCTTCTTCAGGTTCTTCACTTCTCAAGCCCTCCCTTGGCGATCACCGCGGCGGGTGCCGCGGTACGCACTGGAGAACGCGGGGCGGCCCGAGAGGATGCGCCATACGGGTGACATTCCCACGACGGTATGAATCTCAGCCTGGAACGGGACCTTCCGTATTGCCGTATGACAGGACGATTCAGCCGGCAACGCCATGGCGTACGGCCCACAGCGCGGCCTGGGTGCGGTCGGACAGGTCGAGTTTCATGAGGATGTTGGAGACGTGCGTCTTGACGGTCTTCTCGGAGAGGACCAGGGCGCGGGCGATCTCGCGGTTGGACCGGCCGTCGGCTATCAGTCCGAGCACCTCGCGCTCCCGTTCGGTGAGGGAGCCTCCTCTGCCCTGGCCGGTGCCCGTCTCCTCCTGGGTCAGGAGTGCCTGCGCCACCTCGGGCTGGAGCAGGACGTGGCCGGCGTGGACCGAGCGGATGGCGGCGGCGAGGGCGTCGGGATCCACGTCCTTGTAGACGTACCCGGCGGCGCCCGCGCGCAGGGCGGGCACCACCGTGCGCTGCTCGGTGAAGCTGGTGACGATCAACACGCGTGCGGGGTTGTCGAGTTCGCGCAGTCTGCGCAGCGCGTCGATGCCGTCCATGCTCGGCATCTTGACGTCCATGAGGACGATGTCGGGCCGCAACTCCTCGGCGCGGGCGACTCCTTCGGCGCCGTCGGGGGCCTCGCCCACGACCTCGATGTCGTCCTGCACCTCCAGGAAGGTGCGCAGGCCCCGGCGGACGACCTGGTGGTCGTCGACGAGCAGCACCTTGATCGCGTCAGCCACCGGGAACCTCCATCTCGATCGTGGTGCCCTTGCCGGGCGCCGACTCCACGGTCAGCGTGCCGCCGACCCCGCTCGTCCGGTCGCGCATGGAGACCAGGCCCAGATGGCGGCCGGCGCTGCGGACCGACTGCGGGTCGAAGCCCTTGCCGTCGTCGGTGACGCGCAGGACGGCGCCGGAGCCGTGTCTGCCGAGCGTGACGTCCACGTGCTCGGCCCCGGAGTGGCGCAGTGCGTTGTGCAGGGCTTCCTGGGCGACGCGCAGCATGGCCTCCTCCTGGGCGGCGGGCAGGGCGCGGAAGCCGGTGCCGGTGAAGGTCACGCGCGCGGTGTGGGCGCGGTCGAGAACCTGGATCTGGGTGCGCAGGGTGGCGACCAGTCCGTCCTCGTCGAGGGCGGTGGGGCGCAACTCGACGACAGCGGCGCGCAGTTCGTCCGCGGCCTCGGCGGCGAGGGCGGTCACCTGCTGCAACTCGCCCTTGGCGCGGGCGGGGTCGCGGTCGATCAGCGCCGTCGCGGCCTGGGCGGTCAGGCGCAGGGAGAACAGCTTCTGGCTGACCGCGTCGTGGAGTTCGTTGGCGAGGCGGGAGCGCTCCTCGGCGATGGTCAGCTCGCGGCTGCGTTCGTAGAGGCGGGCGTTGGTGAGGGCGATCGCGGCGTGCTGGGCGAGGATCGACAGCAGTTCCTCGTCCTCCTCGGTGAAGCCGCAGCCATCACAATCCTGCGCCGGGCGCAGCTTGTTGGCGAGGAACAGCGCGCCGATGATCTCGTCGCCGTCGCGGATCGGCAGGCCCAGGAAGTCGGACATCTCGGGGTGGGCGGCCGGCCAGCCCTCGAAGCGTGAGTCCTTGCGGACGTCGCAGAGGCGCTCGGCGCGGGCGTCGTGCAGCATCGCGGCGAGGATGCCGTGCTGGCGCGGGAGCGGGCCGATGGCCTTCCACTGCTCGTCGCTGACACCGTCGACCACGAACTGGGCGAAGCCGCCGTGATCGTCGGGGACGCCGAGGGCGGCGTACTGCGCGTCGAGCAGCTCGCGCGCGGAGGCGACGATCGTCTTGAGGACGTCGCGCACCTCCAGGTGCCTGCTCATGGCCAGCAGCGCGGAACTCACCGCGGCGAGGCCGGACCGGGGGCCTTGACTCATGTCCTCACGGTACCGGCGGGGTGTGACAGTGCGGATCGGCCTGGTGACGGCGGCGGCTGGGCCGGTGGACGTAGGTCCCGTGATCTAGGTCCGGTGATCTAGGTCCGGGCCCGGGCCGGCGGCGTAGGCCGAAGGGCCCTGCGCGGTTGCGGCCGGTGCCCGAGGCGTTCGGGATCGTCTCCTTCCTAGGTTGGGTGCGTCGCCGATCACAGGACGGCGCGGAAGAGGGGACGGTTGTCATGCCGGTAGCGATGATCACGGGGGCTTCGAAGGGGCTGGGGTTCGCGCTCGCCGAGGCGCTGGCCGTACGGGGGTGGGATCTGGTGCTGGACGCGCGGGACCCGATCCCGCTCGCGGAGTCGGCCGGGCTCGTCGCCTCGCACGGGAAGCGGGTGGTGGCGTGGCCGGGCGACGTGACGGATCCGGGGCACCGGGCGGCCCTGCTGGACGCCGCGCGCGAGCTGGGCGGTCTCGATCTGCTGGTGCACAACGCCAGCGCGCTGGGCGCGGAGCCGCTGGTGCCGCTGGCGGAGCTGCCCTTGGAAGGGCTGCGGCGCGCGCTGGAGGTGAACGTGGTGGCCGCGCTGGGCCTGGTCCAGGAGGCGCTGCCGCTGCTGCGGGAGTCGTCGGCGGGCACGGTGATCGCGGTCAGCTCGGACGCGGCGGTGGAGGCCTATCCGACGTGGGGCGGCTATGGGGCGTCGAAGGCGGCGCTGGACCAGCTGGCCGCGGTGCTCGCCGTGGAGGAGCCGGAGCTGCGGGTGTGGGCGGTCGACCCCGGGGACATGGCGACGGACCTGTACGCGGTGGCCGTACCGGACGACCACGCTCCGCGGCCCGCGCCGGAGAGCGTGGTGCCGGCGTTCCTGCGGCTCCTGGAGGAGCGCCCGGCCAGCGGCCGGTACGCGGCGCCCGCTCTGCTGGACGTGCGGTGACACCGGTCACGGGGGCCTCCAGGACCCCGCACGTCCGGGACTGGGACGGCCTTCCCGAGGAACTGTCCGCGCGCGTGCCCGTCGAGCAGCGCGGGACCGGGCTCGGCCGGGACGGCGTACGGCTGCTGGTGTCACGGGGCACCGACGTGACGCATCACGCGTTCACGGAGCTGCCGCGGCTGCTGCGGGCCGGGGACCTGCTGGTCGTGAACACCTCGCCGACGCTGGCCGCCGCGGTGGACGGAGAGGTGGAGGACACGACCGGGCACGCGCGCGTGGTGGTGCACTTCTCCACGCGCGGGGACGACGGCCGGTGGGCGGTGGAGCTCAGAAACCCTGACGGATGCGGTACAACGCGCGCGCGGGCGGGCGTGCGCGCGGAGACAGAGGTGTGGCTGCCCGGAGGCGGGCGGCTGGTGCTGGAGGCTCCGCTGAGTGCGCGGGGCGAGCGGTTGTGGTGGGCGCGGGTGTCCGGGGCGGAGGTCACGGAGCTGCTGCGGGAACACGGCCGCCCCATCCGCTACTCCTATACGGAGCGGGACCAGCCACTGTCCGCCTACCAGACGGTGTTCGCGCTCCCGTCGCCCGACGGGGCGGGCAGCGCGGAGATGCCCAGTGCCGCCCGGCCCTTCACCCCGCGGCTGGTGGCGGAGCTGGTGAGCCGGGGCGTGGGATTCGCGCCGATCACGCTGCACACCGGGGTGGCGTCGGCGGAGGCGCACGAGCCGCCGTATCCGGAGCGGTTCGTGGTGCCGGAGGCCTCGGCGCGGCTGGTGAACGCCGTCCGGGCGGCGCGCGGCGGCCGACGTCCCGGGGAGCGCGACGGGCGGGTCGTCGCCGTCGGGACGACGGCCGTACGGGCCCTGGAGTCGGCGGCGGGGCCGGATGGGGTGGTGCGGGCGGCCGCGGGGTGGACGGATCTCGTGGTGACGCCCGCGCGCGGGGTGCGCGTCGTGGACGGCCTGCTGACCGGGCTGCACGAGCCGGCGGCCTCGCATCTGCTGATGCTGGAGGCGATAGCGGGGAGCGCCGTGGTGGACCGCGGCTACGAGGAGGCGCTCCAGGCCTCCTATCTGTGGCACGAATTCGGGGACACGCACCTTCTTCTCCCCTAGGAGTTCCTCCCTGGAAGGGCCGTTCGCGGTCCCTGGGGAGGGCCCGGCGCGGACCGCCGAAAACCCGCTCACACAGGGCATTGCTCAAGCAACTCAGCGTGATTCGGAAGGGTGCCCCATGTGAGCCCGCACATAGGGCGCAGATCACGTACGAAGGAACATAGGAGACAAAGAGGACCGTTGCGAACGGGGCAAACCGCACCCTCTGTCCCGTTTTGCCCACCCTGATCCACTACCCAGGATCGTACGTCACACCTTTGCCAGGGCATTTTGCGACCGCTAAGAATTGCTGCTGTCGCTCAGCGCCGCGGGTTTGGACTCGCGGCGTTCTTGCGGGCCGGAACCGATTCCCCCGCCACGAGTGAGCGGCGTCCGCGCTATTCGAAGAGGTCCAACTGCCATGCCCAAGAACATGAGTATTCGTGCTCGCGGTCGACAGCTGACCAAGCAGCACAAGATCGCGATCGCCGGCGTCACCGCTCTCGGTGCCGCAGCCATCGCTGTCTCCGCGATTCCCAACAGCGCGGAAACCACCCACACCGCCGCGGCGCCCGCCGCGACGCACGTGGCCTACAGCTCCGAGAAGGTCCAGACCGTCAAGGGGACGGTCACCGACCAGCTCGCCACCGAGAACGTCAAGCTCGACGCGATCGCCGCGAAGATGAAGGTCCAGGCCGAGTCGCACGCCGAGGCCGCCAAGAAGGCCGCGCAGGAGCGCACGCACGAGGCCGCCAGCCGGTCCGCGTCGCGCCCGGAGGTCCAGCTGGTCTCCGCGAAGACGTACTCGAACAACCTGGACGGCTGGATCAACCAGGCGCTCGACATCATGCACGACAAGGGCATCCCGGGTTCGTACCACGGGCTGCACAAGAACATCATGCGTGAGTCCTCGGGCAACCCGAAGGCCATCAACGACTGGGACATCAACGCCATCAACGGCATCCCGTCGAAGGGCCTGCTCCAGGTGATCCCGCCGACGTTCAAGGCGTACCACGTCCAGGGCACGTCCTGGAACATCTACGACCCGGTCGCGAACATCACTGCCGCCGCCAACTACGCGGCCGACAAGTACGGTTCGATCGACAACGTCAACAGCGCGTACTGAGGTAGGCGCGGGCCTCAGGCGTGAACGCCGCAGGGCGGTACCCGGGACCCCCGGGTACCGCCCTCCGTTCACATCCCGGCCCAGGTCGTCTGTTCGTTCAGCAGCCGGCTTTTCAGCGGCCCCCTCGAAGGTCCCCGGAGCTGTTGGCACTGGGTGACGCGGGAGTCACGGTCTGGCACGGGAAGCTGGCGGATGACCAGCGGCAGCGGGGAGTAGCGGGAGTAGTCTGACGACGGTCGACCGGATCGTGTCCGGCGCGCAAGGTCCCGGACACCGGCCAAACACCCAGTGTTCCGTGTCCGTCAGACGGACCTCGCAGGCGCGAGGCACTCAGTGCCGGATACGGTGGATGCACCATGAGCGCTTCGCAGAGTTCCGAGAGCCCCACTCTCCTCGTCAAAATCTTCGGCAAGGACAGGCCGGGCATCACGGCCGGTCTCTTCGACACCCTTGCCGCCTACTACGTCGATGTCGTCGACATCGAGCAGGTCGTCACCCGCGGTCGGCTGGTCCTCTGCGCGCTCGTGACCCAGCCGCCCACCGGGCTGGAGGGCGATCTCCGGGCCACCGTGCACAGCTGGGCCGAGTCGATGAAGATGCAGGCGGAGATCATCTCCGGGCACGGCGACAACCGCCCGCGCGGTCTGGGACGTTCCCTGGTGACCGTCCTCGGCCACCCGCTCACCGCCGAGTCGACGGCCGCCATCACGGCCCGGATCACCAAGGTCGGCGGCAACATCGACCGTGTCTTCCGGCTCGCCAAGTACCCGGTCACGGCGGTCGAGTTCGCGGTGTCCGGCGTGGAGACCGAGCCCCTGCGCACCGCCCTGGCCTCCGACGCGAGCGCGCTCGGCGTCGATGTCGCGGTCGTGGCGGCGGGGCTGCACCGGCGGGCCCAGCGCCTGGTCGTCATGGACGTGGACTCCACCCTGATCCAGGACGAGGTGATCGAACTCTTCGCCGCCCACGCCGGCTGCGAGGACGAGGTCGCCGAGGTGACGGCGGCCGCGATGCGCGGGGAACTGGACTTCGAGCAGTCGCTGCACGCGCGCGTGGCCCTGCTGAAGGGGCTCGACGCCTCGGTCGTACAGAAGGTGCGCAGCGAGGTGCGGTTGACGCCGGGCGCGCGCACCCTGATCCGCACGCTGAAGCGGCTCGGTTACCAAGTCGGCGTCGTCTCGGGTGGGTTCACCCAGGTCACCGACGACCTGAAGGAGCGTCTGGGACTGGACTTCGCCCAGGCCAACACCCTGGAGATCGTCGACGGCAAGCTGACCGGCCGGGTCACCGGCGAGATCGTGGACCGGGCGGGCAAGGCACGGCTGCTGCGCCGGTTCGCCGCCGAGGCCGGGGTGCCGCTGTCCCAGACGGTGGCGATCGGCGACGGCGCCAACGACCTGGACATGCTGAACGCGGCCGGGCTGGGCGTCGCCTTCAACGCCAAGCCGGTCGTCCGCGAGGCCGCGCACACCGCGGTGAACTTCCCCTTCCTGGACACCGTCCTTTATCTGCTGGGCGTCACGCGCGAAGAGGTCGAGGCGGCGAACACGCACGACGAGAGCTGAGCGGCCCGGACACTTCCTGTCCGGCAAGCGCCTCCCGCTCACGGCAAGGGGCCCGGCACCGCATCGGTGCCGGGCCCCTTCGTGTCGCGTGGGGCAGGGGTCACTCGGACGGTGCCCAGTACTCGGTCAGCGTGGCCACGCCCGGCTCCACGTCCTTCCACGAGCCGGTGAAGGTCAGCACGGCGTAGGCCGCGGCGGGGAACCCGCGGCGTCGCATCCGCTCGTGGGCGTCGTCCTCGGCCGCGCCGGTCAGCACGTCGGCCAGGCCGTGCACCCCCGGGTTGTGGCCGATGAGGAGCACGCTCCGCACGTCGTCGGGGACCTCGTTGAGCACGGCGATCAGCTCGCCGGGCGAGGCGTCGTAGATCCGCTCCTCGTAGACGGTTTTCGGCCGGTGCGGGAACTCCTGGACGGCGAGCTTCCAGGTCTCGCGGGTCCGGGTCGCGGTCGAGCACAAGGCCAGGTCGAAGGGGATACCGAGGTCGGCCAGCTTGCGTCCGGCGACCGGGGCGTCCTTGCGGCCCCGCTCAGCGAGCGGCCGCTCGTGGTCGGTCACCTGCGGCCAGTCGGCTTTCGCATGCCGGAAGAGGACGATCTTGCGGGGTTCTGCGACGCTCATGGGTCCCAGCTTCGCATGAAACAGGCCATGGGGCGCAGGGAGTTGACATGCCGATTCACCGTTCGAAGGCCACCCCGCGCTAGCGCGCGATCAGCGGCAGCAGCTGCTCGAAGAGGTGGACGAGCGAGGGTGCGCCCGTGGCCGCCTGGGCCTCGGACGGGTTGAGTATCAGCCCGAGCAGGCAGGCGAAGGCGAGCGCCGGCAGGGCGAGGGCCCACCAGGGCAGCCGGGTCTCGGCGCCGCCCCGGGTCGCCGCCGGACGGGGCCGGGTGTGCGCATGGACCGACATGACCGCCTCCGCTGTCTCCGAGTGGTGCGCGCCCCGCGTCTCGCGGTGCGCATCTCGACGCTACGGAATCGGCTGCCGCCAACCCATCCGGTGATCCACCCACTTGACCCTGACACTCGCCCCCTAGGGGACAGGGGGGTCAGCCCTACCGCGGGTGTGGGTCAGGGGGCGGCGATCGTCGCGATGACGGCGATGACCACGAAGATGGCGAAGAACGCGCCGAGGACGATCAGCAGCTTCTTCTGGCCGTTCTGGGGGTTCGGTTCGAGCACGGGCATACGGCCAGTCTCCCACCCGCCGCCCGGACCGGATCCGCCGGGGCCGCGGGTCGCCCCTCGTCCCGAGCCGGCCCCTCGTCCCGAGTTGGCCCGCCGTCCCCGATCCAGCCCCTCGCCCCGAGCGGGCCCTGGCCCGTCAGGCCCGCGCCTCGTCCTCCACGGTGCGGTCGCGGCCCGCCAGGACGCCCACCGCCATCTGGGGCAGCATGAGGCAGGCCATGAGGGCGATCGGGACGCCCCAGCCGCCGGTGTGCTGGTAGAGGATGCCGACCAGGAGCGGTCCGGGGATGGAGATCAGATAGCCGGTGCTCTGCGCGAAGGCGGAGAGCTGGGCGACGCCCCCGCCGGTCCTGGCCCGCATGCCGACCATGGTGAGGGCGAGCGGGAAGGCGCAGTTGGAGACGCCGAGCAGCAGGGCCCAGGCCCAGGGGGCGGCCGCCGGGGCGAAGTACAGACCCGCGTAGCCGGAGAGGCCGCAGGCGCCCAGGACCAGCACGATCGGCCCCTGGTGGGGCAGCCGGGTGGCCAGGCGCGGAATGACGAAGGCCAGCGGTACGCCCATGACCATGGTGACGGCGAGGAGCAGTCCCGCCGTGCTCGCGGGGACGCCCGCGTCACGGAAGATCTGCGGCATCCAGCCCATGGTGATGTAGGCGGCGGTGGCCTGGAGTCCGAAGAAGACGGCGAGCGCCCAGGCGGTACGGCTCCGGGTGATCCGCAGCGGAGCGGGCCGCGGCTGGTCCCCCTCGTCCCGCACGGGCTCGTCGGCGGTGCCCTTCTGCCGTACGAGAGGCAGCCAGGGCAGGACCGCCACGGCGGCGAGGGCCGCCCATACGGCGAGGCCCGAGCGCCAATTGCCGCCGAGCGCGCCGGTCATGGGGACGGTCACCGCGGCGGCGGCCGAGGTGCCGAGGGCGAGAGCCATCGAGTACAGGCCGGTCATGGAGCCGACGCAGTCGGGGAACCAGCGCTTGACGATGACGGGCATCAGCACGTTGCTGACGGCGATGCCCATGAGTGCGAGCGCGCTGGCGGCCAGGAAGGCGGCGGTGCCGCCGGCGTACGGGCGTATGAGCACGCCGGCGGTGATGGCGGCCATGCCGGCGCACACCACGGCGGCCGGGCCGAAGCGGCGCGCGAGGCGGGGCGCCATGACGCCGAAGACGGCGAAGCACAACGGGGGCACGGACGTGAGGAGTCCGGCCACGCTGCCGCTCATGCCGAGCCCGTCGCGGACCTCTTCGAGGAGCGCGCCGAGGCTGGTGATGGCGGGGCGCAGGTTCAGCGCGGTCAGCACGATGCCGACGACGACCAGGCGCGTCGCCCACGCGCGCGCGGGCGGGGTGTGCCTCACGCGTTCACCCGTGGCCGCTGCCATGGCCGTAGCCGTGGATGTCGTACCCGATGAGCCCGATGAAGGACGCGCTGCCGTCCTGGTTTCCTCGCCTGCCATGCCGTCCATCATAGAATCATGGGATGATTGACTGTCCATCCCCGGGCCGGATCCGCCCGGCGCACGCGTGCGAAGGTGTGCCATGCCTTTGAGCCACCCCCGCCGTTCGGCACTGTCCGAGCAGGTCATCGCCGAGCTGCGGAACCAGATCACCTCGGGCGAGTGGCCGGTCGGATCACGCATCCCGACGGAGCCGGAGCTGGTCGAGCAGCTCGGCGTCGCCCGCAACACCGTGCGCGAGGCCGTCCGCGCGCTCGCGCACAACGGTCTGCTGGACATCCGCCAGGGTTCCGGCACCTACGTCGTGGCGACCAGCGAGCTGGCGGGCGTGATGCACCGCCGGTTCGCCGACGCCGACCCGCGCCACATCGCCGAGCTGCGCTCCACGCTGGAGTCGGCCGCTGCCAAGCTGGCCGCCGAGCGGCGCACCGAGAAGGACCTCAAGCAGCTCGACGCGCTCCTCCTGCGGCGCGAGCAGGCCTGGGACTCAGGGGACGCCGAGGACTTCGTGACCGCCGACGCGACCTTCCATCTCGCGGTGGTGGCCGCCTCGCACAACGACGTCATGACCGCGATGTACGCCGACCTCGGCGAGGTGCTGCGGGAGTGGCTGCGCGCCGACGTCGGCACGCGGCTGACCCCGGAGACGCACATGGACCACACGCGGCTCGTCGACGCGATCCGCGCGGGCGACGCCGAGGCGGCGGCCACCGAGGCCGCGAGCTACCCGTTCCTGTGCCGGCCGGGGCGGTTCAGCTCTCCTTCCCGTGGCTGACCCACGCCGAGCCGACCTCCTTCCAGCACCGGCCCGAGAGCCGTACGGTCGTCGCCGGTCCGGCGTCGACCGGGTCGGTATCGGTGTCCAGGTCCCACCATCGGGCGCACTCGATGTGCAGACTCACGCGATCGGTGCCGACATAGGGGTTGTGGCAGTAGGCCACCACGTGCGAGCCGTCGACGGCCGTACGGCACTCGGCCCCGAACAGGTGCGGGGCGGAGTCGGTCCTCACGCGCGCGTGGGGCAGCGCCTCGTAGGGCAGGAAGAGCACGAGCGCGGCGGCCGCGGTCACTGAGGCCAGGCTCTGGAACAGGCGCACAAGGGGAACCTCCTCGGCCGTGCTGGGGAGGGAACGCACGCGGTGAACCCGCATCTCAGAGTGCGCCATCAGGGCACGATCACGCCCGGCCGGTGGGCCGAACGGGTGACATCGCCGCTCCATTGGGCCATCAGTGCACACACGCCGAGGCCCGCACCCGGAAGGGGGCGCGGGCCTCGGCGGTCACTCGGCCGGTGATGTCGATCAGGCGCCGACGGCGTGCAGGCCGCCGTCCACGTGGACGATCTCGCCGGTGGTCTTCGGGAACCAGTCGCTCAGCAGGGCGACGACGCCGCGGCCGGCCGGCTCCGGGTCCTTGAGGTCCCACTCCAGTGGCGCGCGGTTGTCCCACACGGACGCGAGCTCCGCGAAGCCGGGGATGGACTTGGCGGCCATGGAGCCGAGCGGGCCCGCCGAGATGAGGTTGCAGCGGATGTTCTGCTTGCCCAGGTCGCGCGCCATGTAACGGTTGGTGGCCTCCAGGGCGGCCTTGGCCGGGCCCATCCAGTCGTACTGGGGCCAGGCGTACTGCGCGTCGAAGGTGAGGCCGACGACCGAGCCGCCGTTCTGCATCAGCGGCAGGCAGGCCATGGTCAGCGACTTCAGGGAGAACGCCGAGACGTGCATGGCCGTGGCGACCGACTCGAACGGGGTGTTCAGGAAGTTGCCGCCGAGCGCGTCCTGCGGCGCGAAGCCGATGGAGTGCACGACGCCGTCGAGACCGCCCAGCTCCTCGCCGACGACGTCGGCCAGGCGCGCGAGGTGCTCCTCGTTGGTGACGTCGAGCTCGATGACCTTGGTGGGCTTCGGCAGCTTCTTGGCGATGCGCTCGGTCAGCGTGGGCCGCGGGAACGCGGTGAGGATGATCTCGGCACCCTGCTCCTGGGCCAGCTTGGCGGTGTGGAAGGCGATGGATGCCTCCGTCAGCACACCGGTGATCAGGATGCGCTTGCCCTCGAGAATTCCGCTCATGGTGATCAGTGACCCATTCCCAGTCCGCCGTCAACGGGGATGACGGCTCCAGTGATGTACGAGGCGTCGTCCGAGGCGAGGAACCGCACCGTCGCGGCGACCTCCTCGGCCTGCGCGTAACGGCCGAGCGGCACCTGCGACACGATGCCCGCGCGCTGCTCGTCGGTGAGCGCCTGGGTCATGTCGGTGTCGACGAAACCGGGCGCGACGACGTTGAAGGTGATGTTGCGCGAGCCGAGCTCCCGCGCGAGCGAGCGCGCGAAGCCGACCAGGGCGGCCTTGGAGGCGGCGTAGTTCGCCTGCCCCGCCGAGCCGAGCAGGCCGACGACCGAGGAGATCAGGACGACGCGGCCCTTCTTGGCGCGCAGCATGCCGCGGTTGGCGCGCTTGACGACGCGGAAGGTGCCGGTGAGGTTGGTGTCGACGACCGAGGTGAAGTCCTCCTCGGACATGCGCATCAGCAGCTGGTCCTTGGTGATGCCGGCGTTGGCGATCAGGACCTCGACCGGGCCGTGCTCGGCCTCGATCTCCTTGTAGGCCTGCTCCACCTGCTCGGGGTCGGTGATGTCGCACTTGACGGCCAGGCAGCCGAGTTCCGTCAGGGCGGCCGGCGGCTCACCCGAGCGGTACGTGATGGCGACCTTGTCGCCGGCGTCGGCGAACGCGCGGGCGATGGCGAGGCCGATGCCCCGGTTGCCTCCGGTGACGAGAACCGAGCGGCTCAACGGATCACCCTTTCGATAGCGGTTTGCAACAGTCCGACAACCCGCCCGAACACCTGGATGACAGGCGGCTTCACCGAAAACCTATCGGTCCGGGCGCATCGACGGGCAATCGGTCACCGACAGTGGCTCCCCTTCACTCCTGTCGGGTTCCTACAGTGTGCGCGTCCGTACGTTCCGCTCCCGCCGCCGGGCCGGCACGGTCCCGCCGCCCCTCGGGAACGGCACGGCGGACGTGCGAAGTCGCCGCACTGGCCCGGGGGTTGGCCCCGCGCTCGCCCCTGGGGGCGCCGGTGGGCCATGATTCACTGCCTGCGACGGCCATCGCCGGAGAGCACCTCGTCGAAGGGACCCCACCCGTGCCCCATGAAGTCGATCAGTCGTTCCTGGCACTTCCCCTACGCGCCCTGGCCGACGCCGCGCTCGCCCGCGCGCGGGCGCTGGGGGCCGAGCACGCGGACTTCCGGTTCGAGCGGGTGCGCAGCGCGTCCTGGCGGCTGCGGGACGCAAGGCCGGCCGGGTCCTCCGACACCACCGACCTCGGGTACGCGGTTCGGGTCGTGCACGGCGGGACCTGGGGCTTCGCCTCCGGCGTCGACCTGACGATGGACGCGGCCGCCAAGGTCGCCTCGCAGGCCGTGGCGATGGCGAAGCTCTCCGCCCAGGTGCTCAGGGCCGCCGGGTCGGAGGAGCACGTGGAGCTGGCCGCCGAGCCGGTGCACGCCGAGAAGACATGGGTGTCGTCGTACGAGATCGATCCCTTCTCCGTGCCCGACGCGGAGAAGACGGCGCTGCTGGCCGACTGGAGCGGGCGGCTGCTGGCGGCGCGCGGGGTCAACCACGTCGACGCGTCGCTGCTCACCGTGCACGAGAACAAGTTCTACGCGGACACCGCGGGCACCGTGACCACCCAGCAGCGGGTGCGGGTGCATCCGCAGCTGACGGCGGTGTCGGTGGACGAGTCCAGCGGCGAGTTCGACTCGATGCGGACGATCGCGCCGCCGGTCGGGCGCGGCTGGGAGTACCTGACCGGCACCGGCTGGGACTGGGACGACGAGCTGGCACGGATCCCGGGGCTGCTCGCGGAGAAGATGCGCGCGCCGAGCGTGGATGCGGGCCTCTACGACCTGGTCGTCGACCCGTCCAACCTGTGGCTGACCATCCACGAGTCCATCGGGCACGCCACCGAGCTGGACCGCGCCCTCGGCTACGAGGCGGCCTACGCCGGCACCTCCTTCGCCACCTTCGACCAGCTCGGCAAGCTGAAGTACGGCTCCGAGCTGATGAACGTCACCGGTGACCGCACCGCCGAGCACGGCCTGGCGACCGTCGGCTACGACGACGAGGGCGTCGAGGCGCAGTCCTGGGACCTGGTGAAGGACGGCACGCTGGTCGGCTACCAGCTGGATCGCAGGATCGCGAGGCTGACCGGGTTCGAGCGGTCCAACGGGTGCGCGTTCGCCGACTCCCCCGCGCACGTGCCCGTGCAGCGCATGGCCAACGTCTCGCTCCGCCCGGACCCGGCGGGGCTGTCGACGCAGGATCTGATCGGGGGCGTGGACCGCGGCATCTACGTCGTCGGCGACCGCTCGTGGTCCATCGACATGCAGCGCTACAACTTCCAGTTCACCGGGCAGCGCTTCTTCCGGATCGAGAACGGCCGGATCGCCGGCCAGTTGCGGGACGTGGCCTACCAGGCGACGACCACCGACTTCTGGGGTTCGATGGCGGCCGTCGGCGGCCCGCAGACGTACGTCCTGGGCGGCGCCTTCAACTGCGGCAAGGCCCAGCCGGGCCAGGTGGCCGCCGTCTCCCACGGCTGCCCCTCCGCCCTCTTCCGGAGCGTCAACATTCTGAACACCACGCAGGAGGCCGGTCGATGAGCGCCCGTACGAGCAAGCCGCACGAGATCGTCGAGCGTGCGCTGGAGCTGTCGCGGGCGGACGGGTGCGTCGTCATCGCCGACGAGCACTCCACCGCCAACCTGCGCTGGGCGGGCAACGCGCTGACGACCAACGGCGTCACGCGCGGGCGCACGCTCACGGTGATCGCCACGGTGGACGGCAAGCAGGGCACGGCGGCCGGGGTGGTGTCCCGCTCGGCCGTGACCGCGGAGGAACTGGAGCCGCTGGTGCGGGCCGCCGAGGACGCCGCGCGCGAGGCCGGACCCGCCGAGGACGCCCAGCCGCTGGTGAGCGGGGTGCCGCAGTCCCCCGGTTTCACGGACGCGCCCGCCGAGACCTCCTCCGCGGTGTTCGCCGACTTCGCCCCGGCGCTCGGCGAGGCGTTCGCCCGCGCGCGCGGGGGCGGCCGCGAGCTGTACGGCTTCGCCAACCACGAGCTCGTCTCCACCTACCTGGGCACGTCGACGGGGCTGCGCCTCAGGCACGACCAGCCCACCGGCACGCTGGAGCTCAACGCCAAGTCCCCGGACCGTACGCGCTCGGCGTGGGCGGGCCGCTCCACGCGGGACTTCAAGGACGTCGACCCGACCGCGCTGGACGCCGAGCTGGCCGTACGGCTGGGCTGGGCCGAACGGCGCGTGGAGCTGCCCGCGGGCCGCTACGAGACGCTGCTGCCGCCGAGCGCGGTGGCGGACCTGCTGATCTACCAGCTGTGGTCGGCGTCGGGCCGGGACGCGGTCGAGGGGCGGACGGTGTTCTCCAAGCCGGGCGGCGGCACGCGCGTCGGCGAGAAGCTGTCCGGGCTGCCGCTGACCCTGCGCAGCGACCCGGGCGAGCCGGGCCTGGAGTGCGAGCCGTTCGTCGTCGCGCACTCCTCCGGGGGCGATCAGTCGGTGTTCGACAACGGGCTGCCGGTCGCGGCCACGGAGTGGATCGGCCGCGGTGAGCTGAAGCACCTGATCACCACCCGGCACAGCGCCGCCCTGACCGGGCTGCCGGTGGCCCCGACCGCCGGGAACCTGATCCTGGACGGCGGCGACGACCGCTCCATGGAGGAGATGATCGCGGACACCGAGCGCGGGCTGCTGCTGACCTGCCTGTGGTACATCCGCGAGGTGGACCCGGCGACGCTGCTGCTGACGGGCCTCACCCGGGACGGCGTCTACCTCGTGGAGAACGGCGAGGTGACGGGCCAGGTCAACAACTTCCGGTTCAACGAGTCGCCGGTGGGTCTGCTGGGGCGGGCGACCGAGGCGGGGCGTACGGAGAAGACGCTGCCCAGGGAGTGGAGCGACTGGTTCACCAGGGCAGCGATGCCCGCGCTGCGCATCCCGGATTTCAATATGAGCTCTGTCAGTCAGGGCGTATAACCTCGTAGTCGGCTGTCACCCGACCGCCCGAAGATCATCAAGGAGACACGAGAACCGTGACGGACATCGTCGACGAACTGAAGTGGCGCGGGCTCATCGCCCTCTCCACGGACGAGGACGCATTGCGCAAGGCGTTCGCGGACGGTCCCGTCACGTTCTATTGCGGCTTCGACCCGACCGCGCCCAGCCTCCATCTCGGCAACCTGGTGCAGATTCTGACGATGCGCCGGATCCAGCAGGCGGGCAACCGACCGCTGGGCCTGGTCGGCGGTGCCACGGGCCTGATCGGCGACCCGAAGCCGACCGCGGAGCGCACGCTCAACGACCCCGCGGTGGTGGCCGGCTGGGTGGCTCGGATGCGCGGCCAGATCGAGAGGTTCCTCGACTTCGACGGCCCGAACGCCGCGACCATGGTCAACAACCTGGACTGGACCCAGGGCCTGTCGGCCATCGACTTCCTGCGGGACATCGGCAAGCACTTCCGGGTCAACAAGATGATCTCGAAGGAGGCCGTCGCCCGGCGTCTGCACTCCGACGCGGGCATCAGCTACACCGAGTTCAGCTACCAGATCCTGCAGGGCATGGACTTCCTGGAGCTGTACCGGCGCTACGGCTGCACGCTGCAGACCGGCGGCAGCGACCAGTGGGGCAACCTCACGGCGGGCGCCGACCTGATCCACAAGGTCGAGCCGCATGTCCCGGTGCACGCGCTGGCCACGCCGCTGATCACCAAGGCGGACGGCACCAAGTTCGGCAAGACGGAGTCCGGCACGGTCTGGCTCGACGCCGAGCTCACCACGCCGTACGCCTTCTACCAGTTCTGGCTGAACGCCGACGACCGCGACGTCTCCAAGTACCTGCGCATCTTCAGCTTCCGCTCCCGTGCGGAGATCGAGGAGCTGGAGAAGCAGACCGAGGAGCGTCCGCAGGCGCGGGCCGCGCAGCGCGCGCTGGCCGAGGAGCTGACGACGCTGGTGCACGGCGCCGAGCAGACGGCCGCCGTGATCGCCGCGTCGAAGGCGCTGTTCGGCCAGGGCGAGCTGGCGGACCTGGACGAGGCCACGCTGGCCGCCGCACTCTCCGAGCTGCCGCACGCGAAGGTCACCGAGCTCGCCCAGGTGACCGACCTGTTCGCCGAGGTCGGCCTGGTGGCGAGCAAGTCCGCCGCGCGCCGCACGGTCAAGGAGGGCGGTGCCTACGTGAACAACGTCAAGGTCGCCGCCGAGGACGCCGTCCCCGCCCGGGAGGACCTGATCCACGGCCGCTGGCTGGTGCTGCGCCGGGGCAAGAAGAACCTGGCGGCGATCGAGGTCGCGTCCGCCTGAGCCCCGTCCGAAGGGCGGCTCCCGTGCTCGGGGGCCGCCCTTCGCCGTGTCCGCCGCCCCGGTCTCGAAGGCGGGGCGAGTGCGGCGTACCGTGGAACCCGGCCTGGTCGTTCCTGCCGGGCCGCTGGTCGGCTGCGGGGCCGGGAGGTCCGATGCGGGCGGATGGTGGAGCGTGATGCGGAAACAGCACGACGGGGGCAGCGCCCAGGTCTTCCGGATCACCGGCGCACGCACCGGCCTGGCCGAGGACGTGCGCGGCCGGCAGCGCCGGTACGTCATCTCGATGTCGGTCCGCACCCTCGCGGTGATCCTCGCGGCCAGTCTCTGGAACGTCGAACGGTACGTCGCCATCGTGGCGTTGGTGCTCGGGGCGATCATCCCGTACATCGCCGTGGTGATCGCCAACGCGGGCCGGGAGCGGCCGCCGTCGCTGCCGTCGACCTTCGCGATCACCCCGACGACCATGGCCCCTCCGACGCTGTCGCCGGTCGCGGAGATCGCGCCGAGGCTGCCGGCGGACGCGCACCGGGAAGCGGACGGCAGCGCGGACCCGTCGTCCGCGCATCCCGAGTCCGCTCCGGGAGACGCGCGGACCGGCCCGGAGGCGAAACCGTGCCGTGACCCGGCCGACGGGGTCTGACCACCGCGAACGCGCGGCGGACGGCCGCCGGCCCGGCGGCAACCTCAGGAAAAGCTCAGATCAATCATGCAGTTCCGGTGCCGGGCGACGGGTCACCCGTGACATACTGCGTACGCGCTCCGCATCCCCCGTCGGAGCGACGGACCGACGCCGGGCAGCTCCCCCCGTGGCTGCTCGGCGTCGCCTTGTTTACGGGCCTTTTGTGAGACGAACCAGTGACGACTGACCCCATCTGCTCCGCCAAGGGCTGCCGCGCCGACGCCGTGTGGGTGCTGGCGTGGAACAACCCGAAGCTGCACACGCCGGAGCGGCGCAAGACATGGCTCGCGTGCGACGAGCATCGGGAGCACCTGTCCCAGTTCCTGGGCGTGCGGGGCTTCCTGAAGGACGTCGTCCCGCTGAGCGACTGGGAGTCACCCGAAGGAGCGTGAGAGCGGGGCGGAAGGCCTAGCCGCCGATCGCCGACATGGGTCGGTCCGGCTGGTGGAAGGACGGGTCGTCCAGGCCGGAGCCCGCCTTCTTGCCCCACATCGCCTCGCGCCAGATGCGGGCGATCTCCTCGTCGGGAGCGTCCGAGCGCAGGGCGCCGCGCAGGTCCGTCTCCTCCGTGGCGAACAGGCATGTCCTGATCTGGCCGTCGGCGGTCAGGCGGGTGCGGTCGCAGGCCGCGCAGAACGGGCGGGTGACGGAGGCGATGACACCGACGCGGTGCGGGCCGCCGTCGACGATCCAGCGTTCGGCCGGGGCGGAGCCGCGCTCCCCGGTGTCCTCCGGGGTGAGTTCGAAGCGGGTGCGCAGGGCGGTGAGGATGTCACCGGCGGTGACCATACTGTCGCGCTTCCAGCCATGCTGGGCGTCCAGCGGCATCTGCTCGATGAACCGCAGTTCGTAGTCGTTCTTCACGGCCCAGGCCAGCAGGTCCGGGGCCTCGTCCTCGTTGAGGCCGGGCATCAGGACCGTGTTCACCTTGACCGGGTTCAGGCCGGCGTCGCGGGCGGCTTCCAGGCCGTCGAGCACGTCCTGGTGGCGGTCGCGGCGGGTGAGGGACTTGAAGACGTCCGGACGGAGCGTGTCGAGGGAGACGTTGACCCGGTCCAGGCCCGCGGCCTTGAGCGCGCTGGCCATCCGCTTGAGCCCGATGCCGTTGGTCGTCACGGACATCTGCGGGCGCGGCTCGAGGGCCGCGACGCGCTCGATGATGCCGACGACGCCGGGGCGGATCAGCGGCTCGCCGCCCGTGAAGCGGACCTCCTCGATCCCGAGGGAGGTGACCGCGATGTCGATCAGGCGGACGATCTCGTCATCCGTGAGCAGGGTGGACTTCGACAGCCACTGCAGGCCCTCCTCGGGCATGCAGTACGTGCAGCGGAGGTTACACCGGTCCGTCAGTGAGACGCGCAGGTCGGTGGCCACCCGGCCGTAGGTGTCGATGAGCACGTGGGCCCCCTCCCTTTCCCGGAAGACTCGTCTTTTCGTCACTTGCGAGCCTACGCGACATCTCTGACATCGGCTGCGACGACTGTGCTCCCGGAAGTTCCCGGAAGCAGAACGCGGCCGCGCCGCAGAGCCCTCTGCGACGCGGCCGCGCGCGGGCCGCCGTGGACACGGACCGCTCAGTGCGCTCCGGTACCCGTCAGGGAGCGGACCTCCAGCTCCGCGTACTTGCCGGCGTCCGGCTCCTCCTTCGACAGGAGGGTGCCGACGACGCCGAGCAGGAAGCCGACGGGGATGGAGATGATGCCGGGGTTCTCCAGCGGGAACCAGTGGAAGTCGACGTCGGGGAACATCGACGTGGGCGCGCCCGAGACCACCGGCGAGAACAGCACCAGGCCGACCGCCGTGACGAGGCCGCCGTAGATCGACCACAGGGCGCCGGCGGTGGTGAACCGCTTCCAGAACAGGCTGTAGAGGATGGTGGGCAGGTTGGCGGAGGCGGCGACCGCGAAGGCGAGGGCCACCAGGCCGGCCACGTTGAGGTCGCGGGCGAGGGCGCCGAGGACGATCGAGACCGCGCCGATGCCCACCGTCGCCCAGCGGGCCGCGCCCAGCTCCTGCTTCTCGGTGGCGTTGCCCTTCTTGATGACGTTCGCGTAGATGTCGTGCGCGAAGGAGGAGGACGAGGCCAGGGTCAGGCCCGCGACGACCGCGAGGATGGTGGCGAAGGCGACCGCGGAGATGGAGGCGAGGAGGATCGCGCCCCAGCTGGAGTCCACGCCGCCCAGGTGCAGGGCCAGCAGCGGGGCCGCGGTGTTACCCGCCTTGTTGGAGGCGATGATCTCGTCCGGCTTGATCAGCGCGGCGGCGCCGAAGCCGAGGGCGAGGGTCATCAGGTAGAAGGCGCCGATGAGGCCGATCGCCCAGATCACGGACTTACGGGCGGCCTTGGCGGTGGGCACCGTGTAGAAGCGGATGAGGATGTGCGGCAGGCCGGCGGTGCCGAGGACCAGGGCGATGCCGAGCGAGAGGAAGTCCAGCTTGGTGGTGCCCGTGGCGCCGTACTTCAGGCCCGGCTCCAGGAACGCTGCGCCCTTGCCGCTGGTGTCGGCGGCCCTGCCCAGCAGCTCGGAGAGGTTGAAGTGGAACTTCAGCAGGACCAGGAAGGTCAGCAGCAGGGCGCCGATGATCAGCAGGACGGCCTTGACCATCTGGACCCAGGTGGTGCCCTTCATGCCGCCGATGGTGACGTACACGATCATCAGGACGCCGACCAGGGCGACGATGCCGATCTTGCCGCCGTCGCTGGTGATGCCGAGGAGCAGCGAGACCAGCACGCCCGCGCCGGCCATCTGGGCCAGCAGGTAGAAGATCGACACGACGATGGTGGAGGTGCCGGCCGCGGTGCGGACCGGGCGCTGGCGCATCCGGTACGCCAGCACGTCGCCCATCGTGTAGCGGCCGGAGTTGCGCAGCGGCTCGGCGACCAGGAGCAGGGCGACCAGCCAGGCGACCAGGAAGCCGATGGAGTACAGGAAGCCGTCGTAGCCGAAGAGGGCGATGGCGCCGGCGATGCCGAGGAAGGACGCGGCGGACATGTAGTCGCCGGAGACGGCGAGGCCGTTCTGGAAGCCGGTGAACTGCCGTCCGCCGGCGTAGAAGTCGGCGGCGTCCCTGGTCTGGCGGCCGGCCCAGACGGTGATGACGAGGGTCGCGGCGACGAAGACCGCGAACAGGGTGATGATCAGCGTGCGGTGCTCGCTCGCCTCTCCGGCCGCCAGAGTGATCGCGGGGCTCATGCGTCGCCCTCCATCCGGGACTTGATGGCCTGGGCCTTGGGGTCGAGCTTGGCGGCGGCGTGCCGCGCGTACCACCAGGCGATGAGGAACGTGGTGAGGAACTGGGCGAGACCGAGGACGATCG
The DNA here is from genome assembly GCF_030817495.1 of Streptomyces sp. V3I7. Lineage (NCBI taxonomy): Bacteria > Bacillati > Actinomycetota > Actinomycetes > Kitasatosporales > Streptomycetaceae > Streptomyces > Streptomyces sp. V3I7. The sequence goes on from NZ_JAUSZK010000001.1 coordinate 1,431,251, forward strand.
CCACGTTGATGTTGCCGGCCACCTTGGTCCCCATGAAGCCGCCCGCGTAGTTGGACAGCAGGACGTACAGCAGGTACCAGGCGATGAAGGCGATGGTCAGCGGGAAGGCGAAGGAGCGGTAGGAGCGTCGCAGTTCACCGAACTCCGCGCTCTGCTGCATCTCGGCGAACTCCTCGGTGGAGGGGAGTTGGGCTTGCGCTTTGGGCGGGGGCGGCGTCTCGGTAGCCACGGAGTCTCCTCGCGTTACGGGCATGCGGTTGTTGCTCTGACAGAGACAAGGTCACACAACGGAGTGCGGCGGATCGACTCCCCTGCGTGATCTCGGCAGGGGGCCTCGATCCTGCTGACTTTCCCTGCCCAAGGTCACGGCGCCGCGCGAGGAGCGGTTCAACTCCTTTGTGTTCTTTCGGAAGTCACCTCCATGAGTCACCACAAGTCATTGCTGACCGGCGAGTGCGGGAGATAGTTTCAGCCGAGCACCACCCGTCATGTACCTGCCCGAAACACAGCCGTGTCTCGGGCGGCTTCGTTTTCGGACGATGTGGAGACCCCATGCCTCATGTGCGTTCCAGACACCGGCTCGCTCTCGCCGTGCCGGTGGCACTGTCGCTGACCGCCTCGCTGGGCTTCCTGCCCGCGGCGGCGTCGGCGGCTCCGCTGTCCGGCCAGGCGGCGCAGGCGTCCCGGGCGGCGACCGGCGAGAACCTCGCCTACGTCGTCAACACCGAGCGGGACAAGCGCACGATCGAGTCGGTGCGGAAGGCGATCGCCGCGAACGGCGGGACCATCGTGGCCACTTACGCGAAGATCGGCGTGTTCGTGGTCCACTCCGCGACCGCGGACTTCGGTGCGCGGATGCGCGCGGTGCGCGGGGTGCAGTCCGCGGGGGCGACGCGTACGACGCCGCTCACCGCGGCGGGGACCACGGACGAGGGTTCCGTGCAGGTCCTGTCCAAGGCCGAGGCCGCGCGGGTGGCGCAGCGTTCGGCGGCGGGCGAGGAGCCCCTCGAGGCCGACCAGTGGGACCTGCGGGCGATAGGCGCCGACAAGGCGGCGCAGGCCAACCCGGGCAGCAGGTCGGTGACCGTGGGCGTCATCGACACGGGCGTCGACGACACGCACCCGGACATAGCCCCGAACTTCTCCCCCTCGCAGTCCGCGAACTGCGTGAGCGGCAAGGCGGACACGACGTTCGGCGCCTGGCGCCCGGCGGACGCGGACCACTACCACGGCACGCATGTGGCGGGCGAGATAGCCGCCGCCCGCAACGGCATAGGCGTCGCGGGCGTCGCACCGGGTGTGAAGGTCGCGAGCATCACCGTGGCCCAGCCGGACCCGGGTTCGCTGTTCTATCCGGAGAGCGTCGTCTGCGCCTTCGTCTTCGCCGCCGATCACGGCGTCGAGATCACCAACAACAGCTACTACGTTGATCCGTGGCTGTACAACTGCATGGACGACCCGGATCAACGTGCCATCGTCGACGCGGTCAACAGGGCCCAGTTGTACGCCCAGGGCAAGGGCACGCTCAATGTGGCCTCGGCGGGCAACTCCAACGACGACCTCGACTCGGACGCCCTCGTCGACGACTCCAGCCCGGACGACTCGACCCCGGTGAACCGCACGGTCGACCCGCACGAGTGCTTCGACGTGCCGACCCAGCTACCGGGCGTCGTCACGGTCAGCGCGACGGGCGTCAAGGGCGCCAAGTCGTACTACTCGAGCTACGGCAACGGCGTCGTCGACGTCGCGGGTCCGGGCGGCGACAAGTACCAGATCCCGGACACGCCGTCGAAGAACGGCCGCATCCTGTCCACCCTGCCGAACAACCAGTACGGCTTCCTGCAGGGCACGTCGATGGCCTCCCCGCACGTGGCCGCCGTGGCCGCGCTGCTGAAGTCCACCCACCCGGACGCCGGTCCGGCCGAGCTGCAGGCGCTGCTCAAGGCACAGGCGGACAACCCCGGTTGCCCGACGGACCCGTACGACGGGGACGGCGACGGGGTCGTGGACGCGACCTGTGTGGGCGGCGAGCGGGTGAACGGCTTCTACGGATCCGGCATCGTCAACGCGCTGCGCGCGGTCAAGTAGCCGTCGAGATCGGTCGCTCCGTCAACTTCCCACGGCCATAGGTTGATTCAGTCAATACTGCATAGTGCAGTCATGACTGACATCAAGTTCGCCTGGTCCGCTCTGGACGGTGACCCCGGTCTGCTGCCCCGGGTCACCACCGTGGCACGGGAAGGCGCGCTCCAGGCGCGCCTTCCCGTACGGGAGTTGGCGCGCGCGTGCGTCGGCGCGTGCGCGCTGGCCGCCGCCGAACTGGGTGCCCGGCGGGCCGGGCTCGCCGAGGTGCCGGAGGTCCGGGTCGACGACGGCGCGGTCGCGACCGCCTTCCACAGCGAGCGGCACGTCCGGGTGGACGGCCGGCCGCCGGTCTCCTTCGCCCCGCTGTCGCGGTTCTGGCGCACGGCGGACGGCTGGGTGCGCACCCACGCCAACTACCCGCACCACCGCGCGCGGTTGCTGGGCGCGCTGGGGCTCCCCGAGGACGCCTCGCCCTCGGACGTCGCCGACCGGCTCGCCGAGCGCTCCGCCCTGGAGGCGGAGGAGACGGTGTACGCCGCCGGCGGTCTCGCCGTCGCCCTGCGCACGCCCGCCGAATGGGCCGCGCACCCGCAGTCGGCCGCGCTGTCCGAACGCCCCTTGGTGGAGCGTCGCCGACTGGACGCGGCCCGCGCGCGGGCGCTCCCTCCCGTGGACGCCTCTCCCCTGCTGCCCGCGGCCGGGCTGCGCGTCCTGGATCTGACCCGCGTCCTCGCGGGCCCCGTCGCCACGCGCACGCTCGCCCTGCTCGGCGCGGACGTGCTGCGCGTGGACGCCCCCTGGCTGCCCGAACTCCCCGATCAGCACGCGGACACCGGCTTCGGCAAGCGCTCGGCCCGGCTGGACCTCACCACGGACCACGCCGCCTTCGAGGAGCTGCTGGCCGCGGCGGACGTCGTGGTCACCGGCTACCGGCCGGGCGCCCTTGACCGGTTCGGGCTCTCCCCCGAGGCGCTGGCCGAGCGGCGGCCGGGGCTGGTGGTGGCGCAGGTGTCGGCGTGGGGTGCGTACGGGCCGTGGGGCGAGCGGCGGGGCTTCGACAGCCTGGTGCAGGTCGCGACCGGCATCGCGGCGGTCGAGGGCTCGGCCGGTGAGCCGGGCGCGCTGCCCGCGCAGGCTCTGGACCACGGCACGGGCTATCTGCTGGCGGCGGCCGTGCTGCGGGCGCTGACGGAGCGGTCGTACGACGGGCACGGCCGCCTCGTACGGCTGGCGCTGGCGCGGACGGCGGCGTGGCTGACGGACGGCGCTCCCGTGCATACGGTGAGCGGGGCACCGTACGAGGCGGCGGCCCCCTGGCTCGCCGAGCGGGACAGCGCGCTCGGACGGCTGCGGTACGCGCTGCCGCCGGTGTCCTTCACGGGCGCCCCGGTCGACTGGGCGCGACCGCCAGTACCGTGGGGGACGGACGCATCGCGCTGGACGTGAGGCCACGGTGTGATCCCAACGTCGGCGCATCTTCCGGGACTTGCCCCGGTTCGCGGATGCCGGCGAGGATCCCGGGGCGACGTCGACACGACCGGCCGCGGAAGCGCGCGGCGCGAGCGCGGACAGCCGCCTGGCCTCGGCGCCCCGTTCCGGGGCCGTCCGCGGCACTGCACGCCACCGGGGAGGCCGCGGCGGCCCCGGGCACCGGCGGAATGCCCCTGCTGCGCACGGTGCTGTTCGCGGCGCTGTGCGTCCCGGCGGGCAAGCTGTGCGTGAGCCGGCTCGCCCGCCGGCTGCCCGGCCCGGCGCCCGGCCTTCCCCGCGACCGGGCCCCGCACGCGGCCGCCGCCGGTTTCCTCGCCGAGGTCCGGCTCGCGTCGGTCATGGCGACCGGCAACCTGGCGCCCACCCTCCTCGGCCAGATCGACCTCGGCGGCCTGTGTCGGCTCCGGCTGGGCCGCATCCCCCGACCCGCTGGCCGCATCCCCCGACCCTCCGGCCGCGTACGCGCCCGCGCGCGCCGAAGTGTTCGTCCTCGGGGCGGTGGTCACGGTGTCGAGAGTGCTGACGGCTCTGCCGGGGCGATCCGCTGGTCCTGATCAGCCGTTGGTGACCAGGACCTTGAGCGCCGTGCGCTCGTCCATCGCCTTGTAGCCGTCCGGGACGCCCTCCAGGCCGACCGTCATGTCGAAGACCGGCGAGGGGTCGATGGTGCCGTCGAGGATGTCGGGCAGCAGCTCGGGGATGTACGTGCGGACCGGGGCGACGCCGCCGCGCAGGGCGATGTTCCGGTCGAACATGACGCCGAGGTCGAGGCCGGTGCCGCTGCCGTGCGGGACGCCGACGAAGCCGATGCCGCCGCCGTCACGGGTGATGTTGACGGCCGTCCGCATGGACTGCTCGGTGCCGACGGCCTCGACGACGCCGTGCGCGCCCTGGCCGCGGGTGAGCTCGCGCACCGCCTCGACGGCGGCGTCCCCGCGCTCGGCGACGACGTCGGTGGCGCCGAAGCGGCGGGCGATGTCGGTGCGGACCTGGTGGCGGCCCAGCGCGATGATCCGCTCGGCGCCGAGCCTCTTGGCGGCGAGCACCGCGCACAGGCCGACGGCGCCGTCACCGACGACGGCGACCGTGGCGCCGGGGCGGGCGCCCGCGGCGAGGGCGGCGTGGTGGCCGGTGCCGAGGACGTCGGAGAGGGTCAGCAGGGAGGACAGCAGGTGCTCGTCGGAGGCCGCGTCCTTGGGCAGCTGGACGAGGGTGCCGTCGGCGAACGGCACGCGCACCGCCTCGCCCTGGCCGCCGTCGTAGCCGACGGAGCCCCAGAAGCCGCCGTGCTCGCAGGAGGTGGTCAGGCCCTCGCGGCAGTAGTCGCAGACGCCGTCGGACCACATGAAGGGGGCGACCACCAGGTCACCGCGCCGGACGGTGCTCACGTCGGAGCCGGTCTCCTCGACCACGCCGAGGAACTCGTGGCCGATGCGCTGTCCCGGCCGGCGGGCCGCCTCACCGCGGTACGCCCACAGGTCGCTGCCGCAGATGCAGGCGCGCAGCACCCGGACCACGGCGTCCGTGGGCAGCTGCACCATGGGCTCGGGCACGTCCTCCACGCGCATGTCGAACGGGGCGTGGATGGTGGTGGCGCGCATGGCGGGTCCTTCTGGTGCTGTGTCTCGTGCGAGGCGCCCGGCGGGCGGCCGGGCGCCCTTCACGGTACGCCGCCCCCGTCGCGCCCCGCGCGCGGAGGGTGCCCCGGACCAGCGGAAGCCGCCCGCTCAGACGACCGCGGCCCCCTCGGCGGGCGCCGTCCGCTCGCGCGCGGGAGCCGGTTCCCAGCCGGGCCCCCGGAACACCCGGCCCGCGCGTTCGCGCCAGCTGGTCGCCGACTTGAGGTCCTTGACGATGGAGACGTACTCGTGCGTGGCGACCTTGATCGGGTTGTACGTGTTGATGTTCTTGGTCAACCCGTAGACGGGACGCTCCACCTCGTTCACGAACGATCCGAAGAGCCGGTCCCAGACGATCAGCATCCCGCCGAAGTTGCGGTCGAGGTAGCCGCCCTGGGAGGCGTGGTGGACGCGGTGGTGCGAGGGGGTGTTGAGGACGTACTCGAACCAGCGGGGCATCTTGTCGATGCGTTCGGTGTGGATCCAGAACTGGTAGACGAGGTTGACGGAGGAGCAGAAGGCGAGGGCGGCCGGGTGCACGCCAACGGCGACGAGCGGGACGTAGAACGGCCAGACCGTGAGGCTCGTCCAGGGCTGGCGCAGGGCGGTCGTGAGGTTGAACTTCCGGCTGGAGTGGTGGACGACGTGGCAGGCCCACAGGATGCGGACGACGTGATGGCCGCGGTGGGACCAGTAGTAGAGGAAGTCCTGCGCGAGCAGCATCAGCGGGAAGGTCCACCACAGCAGCGGCACGCGCAGGGGCGTGAGGGCGTAGACCGCCGTGTAGAGGGCGACGACCGGGATCTTCCACAGGGCGTCGAAGAACAGGCTGCCGAGCCCCATGGAGAAGCTCGTGGCGGCGTCCTTGGCCGCGTACCCGGCGGCGTCCTCGTCGGGATCGAGCCGGACGCCGATCATCTCGACGACGGTGAGCACCACGAAGGCGGGTATCGACCAGAGCACGACGTCCGGCAGGTTCGGCATGGGTGCACCGTAGAACCACCGGTCGGCCACGGCCAGACGCTGTTACCAACAAGTACGCCCGCCCGCGCGGCCGGAGCTAGACGCCGGCCGCTCCCAGCAGCGTCCCCGCGGCGTAGGTGACCCCCATGGCCAGCGCGCCGCCGGCCACGTTGCGCAGCACCGCCCGCCCCGGCTTGGCCGCTCCCATGCGCGCGCTGCTCCACCCGGTGAGGACGAGCGCGGCGAGGACGGAGCCCACGGTGACCGGCAGCCGTACGAAGGCCGGCGGCAGCACGATCGCGAGCAGGGGCAGCAGGGCGCCGATGGTGAAGGCGAGGAAGCTCGCCCAGGCGGCGTGCCACGGGTTGGCCAGCTCGTCGGGGTCGATACCGAGCTCCACGCGCGCGTGGGCCTTCAGCGCATCCCGTTCCGTGAGCTGGACGGCGGCCTCCCGCGCCACGTCCCGGGACAGGCCACGCTCCTCCAGGAGGTCGGTCAGCTCCTCCAGTTCGGCCTCGGGCTGCTCCTTCAGCTCGCGCCGCTCCATGGCGAGGGCGGCCTTCTCGGAGTCGCGCTGGGTGGAGACGGACACGTACTCCCCGGTCGCCATCGACATCGATCCGGCGAGCAGTCCGGCGAGGCCTGCGGTGAGCAGGGCGGCCCGGTCGTCCGTGGCCCCGGCCACGCCGACGACGATGCCGGCGGTGGACACGATGCCGTCGTTCGCGCCGAGGACGGCGGCCCGCAGCCAGTTGAGCCTGGAGCCGAGCGCGCCGCCGTGGGCCTCGGCATGGGTTGGTTCGGTCACGGGAGGGAGGATCGCACAACCGCCCACCCCGGGCGCCACTCCACCCGTACCACCCAATTGGCACACTAGCGGACATTAACCCCAATTCCCTGCGCGCGGGCGGCAGTCGGCGGGAGCCCTCCGGAACGGGGCTGTCAGTCATGGCCCGTATCCTCAGTGACCATGCTCGAAGACACGACCGCAGCGACCTCGCCCACCCAGTGGCCGGCCGCGTACCCGAAGGGGTACGCGGTCGTTGACGTCGAGACCACCGGCCTGGCCCGGCACGACCGGATCATCTCCGCGGCCGTCTACCGGCTGGACGCGCGCGGCGAGGTCGAGGACCACTGGTACACGCTGGTCAATCCGGAGCGCGACCCGGGTCCGGTGTGGATCCACGGTCTGACGAGCGAGACGCTGGAAGGCGCGCCGCTCTTCGCGGACATCGCCGAGGAGTTCGCGGCGCGGCTGGCGGACCGGGTACTCGTCGCGCACAACGCCGTCTTCGACTGGCAGATGATCGCCCGCGAGTACGCGCGCGCCGAGCGCGAGGCGCCGGTGCGGCAGCGGCTGTGCACCATCGCGCTCTCCAAGGAGCTGGGCCTGCCGCTGCGCAACCACAAGCTCCAGTCACTGGCGGCGCATTTCGGCGTCGTCCAGCGCCAGGCGCACCACGCGCTGGACGACGCGCGCGTGCTGGCGGAGGCGTTCCAGCCGAGCCTGCGGGCCGCGGCGGCGGGCAACGTACGGCTGCCGCTGCTGGAGTGCCGCCCGCTGACGGAGTGGAGCGACCGGCCCGCGCCACGGATCGGCCGCCAGGCCGGCGGCGAACACGGCGGCTACGGCGGCTACCGGCCGAGCAGTTGGCGCGCGGGCCGCAAGCGGCCGGCCTGCCCCTACCCCAACCCGGGCCGGTACGAGGAGGGCGCGCGCCTCAAGCAGGGCATGCGGGTCGCGTTCTCCGGGGACACGTCGGTGGACCGCGAACTGCTGGAGGACCGGGCGGCCGAGGCCGGGCTGCACGTCGCGACGAGCCTGTCCCGGCTGACCAGCCTGCTGGTCACCAACGACCCCGACTCGGGCACCTCGAAGGCGGCCAAGGCGCGGCAGTTCGGCACCCCGGTGGTCGACGAGGCGGCCTTCGGACAGCTCCTCGCCGACGTCGAGCCCGCGGCGGGCGACGGCGCGGGCGCGCCCCGGGAGTGACGGGACGAAGGCGCCTCCCCGGGTGCCCGGACGGGTGATTGCCGGGCGGTCCGCCCGGCGTGCCGCTCGCCCGCGCGGCGGCCGCCGCTCACCCTGTGGCGCATGGCGAAATGCGAAGTATGCGGCAATGAGTACGGAATGACCTTCGAGGTGCACGCGCAGGGCGCGGTGCACGTCTTCGACTGCTTCTCCTGTGCGATCCATCGCATGGCCCCGGTCTGCGAGCACTGCGACGTCCAGATCATCGGCCAGGGAGTGGAGGCCGACGGCCAGTGGTACTGCGGCGCCCACTGCGCGCGCGAGGCCGGGAAGACCGGGATCGTCGACCGGGTGTGAGCCCGTACCCGCCCGAATGCACCCCACGACCGAGTTGTACCGTCGTGGGGTGCACCGCTTCCGTTTCCTGCTGACCCGCCAGTGGGTGATCCTGACCCTCGTCGCGATCGCGCTGATCCCGACGATGATCCTGCTGGGCTTCTGGCAGCAGCACCGGTACGAGACGCGCACCGCCCGCAACCAGCTCGTCTCGGACGCCCTGCACGCGAAGCCGGTCCCCGTGGAGCGGCTGACCTCCCCCGGCCACGCCGTGACCAGCGCCGAGAAGTACCACACCGTCACCGCGACGGGCACCTTCGACACCGCGCGGGAGGTCGTCGTCCGGCGCCGCGTCAACGTCGACGACAAGGTCGGCTTCCACGTCCTGACCCCGCTCGTCCTGACGGACGGCAAGGTGCTGCTGGTCAACCGCGGCTGGATCCCCGCGACCGGCGCGCAGACCGCCTTCCCGAAGGTCCCCGCGCCGCCCGCCGGCCGGACGACCATCACGGGCCGGCTGATGGCCGACGAGACGACCGCGGCCAGCGGCATCAAGAACGTCCGGGGCCTGCCCGACCGGCAGATCATGCTGATCAACAGCGAGGAGCAGGCACGGCGGCTCGCCACCCCGGTGCTCGGCGGCTACGTCGAGCAGACGGCGCCCCAGCCGAAGGGCAGCACCCCGGAGCAGATCTCCGACCCCGGCAGCGAGGACGCCCCGCTGAACTACGCGTACATGATCCAGTGGTGGCTGTTCGCCGCGTGCGTCCCGGTCGGCTGGTGGTTCCTGGTACGCCGTGAGCTCCGCGACCGAGCCGAGGCGGCCCTCACCGAGCAGGCGACGCCGGAGACCGAGCCCGCGACGGCGTGAGACGCGTGAGACCGCCGCTCCGCACCCGCTCCTGAACCCACCCGGCCGCACCCTGATTGCCCCGCCCCCCTGCCGGGAACCCGAAACCCCGTGCATCCCCGCATCGAGGACTACGCCCTTATCGGCGACGAACAGACGGCGGCCCTGGTCGGCAAGGACGGGTCCATCGACTGGCTGTGCCTGCCACGCTTCGACTCCGCCTCCTGCTTCGCCCGGATCCTGGGCGACGAGGAGAGCGGCCACTGGCGGATCGCCCCCGCGGGCGCGGACGTCTGCACGCGCCGGGCCTACCGCGACGACACCCTCGTGCTCGACACCGAGTGGGAGACCTCCGACGGCTCGGTCCGGGTCACCGACCTGATGCCGCAGCGCGAGCACAGCCCCGACGTCGTACGCGTCGTCAAGGGCCTCAGCGGGCGCGTCACCGTGCGCAGCACGCTCCGCCTCCGCTTCGACTACGGCTCGATCACCCCGTGGATGCGCAAGTCCGGCGGCCACCGGGTCGCCGTCGCCGGTCCGGACTCGGTGTGGCTGCGCAGCGAACCCGCCGTGCGCACCTGGGGCGAGGACTTCGGCACGCACTCGGAGTTCACCGTCGAGCCGGGCGAGAAGGTGGCGTTCGTCCTCACCTGGCACCCCTCGCACGAGGCCCGGCCGCCGCTGGTCGATCCGTTCCACGCGCTGCACACCAGCGTCAAGGACTGGCGGCGCTGGGCGTCCCACTGCGACTACGACGGCCCGTACCGGGACGCGGTCGTCCGCTCCCTCATCACACTCAAGGCCCTCACCTACGCCCCGACCGGCGGCATCGTCGCCGCGGCCACCACCTCGCTGCCCGAGGAGCTCGGCGGCGTACGCAACTGGGACTACCGCTACTGCTGGCTGCGGGACTCCACACTCACCCTCGAAGCCCTGCTCTCGGCCGGCTACCACAAGGAGGCCGAGGCCTGGCGGGACTGGCTGCTGCGCGCGGTCGCGGGCGACCCGGCCGACCTCCAGATCATGTACGGACTGTCCGGCGAGCGCCGGCTGCCCGAGTGCGAGGTGCCCTGGCTGCCCGGCTTCGCCGGCTCCACGCCCGTACGCATCGGCAACGGCGCCGTGAACCAGCTCCAGCTGGACGTGTACGGCGAGGTCATGGACTCCCTGTGGCTGGCTCGCACTTCGGGACTCTCGACCAAGCCGCACATGTGGAACATGCAGCGCGCCCTGATGACGTTCCTCGAATCGGCGTGGCGGCAGCCGGACGAGGGCCTGTGGGAAGTGCGGGGCGGCAGGCGCCACTTCGTGCACTCCAAGGCGATGGTGTGGGTGGCCGCCGACCGGGCCGTACGGACGCTGGAGGCGTACCCGAAGCTGGCGGGCGACCTGGACGGCTGGCGGGCGATGCGCGACGAGGTGCACCGGGAGGTGTGCGAGAAGGGCTACGACCCCGAGCGGAACACCTTCACGCAGTACTACGGCTCGCGCACCCTCGACGCCGCCCTGCTGCTGCTTCCGCGCTTCGGCTTCCTGTCGCCGGGCGATCCGCGCATGGTCGGCACGGTGGACGCGGTGCGCGCGGAGCTGGGCCACGACGGGCTCGTGCGCCGCTACACCACCGACGATCCGCCCGTCGACGGCATGCCGGGCAGCGAGGGTGCCTTCCTCGCCTGCTCGTTCTGGCTCGCGGACGCGCTGCATCTGACGGGCCGCACCGAGGAGGCGCGGGAGCTGTTCGAGCACCTGGTGGGCCTGACCAACGACGTGGGGCTGCTGGCCGAGGAGTACGACCCGGTGTCCGGGCGCCAACTCGGCAACTTCCCGCAGGCGTTCAGTCATATCGGCCTGGTGAACACGGCCCTCGCCCTGTTCGGGGGCGACAAGGCAGGATAGGCACCATGGATCTTGGACTGAAGGACCGGGTGTACGTCGTCACCGGGGCCACGCGCGGACTGGGCAACGCCGCCGCGCGCCAGCTCGTCGCCGACGGCGCGAAGGTGGTCATCACCGGACGGGACGACGAGCGGGTCGCCGAGGCGGTGGCCGAACTGGGCCCGAACGCGGCCGGACTGGCCGTCGAGAACGCCGACCCCGAGGCTCCGGCGCGGCTGATCGAGGCCGCCCGCGAGCACTTCGGCGGCTTCGACGGCATCCTCATCAGCGTCGGCGGCCCGCCGGCCGGCTTCGTCGCCGACAACACGGACGAGCAGTGGCGTACGGCGTTCGAGTCGGTGTTCCTGGGCGCGGTACGGCTGGCCCGCGCGGCGGCCGCGGAGCTGGGGGCGGGCGGGGTCATCGGCTTCGTGCTGTCGGGCTCGGTGCACGAGCCGATCCCGGGGCTGACCATCTCCAACGGACTGCGGCCGGGACTCGCCGGGTTCGCCAAGTCGCTCGCGGACGAGCTGGGCCCGGGCGGCATCCGCGTGGTGGGGCTGCTTCCGGCCCGCATCGACACCGACCGGGTGCGCGAACTGGACGCCCTGTCCGCCGACCCGGCGGTCACCCGCGCGGCCAACGAGGCCCGCATCCCGCTGCGCCGCTACGGCACCCCGGACGAGTTCGGCCGCGTGGCCGCGTTCCTGCTCTCCCCGGCGGCGTCCTATCTGACGGGGCTCATGGTCCCGGTGGACGGCGGCATGCGGCACGGCTTCTGAACGGGGTGAGGTGACGCGGGACGGGTGGGCGGAACACTCCGTCCGGCGCGGACCACCCCGAAGCGAGCTCAGGCCGGGAGCGTCGAAGCGCGGGGCGGGCATGGGCCGACCTGTCACCGGCCGCCGCCTCCGGTGCCAGGCGACGGCGGGATACGACACGGGTCCGATACGCCCGGTCGCAAACCGACCGGGGGCCGCGACAGCTCACCCGTTCCCCGCGGCGCGGACCACCCTGAGGCGAGCCCAGGCCGGGAGCGTCGAAGCGCGGGGCGGGCATGGGCCGACCTGTCACCGGCCGCCGCCTCCGGTGCCAGGCGACGGCGGGATACGACACGGGTCCGAGACGCCCGGTCGCGAACCGGCCGCTACCGCGTCAACTCACCCGTTCCGCGCGATGCTTGCCTGCCCTCAGGCGGACCTCCGTCGGGAGGTTGGACAAGCCTGCCGAGGTGCGGGCGTGGGTCAGGGGTTGGGTGGAGAGTTCGTGCAGGACCGTGCCGGGGTCGACGTCCGGTTCCATCAGGAGCCACAGGCGGGCCCTCGGGGCGCCGCGCCGGCCCGTCAGGCTGGTCTTGGCGTAGGTCACGCCGTCCAGCCGTGTCGCCCCGTCGGACAGGGCGTTCTCCAGGGCGCGGCCGCGCAGCAGCGCGCCCGCGCCGTCGCCGGTGTCGACGAGCACCTCGGCCAGCCGGCGCCGGCGCAGCACCGCGACCAACCACCACAGCGCGAGCAGCGCGAGGATCGCGAGCGCGGCGAGGACCACCGGCCACCACCAGCCGGTGCTCTGCCACCGCGTCCGCTCGGCGGCGCTCAGCAGGACGTCGTCGCGCCCGGTGTGGATCCACCAGGCGGGCGGCCGCACGCCCAGGCCCACGGCCAGCACCGAGCCGCCGAGGACGACCAGCAGCAGCCCGACGAGTCCGATCAGCACACGGTTGACGGTCCTGAGCACCGCGCTCACCCCTTCCGTCCGGGCCGGGCGACCCGTACCGACAGCGCGGGAGGCTTGACGAGCCCCAGCCCGCGGACCGCCTCGGCGAGCGACACGTCCAAGTCGGCGCGTACCTCGTCGAGTTCCCGGAAGTGCGCGAGCGCGCGGACGTCGGCCTTGCGCCGTCTCATGCGCACCCGCACCGACCGCACGCCCGCGACCTCCATGGCCCGGTCGCGCAGCACCTGGCCCGCCGCGACCCGATGCAGCCCGGCGCGGACGTCGGTGTGCGTGCGCCGCATCGGCAGCAGGGCCCGCACTCCGGGCGTGAGCGCGAGGAGCAGCAGCCACAGGCCGAGGGCGACGGTGACGCCCGCGCCGATCAGCACCCACAGGTCGTCCAGTGGACGCTGGGCGAGCTGGCCGGCCAGTTCGCGGCGCCAGGCCAGGGCGGGCCGCCCGGCCCGTACGGCCGCGATGTCGTACAGGAAGACGCCCGCGCCGAGCAGGATCAGCAGCGCGACGATGCCCGCGGGAACGCGCCGCGCGGACCAGAAGCGGCGGTTGCCGCCGCCCTCGCCGTCCACCGTGTGCGGCGGGCCGTAGGCCGCGGCGGAGGACGACTGGTCCAGCTCGGGACCGGCCCCCTTCTCCATGACCGGCAGCCGCTGTGTGCTGTTCTCGGTTCTCTCGGTGCCCTGGGACTCGCTCATCGCGTCCTCCCGTGTAGCGCGCCGTGCGCCGGCACCGGATGCAGACGCTCCACCCGGACGGCGACCTCCGGTACCTCCATGCCCACCAACGCGCTTACCCGCTCGGTGACGTGACGACGCACGGCGGCGCAGCGGCCCGCGATGTCGCTCGGGTATTCCAGGTCGAGATGGATGCTCACCCGTGCCGATTCGTGAGGGGCTCCCGGCTCCACGGCGGTGACGGGTTTGCGGCGTACGACCACGGTCGCGTGCGGCGGCGCGGCGTCCGGCGGCAGCGATCCGAGCGCCTCGCGCGCCGCCTGCGCGGCGATCTTCGCGACGACCCGGTCGGGGATGCGGGTGGCACCGCGCTCACCGGGCATGACGACGGACGGTGCGCCGGTCGTCTCACCGGCCCCACCGCGGACGGACGTCATGGGCGCCGGTCGCGTTTGTGCTCGCGGGCATGGAAGAAGTCACCCAACTCCCATTCCCCCTCGATGAATCGGCCGACGACGAACCCGATGGCGCCCAGCGCCGCCACCAGAACGAACGCGCCGAACCCGCCGAAGTACCCGGCGAAGCCCAGCAGCATTCCGGCGATCATGCCGACCACGGCCATGTTCATGCCGTCCTCCTCAGGCTCTCAGCCGCAGGTTGTCCACTCGTCGGAGCGTCACTGGATGCGGGGCTCCGGCTCCTCATCTTCCTCTTCCTCCGGCAACTTGACGTCACTCACCGCGATGTTGACCTCGACGACCTCGAGCCCGGTCATCCGCTCGACGGCCGCGATCACGTTCTCCCGTACCGCGCGCGCGACGTCGGAGATCGCCACGCCGTAGACCACGACGATCTCCAGATCGAGCGCGGTCTGCTTCTCGCCGACCTCGGCCTTCACTCCGCGCGTCACGGACTTGGTGGACCCGCCGGGCACCCGGTCGCGCACGGCGCCGAGCGTGCGGCTCAGTCCGCCGCCCATCGCGTGAACGCCCATGACGTCCCGCGCCGCCAGCCCGGCGATCTTCTCCACGACGCCGTCGGCGATGGTCGTCCGCCCGCGGCTCGCGGGGTCGCCGCCGCCGCGCCGGGTGGGCTTACGGGTCTGCAGCCCAGGCTCCGTCTCGTCCGGGGAGGTGGTGGGGTTCGGCTCCCTCATGTCGCTCATCGCCGTACGTCCCTTCGCGATCGTCGTCCTTTGACCACGGTAAGTGCGGTTGGCGCATCCTGCGCCAAGATGGGGCAGGCTGGAGCAATGACGGCGGACCGATGGACACAGGCGGTACGGGATCAACTGGCGCTGGGCAGGGTGCTTCCGCTCGGTGGACCGCGAGACGGCGCCTGGATCACGGAGGGGGCGGCCGAAGCGGTGCTGCGGCGCGCGGTGGCGGCTGTGCCGGGCGTGCGCCTGGGCGCGCTCCGGATCGGCCTCGCCGACCCGGAGGACGTGAGCGACCCCGTCGTACCGGCGCCGCCGAGCGCGCTCCCGCCGGGGCCGCTGCGGCTGACGGCGGACTTCGCGGCCACGGCCGCCGAGCCCCTGCCGGCGGCGGCGAACCGGCTGCGCACGGCCCTGTCGACGGCGGCGGACGAACTCCTCGGCCTCACGGTCGCCGAAGTGGACCTGCGGGTGACCGAGCTGCTGGACGAGCAGACGCAGCCCGAGGCGGTCCGCTCACCGGAGCCGCCGCGGGCACGCGAGGCCACCACCCCGTACGAGACGCGGGCGGCCGAGGTGGCGCTCGGCGTCCCCGGCGTGACCCATCTGACCGGCACCCTGGGCGGACTGGGCCGGGCGGTGCACGTCGAGGACACCTGGCGCACGGAGACCGCGCTGCCCTCCCGCCACGTGCGCGTGGAGGTGGCGGTGTCCGGGGACCGCCGGGCCGTGGACGTGGCCCGGCAGATCCGCGCGGCACTCACGGACACACTGGACGACCGCCCGACGGCGGCCGTCCTGGTGACGACGGTGAGCTGACCGCCCGGTCCCACGCCACGCTCAGCCAGCCGCGGCCCTGCTCACGCCCCCAGGCGCACCGCTCACTCGCCGATGCCCGCCAAGTCCCGCAGTCGGCGGGCCTGGGCCTGGCGCTCGGCGGTGCACTGCTCCTCGAAAGTGCGGCTCGCCGCCCCGCGCAGCAGGGCCTTGGTCTCCACGACGGCGTCGCGGGGCGCGGCGAGGATCGCCTCGGCCAGGTCCCGTGCCGCGGCGTCGAGTTCGGCGGCCGGGACGGCCAGGTTGGCCAGTCCGGACAGCACGGCCTCCTCGGCCTGTACGTACCGGCCGGTGGCGCAGATCTCCAGCGCCCGGGCGTATCCGACCAGGTTCACCAGCGGGTGCGTGCCGGTGAGGTCGGGCACGATGCCCAGGCTGGTCTCGCGCATGGCGAACTGCACGTCATCGGCGACGACGCGCAGGTCGCAGGCGAGCGCCAGCTGGAAGCCCGCGCCGATGGCGTGCCCCTGGACGGCGGCGATGGACACGAGGTCGTTCCGCCGCAGCCAGGAGAACGCACCCTGGAACCCGGCGATCGTCGCGTCCAGTTCGGCGTCGTCCAGGCGCGCGATGTCGGTGAAGGTCGGCTCGCCCTCGATCCCCTCCGGGGTGAACATCTGCCGGTCCAGCCCGGCGGAGAAGGACTTGCCCTCGCCCCGCAGCACCACGACGCGGACGGAGCCCGGCAGCAGCCGCCCGACCTCGGCCAGCGTGCGCCACAGGGCAGGGCTCTGGGCGTTGCGCTTGGCCGGGTTGGTCAGGGTCACCGTGGCGAGCGCGTCGTCGGCGGTGAGGCGTACGCCGTCCTGGTCGAGTACGGCGGTGCGGTCCTGCTCGGGCGAAGCCATGGGGCGCCTCCGATGAGTGCGGTCATGACGCATGCCGTACGTGACGCAGGCATGCAGAAGTGACTGCACAGTAACCACCCGGTCGATCTGGTCTGTCCCCAGGTCCCCTTAAGGGCTTGCCTCAAGAAGACGTCGGGACGAACGACCGGGTGGCCACCATCGAAGCCGATGGGCCGCCCGGGGTCAGGACGATGCGGACTTCTTGCCCCGGGTCGCTCCGCCACGTCCGCGAAGCGTGACGCCCGACTCACTGAGCATCCGGTGCACGAAGCCATACGAGCGGCCGGTCTCCTCGGCC
Organism: Streptomyces sp. V3I7; assembly: GCF_030817495.1. Taxonomy (NCBI): domain Bacteria; kingdom Bacillati; phylum Actinomycetota; class Actinomycetes; order Kitasatosporales; family Streptomycetaceae; genus Streptomyces; species Streptomyces sp. V3I7. The sequence continues at coordinate 1,447,986 of NZ_JAUSZK010000001.1, forward strand.
AGCGCCCGGATGCTCGCACCGGAGTCGTACTTCTTCTTCAGGTCTGCCGCGAGCTTGTCGCGCGCGGCGCCGGTCACCCGGCTGCCCTTCTTCAGAGTCTCGGCCACCCGTGCCTCCTCATGGGAAGTGCGCTCTGGTCCCCTCATGATCACCCCTCCGGGGCGGGATGGCCACCCATTCGGCAAGGTCCGTACGACCCGGATGTGACGACGGGAGCGCATCCCCACATACGGAATTGAGGCTTCCGGGGCAGGGCGCCGCGGGGGCCGAACGGGTTGTTCCGGGAAGCGGCAGGTCAGGGACGCGAAACGGCCGATCCCTTGGGGTGAAAGGGATCGGCCGCCTCATGGTCGGAGGACACACCTCAATACGAGGAGATCTCACACAGATGATGGATCACGGCTCGGCCGAATGATCCATACGCGTGGATCACACATTCGATCAAGCCAGGGCGACGAGATCCGCGTAGTCCGCGCCCCACAGGTCCTCGACGCCGTCCGGCAGCAGGATGATCCGCTCTGGCTGGAGCGCCTCCACGGCACCCTCATCGTGGGTGACGAGGACGACGGCGCCCTTGTAGGTGCGCAGCGCGCCGAGGATCTCCTCACGGCTGGCCGGGTCGAGGTTGTTGGTCGGCTCGTCGAGGAGCAGGACGTTGGCGGAGGACACCACCAGGGTGGCCAGCGCGAGCCGGGTCTTCTCACCGCCGGACAGCACACCGGCGGGCTTGTCGACGTCGTCGCCGGAGAACAGGAAGGAGCCGAGCACCTTGCGGACCTCGACGAGGTCCATGTCGGGCGCGGCCGAGCGCATGTTCTCCAGGACCGTGCGCTCGGGGTCGAGGGTCTCGTGCTCCTGGGCGTAGTAGCCGAGCTTGAGGCCGTGACCGGGGACGACCGAACCGGTGTCGGGCCGCTCGACGCCGCCGAGGAGCCGCAGCAGGGTGGTCTTGCCGGCGCCGTTGAGGCCGAGGATGACGACCCGGGAGCCCTTGTCGATGGCCAGGTCGACGTCGGTGAAGATCTCCAGCGAGCCGTACGACTTCGACAGGCCCTCGGCGGTCAGCGGGGTCTTGCCGCAGGGCGCGGGCTCGGGGAAGCGGAGCTTGGCGACCTTGTCGGACTGGCGGACGGCGTCCAGCCCCGACAGGAGCTTGTCCGCGCGGCGGGCCATGTTCTGGGCGGCGACCGTCTTGGTCGCCTTGGCGCGCATCTTGTCGGCCTGCGAGTGCAGGGCGGCGGCCTTCTTCTCGGCGTTGGCGCGCTCGCGCTTGCGGCGCTTCTCGTCGGCCTCGCGCTGCTGCTGGTAGAGCTTCCAGCCCATGTTGTAGACGTCGATCTGGGAGCGGTTGGCGTCCAGGTAGAAGACCTTGTTGACGACCGTCTCGACCAGGTCGACGTCGTGGGAGATCACGATGAAGCCGCCGCGGTACGTCTTGAGGTAGTCGCGCAGCCAGATGATCGAGTCGGCGTCGAGGTGGTTGGTGGGCTCGTCGAGCAGCAGCGTGTCCGCGTCGGAGAACAGGATGCGGGCCAGCTCGATACGGCGGCGCTGACCGCCGGAGAGCGTGTGCAGGGGCTGGCCGAGCACGCGGTCGGGCAGGTTGAGCGCGGCGGCGATGGTCGCGGCCTCGGCCTCGGCGGAGTAGCCGCCCTTGGTGAGGAACTCGGTCTCCTGGCGCTCGTACTGCTTGAGGGCCTTCTCGCGGGTGGCGCCCGTGCCGTTGGCGATGCGCTGCTCGTTGTCGCGCATCTTGCGGATCAGTACGTCGAGCCCGCGCGCGGAGAGGATGCGGTCACGGGCGAGCACGTCGAGGTCGCCGGTGCGGGGGTCCTGCGGGAGGTAGCCGACCTCGCCGGAGCGGGTGACGGTGCCCCCGGCGGGGATGCCCTCGCCGGCGAGGACCTTGGTGAGGGTGGTCTTGCCGGCGCCGTTGCGGCCGACCAGGCCGATGCGGTCGCCCTTGGCGACGCGGAAGGTGGCGTTCTCGATGAGGATGCGGGCACCGGCGCGCAGCTCGATGCCGGAGGCGGAGATCACGGACAGACTCCAGGGCGTGGGAAATGGACGGAGGGCGGCTGAGGACGGTCCCGCCGTCTAATGCGCGAGGAGAATGGCCATGGGCCGATTCTAGCGGGGCGATGCAAGCGCTTTATCTGCGTGCGGGTGTGCGATGGCGCACCGCGGGGTGGTCGAGGACGTCCGCGAGGCGGTCCGCGAGGCGTTGTCAGTGGTGGGTGGAAGACTGAACAGCGGGCCGGATTCCTGGGGTCTTCCCCGGGCTTCCGCGCCTGCTCCACCTTCGGTTTCACCAGTTCACGACCAGCGAGTTCACGACCCATCGACGACTCACGACGGAGTGATCGGCATGACGGACACGGGCGGCGGACGGCCGAGCATGTACCCCACGATTCTGTACGCGGACGCACGGGCGGCGATCAAGCAGCTCACGGAGGCCTTCGGATTCACCGAGCTGTCGGTGTACGAGGGCGAGGACGGCAAGGTGCTGCACGCCGAGCTGGCGCAGGGCAACGGCGCGGTGATGCTCGGCTCCAAGGGCCGCGGCGGCCTCTTCGACTCGGTGATGAAGGAGGCGGGCCCCGCGGGGGTGTACGTCGTCGTGGACGACGTCGACGCCCACCATCAGCACGCCGTGGACCACGGCGTGGAGATCCTGATGCCGCCGACGGACCAGGACTACGGCTCCCGCGACTACATGGCCCGCGACATCGAGGGCAACATCTGGAGCTTCGGGACGTACGCGCCCGAGATACGGGCCTGATCGAGGGGTCCTCGGGCCGGTACCGGCGGGTCCGGCGTCGCTTCACGGACGCCGGACCACCGCGCCGGCTCGCCGCCCGGGTGGATCCGCTCAGCCCCCGGTGTGCACCTGGAAGGCAGCGCGGCGCACGGCCTTGGCCAGGGCCGGGTCGGGGTGGGCGGCCGCGAGGGCGACCAGGACCTGCACAGTGCGCGGGTGCCCCACCGCGCGCACCTCGTCCAGCAGTTGGGGCACGGTGGGCTGTACCGCGGACTCCAGGTGCCGTACGAGCAGCGGCGCCTCGCCGTGGTCGGCGACGGCGGCGGCCGTGTCCACCCACAGCCATGTGGCCTCTTCGCGGGTGAGGGCCTGGTGGGCGTCCTCGGGGTCGACGCCCTCGTGCTCGGCCAGCCACAGCAGGGCGTACGGCCGCAGCGTCGGCTCGTCCAGCACGGCGTGCACGTCGGGCTCGGCGGGGGCGCCGACGACGCGCAGCGCCTCGAAGGCCAGGCCGCGCAGCAGGGCGTCCTCGCCGCGGGCGGCCTCGATGAGCTCGGTGACGGCGCTGCCGACGGGGCGGGCGGCGAGCCAGGCGCGGTACTCGGCGCGGGCGGCGTTGGGGCGCAGTTGGGCGCAGCCGCGGAGCATGTCCTCGGCCGCGTGCTCGATGTTCCCGGCGGGGCTCTGCGCGGCCACGCAGATCTGCTCCAGCTTGACCCACACCGCCCAGCTGCCGAGCGGGGTGAGCGTGGCCTGCCCCTCGCCGTAGGTGAGGGCACCGACGGAGGCGAGGGCGTTCAGGGACCAGTCGAGGAGCGGGGCGAGCGGGGCGTCCTCGGTGGGCGCCGGGCCGACGGGGCTCACGGACGCGGGTGCGACGTCGTCCGCGGGGGCGGCCGCGCTCGTGAGCGCGGCCGCCGTCGCCACCGGGCCGACCACGGCGGGGGCCGCCGGAGCGGGCTCGTACGCCACTTCGCAGCGGGCGGTGCGCAGTTCGGTGACCCGCTGCTGGAGCAGGTCGAGGAGCTGCTCCACGGGCACCGGGCCGGCGGACAGCTGGAGGAAGGAGAGCACCTGGGGCATGGCCGAGACCACCTCGGAGACGGCGGCGGCCTCGTGGCCGGCGGGCTCCGGGCAGGCGAGCGACCAGGCGTCGAAGAGGGCGACCCAGCCGCGCAGTACGGCGCTGTCGTCGCGGTCCCAGGCGTGCAGCCGCCAGCCGGGGCGGGCGATGCCGCCGTGCACCTCGACGAGGCCGGCGAGCCGGGCGGTGTCCCAGTCGGCGCTGACCTGAGCGACGGTCAGGCCGAGGTCTTCGGCCGCCCGTTCGGCGGTCTGCGGGGAGAGGGTGGCCTTGCCGTCGTCGGTGGCGCCGTCCCGGCCGGGGCCGAGGGAGGCGTCGGCCCACAGGGCGACACGGACGGCGCCGGACAGGCCGGAGCGTGCCATTCTGGCCAGTTCGGCGGGGGCGGGTGTGCCCTCCGGCGGCCGGGGTGCGGGGCGGCGCGCGGGCCGCTGGTTCATCGCTCGGGGGGCGGCGGCCAGGGGTCGCGGTCGGACGAGTCGAAGCCTGGAGTCGCGCGGGATACGGGACGTCACGGGTGCAGTCTTCCGGTTGACGGTCCGAAAACCCAAACGGAATGTCACGGCGGGCGACGGGGCTGGCCAACGCACGCGGTCCCGAGGAGGCCCGGAAGGCGTGTTCAGGCCAGGCGTACGGCCGTGAACGGAGGCGGGGTCAGGTGCCTCGACAGCGGTTCCGGACGCACGGATGCGGAGGAGTCACATGAGCGGAGTCAGGAAGCGGCGCAGCCGCTCCTCGTACTCCGCCGGGTCGGCGTTCCACATGGCGCCGTGCGGGGCGTTCGGCACGGTGTGCAGGGCGATCCGGTCGGGGCGGCTGTCGGCGAGGCGGCGGGAGAGGTCGAAGGAGGCCACCGCGTCGTCCGGCCCGTGGATGATCAGGGTCGGCACCGTGAGCCGCTGGGGGTCCGCGGCCTCGGCCAGGACGTCGGCGTGCGGGCCGGTACGGCCCTGGGCCGCCCGGACCGCGAGGGGCAGCATGGGGCCAGGCATGTGGCGGGCGGCGGCGAGGGACCGCAGCGTGCCTTCCCAGCTGAGCACCGGCGAGTCGAGGACGAGGCCGGCCACGTGCTCGCGCACCGGCGAGTGCGCGGCGGCGCGCAGGGCCATGGTGGCGCCGGTGGACCAGCCGTGGAGGACGACGCGGCGGGCGCCGTAGCGCAGGGCGTAGCGGATCGCGGCGTCCAGATCGCGCCACTCGGTCGTGCCGAGGTGGCTCAGCCCGTCGGGGGACGGGGGTGCGCCGAGGTCGCCGCGGTAGGCGAGGGCGAGCTGGGGCAGCCGTCGGTGGTGCAGGAACTCCATGACGTTCAGGGGGAGCTCGCGGGTGGTGCCGAGCCCGTGCACGAGGATCACCCAGGTGTCCCGCTCGCCGGGCACGAACCAGGCGGGCAGCCGACCGAGTTCGCCCGGCACGTCGACGTCGGCATGGTCGAGGCCGAGGGCGGCGCCCGGGTCGCCGACGTGCACGTTGGGGGTCAGCCAGACCTTGTCGCCGGACCGGAGGCTGCCGTGCGTGACGCGTTCCAGGCGGCGTACGACGGTGTCGGCGCTGTGCGCGGCGGACTCCAGGACGGGGCCGACCACGGCGTGCGTGCCGTTGCCCGCGAGGCCGTAGGTGCCGGGGTGCAGGGAGGCCAGGTCGCGGGTGAGGGTGATCCGGCCCGGGCCCGTGCCGTGCACGGTGAGCCGGGGCTGGGTCGGCAGCGGCCGGCCCGGGGGCGCCTTGAGCGCGGCATTGCTGGCCCGTCGTCCGGCGAGCACGCCGGCCACGGCGCCCACCAGGGCCGCAGCGACGCCGGCGGCCACCACTTTGACTGTGCGCACCCGTCCAGTGTCCGGTCGGACCCGCTCACCGGCCAGCGGGACCGGAGGTTGGCGACTGGGGCGAGCGGACCCGGCGAGGCGAGCGGACCCGGCGGGGAGACGAGCGGGCCCGGTGAGGGGGAGCGAGCCGACCCGGCGGGGGGGGCGAGCCGACCCGACCGGGGGCGAGCGGCCTCAGGGGCACGCGACGCCCGCGAGGCGAGCCAGCCCGCCCGGCAGAAAGACGAACAGACCCGGCCGAGAGGCGCGAGCCGCCCTGCGAACAGGCCCAGCGGGGAGTCCCGCCCGACGGGTGGGGCGAACGAGCCCGGCGGGGGGCGGGCGAGTCCGACCCGACGGGGGTGAGCGGCCCCGGGGCGCGCGACGCCCGCGGGGAGAGCCAGCGGCCCGGCGGAGAGACGAGCAGCCCTGCGGGGAGACAGGTCATCAGCCCGGCCGGGGGCGCGAGTGGGGCGGTGGTCAGGGTTTCTGGCCGTATGCGCGCAGGCGCTCGCCCGCCTCGGCTACCTGTGCCGGGGACAGCAGATGCGGGGTGCGGCCCGGCAGGGAGGATGCCTTCAGCCACACCCGGCACATCCACTCCAGCTGGGCCGTGCGGTCGTACGCCTGGTCCAGGGTGGCGCCGTAGGTGAGCGTGCCGTGGTTCTCCAGGAGGCAGCCGTAGCGGTCGTCAAGGGCGCGGAGCATGTTCTCGGCCAACTCCTCGGTGCCGTAGGTCGCGTACGGGGCGACCCGGACGGGGCCGCCGAGGGCGCCGGTCATGTAGTGGATGGAGGGGAGCTCGGGCACGAGCGTCGAGACGGCCGTGGCGTGCACGGCGTGCGTGTGGACGATCGCGCCCGCGTCGGTGGCCCGGTAGACGGCGAGATGCATGGGCAGTTCGCTGGTCGGGACCAGGCGGCCGAGGACCTGACGGCCGTCGAGGTCGACGCCGGTCACGTCGTCCGGGGTCAGCCGGTCGTAGTGCACACCCGACGGCGTGACCAGCACGGTGTCCCCGACGCGCACCGACACGTTGCCCGAGGCGCCGACGACCAGCCCGTCGGACACCGTGCGACGTGCGGCGACGACCAGGTCCTCCCAGGCGCGTGCCTCCTCGCCGCTCACGTCCCTCTGTTCCCGCCTCTGTTCAGCCTGTTCCCGCCTCTGTTCAGCCATGCGGTGATCTTGCCAGCCGGTCCCCCGGCGGGGCAGCGCTTGGCCGAAGACCGCCGGTCATTCGACACTTCGTACGCGACGGCGGCACCTGACCGCCGGACGGCCACACGCTGTACGCGAGCCGCGGCAGCCTGTCGGGTGACCAGGATCTCTTCGACGGGTCGCCGAACCGGCCGAAATCGTTCGCCCGGGACACTGAGCCAAGGGGCGTCTGGGCCGCCACGAGCAAGCGGAGCAGCGGCTCCCTCTTGGTGACACCATGACGCCCGACCCAGTTCACCTTCCGTTCACTCAGGTTCCTTACGGTCAACGCGCCAATGACCTCGAACGATTGCCTGGGTAAATGGAAAACTTCTCGCTGATCCTCGCGATTGTGGTGATAACCGCACTCGCGTTCGATTTCACGAACGGTTTCCACGACACCGCCAACGCGATGGCCACGACCATCTCCACCGGTGCGCTGAAGCCCAAGGTCGCGGTGGCCATGTCCGCCGCTCTCAACCTTGTGGGCGCCTTCCTCTCCGTGGAGGTCGCCAACACGATCTCCAAAGGTCTCGTCGACGAGACCGGCATCCGTCCCGAGGTCATCTTCGCCGCCCTGGTCGGCGCGATCCTCTGGAACCTGCTGACCTGGCTGGTCGGACTCCCCTCCAGCTCCTCGCACGCCCTGATGGGCGGCCTGGTCGGCGCCACCGTCGCCTCGGCGGGCTTCGGTGCCGTCCACGGTGACGAGCTCGTCACCAAGGTCCTCCTCCCGGCGGTCGCGGCCCCGGTCGTCGCGGGTCTGGCGGCGATGCTCGCCACCCGGCTCTCGTACACGATCGGCAGGAAGGCCGAGGGCGAGGCCACCCGCAAGGGCTACCGCGCCGGTCAGATCGCCTCCGCCGGCCTGGTGTCCCTCGCGCACGGCACGAACGACGCCCAGAAGACGATGGGCATCATCACCCTGGCCCTGGTCGCCGGCGGCGCCATCGCCCCGGGCTCCAACCCTCCGATGTGGGTCATCCTCTCCGCGGGTCTCGCCATCGCGCTCGGCACCTACCTCGGCGGCTGGCGCATCATCCGCACCATGGGCAAGGGCCTGACCGAGCTCCAGCCGCAGCAGGGCTTCGCCGCCCAGACCAGCGCGGCCACGGCCATCCTGGCCTCCTCCCACCTGGGCTTCTCCCTCTCCACCACGCACGTCGTCTCCGGCTCGGTGATGGGCGCGGGCCTCGGCCGCAAGGGCGGTGTGGTCCGCTGGTCCACGGCGACCCGCATGGTCGTCGCCTGGGTGCTGACGCTCCCGGCCGCCGCCCTGGTCGGCGCGCTCGCCGAGACCGTGACCGGCCTGGGCGACTGGGGCACCGCGGGCGTCGCCGTCTTCCTGGTCGCCTCCAGCGCCGCGATCTGGAAGCTCTCCCGCCGCGAGGTCGTCGACAGCAGCAACGTCAACGGCACCGAGGAGCCGGCCGGTGTGGTGACCACGGCGATGGCCGCCGTGACGCCGCCCCCGGTGGGCTCCGTGTCCGCCCAGGACCTGACGGCGAAGATGCCCGCCCAGGCCACCGCCGAGCCGGCCACTCACCCGGCCGCCACCGTCTGAGCCACGCCACCCGGGTACGTAAGGAATCATCACGATGAAGATCGACTGGGCAGCCATCGGCTCCGTCTTCGGTGTCAGCCTCGCGGTGGCCGTCGGCCTCGTGGCCCTGTTCACCCTCGGGGTGTCGGGTCTGTCGCGACGCGAGCGGGCGGTCGCGCAGGGCGACTCCGCGGCCCTCGCGCTGACCGGTGCCTACGTGTGCTTCGCCGGCTGCGCGGCGGCGGTGGCGTACGGCATCCACCTGATCATGGCCAAGGGCTGATCGAACTGATCATGATCAAGGGCTGACCGAAGCCCTTTCCGGAAGGCTCCTCCCCGACAGGTTCGGGCAGGAGCCTTCTCCATGCCGCCCTGTGGGGCTCGGCACACTCTCCCCGCGCAGGTCAATGGGCAGTTGACGGCCCTTCCGGGCACGTGGTGGACTGCCGGGGCCATGTACGGCGGCAGAAGAGGAAGCCGGTGCGAATCCGGCGCGGTCCCGCCACTGTCACCGGGGAGTACTCCCCGGGAGCCAGGAACTCTTGCCGCCGGTCTCGTCGAACCAGGGCGTGGACACCCTGAGTGAGGACATACCGCCATGCTCGGCTGCCGTTCGTGCGCCACCGGATCGCCCTTCCGCACCACGATCTCTGACACCACGACCGGCTGAGCACATGCGTGCCGATCGCGTCTTCGCGTACGGCACGGCCGCCGGCCTCCTCGGTGACCTGCTCCTCGGCGATCCCCGCCGCGGGCATCCGGTCGCCGTGTTCGGGCGCGCGGCCGGAGCCGTGGAACGGCTGCTCTGGCGGGACCACCGCGGATGGGGCGCGCTGCACACCGCCGTGTGTGCGGGCGGCGCCGTCGCCCTCGGGGTCCTCGCCGAGCGGGCCGTCCGTCCGTCGTTCACCGCGTCCGTCGCCCTGACCGGCGCCGCCACCTGGGCCGTCGTCGGGGGCACGTCGCTCGCCCGCGAGGCCCGGGGCATCGGGCGCGCCCTGGAGAGCGGCGACGTCGAGGAGGCCCGGGCACGGCTGCCGCGGCTGTGCGGGCGGGACCCGCAGGCGCTCGACGCCGACGGGATCGCGCGTGCCGTCGTGGAGTCGGTCGCCGAGAACACCTCCGACGCGGTCGTCGGGGCGCTGGTCTGGGGGGCCGTGGGCGGGGTGCCCGGACTCCTCGGGTTCCGCGCCGTGAACACCCTCGACGCCATGGTCGGCCACAAGTCGCCCCGCCACCGGCGCTACGGCTGGGCCTCGGCCCGGCTCGACGACGCCGCCGGCTGGCCCGGCGCACGCCTCACCGCGTCCCTCGCCGCCGTCGCGGGCCCGCATCCGCGCGGCGCCCTGCGCGCCTGGCGCGCCGACGCGCACCGGCACCCGAGCCCCAACGCCGGTCCGGTGGAGGCCTCCTTCGCGGGCGCCCTCGGCGTACGGCTCGGCGGCACCCTGTCCTACGCGGGGCGCGTCGAACACCGCCCGGTGCTCAACGCCGGCGGCCGCGCCGTCACCACCCGGGACGTCGAGCGCGCCGTACGCCTGTCCCGGCGCGTCGGCTGGCTCGCGCTCGGCGCCGCCGTCGCCGCCCGCGCGGCCCTCACCGCCGCAACGCGAACGAAGGGACGTACGTCATGAGCGGGGGACTCCTCGTCGCCGGCACCACCTCCGACGCCGGCAAGAGCGTCGTCACCGCCGGGATCTGCCGGTGGCTGGCGCGCCAGGGCGTCAAGGTCGCGCCGTTCAAGGCGCAGAACATGTCCCTCAACTCGTTCGTGACGCGCGAGGGCGCGGAGATCGGGCGGGCGCAGGCCATGCAGGCCCAGGCCTGCCGCGTCGAGCCGACCGCGCGGATGAACCCCGTGCTGCTCAAGCCGGGCAGCGACCGCAGCAGCCAGGTCGTGCTGCTCGGCAAGCCGGTCGGCGAGCTGAGCGCGCGCGGGTTCTTCGGGGGGCCTGGGGGGTCGTCCGGGTCGTCCCCCGGGAAGGAACTGCGCGGCGGACAGCGGGAGCAACTGCTCGGCACCGTGCTGGACAGCCTCGCCGAACTGCGCGGCAGCTACGACGCGGTGATCTGCGAGGGGGCCGGGTCCCCCGCCGAGATCAATCTGCGGCGTACCGACATCGTCAACATGGGTATCGCGCGCGGCGCCCGGCTGCCCGTGCTCGTGGTCGGCGACATCGACCGGGGCGGCGTCTTCGCCTCCTTCTTCGGCACGGTCGCCCTGCTCGCGCCCGAGGACCAGGAGCTGGTCGCCGGGTTCCTGGTCAACAAGTTCCGCGGCGACGTCGGCCTGCTCGAGCCCGGCCTGGACATGCTGCACGGGCTCACCGGACGCCGGACGTACGGCGTCCTGCCCTTCCAGCACGGGCTCGGCATCGACGAGGAGGACGGGCTGCGGGTGTCCCTGCGGGGAGCGGTCCGGGAGTCCACCGTCGCGCCGCCCGTCGGTGAGGACGTGCTGCGGGTCGCCGTCTGTGCGATCCCGCTCATGTCCAACTTCACCGACGTGGACGCGCTCGCCGCCGAACCGGGCGTCGTGGTGCGGTTCGTGGACCGGCCCGAGGAACTGGCCGACGCCGATCTCGTCGTGATCCCGGGCACCCGGGGCACGGTGAAGGCGCTCGCCTGGCTGCGCGAGCGCGGGCTCGCCGACGCGCTCGTGCGCCGGGCCGCGGAGGGACGCCCCGTCCTCGGCGTCTGCGGCGGCTTCCAGATCCTCGGCGAGCACATCGAGGACGAGGTCGAGAGCCGGGCGGGCCGGGTCGACGGGCTCGGCGTGCTGCCCGTCCGGGTGCGCTTCGCCCGCGAGAAGACCCTCACCCGGCCGGTCGGCGAGGCCCTCGGCGAACCCGTCGAGGGCTACGAGATCCACCACGGCGTCGCCCACATCACGGGCGGGGAGCCGTTCATCTCTGATGACCAAGGACACAGCCTGGACGGCTGCCGGGTCGGCCACACCTGGGGCACGCACTGGCACGGCTCGCTGGAGTCGGACGGCTTCCGGCGGGCGTTCCTGCGCGAGGTGGCGGCCGCCGCGGGCCGCCGTTTCGTGCCCGCCCCCGGCACCTCCTTCGCCGCGCTGCGCGAGGAGCAGCTCGACCGGCTCGGCGACCTGATCGAACACCACGCGGACACGGACGCGCTGTGGCGGCTCATCGAGTCGGGCGCGCCACAAGGACTGCCCTTCATTCCACCGGGAGCGCCCGCATGAGCACAGCGTTGAGCACAGTGTTGTTGTTGTCGACCGCCGACACCGATCTGCTGGCGGCCCGCGCCGCCGACGCCTCCTATCTCATCGGCAACCCGACCCGGGTGGACGTCGACGGCGAGCTGCCCGGGCTGATCGAGGGCGCGGACGTCGCCGTCGTACGGCTGCTCGGCGGCAAGCGGGCCTGGGAGGAGGGGCTCGCGGCGCTGAAGGCGTCCGGTGTGCCGACCGTGCTGCTCGGCGGGGAGGCCGTGCCCGACGCCGAGTTGATGGCCGAGTCGTCCGTCCCGGCCGGTGTCGTGGCGGAGGCGCTGCGCTACCTGGTCGAGGGCGGCCCCGCGAACCTCACCGAGCTGGCCCGGTTCCTGTCCGACACCGTGCTGCTGACCGGCGAGGGCTTCGAGGAGCCGCGGACGATGCCCGGGTACGGCGTCCACGGCGAGCGCGCCCAGGTGGCGGGCCGCCCGACCGTCGGCGTGCTGTTCTACCGGGCCCACGAACTGAGCGGCAACACCGCCTTCGTGGACACCCTGTGCGAAGCGATCGAGGCGCACGGCGCCAACGCCCTTCCGGTGTACTGCGGTTCGCTGCGCGACGCGGACCCCGGGCTGTACGAGCTGCTGGGCGACGCCGACGCCCTCGTCGCCACCGTGCTGGCCGCGGGCGGCACGCACGCCTCGCAGGCCTCGGCGGGCGGCGACGAGGAGGCCTGGGACATCGGAGCCCTGGCGGATCTCGACGTCCCGGTGCTGCAAGGGCTTTGCCTCACCTCCTCGCGCGCCGCCTGGGACGCCTCCGACGCGGCCCTCTCCCCCATGGACGCGGCGATGCAGGTCGCGATCCCGGAGTTCGACGGGCGCCTGATCACGGTGCCGTTCTCCTTCAAGGAGCAGGGCCCGGACGACGTACCGGTGTACGTCGCCGATCCCGAGCGGGCGGCACGCGTCGCCGGGATCGCCGTCCGGCACGCCCGGCTGGGGCACAAGACGAACGCCGACAAGAAGCTCGCGCTCGTCTTCACGGCGTACCCGACCAAGCACTCCCGCGTCGGCAACGCGGTCGGCCTGGACACGCCCGCCTCGGCGGTCCGCGTGCTCGACGCACTGCGCGACGCCGGATACGGAGTCACCGAATATCCCTCCGGCGGCGACGAGTTGATCCACCGGCTCATCGAGGCCGGTGGCCACGACGTCGAGTGGCTCACCGAGGATCAGCTCGCCGCCGCGCCCGCGCGCGTGCCGCTGGCCGACTACCGGGCCTGGTTCGAGGCGCTCGACCCCGCACTGCGGGAGGCCATGCTGGAGGCGTGGGGCGAGCCGCCGGGCAGCCTGTACGTGGACGGCAACGACATCGTGCTGGCGTCGCTCCGGTTCGGGAACGTCGTCGTGATGATCCAGCCGCCGCGCGGCTTCGGCGAGAACCCGATCGCGATCTACCACGACCCCGACATGCCGCCGTCGCACCACTACATGGCCGCCTACCGCTGGCTGGAGAACAGCTTCGGTGCCGACGCGATCGTGCACATGGGCAAGCACGGCACGATGGAGTGGCTGCCGGGCAAGGGGCTGGGACTGAGCGGCGGTTGCGCCCCGGACGCCGTCCTCGGCGACCTTCCTCTGATCTACCCCTTCATCGTCAACGACCCCGGCGAGGGCACCCAGGCCAAGCGGCGCGGACACGCCACGGTGGTCGACCACCTGGTGCCGCCGATGGCGCGGGCCGACACGTACGGCGACCTGGCGAAGCTGGAGCAACTGCTCGACGAGTACGCCCTGGTGAGCGACCTCGACCCGGCGAAGGCGCCGAGCGTGCGCGCCCAGATCTGGACGCTGGTCAAGGCCGCCGAGCTGCATCATGACCTGCACGTGGACGAGCAGCCGGGGGACGACGACTTCGACGAGTTCGTCATGCACATCGACGGCTATCTGTGCGAGATCAAGGACGTGCAGATCCGCGACGGACTGCACATCCTGGGCGGCGGACCGGTCGGCGAGCCGCGCGTGAACCTGGTGCTGGCGGTGTTGCGCGCCTCCCAGGTGTGGGGCGGCCGGGCGAACGCGCTGCCGGGCCTGCGTGCCTCGCTGGCCGCTCATTTCGGGCTGGTGGAGAAGGAGTTGCTGGCCGAGCCGGGCGCGCCGGTGAAGGTACCGGTGGAACTCACGGACCTGGTCGACGGTCCGTCCCGTACGGCCGCCGACGCGATCGACCTGCTGGAACAGCTGTGCCGCAGGCTCGCGGAGGCGATGGAGTCCCGGGAGTGGGACGTCACGGCGGTCCCGGCTCTGGTCCGCGTGACGGTGGGCACCGAACTGCCCGACGCCGTCGCCGTGTTGGAGTTCGCCTGCGCGGAGGTCGTGCCGCGGCTGGCGCGCACCACGGACGAGATCGGTCACATCCTGCGGGCGCTGGACGGCGGTTACGTCCCGGCGGGCCCCTCGGGTTCACCGACGCGCGGTCTGGTCAACGTGCTGCCGACCGGCCGCAACTTCTACTCCGTCGACCCCAAGGCCATTCCCTCCCGGCTGAGTTGGGAGGTCGGCCAGTCGCTCGCCGACTCTCTGGTGCAGCGGTACCTGGCCGACACGGGCGCGTACCCGAAGTCCGTCGGCCTGACGGTGTGGGGCACGTCCGCCATGCGCACCCAGGGCGACGACATCGCCGAGATCCTGGCGCTGCTGGGCTGCCGTCCGGTGTGGGACGACGCCTCGCGCCGGGTGACCGGCTTCGAGGTGATCCCCCTGGAGGAGCTGGGCCGCCCGCGCATCGACGTCACGGTCCGTATCTCCGGCTTCTTCCGGGACGCGTTCCCGCACGTGGTCGGGCTGATCGACGACGCGGTACGGGCGGTGGCCGAGCTGGACGAGCCGGCGGCGTCCAACTACGTGCGGGCGCACGTGGAGGAGGACGCGGCCGAGCACGGCGACCGGCGCCGCGCGACGGCCCGCGTCTTCGGCTCGAAGCCGGGGGCTTACGGCGCGGGCCTGCTGCCGCTGATCGACGCGCGCAACTGGCGCAGCGACGCGGACCTCGCCGAGGTGTACGCGGTGTGGGGCGGCTACGCCTACGGGCGCGGGCTCGACGGGCGCGCGGCGCGCGGGGACATGGAGACGGCGTTCCGGCGGATCGCGGTGGCGGCGAAGAACGTCGACACGAGAGAGCATGACATTGCGGACGCTGACGACTACTTCCAGTACCACGGCGGCATGGTGGCGATGGTGCGCCACCTGACGGGCGCGAGCCCCGAGGCGTACGTCGGCGACTCCGCCGTACCGGACCAGGTGAAGACGCGGACGCTCGGCGAGGAGACGCACCGCGTTTTCCGCGCCCGGGTGGTCAACCCCCGCTGGATGGCGGCGATGCGGCGTCACGGCTACAAGGGCGCCTTCGAGATGGCGGCGACCGTGGATTACCTGTTCGGGTACGACGCCACGGCGGGGGTCGTGGACGACTGGATGTACGAGAAGTTGTCGGCGGAGTACGTCTTCGACGCCGAGAACCGGGACTTCATGACGAAGTCCAACCCCTGGGCCCTGCGGGGCATCACCGAGCGGCTGCTGGAGGCGGCGGACCGGGGGCTGTGGGCCGAACCCGACGCGGACACGCTGGAGCGGCTGCGGGCCACCTACCTGGAGCTGGAAGGCGACTTGGAGGGCGACGAGAAGTGACCACCCCCTTTCCGTTCACGGCCGTCGTCGGCCAGGACGATCTGCGGCTCGCGCTGCTGCTGAACGCGGTCTCGCCAGCGGTCGGCGGCGTCCTCGTACGCGGCGAGAAGGGAACCGCCAAGTCCACGGCCGTACGCGCCCTTTCGGCACTGCTGCCGGAGGTCGACGTCGTCTCCGGGTGCCGCTTCTCCTGCGACCCGGCCTCCCCCGACCCCGGCTGCCCGGACGGCCCGCACGAGTCGGGTGCCTCCGGGCCCCGGCCGGCCCGTATGGTCGAACTGCCCGTCGGCGCCTCCGAGGACAGGCTGGTCGGCGCGCTCGACATCGAGCGGGCGCTCGCGGAGGGCGTGAAGGCCTTCGAACCGGGCCTGCTGGCCGACGCGCACCGCGGGATCCTGTACGTCGACGAGGTCAACCTCCTCCACGACCACCTCGTGGACCTGCTGCTGGACGCCGCCGCGATGGGCGCCTCCTATGTCGAGCGCGAGGGTGTCTCCGTACGGCATGCGGCGCGGTTCCTGCTGGTCGGGACGATGAACCCCGAAGAGGGCGAACTGCGGCCGCAGTTGCTCGACCGGTTCGGGCTGACCGTCGAGGTCGCCGCTTCGCGTGAGCCGGATCAGCGGGTGGAGGTCGTGCGGCGGCGGCTGGCGTACGACGACGATCCCGCCGGTTTCGCGGCCCGCTGGGCCGACGAGGAGGCCGCCGTCCGGCAACGGATCGTCGCGGCCAGGGAGTTGCTGCCGACGGTGCGGCTCGGTGACGGGGCGCTGCGGCAGATCGCGGCGACCTGTGCCGCCTTCGAGGTCGACGGCATGCGCGCCGACATCGTGATGGCCCGCACCGCCACCGCGCTGGCCGCCTGGGCGGGACGGACCGACGTGCTCGCCGAGGACGTACGGCAGGCCGCGCTGCTCGCGCTGCCGCACCGCAGGCGCCGTAACCCCTTCGACGCTCCGGGACTTGACGAGGACAAGCTGGACGAGACCCTGGAGGAGTTCTCCGGGAACGGGGACGGGAACGGGGAGGGGGACGACGATCCCGACCCCGGTCCGGACGGGCCCGGCGGGGGCGGCGGGCAGCCTGCGCCCGACGAGGGGCCGCAGGGCGGGGACACCGGAGCGCAGCCGGAGGCCGGTGAGGGCGGCGAGCCGCAGGCGACAGGCGCCTCCGAGCAGTCCCCGGCGCGCGCCTGCGAACCCTTCCGCGCCAAGGTGCTGAGCGTGCCCGGGATCGGCGAGGGTGCCGCCGGACGCCGCTCCCGCGCGAGGACCGAGCACGGGCGGACCACGGGGGCCCGGCGCCCCCAAGGTGCCCTCACCAAGCTGCACTTGGCGGCGACCGTACAGGCGGCGGCGCCGCATCAGCGGGCGCGGGGCCGGTCGGGTCCCGGGCTGGTCGTCCGCCGGGACGATCTGCGGCAGGCCACCCGCGAGGGACGCGAGGGCAACCTCGTGCTGTTCGTGGTCGACGCCTCCGGCTCGATGGCGGCGCGGCAGCGGATGAGCGCCGTGAAGGGTGCCGTGCTGTCGCTGCTGCTGGACGCCTATCAGCGGCGGGACAAGGTGGGGCTGGTGACCTTCCGGGGGTCGGCCGCCGATGTCGCGCTGCCGCCCACCTCCTCCGTCGATGCCGCCGCCGCGCGGCTGGAGTCGCTGCCGACCGGCGGTCGTACGCCGCTGGCCGCCGGACTGCTCAGGGCGCACGAGGTGCTGCGGGTGGAGCGGCTGCGGGATCCGGCGCGGCGGCCGCTGGTCGTGGTGGTGACCGACGGGCGCGCGACCGGCGGGCCGGAGCCGGTCGCGCTGGCCGGGCGGGCGGCGCGGCTGTTCGCGGCGGAGGGGGTCGCCTCGGTGGTCGTGGACTGCGAGTCCGGGCCCGTACGGCTGGGCCTGGCCGGGCAGTTGGCCGGTGAGCTGGGCGGCGCGGCGGTGACGTTGGACGGGTTGCGGGCGGATTCGATCGCCGGGCTGGTCAGGGAAGTTCAGGGCGACAGGAGGGCCGCGTAATGCCGCAGGGACAGCCGAGTGTGGTGCCGGACGACGGTCTGACGACGCGCCAGCGGCGCAACCGCCCGCTGGTCGTGGTGCACACGGGCGTCGGCAAGGGCAAGTCGACGGCCGCGTTCGGGCTGGCGCTCAGGGCGTGGAACCAGGGGTGGCCGGTCGGGGTGTTCCAGTTCGTCAAGTCGGCGAAGTGGAAGGTCGGCGAGGAGCGGGCGCTGCGGGTGCTCGGCGACTCGGGCGAGGGCGGCAGCGTCGCCTGGCACAAGATGGGCGAGGGCTGGTCCTGGGTGCAGCGGGACGCCCAGATGGACAACGAGGAGAAGGCCCGCGAGGGCTGGGAGCAGGTCAAGCGGGACCTGGCGGCCGAGACGTACCGGCTGTACGTGCTGGACGAGTTCGCGTACCCGATGCACTGGGGGTGGGTGGACACCGACGAGGTGGTCGAGGTGCTGCGCGGCCGGCCCGGGACCCAGCATGTGGTGATCACCGGGCGGAACGCGCCGGAGAAGCTGGTGGACCTCGCGGACCTGGTGACCGACATGTCGAAGGTCAAGCACCCCATGGACGTGGGGCAGAAGGGCCAGAAGGGCATCGAGTGGTGATGTCGTCGGTGCCTCGGCTGGTCATCGCCGCGCCGTCCTCCGGCAGTGGCAAGACCACCGTCGCCACGGGGCTGATGGCCGCGTTCACCGCGCGGGGGCTCGCCGTGTCCCCGCACAAGGTGGGGCCGGACTACATCGACCCCGGCTATCACGCGCTGGCCACGGGGCGGGCGGGGCGGAACCTGGACGCCTACCTGTGCGGTCCCGAGCTGGTCGCCCCGCTGTTCCTGCACGGGGCGCGGGGGTGCGACCTCGCCGTGGTCGAGGGCGTGATGGGACTGTACGACGGGGCGGCGGGCGAGGGGGAGCTGGCGTCGACGGCCCATGTCGCCAAGCTGCTGCGGGCGCCGGTGGTCCTGGTCGTGGACGCGTCGTCGCAGTCGCGGTCGGTGGCGGCGCTGGTGCACGGGTTCGCGTCGTGGGATCCGGAGGTACGGGTCGGGGGCGTGATCCTGAACAAGGTGGGGTCGGACCGGCACGAGGAGCTGCTGCGGGAGGCGCTGGATTCCTCCGGGGTGCCGGTGCTGGGCGCCTTGCGGCGGGCGCCGCAGGTGGACACACCTTCTCGGCACCTCGGGCTGGTCCCTGTCGCCGAGCGGCACGGTGCCGCTGTCGACTCCGTCGAGGCGATGGCCGCGCAGGTGGCCCGTGGGTGTGACCTGGCCGCGTTGGAAGCGCTGGCCCGTGCCGCGGGTCCCGTACCAGGGGGCTCCGCCCCCTGGACCCCCGAACCTGTGCCCACCCATGACCCGACTCGGTCTGCTGAAGAGCGAGCCCCCGTCGTCGCCGTCGCCGGCGGTTCCGCCTTCACCTTCTCCTACGCCGAGCACACCGAGCTGCTCACCGCCGCCGGTGCCGAAGTCGTCACCTTCGACCCCCTGCGGGACGAGCAACTGCCCGAAGGCACCGCGGGTTTGGTCATCGGGGGCGGATTCCCCGAGATGCACGCCGTGCAGCTGTCCGCCAACGAGCCGCTGCGCAGGGCCGTCGCCGAACTCGCGGAGCGCGGCGCGCCCGTCGCCGCCGAGTGTGCCGGGCTGCTCTATCTGTGCCGGGAGCTGGACGGGCTGCCCATGTGCGGTGTGCTGGACGCGACCGCGCGGATGACGGACCGGCTGACCCTGGGCTACCGGGACGCGGTCGCCGTCGGGGACAGCGTGCTGGCGGCAGCGGGGACGCGGATGCGGGGGCACGAGTTCCACCGGACGGTCGTGGAGCCGGGTTCGGGAGCGGCGCCGGCCTGGGGGGTGCGCGGGCCGGGGCGGCCGCGCGTGGAGGGTTTCGTGCAGCAGGGCGTGCACGCGAGTTATCTGCACACCCACTGGGCGTCCGAGCCCGGTGTGGCCCGTCGGTTCGTGGAGAGGTGCCGGACGTCATGAGCAGCAGGCTGGTCGGGGTCGGGGTCGGTCCGGGTGATCCGGAGCTGGTGACCGTCAAGGGGGTGGGCGCGCTGCGCGCCGCCGAGGTCGTCGTCGTCCCGGTGATGGCCGTGGCCGACGGGACGGACGGCGGGGAGCCGGGGCGGGCCGAGGCGACCGTGCTGCACTACGTGTCCGCCGAGAAGGTCGTCCGGGTCGTGTTCGCGCTCAACGAGCGCAGCGACCGGACCCGCCGGGAGGCGGCCTGGGACGCGGCGGGTGAACGGGTCGCCGCCCTGCTGCGCGGCCACGGCTCGGTGGCGTTCGCGACGATCGGGGACCCGAACGTGTACTCCACGTTCACGTATCTCGCGCAGACGGTGGCGGAGCTGGTGCCGGGGCTGGTCGTGGAGACGGTGCCGGGGATCACCGCCATGCAGGACCTCGCGGCCCGGTCGGGGGCCGTGCTGACCGAGGGCACCGAGCCGCTGACGCTGGTGCCGGTGACGGCGGGGTCGAGGGTGCTGAAGGAGGCGCTCGGCGGGCCGGGGACGGTCGTCGCGTACAAGTTCGGGCGGCAGGCGCGGGAGGTCGCCGAGGCGCTGCGGGAGAGCGGGCGGCTCGAGGGCGCCGTGTGGGGGTCGGCGCTGGGGCTGGCGGAGGAGTCCATCCGACCGGCCGGGGAGCTGGACGGGGCGCCGCTGCCGTACCTGTCGACGCTCATCGCGCCCGCGCGGCGCGAGGGCGGCCGGGGCGGCAAGCTGTGATTCCCTCAAAGGTCTCGGATGTCCCAGCCGTCCCGGTCGTCTCAGTGGTGTCAGCCGGACGACAGTCCGACCACCAGCCAGATGAACGCCACCCCGGCGACCGTGCACAGCAGGGTCGAGCGGGCGGGGTGCTCGTGGTGGGCCTCGGGGAGGATCTCGGCGGCGGCGAGGTAGAGCAGTGCGCCGCCGAAGAAGCCGAGATAGCCGCCGAGCAGTTGCTCCGGGATGGTGACGAAGGTGGTCGAGGCGGCGCCGACGACGGGGGCGAAGGCGTCCGCGACGAGCATGGCGATGGCCCTGCGGCGCGCGTTGCCGTACAGGCTCGTGATGGTGAAGGTGTTGAAGCCGTCGGCGAAGTCGTGGGCGATCACGGCGAGCGCGACCGAAAGGCCCACGCCGCCGCCGACCTGGAAGGCCGCGCCGATGGCGATGCCGTCCATGACGCTGTGGCCGACCATCGCGGCGGCCGCCGTGAGGCCCACCTCGGGCACGCGGTGACCGTGCTCGCCGGCGCCGTGGGCGGCCTGGCGGGCGGCGAGGAGACGTTCCACCAAATGGGCCACAAGAAAGCCGGCCACGAACAGCAGCAGGGCCGCCGGCACGCCGAAGATCTTCCGCCCGGCCGCCTCCAGCGACTCGGGCAGCAGATCCAGGCCGACCACGCCCAGCATCAGGCCGCCGGCCAGGCCCAGGACCAGGTGGCGGCGGTCGGTCACGCGCTGTGCCGTCCAGCCGCCGGCCAGCGTCATCAGGAACGCGCCGAGCGCGACGAGGACCGCCATAGGCCCTTGCTATCCGATCGGGGCCCGTTCGCGCACGTCCGGAGCGACGCGTGACGGACGTGACGAAGAAGAGCGACAAGAGCAGGAGAGGACCCGTTTCCATGGACGATGCCCCCACCGGCAAGGTGACCTTCGTCGGGGCCGGTCCCGGCGCCGCCGATCTGCTGACGTTCCGTGCCGCGCGTGCCATCGCCGAGGCCGACGTCGTGATCTGGGCGGCCAGCCTGGTCCAGGCCGAGGTCCTGGAGCACGCGCGCGAGGACGCGGAGGTCCTGGACTCGGCGGCGATGTCGCTGGAGGACGTCGTCGCCGTGTACGAGCGCGCCCGCGCCGAGGGGCTGCGGGTCGCCCGGATCCACTCCGGCGACCCGGCCCTGTGGGGCGGTACGCAGGAGCAGTTCGACCGGTGCGTTGAGCTCGGGATCGCCACGGAGATCGTTCCGGGCGTCTCCTCGTTCTCCGCCGTGGCGGCCCTCGCGGGGCGCGAGCTGACGATTCCCGAGGTGGCGCAGTCCGTCGTCCTCACCCGGCTCGGCGGCGGCAAGACCCCGATGCCGCCCGGGGAGGAGGTGCGCGAGTTCGCCCGGCACGGCACCACCATGGCGGTGTTCTTGTCGGCGGCCCGCAGTGGTCAGCTGGTGCGGGAGCTGCTGGAGGGCGGCTATCCGACGGCCACGCCGGTCGTCGTCGCGTACCAGGCGACCTGGCCGGAGGAGCTGGTCGTCAGGTGCACGATCGGCACGCTGGAGGAGACGGTCAAGGAGCACCGGCTCTGGAAGCACACGCTGTTCCTGGTCGGCCCGGCGCTCGACGCCCACGGCACCCGCTCGCACCTGTACCACCCGGGTCACTTCCACGGCTTCCGCAAGGCCGACCCCGAGGCCCGCAGGGCCCTGCGCGCGCGGCGGGCGGAGGCGTGATCACGGTCGTCGGGACGGGCACGGGGACGCCGGTTCCCCAGGACATCGCGGAGGACGTCCTCGCGGCGGCGGAGCTGGTGGTCGGCGGGCGGCGGCATCTGGAGTCCGTACGGCTGCCCGAGGCGGCGGAGCGGGTGGTGCTCGGGCCGCTGGCACCCGCGCTGGACGTCATCGGGGAGTACGTCGGCAAGGAGCGGCCGGTCGTCGTGCTGGCCTCGGGCGATCCGGGGTTCTTCGGGATCGTGCGCGCGCTGGCCGAGCGGTTCGGGTCCGGGCTGCTGGACGTGCGTCCGGGGGTGTCGTCGGTGGCGGCGTCCTTCGCGCGGCTCGGGCTGCCCTGGGACGACGCGGTCGTGGTCAGCGCGCACGGGCGGGACCTGCGGACGGCCGTGAACGTGTGCCGGGCGCATCCCAAGGTCGCCGTGCTGACCGGGCCGGGGACCGGTCCGGCCGAGCTGGGTGCGGCGGTCGGCGCCGGGCGGGTCCTGGTGGTGGCGAGCGCGCTCGGCGATCCGGAGCGCGAGCGCGTGGAGCGGGTGACGCCGGCTGAGGCCGCGGACCGGGACTGGGGGACGGCGGTGAGCGTGGTGCTGTGCCTGGACGAGACGCGGGCGCCGGCCGCCGTGCGGACGGTCGCCGGGGTGCCCGCGCGGCCCGCTCCATGGGCGCTGGAGGAGGACGCGTTCGCGTACCGCGACTCGATGATCACCAAGTTCGAGGTGCGGGCGCTGGCGCTGGCCCGGCTCGCGCCCGGCCTCGGCGACCTGGTGTGGGACGTCGGCGCGGGGTCCGGGTCCGTGGCCGTGGAGTGCGCGCGGCTCGGCGCGGCGGTCGTCGCCGTGGAGAAGACCCCGGACGGGGTGGCGCGCATCCGGGCCAACGCCGAGGCGCACGGCGTCGACGTGGACGTGGTCCACGGGGCGGCGCCGACCGTACTGTCCGGTCTTGACGATCCCGACGCGGTGTTCGTGGGCGGCGGGGGCGGCGAACTGCCCGCCATCGTCACGGCGTGCGCGCGGCGGGCCCGGCGGACGGTGGTGGTCGCCATGGCCGCCCTGGACCGGGTGCCGGCGGCACGCGAGGCGCTGACCGCCGCCGGGTTCACCTGCGACGGGGTGCTGCTCCAGTCGTCGCGGCTGGCACCGCTGCCCGGGGACGTGACCCGGCTCGCGGCCGCCAATCCCGTCTTTCTGCTGTGGGGCGTCCGGCCCCCGGCCCGTAGCGAGGGAGTTGCTCAGTGATCGGCCTGATATCCGCCACCGCGGCGGGGGCGGCGGCGCGGGACCGGCTGGCCGCGGCGTGGCCCGGGCGCACGCGGGTGTACGACGGTCCGGTCGCGGACGCCGTACGGGCCGCGTTCGCGGAGTGCGAGCAGTTGGTGTGCTTCCTGGCGACGGGGGCCGTGGTGCGGCTGATCGCGCCGCTGCTCGGCGACAAGGCCGCCGATCCCGGTGTGGTGTGCGTCGACGAGGGCGGACGGTTCGCCGTGTCGTTGGTGGGCGGCCACGGCGGCGGCGCCAATGAACTCGCCCGCCAGGTGGGCGGGTTGCTGGGTGCCGAGCCGGTGGTGACGACCGCGACGGACAGCGTCGGGCTGCCGGGCCTGGACACGCTCGGCCTCCCCGTCGAGGGTGCCGTGGCGGCCGTCTCGCGGGCCCTGCTGGACGGCGAACCGGTCGCGCTGGAGGCGGAGTTGGCGTGGCCGCTGCCTCCGCTGCCGACGGCGCCGCAGGGGGCGTACACGATCCGGCTGACCGATCGCGCGGTCGAGGCCGGTGAGCGCGCGGTGCTGCTGCGCCCGCCGTCGCTCGTCGTCGGTGTGGGGGCCTCGAAGGGGGCGCCGGTGGCGGAGGTGCTCGCCCTGGTCGAGACGGCGCTGCGTGAGGCCGGGCTGTCCGCGGCCTCGCTCGCCGAACTGGCCACCGTGGACGCCAAGTCGGAGGAGCCGGGCATCGTCGGGGCGGCCGAGCGGCTCGGGGTGCCGCTGGTGACGTACGCGGCCGGGGAGCTGGCGCGGGTCGAGGTGCCCAACCCCTCCGACGCGCCGCTCGCCGCCGTCGGCACCCCGTCCGTCGCCGAGGCCGCGGCACTGGTCGGCGGAGGCGAACTCCTCGTACCCAAGCGCAAGTCCTCCGAACGGCCCGCGATGGCCACCTGTGCCGTCGTACGGCGGCCCGGGCGCGGGCGGCTCGCGGTGGTCGGGCTCGGTCCCGGCGCCCGCGACCTGCTCACCCCGCGCGCGGAGGCCGAACTGCGGCGCGCCTCCGTGCTCGTCGGGCTCGACCAGTACGTCGACCAGATCCGCGATCTGCTGCGGCCCGGCACCCGCGTCCTGGCGTCGGGGCTCGGGGCCGAGGAGGAGCGGGCGCGCACGGCGGTCGCCGAGGCCCGCGCGGGGCACGCGGTGGCGCTGATCGGCAGCGGCGACGCGGGGGTTTACGCGATGGCGTCGCCCGCGCTCGCCGAGGCGTCCGACGACATCGACGTGGTCGGCGTGCCCGGGGTGACGGCGGCGCTGGCGGCCGGGGCGATCCTGGGCGCGCCGCTCGGCCACGACCACGTGTCGATCAGCCTCTCCGACCTGCACACGCCGTGGGAGGTCATCGAACGGCGGGTGCGGGCGGCGGCCGAGGCGGACCTGGTGGTCACGTTCTACAACCCCCGTTCCCGGGGCCGCGACTGGCAGCTGCCCAAGGCGCTCGCGATCCTCGCCGAGCACCGGGAGCCGCGGACGCCGGTCGGTGTCGTCCGCAACGCCTCGCGCCCGGACGAGTCCGGCCGGGTGACGTCGCTTGCCGAACTCGCCCCGGAGACGGTCGACATGATGACGGTCGTGACCGTGGGCAACACGGCGACCCGGGAGATCGCGGGGCGCATGGTCACCCCGCGCGGCTACCGCTGGCAGGACACCCGGCCGGAGGAGGCCCGATGAGCCGTGTGGTCCACCCCATCGAGCAGGAGTCCTTCCGCCGGCTGCGCGCCCGTCTGGACACCTCGTACTTCCCGCCGCTGAGCCGGGCGGTGGTGGAGCGGGTCATCCACTCCGCCGCCGACCTGGAGTACGCGGCCGATCTCGTCCTGGACGAGGCCGACCTGAGGCCCGCGCACGCGGCTCTGCACGCGGGCGCTCCGGTGGTCGTGGACGTGGAGATGGTCGCGGCGGGCATCACGCGCCGCGACACCGTCTGCCATCTGAAGGACGCCAAGTCGGGCCCGGGGCTGACCCGTTCGGCGCATGCGGTCCGGCTGGCGTACGAGGAGGTCGGGCCCGGCGCGCTGTGGGTGATCGGCTGTGCGCCGACCGCCCTGGAGGAACTGCTCACGCTGGACGCCGATCCGGCGCTCGTCATCGGTCTGCCCGTCGGCTTCGTCGGCGCGGCCGAGTCCAAGGCCGCGCTGCGCGCGAGCGGGCTGCCCGCCGTCAGCAACGTGTCCGAGAAGGGCGGTTCGGCGGTCGCCGCCGCCGCGCTCAACGCCCTTCTGTATCACCCGATTTCACCTTCCCCGGAGGAGACCCCGTGACCACCCAGCCGCCCGCCCTGCTCGTCGCCGGTCACGGCACCCGGGACACCGCCGGGGCCGAGGCGTTCCGCTCGTTCGTACGGGAGTTGGGGCGCCGGCATCCCGAACTGCCCGTGGCGGGCGGCTTCATCGAGCTGTCCCCGCCGCCGCTCGGCGAGGCCGTCGCCGAGCTGGTGGAGCAGGGGGTACGCCGGTTCGCCGCCGTTCCGCTGATGCTGGTGTCGGCCGGGCACGCCAAGGGCGACATCCCGGCCGCGCTGACCCGGGAGAAGGAGCGGCACCCCGGGATCTCTTACACCTACGGCCGTCCGCTGGGCCCGCACCCGGCGCTGCTGAACGTGCTGGAGCGGCGGCTCGACGAGGCGCTGGGCGGCGACGGGGACCGGGCGGACGTGACCGTGCTGCTGGTGGGTCGCGGCTCCACGGACCCGGACGCCAACGCCGAGGTGCACAAGGCGGCCCGGCTGCTGTGGGAGGGGCGCGGGTACGCGGGCGTGGAGACGGCGTTCGTGTCGCTGGCGGCCCCGGACGTGCCGAGCGGCCTCGACCGGTGCGTGCGCCTGGGCGCGCGCCGCGTCGTCGTCCTCCCCTACTTCCTGTTCACCGGGATCCTCCCGGACCGGGTGCGGCGGCAGACCGAGGACTGGGCGGCGGCGCACCCCGAGGTGGACGTGCGGTCGGCGGACGTGATCGGTCCGGAGCCGGAGCTGCTGGACCTGGTGTGGGAGCGGTACGAGGAGGCCGTCCGGGGCGACCTGCGGATGAACTGCGACTCGTGCGTGTACCGCATCGCGCTGCCGGGCTTCGAGGACAAGGTGGGCCTGCCGCAGCAGCCGCACTTCCACCCGGACGACGACGGCCACCACCACGGCCACGGGCACGGGCACGCGCATGCGCATGCGCACTGAGGGCGAGCACGACCTGCGTCACCACGGCGACGCGGAGGTCCGCGACGACGGCTCGGCGCTGGTCGACCTCGCCGTCAACGTCCGCTCCGGCACTCCCCCGGCGTGGCTGCGCGCGCACATCGCCGAGTCGCTGACCGGCCTCGCGGCCTACCCGGACGGGCGGGCCGCGCGGGCGGCGGTGGCGGCGCGGCACGGTCTGGCGGCGGAGCGGGTGCTGCTGACGGCCGGCGCGGCCGAGGCGTTCGTGCTGCTCGCGCGCGCCTTGAAGGTACGCCGACCCGTCGTCGTACACCCGCAGTTCACCGAGCCGGAGGCGGCTCTGCGGGACGCGGGGCACACGGTGGACCGGGTGCTGCTGCGGCCGGCCGACGGCTTCCGACTGGACGCTTCGGCCGTCCGCGAGGACGCCGACCTGGTGGTGGTCGGCAATCCGACGAACCCCACGTCGGTGCTGCACCCGGCCGCCTCGCTCGTCGAACTGGCGCGGCCTGGGCGGACGTTGGTGGTCGACGAGGCCTTCATGGACGCGGTGCCGGGTGAGGCCGAGTCCCTGGCCGGACGCACGGACATCCCCGGTCTGGTGGTGCTGCGCAGCCTCACCAAGACCTGGGGTCTGGCCGGGCTGCGTATCGGCTACGTGCTGTCCGCCCCGGAGACGATCGCGGAACTGGAGCGCGCCCAGCCGCTGTGGCCGGTCTCCACCCCGGCCCTGGCGGCCGCGGAGGCGTGCGTGTCCCCGCGCGCGCTGGCCGAGGCGGGCCACGCCGCCCACCGCGCCGCCGCCGACCGCGCCCATCTGCTGACAGGCCTGGCCGCCTTCGCCGACCGCGGCGTACGGGCCGTGCAGCCCGCCGCGGCCCCCTTCGTCCTGCTCCACACCCCGGCCGCCCCGACCGTCCGCCAACACCTCCGCGACCTGGGCTTCGCCGTACGCCGCGGGGACACCTTCCCCGGCCTGGGCGAGGACTGGCTGCGCCTGGCGGTACGGGACCGTGCCACGACGGACGCGTTCCTGACGGCGCTGGACCACGCACTGGAGCAGCCGCCCGGCCGCGCGGGCCCCGGCTAGCGGCCGCCCCACCGGCCCACCCCTCAAGACCCCTGGCCTCGGCGCACGGCATCGACAAGTCAACGGCAGCGCGGCACAGCTCTACCCCCGGCGCCCCCGTCGCCGCCGGGCCAGCGCCAGCGTTCCCGCGCCCATCGCGAGCAGTGCGGCGGAGCCGGCTGCCAGGTAGGGGGTCAGCGGGCTGCCGCCCGTGGTGGCCAGGTCCGCCTCGGTGGCCGGGGCGCCCTGGGGCTTCGGGGCGGCGGCGGGGGTGGCGGGGGTGGCCGGCGGGGTCTCGCGGACGAAGCTGCGTGGGAACCCGGCAAGAATTACGCACGACGGGTGAACCGTCAGCGATCCCGCGTCACTTCACTCCTTCGTGGACTCCTCGGGAGTGCGTTCGGATTCCGTGGTGCGAGCAACACACGTGTTCCCGCACGCCCGTTGCTCCACGACCGACCCGCCCCCTACTCCACGACCCGCCCGCCCAGCACCACCCGGCGCGGCGCCGCGAGCACCCGTACGTCCGCGCGCGGGTCGCCCTCGTACACCACGAGGTCGGCCGGTGCGCCCTCCTCCAGGCCGGGCCGGCCGAGCCAGGCGCGGGCGCCCCAGGCCGTCGCCGAGAGGGCGTCGACGGGCGGGATGCCGGCGGTGACCAGTTCGGCGACCTCGCCCGCGACCATGCCGTGCGCGAGCGCACCGCCCGCGTCCGTGCCGACGTACACCGGGATCCCGGCGTCGTACGCGCCGCGCACCGTGTCGTAGCGGCGCTCGTACAGCCGCCGCATGTGCGCGGACCAGGTGGGGAAGCGGGCGTCGCCGCCGGCGGCGAGCTGGGGGAAGGTGGCGATGTTGACGAGCGTGGGGACGATCGCGACGCCGCGCTCGGCGAAGAGCGGGATCAGGTCCTCGGTGAGGCCGGTGGCGTGCTCGATGCAGTCGATGCCCGCCTCGACCAGGTCCCGCAGGGAACTCTCGGCGAAGCAGTGCGCGGTGACGCGGGCGCCGAGGCGGTGGGCTTCCGCGATGGCGGCTTCGACCGCCTCGCGCGGCCAGCAGGCGGCGAGGTCGCCGAGGTCGCGGTCGATCCAGTCGCCGACCAGCTTGACCCAGCCGTCGCCGCGCCGGGCCTCCTGGGCGACGTACGTGACGAGGTCGTCCGGCTCGATCTCGTGGGCGTAGTTCCTTATGTAGCGGCGGGTGCGGGCGATGTGCCGGCCGGCGCGGATGATCTTCGGCAGGTCGTCGCGGTCGTCCACCCAGCGGGTGTCGGACGGCGAGCCCGCGTCGCGGATCAGCAGGGTGCCCGCCTCCCGGTCGGTCAGCGCCTGCTTCTCCGCGGTGTCCGCGTCCACCGGACCGTCCGCGCCGAGTCCCACATGGCAGTGGGCGTCGACCAGACCGGGCAGCGCCCAGCCCGTGACGGTCCGGACGTCGCGCGCCCCGGCGGGGCGGTCGTACGTGATCCGGCCCCCGAGGACCCAGAGTTCGTCGCGGACCTCGTCCGGGCCGACGAGGATCCGCCCCTTCACGTGCAGCACCGCTTGATCGCTCATGCACGGCACTCTAATGAAGGCACCGCTCGCTCCAGAAGGAGCTGTTCGGTCCCGCAGGAGCTACCCGTGGAGCTACCCGTCCCCGCAGGAGCTACTCGTTCCCGCCCACCTGGTCCGACGTCTCCTCCTCGACGTCCGCCATCGCGGGGTCGAGGAGCCGGGACAGGAAGTGGCGGGTGCGCTCGTGCCGCGGGTTGCCGATGACCTGGTCGGGGGTGCCCTCCTCGACGACCACGCCGCCGTCCATGAAGACGACCCGGTCGGCGACCTCGCGGGCGAAGGTCATCTCGTGGGTGACGACCATCATGGTCATGCCCTCGTTGGCGAGCATGCGCATCACGGCGAGGACGTCACCGACCAGCTCGGGGTCGAGCGCCGAGGTCGGCTCGTCGAAGAGCATCACCTCGGGGCCCATCGCGAGCGCGCGGGCGATGGCGACGCGCTGCTGCTGGCCGCCGGAGAGGGAGCCCGGGTAGGCGTCCGCCTTCTCGGACAGGCCCACCCGCTCCAGGTTCTCGGCGGCGACCCGCGCGGCCGTCGCCTTGTCCCGGCCGAGCACCCGGCGCTGCGGCAGGGTGAGGTTCTCGGTCACCGACACGTGCGGGAACAGGTTGAACTGCTGGAAGACCATGCCGATACGGCGGCGTACCGCGTCGATGTCGACGTCGGGGTCGGTCAGTTCGGTGCCACCGACGAAGACCTGCCCCTTGGTGGGCTCCTCCAGGAGGTTGACGCACCGCAGCAGGGTCGACTTGCCGGAGCCGGAGGGGCCGATGACGCAGACGACCTCGCCCTGGCCGATCTCCAGGTCGACGCCGCGCAGCACCTCGTTGTCCCCGAAGGACTTGTGCAGGTCCCGGACGTGGATCTCGGGGCGGCTCATCGGACGGCCTCCCGGCTCTTGGACTCCATGCGGCGGACGACGAGGCTCAGCGGGACGGTGACCAGCAGGTAGCACAGGCCCGCGACGAGGATCGGCGTGGAGTTGGCGGTCGTACTGGCCAGGTCGTTGCCGAACTTGGACAGTTCGCGCTCCTCCAGGGTGACGCCGAGGAACAGCACCAGCGAGGAGTCCTTGAAGAGCAGGACGAGTTCGTTGGTGAGCGGCGGCAGGATGATGCGGAAGGCCTGCGGCAGGATGATCGAGACCATGGCCCGGGCCGGGGAGAAGCCGAGCGAACGGGCCGCCTCCATCTGCCCCTTGGGGACCGCCTGGATGCCCGCGCGGATCGTCTCCGCCATGTAGGCGGCGGCGACCAGGCCGAGCGCGACGGCGACCTTGCCGTACGTCCCGCCCGGGAACTCGACGCCCGGGAAGGCGAGCGGCACGGCCACGCCGACGAAGATGAAGATCAGCAGGGCCGGCAGGCCGCGGAAGATCTCGATGTAGACGCTCGCGAGCCAGCGGTAGGGCGCCACGGACGACAGCCGCATCAGCGCGACGACCATGCCGAGGACCAGTCCGACGACGAAGCCGGACAGGGTGTAGAGCACGGTGTTCTTCAGCGCCAGCGTGATGACGTCGGGGAACATCTGCCGGGCGATGTCCACCTGCGCGAACTGGTTCTGCAGCCGTCCCCAGTCCGCCGAGGCCGCGAAGGCGGCCACGGCGGCGACGAAGACGGCGTACTGGATACCGCGCGAGAGCGTGCGCTTCTGGCTGCGGCTCAGGCCCTTCCTGCGGGGCTGGAGTCGTACGTCGGTGTCGGTCATGGGGTTCAGGAGGCCGCGGGCGAGGCGGCGGACGCCTCGTAGGGGCCGATCCACTTCTCGTAGAGCTTCTTGTACGTGCCGTCCGCCTTGGCGTCCTTGATCGCCTTGTTGACGGCGGCGAGGAGCTTGGTGTTGCCCTTCTTGACCGTGAAGCCGTACTGCTCACCGGTCTTGAGGTTGTCGACCACCTTGAAGGCGTCGGCGTTGGCCTTGTCCTTCAGCCAGCCCTGGACTACGGGATAGTCGATGACGACGGCCTGGACCTGGCCGGTGCGCAGGCCGTTGAGGACCGCGTCGGAGGAGTGGAAGGAGATCGGGTCGTAGCCCTTGCTCTTGACGTAGTCCTCGCCGGTGGTCTGCGCCTGGGCGCCGAGCTTCTTGCCCTTGGCCTTGACGTCGGCCAGCGAGTCGATGCCGGCTTTCTTGTTGACCAGGACGGCCTGGGTCGCCTCGAAGTACGGGTCCGAGAAGTCGACGTTCTTCTTGCGCTCCTCGGTGATGGTCATGCCGGCGGCGGCGATGTCGCACTGGCCGGAGTTCAGGAACGCACCGGTCTTGAAGTTCTCGAACGGCGTGTCGAGGATCTGCTGCTTCACGCCGAGGTTCTTGGCGACCAGGTCGACCAGGGAGACGTCGAAGCCCTGGACCTTGCCGTCGATGACCGACTGGAACGGCGGGTACGGCAGGTGGGTGCAGGTGGTGAGCTGGCCCGGCTTGGCGAGCTGGACCCCGCCGGCGGCAGTCTTGCTGGCGCCGCCGCCGCTGTCGCTCGACGAGCAGCCCGCCACGAGAGCCAGCCCGGCCGCGGCGGTGACAGCGGCGAGGATGCGGGCCCGGCGCCCGAGGAGCGTGGTCACAAAGGCCTCCTGTAGGTGGAAAACGAGGTTCCGATTATAAGGAAGTGTTTGGGTTACTCAAATTATTCCCTTGATCTTTTACTGCGGCGGCCTCGGATCCCATGCCCGCCCCAAAGCCAGCGAGAGCCCGCGAGCGTCCTGTCGGGGTGTCAGCTGCCCGCCGTCCGGAACGTATGGCCCGAAAGCCGCCGGTTACGCTCGACCCGCGTACTGGATCCGATCCCGTGACCGAAGAGAGCGACCGCCGTGACCCACCCCCTGCTCGATCTGCCCCCGCTGAGCGCCGACCGCTTCGCCTCCGTCGAGGACCGGGTGGCCCGGCTGCTCGACACCCGGCAGGACATCGTGATCATGCAGGGCGAGGCGCTGCTGCCGCTGGAGGGCGCGATCCGCGCGGCGGCCGGGTCGGGCACGACGGCGCTGAACGTGATCACCGGCCCGTACGGGCAGACCTTCGGCAACTGGCTGCGCGACTGCGGCGCCACGGTGATCGACCTGGCGGTCCCCTTCCACACGGCGGTCACCGCCGGCCAGATCCGCGAGGCCTTCGCCGAGCACCCCGGGATCGACTTCGTCTCGCTGGTGCACGCGGAGGCGGCGACCGGCAACACCAACCCGGTCACGGAGATCGGCGAGGTCGTACGGGAGCACGGCGCGCTGTTCTACCTGGACGCGGTCGCCTCCGTCGGCGCGGAGCCGGTGCTTCCGGACGCGTGGGGCGTGGACCTGTGCGTGATCGGCGCGCAGAAGGCGATGGGCGGGCCGGCGGGCGTCTCGGCGGTGTCGGTGAGCGAGCGGGCGTGGACCCGGATGGCCGCGAGCCCGCACGCCCCGCGCCGCTCCTACCTCTCCCTGCTGGACTGGAAGGAGCGCTGGATCGACGGCGGCCGCAAGGCTCTGCCGCACGCCCCGGCCCAGCTGGAGATGCTGGCGCTGGAGGCGTGCCTGGAGCGGATCGAGGCGGACGGCCTCGATGCGGTGATGGCCCGCCACCGCGGCGCCGCCCTGGCCACGCGGGCCGGCGCGGTCGCGCTGGGCGCGGGCCTGGAGCCGTACGTCTACGAGGAGCGGGACGCGGCCCCGGTCGCCACGACGCTGCGCGTACCGGCCGCCCTGAACGCCGCGGAGCTGGTCGCCCGAGCCCTGTCGGCCGACCCCGCCCTTCCCCTCGCCGCGGGCGGCGGACCCCTCTCCAAGGAAATGGTCCGCGTCAACCACTACGGCAAGGACGCAACCCCCCAAGCGGTACAGGCCACCCTGACCGCCCTGGCCACGGCCCTCTCCGAACAGGGCCTGACGGTTGACGTGCCTGCCGCTCGGCGCGCGGCGGAGTCGGCCTGGCAGTAGCCCTCCAGTCCCGGCGCCCGGAAGCGGCACCTTCCGGACGCCGGGCAACCGGGGCACCTGATTGCGAACACCCCTGCAAGGGGCCGAACGAACGCGACCCGAGCCGCCACTCACGAAGCGAACGCCCGCACAGGCCGACCGAGGCGAAGCCTCCGGCGCGGAGGAACGACAGGCGCGGACGCCCGGACGACGGAGCTGGACGGGCGCGGGCTCGGCCCGACGCGCGGAACGATCTCCTGCAGAGGCTGCTCGCGGCAAGCGCATGCACTGATCCGCCCGGCCACGCCGCGCACATTCGCACAGGCAAGGCGACGGGCCAGACCGGCACCCACGCGCACTGCTCGGCCGCGCGCCCAGCCGAGCAGAGGCAGGCGCGGGCCTACCGAAGCGAAGCCTCCCCGCGAACACGTACCCCAAGCAGCCCTCGCCAGAGCATTCGCCTCACAAACCGTCGCCCACATCCGATCAGCGGACATTTCGCGGGAGCGTATCGGTGGCGAAACGGGGGCATGAATTCGAGGTAATTCGGGAATCCCTTTTCAGGGATGGCTTTCCCTAGAACTTCTGCCCGCAATCCGCGAGGTTAAACAAAGCTATTTTCATCCAGGTTACGCGGATGTGACACACTCCACATAAGTGGGTAGTATGCCCGATTTATGGTGGGTCAAAAACGAACATAACACCCCTCCGCTCACACCCGCCCCCCTCACGCACTCGTGCATTTTTGAATTTGCCTCGCTAAATTCAACCGGCATGACTGCCGCACAAGCAGACCTGCTCATCGACCGACCGTCGGTGGCGGACGGGGCCGCGCTCTGGCGTATCGCCAAGGCCTCCGGAACACTCGATCTCAACTCCTCGTACAGCTATCTGCTGTGGTGCCGCGATTTCGCGGGCACATCGGCGGTGGCGCGCGGGGCGGACGGTGAGCCCGTCGGTTTCGTCACCGGGTACATCAGGCCGGAGCGGCCGCACACCCTGCTCGTCTGGCAGGTGGCGGTCGACTCGGCGCACCGGGGCCGGGGCGTCGCGGGCGCACTGCTCGACGGACTCACCGCACGGCTCACGGCCGAGCACGGGATCACCTCCGTCGAGACGACCATCACACCGGACAACACCGCCTCGGCACGCCTGTTCGCCTCGTACGCCGCCCGGCACGACGCCTCCGTCACCCGCGAGGTGCTGTTCGACGCGGGGCTGTTCCCCGACGGCCCCCACGAGCCCGAAGTCCTGTACGTCATCGGCCCGTTGACCACCGCGCCGACCCGCCCGTCGCATTGAGGAGCGATCACTGTGACCATCACCCAGCCCGACCTCAGCGTCTTCGAGACCGTCGAGTCGGAGGTGCGCAGCTACTGCCGTAACTGGCCCACGGTCTTCGACCGTGCGCAGGGCAGCCTGATGTACGACGAGGACGGCCACCGCTACCTCGACTTCTTCGCCGGCGCGGGCTCACTCAACTACGGCCACAACAACCCCGTCCTCAAACGGGCACTGATCGACTACCTGCTGCGTGACGGCGTCACCCACGGCCTCGACATGTCCACCACGGCCAAGCGCTCGTTCCTGCGGGCCTTCCAGGACCTGGTTCTGCGGCCACGCGACCTGCCGTACAAGGTCATGTTCCCCGGGCCGACGGGCACCAACGCCGTGGAGTCCGCGCTGAAGCTGGCCCGGAAGGTGAAGGGCCGCGAGTCGATCGTCTCCTTCACCAACGCCTTCCACGGCATGTCGCTGGGCTCGCTGGCCGTCACCGGCAACTCCTTCAAGCGCGCCGGGGCCGGTATCCCGCTGGTCCACGGCACGCCGATGCCCTTCGACCACTACCTGGACGGCCAGGTGCCGGACTTCCTGTGGTTCGAGCGGCTCCTGGAGGACCAGGGGTCCGGGCTCAACCAGCCCGCCGCCGTGATCGTCGAGACCGTGCAGGGCGAGGGCGGTATCAACGTCGCGCGTGCCGAGTGGCTGCGCCGGCTGGCCGAGCTGTGCGAGCGGCGCGACATGCTGCTGATCGTCGACGACATCCAGATGGGCTGCGGCCGCACCGGCGCGTTCTTCTCCTTCGAGGAGGCCGGGATCACGCCCGACATCGTCACGGTGTCGAAGTCGATCAGCGGCTACGGGCTGCCCATGTCGCTGTGCCTGTTCAAGCCCGAGCTGGACATCTGGGAGCCGGGCGAGCACAACGGCACGTTCCGCGGCAACAACCCGGCGTTCGTGACGGCCACCGCCGCCCTGGAGACGTACTGGAGCGACGGCGCCGCCATGGAGAAGCAGACCCGCACCCGCGGCGAGCAGGTCGAGCAGGGCCTGATCGACATCACCGAGGAGAACCTGGCCGATGTGAAGGAGTACCGCGGCCGGGGCCTGGTGTGGGGCCTGGAGTTCCGCGACAAGGAGCGTGCCGGGCGCGTGGCGCGGCGCGCCTTCGAGCTGGGGCTGCTCATCGAGACGTCCGGCCCGGAGAGCGAGGTCGTCAAGCTGCTGCCCGCGCTCACCGTCACGTCCGAGGAACTGGACGAGGGGCTGAGCGTCCTGGCCCGTTCCGTCCGCGAGACCGCCTAGCCCGGTCCGCGTATCCGTCCGGCGCGTCCGTGGGACGCGACGCGCCGGCAGTCCATCCCGCAAGGAGGAAGTGCACCACCGTGATCGTCCGTTCGTTCAAGGACATTGAAGGCACCGACCGTCATGTGAAGGCGGCGTCCGGCACCTGGGAGAGCAAGCGCATCGTGCTCGCCAAGGAGCGGGTCGGCTTCTCCCTCCACGAGACCGTCCTGTACGCCGGGACGGAGACGTCGATGTGGTACGCCAACCACATCGAGGCCGTCGTCTGCACGGAAGGCGAGGCCGAACTCACCGACCACGAGACCGGGAAGACGTACTCGATCACCCCCGGGACCATGTACCTGCTGGACGGGCACGAGCGGCATACACTCCGCGTCAAGGAGGACTTCCGCTGCATCTGCGTGTTCAATCCGCCGGTGACCGGACGGGAGGACCACGACGAGAACGGTGTCTACCCGCTGCTCACCGAGCCCGAGGAGGTGTGAGCACCATGACCGTCACCGACCTGTACCCCAGCCGCGGCACCACCGAGGTGACCGTCCCCCGCCAGGACCCCGTGGTCTGGGGCGCGCCCGACGCCCCGGGTCCCGTCACGCCCGCCGACCTCGGCGCGTTCGAGCGTGACGGCTTCCTCACCGTCGACCAGCTGATCAGCGACGACGAGGTCGCCGTCTACCGGCAGGAGCTGGAACGGCTGGTCAGCGACCCGGAGATCCGGGCCGACGCGCGTTCGATCGTCGAGCCGAAGTCGAAGGAGATCCGCTCGGTCTTCGAGGTGCACCGGATCAGCGAGGTGTTCGCCCGGCTGGTGCGCGACGAGCGGGTCGTGGGGCGCGCCCGGCAGATCCTGGGCTCGGACGTGTACGTCCACCAGTCCCGGATCAACGTCAAGCCCGGCTTCGGCGCGAGCGGCTTCTACTGGCACTCGGACTTCGAGACCTGGCACGCCGAGGACGGTCTGCCGCGGATGCGGACGGTGTCCGTCTCGATCGCGCTGACCGAGAACCACGACACCAACGGCGGGCTCATGATCATGCCGGGCTCGCACAAGACGTTCCTGGGCTGTGCCGGCGCGACGCCCAAGGACAACTACAAGCAGTCGCTCCAGATGCAGGACGCGGGCACGCCGTCCGACGAGGCGCTGACCGCGATGGCGGACGCGCACGGCATCCGGCTGTTCACCGGGAAGGCCGGTTCGGCGACCTGGTTCGACTGCAACTGCATGCACGGCTCCGGCGACAACATCACGCCGTTCCCGCGCAGCAACGTCTTCATCGTGTTCAACAGCGTGGAGAACACCGCGGTCGAGCCGTTCGCGGCGCCGGTGCGGCGCCCGGAGTTCATCGGCGCCCGGGACTTCACCCCGGTCCGGTGAGCTGAGCCCCGTCCCACCACGGCTGCCGCCGGTGCCCAGCGCGGGTGCCGGCGGCAGCCGTGTGTGTTCAGCCGTCCAGGACGTCCAGCAGGCGGTCGACGTCGGCGGGCGTGTTGTACAGGTGGAAGGACGCGCGCAGATTGCCCGCGCGGTCGGAGACCTCGATGCCCGCGCGGCTCAACTCCGCCTGACGGTGGCCGAGTCCGGGCACGGAGACGATCGCGGAGTCGGGTGCGGGCAGTGCCTCGTGGCCGAGCCGGGCCAGTCCGGCGCGGAACCGGTCGGCGAGGGCCAGGTCGTGGGCGCGCACGGCGTCCACGCCCAGTTCCTCGACGAGTTCGAGCGAGGGGCGCAGTCCGGCGTAGGTGAACAGGGCGGGGCTCACGTCGAACCGGCGGGCGGAGTGGGCGAGTTCGGCGACGGGGCCGTAGCAGCTGTCCCACGGGGCCTCCGCCGCGACCCAGCCCGCGAGCAGCGGTGTCAGTCCGCCGAGGTCCTCGGGCACCACGAGGAAGGCCGCCCCGTGCGGGCCGACGAGCCATTTGTGGCCGATGCAGACGGTGAAGTCGAACGCGTCCGCGTCGATCGGCAGCCAGCCCGCGGACTGGGAGCAGTCGACGCAGGTGCGCGCGCCGTGCGTGCGGGCCGCCTCGCGCAGGGCGGGCAGGTCGGCGAGCCGTCCGTCGGCGGACTGGGCGGTGCTGACCGAGACGAGCGCGGTGCCGGGCCGGACGGACTCGGCGAGCCGTTCCAGGGGGACGGTGCGCACCTTCAGGTCGCCGCGGATGTGGAACGGGGTGACGACGGAGCTGAAGTCGTCCTCGGCGGTGAGGACTTCGGCGCCCGCGGGCAGCGCGGCGGCGACCAGCCCGATCTGGGCGGCGGCCGAGGGTCCGGTCGCCACCCGGCCGACGGGGACGCCGGCCAGCCGGGCGAAGGACGCCCGGGCGGCCTCGACGTCGGCGAAGAGCGGGTCCGTCGGCCGGCCCTCGGCCCGCAGGAGCGCGGCCTGGTGCAGCGCGGCGACCGTGCGGGCCGGGAGGAGCCCGTTGCTCGCGGTGTTCAGGTAGGTGTTCCTCGGAGCGAACTCGGCACGGACGAGGGTCTCGAAGGTCTCCATGGGACCACTGTGCGGCCCCGCGAAGTCGCCGTCCATCGCGGATGATTACAGGGTTTCTCCCAGGAGCGCTTATACGTCACCGCCGAGCAGCGCTTCTCCCCCGTCGGCCGCCGGAGACGCTCCCGTTCAGCTCTTCGGTACGGCGCACCCGTCCGGCCCACACGCCTCGGCGCCGCCGTCGCCGCCATCGCCGCCCTCTTCGAACAGCCGGAGCACCGTCTGCTCGCCCCACGCCTGGTTCAGCGCCTGGGTGAAGACCTCGTCGGGCTGGGCGCCGGAGACGCCGTACTTGCGGTCGATGACGACGAAGGGCACGCCGCTGATGCCGAGCTGGGCGGCCTCGGCCTCGTCGGCGCGGACCTCGTCGGCGTAGGCGGTGGGGTCGGCGAGCACCGCACGCACCTCGTCGGCGTCGAGTCCGGCCTCGACGGCCAGCTCCACCAGGCGCTCGTCGCCCTCGGTGAAGACGGACCGCTCCTCGGCGAAGTTGGCCCGGTACAGCGCCTGGAGCAGCTCGCTCTGCCGGCCGCGCTCCTTGGCGAGGTGCAGCAGGCGGTGCATGTCGAAGGTGTTGCCGTGGTCGCGGCCGCGGGTGCGGTAGTCGAGCCCCTCGGCGGCGGCCTGCGCGCCCAGGTTGTCCTCGCCGGCCTGTGCCTGCGCCTCGCTCATGCCGTACTTCCGGGTCAGCATGGTGATCACCGGCTGGGCGTCGCCCTTGGCGCGGCCGGGGTCCAGCTCGAAGGACCGGTGGACCACCTCGACGTCGCCGCGGTGCGGGAAGGCCGCGAGCGCCTTCTCGAAGCGGGCCTTGCCCACGTAGCACCAGGGACAGGCGATGTCGCTCCAGATTTCGACGCGCATGCGATCGGCTCTTTCCAGTTCGTACGGGACGGAGGCTCTCTCCGCGGGTACGTGAACGTTCAAGCAGGCGGGTTCATTCCCCGGGCGTCTCCCCGGGCACGGTGTAGCGCAGGTACAGGTGGTGGTCGCCCGCGGCGGGCGGGGTCTGCGGGTCCGGCAGCCAGCCCTCGCGGGCGTAGAACGCCTGGGCGCGCTTGTTGTCGACGTGCACGTCGAGCACGGCCGCGCGCCGCCGGTCGGCCCGCCACTGCTCCACACAGGCGGCGTGCAGGGCCCTGCCGATGCCGGACCGCCAGCGGCCGGGGTCCACATGGAACTGGAACAGCTTGACGGTGTCCGCACCCGCCCCGTCCGGCGTCCGGAAGGACGCGATGCCGACGATGCTCCCCTTCTCCACGGCGCACAGCACGTGCGCGTCGGTGCGCTCGATCGACCCGCGCCAAGCGGCCTGCCAGTCGATATCGCCCTGCGGCACGCCGTCCGGGTAGTACGTCGAACGGGCCCGCAGATGCAGATCGGCGATGGTCTCGGCCTCCGCGGGCACAGCGGTGCAGATCAGGAGGATTCCGGTCTCACGGTCATCGATCATGCAGCGGAGGACGCGCCGGCTCCGCCCCCGGTTCCGCGCCGGCTGAACTGGGCGCGGTAGGCGCTCGGGGTGAGTCCGGTCCGCCGGACCAGATGGGCGCGCAGCGAGTCGGCGGTGCCGAGCCCCGAGGCGCGCGCCACCTGGTCCATCGGCAGGGTGGTGGTCTCCAGCAGTTCCCTGGCCCGCTCGATGCGCTGGTGGAGCAGCCACTGCAGGGGGCTGACGCCGCTCTCCGCGTGGAAGCGGCGGGTGAGGGTGCGGACGCTGACGCCGGCGTGCCGGGCCAGGTCGGTGAGGGTGAGCGGCTTGTCGAGGTTGCGCATGGCCCAGCCGCGGGTGTCGGCGCACACGGTCCCGCGCTCGGGCGGCAGCGGGGTTCGGGTGAACTGGGTCTGGCCGCCGGGGCGGACCGGGGCCACCAGGGCCAGCCGGGCGACCTCGTTGGCGACGGCGGCGCCGTAGTCGGTGCGGATGACGTGCAAGCACAGGTCGAGGCCGGCCGCGTAGCCGGAGGAGGTCAGGTACGGGCCGTCCTGGGCGTAGAGCACATCCCCCTGCATCTCGACGCCGGGGTGCCTGCGGCGCATCTCCTCGGCGTGCGCCCAGTAGGTCGTGGCCCGGCGGCCGTCGAGCAGACCGGCCTCGGCGAGGGAGAAGGCGCCGGTGCAGATGGAGGCGATACGGGTGCCCGCCCCGGCCGCCTCGCGCAGGGCCGCCACGACCCTCGGGTCCGGGGAGTAGGGCTCGCCGGTGCCGGCCACGAGCACGGTGTGCGCCTCGCGCAGCGCCTCCAGGCCGTGCGGCACATGCAGGTCGAGACCGCCGGTCGTGGCCACGGGGCCGGGGTCGGGCGCGCAGATGACGACCTCGTAGCCCGGCGCTCCGGCCACCTCGACCTTGCCGAAGAGGAGTTCGGGGATGGCGAGGTTGAACATCGACACGGGCGGCGACGCGATGACGGCGACACGGAGCATGGCCAGAACCTCCGGATGCATGGCAATCGGGCCACTACTGTACGCCGTTGAAGATCCGCAGCATGGAGCCATGTCAACGAGCCAGACTCTCCCTACGCCCCAACTGACGCCTGAAAAAGGCGAGTTCACGACTTCCTCCCCGCCGGCTGTCGCGCTCGCCGCCGCGCTGCTCGGCTTCGCGCTGATCACCCTCGACGCGTCGGTGGTGAACGTCGCCCTCCCCGCGATCGGTTCCTCCCTGGGCGGAGGCCTGTCAGGTCTCCAGTGGGTGGTGGATGCCTACACGCTGCCCTTCGCGGCCCTGATGCTCTCCACGGGCGCGCTCGCTGACCGGGCCGGGGCGAGCCGGGCGTACGGCCTGGGCATCGCGGTGTTCACCCTGGCCTCGGCGGCCTGCGGGTTCGCCCCGGCCCTCCCGGTGCTGATCGGCGCCCGGGTGGTACAGGGCGTCGCGGCGGCCGTCGTGCTGCCCGCCTCGCTGGCCCTGGTGCGGCAGGCGTACACGGACCCGGCGCGCCGGTCCCGGGCGGTGGCCGCCTGGGCGGCGGGCGGTTCGGTGGCGGTGGCCCTCGGGCCGGTGGCCGGTGGCGCGTTGACCACGGCCTGGGACTGGCGCGGGATCTTCTTCGTCAACCTGCCGCTCGGCGTCGTCGCCCTGGCCCTGCTGACGCGGACACGGCGCTCGGAGCGCCGGCCCGCGCCGCTGGACCTGCCCGGTCAGGCGACGGCCGTGATCGCCCTGACGGCACTCACCTTCGCGGTGATCGAGGGCGGTACGACGCGGGCGGTGGCGTTCGTGGTGGCGGTGACCGCGGCCGTGCTGTTCGTCCGGACCGAGGCCCGTCAGCCGCATCCGGTGGTCCCGCCCGCCCTGTTCCGCGACCGGGCCGTGCGCGTGGCGGTCGCGGCGGGCGCCGCGTGCAGCGTGGCCTTCTACGGTGTGGTCTTCCTCTTCTCGCTCTTCTTCCAGCAGGCGCAGGGCCGTTCCGCGCTCTATGTCGGCCTCATGTTCCTGCCGATGACCGGGCTGATCGCGGTGACCAACGTGGTGTCGGGCAAGCTCGCGCAGCGCTACGGCCCGCGGCCGCCGATGCTGGCGGGCCAGGCGCTCGCGGTGCTGGGGCTGCTGGGCCTGCTGACCGTCGGCACCAGGACGCCCGCCACCTTGGTGGCCGTGCTCCTGATCCCGCTGGCCCTGGGCTGCGCGCTCGCCATTCCCCCGCTGACCGCCCTGATGCTGGACGCGGTGCCCGCCGAGCGCGCGGGGGTCGCGGCGGGCGTACTCAACGCGGCGCGGCAGGTGTCCGGCGGGCTCGGCATCGCCGTGTTCGGGGCGCTGGTCGCCGGCGGCTTCGCCACGGGGATGCGGACGAGCCTCGCCGTGGCCGCCGCGCTGCTCGCCCTGACCTGCCTGCTGACCGCCCGCGGGACGGCGGCCCGGGGGTGAACTTCCGCCCCGTCAGGCCGCCGGGACCTTTCCGGGCAGGAAGGCGCGGGCCCGCTCGGCATCGGTGTCCGTGAGGTCCTTGCGGGCGAGCAGGGGGTCCAGGACGGCGTCGGCGCCCGAGGCGGCGAAGGCGTCCGGGGTGCCGTCGGTGTGGTGCTCCAGCCAGGCCAGGGACTGGGCGATCACCCGGCGGGAGTCGTCGGGGTCGAGGTCGTCCAGGCGCAGCAGGGAGCGGAGGACGAAGCGGGACCGCCAGATGGGCATGTGGTGGTCCAGCCAGGTCAGCGCCCAGCCGGTCGCCGCCCTGCGCTGGGCCTCGGTGAGGTCGGAGCGGGTGAGGTACGGCTCCAGCAGGAAGCTGACGTCGTAGACGGCGGGGTCGGCCTGCACGCTGTCGACGACCAGGCGCAGCAGGGCGCGCGTCTGGTCGGGGGCCAGGTCGGTCCGGTTCAGCAGGGGGCCGAGCACCCGCCAGGAGTCGGGGGCGGCGTGCGCGGTGACCCAGCGCAGGGTGAAGTCGGCGAACCGGCGCAGGTGTTCGGGGCCGAGGTCGGTCCGCCACAGCAGGGGCGTGAGGACGGTCTGGGCGTTGCCCGGGCTGCCGTAGCGCTCCAGCCAGACACCGGTGAGGTCGAAGGCCTGGCCGATCTCCTCGGCGGTGAGGCCGGGCTTGGCGTTCAGCGAGACCAGGACGTGGCGGGCCTCGCCGATGGTGCCGTAGGCGCGCAGCCAGGCCGTCGTGTGGGCGGCGGCGCGGCGGGTCTCCTCGCCGGTGAGGTCGGTGCGGGCGAGCAGTGGTTCGAGGACGAAGCGGGCCTCGCGCATGGACACATGGCGGCTGAGCCACAGGTCGGTGAAGGCGACGGTGGCCTGGGCCCGGGCCCCGGTGATCTCCCGCCGGGTGAGCAGCTTGTCCAGGACGAAGCGGGCGTCGGGCGTGGCCACTTGGCGCTCCAGCCAGTCCGCGGCCAGGGAGATGCCGCGCTCCAGCTTGTCCGGGCCGATCCGCGTGTTCCCGATCAACGCGCCGAGCGTGAAGGTGGCCTGGGTCCCCTGCCAGTGCTGCCCCAGCCACTGCAGGGCGTGGGCGGCGGCCAGGTCGACGTCCTCGTCGGTGAGACCGGGCAGTGACAGCAGCGGCTGGAGGAGGTAGGAGGCGCCGGGCTGGATGGCGTGGTGGGCGAGCCAGGTCATGGCCGCGGCGACGGTCTGCCGGAACTGCTCCTCGGTCAGCTCGTGATGGGTGAACGTCGCCCGCAACACCCGTACTGCCTCGGGACGTTCGGCGTGCTGCTCCAGCCATGCGAGCGCGGAGGCGAGGTCCTCGCGGACCTGTTCGTCCACCGGGCCGTCGGTGGTCAGCCGCCGCGAGAGTTCGGTCGCCTCACGGAAGGTGGTGCCGTTCTGCTGCTCGCGCAGGTCGGCGAAGGCGAGCGCGCGCCGGTGCTCGTCGTCGGTGAGGCCGGTGCGCTCCAGCAGCGGCGGCAGGACGAAGTCGGCCTCCAGCGCGCGCCCGTGGTCGGTGAGCCAGGCGAGGGCCGAGGTGACCGCTCCCTTGGCCTGCACCGGGGTGAGGTCGCCGCGGCCGAGCAGCGCGCCGAGGACGTAGCCGCCGTTGCGGCCGGTGCCGTGCAGCTTCAGCCAGCGCGTCGCGTGGCCGATGGCCTGCTGGGCGTGGCCGGGCGTGAGGTCGGGGCGGGAGAGCAGGGCGCGCAGGACGTAGTCGGCGACGTCGGTCCGGCCGTGGCAGCCGAGCCAGGTGATCGCCGACGCGATGGCCTGCCGGGCCTGTTCCTGGTCGAGGTCCTGGCGGCACAGCAGTTTGTTGAGGGTGAAGCTGGCCTCCCGGGACTCGGCGCGCGAGTCCAGCCAGGCGACGGCGACGGCGTTGGCCCGGCGGGCCGCGTCCTCGGGCAGGTCGGGGCGGTCGAGCAGGACCCTCAGGACGTATCCGGCGGAGTCGAGGTCGCCGTGGCAGCCGAGCCAGGCCGTGGCCGAGACGATGGCCTGCCGGGCCTGGCCGTCGGTGAGGTCGCCGCGGGCGAGCAGCGCGCCCAGCGCGAAGGTGGCGCCGGGGGTGGTGGCGTGGTGCTCCAGCCACTCACCGGCGTACTCGACGGCCCGGCGGCTCTCGTCCTCGGTGAGGTCGGAGCGCTCCAGCAGCGGGTGGATGAGGAAGTCCGCCTCGGTGGTGGTGGCGTGCTGTTCCAGCCACTGGCCGGCGAAGCCGACCGCCCGGCGGCTCTCGTCCTCGGTGAGGTCGGAACGCTCCAGCAGGCGGCGGATGAGGAAGTCGGCCCCGGCGGTGGCCGCGTGGTGCTCCAGCCACTGCCCGGCGCACTGGACGGCCCGCCGCATCTGGCTCCGGGCCAGTTCGGTGCGGGCGAGGAGCGGTCGCAGGACGTACGTGGCGGGGTGCGCGGTGGCGTGCTCCTCCAGCCACCACAGGGTCATCGACGCCGCCTGGCGGGCCTCGTTCTCGGTGAGGTCGCGGCGGCTCAGCAGGG
This sequence comes from Streptomyces sp. V3I7, assembly GCF_030817495.1. Classification (NCBI taxonomy): domain Bacteria; kingdom Bacillati; phylum Actinomycetota; class Actinomycetes; order Kitasatosporales; family Streptomycetaceae; genus Streptomyces; species Streptomyces sp. V3I7. The sequence goes on from NZ_JAUSZK010000001.1 coordinate 1,492,079, forward strand.
CGCGCAGCACCTTGTGCGGGTCCCACAGCGTGCGGTGGTGGCGCAGCCACTCGAGGGCGAGGGCGACCACCTGCCGTGTCTCGTCGTCGGTGAGGTCGGTGCGGGCGACGAGCGGCGGCAGGATGTGGGCCACCTGGCGCACGGTGACGTCGTTCTCCGACCACTGCAGCGCGGCGGCGACGACCTTCCGGGTCTGCTGGAAGGTGAGGTCGGTGCGGGCGACGAGGCCGCGCAGCACGAAGTGGGCTTCCAGGATGTCGCCGTGGCGGCGCAGCCAGCCGATCGCCTTCCAGACGGCGGGCTTGTGCTGGTCGGCCGGTATGTCGGTCCGGCTCAGCAGGGGGCTGAGGACGTAGCTGGCCTCCCGCCGCCAGCCGTGGGACTCCAGCCAGCGCAGGGCCGCCGGGACGAGCAGCAGCGCGCCGTCGGTGGGCAGGTGCCACAGGCCGCGGTAGAGGACGTGCCGGGCGTTGACGCCGTCGCCGAACTCCTCCAGCCAGGGGCCCACGATCTCCGGCCAGTTCTGCACGGCGGCGTCGGACCAGGGCTGTCCGGTGCAGATCGCGCCGAGCGCGTAGCCGCCGATGTCGGCGTCGTAGCGCATGACGTCGCCGATGGCCGGGGCGTTGTCGGCGAACCAGGCGTCGAGCGCCGCGGAGACGGACTCGGCGCGGCCGGCGAGGGCGAGGTCGTTCACGAGCCGGGCGAGGTTGGTGGCGTAACGGCCGATGGTGCGCGCGCTGGTGAGGCAGCCGGCGAGGAGGATCCGGGTGCGGCGGCGGTCGGGGTTGCGGCTGGCCGCGGGCAGGATCACGGACTCGACGAGCTGGTCGCACACCACGTCGTGGGCGGTGGTGAGGATGTCGCCGTCGCCGCCCTCCCCCTCCAGCCAGCCGAGGTCGATGAGGGTCTCGACGACGCCCTCGGCGCGGTCGGCCCCGCTGGAGGTGTGGGTCAGCGCGGCGGCGGCCGCGGCGGTCACGTCGGCGCGGGCCTGCGGACAGGCGGCGGCCGCGGCGGCCGCGGCCACCAGGCTGTCGGAGGCGGTGACCTGGTCGAAGGTGGTCTCCTTGCGTCCGCGGACGGCGAGGTCGTCCTCCTCCAGCCGGCTCCTGAGCCACCGCGGGAGGTCGCCGCTCGCGCGCAGCCCGGCTGTGTCGGGGATGGGCAGCCCGCTGATGACCCGGCGCTCCAGCTCGCGGGCGACCAGCAGCGTGATGATGGGGCGGTGGCCGCAGATCTCCCGCATCCGGTCCATGCCGAGCCGGTCGATGGCGGTGGGGGCGAGGTTGGCCAGGGCGTGGTCGGCGACGAGGCGCTGGAACTCCTCGTCCTGGCGCAGCCAGACCTCGTCGAACAGGTCGTGCAGCTGGACGTGGTCGGCCTTCTGGAGCCAGCCGGGGCGCACCGAGGCGAGGAAGGCGACCTGGATGTTCCTGCGGCGGGCCTCGGGCAGCAGGCGGTGGCGCAGCGCGGTCAGGTCGAGCTGGGCGTCGTGGTTGTCGTCGTCCTTCAGGTACTCGTTGAGGTAGTCGATCACCACCAGGGCCGGGCCGGTGCCGGCGAGGACCTGGCTGCTGATCTGCCCGGTGACGGACGACTCCCGCCCCGGTCGGACGTGCAGGACGCGCCAGCCGCGGCTCAGCGCGATCCGGCCCACCTCCAGGCCGGTGCGGGTCTTGCCGGTGCCGGCCGCGCCCACCAGCAGCACCCCGCGGTCGTCGGAGTTCTGCAGGCGGCCGAAGAGCCGGTCGGGGTGGGCGCGGTGATCGGGGCCCGGGGAGACGAACGGCAGGTGCTCGGGGGTGAGGTTCTTCTTGAAGCCGCCGAGGCCGTCGACGAAGCTCTGCTGGCCGACGACCGCGGCGAGCGGGTCGGGCGCGGGCTCGGTCCGCTGCTGCGGGACGGCGGCCTCGGCCGGGGTGGCCGGGCGGCGCCAGGCGGTGTTCCGGGCGAGCGGGATCTTGTAGCCGGAGCCCCGGCTGGCCATCCGGGGCTCGGGGACGCGGGCGCCGTCCACCCGGACGTCCTTGAGCCGGGACCGTACGGCCTCGAAGACGTCGCCCGTGCTGAGGTGCGTCAGGTCCGGGCCGCGGCGCCCGTCGGGCAGGGTGTCCGGCAGGCCCTCCCGGAGTACGTCGACGAGCGCCAGGGTGAAGACACTGCCCTCGGGCAGGCACAGGGACTGCTGGGTCTCGGCGGCCGAGGTGAGCACGCAGGCGCCCTCGATGGCGAGCGTGTCGCTGTCCGCCGCGGGAGCGGTCTCGCCCATGCGCAACGCCATGCCGCTGTAGCAGCAGTCCACGATGACGACCTTGTGCCGTGCCCGGGAGGCGGACACGTACTCGCGGATGTCCTCGTACGGCACGGAGTGGTGGCGGCGGGTGTGGCTGGAGGCCTCGGTGGCCAGGAGCAGGCTGCGGCCGTCGCGGTCGTAGTGGCCGTGCCCGGCGTAGTAGACGAGGAGCAGGTCGTCGGCCTCGGCGGCGGCGGTCTCCACCGCGTCGAGGACGGTGCCCATGTCGCTGCCGGGGGGCAGGACGACGCACGTCTTCTCGTCCAGCTCCCCCACGTCCGGGGAGGTCAACTGGGCGCGCAGTGCGGGGATGTTGCGGCTGACGCCGTCGAGGTCCGGGAAGTGGCTGAAGGCGTGGACGCCGAAGAGCACCGCGCGGGAGCCGCCCGTCGGCTGCCCGGTCATGACGGGAGCGTGCCGGCGTCCGGGTTCTGGCCCTCCAGGCGGCGCAGCAGGTCGGCCAGTTGCGCCGGGTCGAGGTGGCCGATGTCGACGGTCGTGGCACCGTACGTCAGCTTCCGGGCGCCGGACCGCAGGGCCTGCCCGGCGCGGGCGCCGCGCCAGCTCGCGTACGCCACCGCGAAGTTGGCGATGTCGAGGGCGTGCCCGAAGGCGACGTCGAGGGCGTCGAAGGCGCCCATCGTGGAGCCGGGGGTGCTGACCGGGGTGACGGACAGCCGGGCGGCGTCGGGATCGCGGCTCAGCCACTGCTGAAGGTCCGTCAGAGCCTGTTCGTCACCGTCGCCTTGGATGCGGATCAGCATGCCTCGTCCTCCCCCGTCGCCTGTGCCTCAAGCAGAGCCGATGGTAACGGAATTCACCCGCCGGGGAAGTCTCGCGCGGCCACCCGGGAGGGGGCCGCCCGACCCGGCCGGCAGAACCGGACGGGGGGGCGGCCCGGGTCACCCAGGGCCTCTCGTGTGGAAGCCCCTAACCGACGAAGTACGTCGGGTTCGGCAGCTTGTAGGTCCGGTCGGCGTAGCCGCCGTCCAGGTCGGAGTACTGGTCGCCGAAGTCGGCGATGATGTCGTACCCGAGGTCCTGCTCGATGTGCTTGCGGGTGCCCGCCTTGTACTGGACGGTCGTGCACGTCCAGGTCCCCGGGGTGGCGCAGCCGCTCAAATACGCCGGCGGGTTCGCCTTGTCCTTGAGGAACATGTGGGCGGCGTCGAGGTTCACGTCGGCGCCGGTCCGCTTCAGGTTGGTCACGGCGGCGGTGCGCTGGGACTCGCTCAGCCCCGAGTTGTAGAAGACGGCCACGCCCCTGTCCTCGGCGTAGCGCACGAGTTCGGGGCTGCCGAAGACGGCCGGGCGGTCGGCGCGGTCGACGTAGGCCGCCCAACTCGCCGCGTTGTAGGTGTAGTTGTAGCGCTTCTCGTAGTCGAGGCTGAGCAGCAGCGTGTCGTCGATGTCGAAGACGACCGCGGGCTTCTCGCCCTTCTGCAGGGACTTGGCCGCCGCCTTGTCGATGTAGCGCCTGGCGTCGGCGTCGAGGCGGGCCAGGTCCCGCGCGTAGGGGCTGTCCGGGGACGCCTGGTACACGCCGTCGGCGTCGGGCGCGGTGCCGTAGTAGGTGTCGATGTCCTTCACCAGGGTGCCGATGTTGTACGGCTCCTGGGTGGAGTTGGCCGTCGACTGGCCGGCCGTGGCCGCGCCGGCGCCGTAGAGGGCGCCGCCGGCGACGGCGCAGGCGGCGGCTATGGCGGCCGCTCTGAGGGACTTCCGCATGGAATCTCCGGGTCTGCGTGAACGAGTGGTGCGCCAGTGTGATGAGTGGTGCACCAGGTCGCGCACTGTCTACGCGCATCACACCCGGACGGCGACCCGTTTTAACCGATCGATACCTGCGCGAGCGGCGACGCCCCGTGAGCGGCTACGCCTTCCACTCCGGGTCGCGTCCGCTCAGTCCCACCAGCCTCTCCACCAGGGGCCGGTCGTCCTGGACGGTGACGACGGGACCGAACAGGCCGGCCGGGCGGTTGGGCTCCTCGGCCGCGGCGCGCAGGAAGACCTGCGCTCCCTGGAGGGCGGCGGGGTCGGGCGTGTAGTCCTGCCCGGTGGCGCGGGCCAGGTCCCAGCCGTGGATCACCAGCTCGTCGGCGGCGACGAGGCCCGCGACACCGCCGGGCAGGTCGACGCCGCCCGCCCGGGTCATGCCGGCCCAGGCCTCCGGGTCGCGCCAGGCCTCGGCGAGTTCGTCCAGCGCCCCGGCGAGCTCCTCTCGCCAGCCGGGTCCGATGTCGGGGACGGCGGCGTCCGGGGCGGTGTCGGTGGTGGCGCCCAGGTCCTTGCGGCCGGCGTCCCGGAAGGCCCTGGCCAGCCCCACCAGGTGCCCCAGCAGATTGCGCACCGTGTAGTCGGGGCACGGCGTCGCTCCTGGAAGGTGCTCGTCGGACACCCCCTCGACGAGCCGCGCCACCTCACGGGCCTGCGGGCCCAGGTCGAACCTCATGTCGGTCATACCGGCCTCCTCCGCGTCCTCATACACACCGATCCCAGGATTGATTCGGATCCCATCACGAGAAGGACCGCCCCGCGACGCAAAACTCATCGGCCGCGGCCCCTTTGGGTCACCGCGCCCGCACGCTTCCAGGGCACCTGCCCGATGCCCGTACCCCCGCCTTAGACCAACCATGACCGGGTATGACGACTCGGACGACCTCCTGGGCGGTCACGCGCGTCCTGCGGGACCGCGACGCGGGGCTGTATCTGGCGGGCGTGGTGGTGTCCGCCTTCGGTACGTCGGCGCTGTGGCTGGCGTCCGGCGTATGGGTCAAGGACCTCACCGGCTCGAGCGGGCTGGCGGCGCTGTGCATGCTCGCGATGTGGCTGCCGACGGCGGCCGGTCCGGTGCTCGGCACACTGGCCGACCGCTTTCGCCGGGGCCAGCTGCTCCGCGGCTTGAACATCGGCCTGGCCGGCCTCCTCCTCACTCTCACCACCGTCCGCTCCCCGAACGGGCTGTGGCTCCTGTTCGCCGTCCTGTTCCTGTACGGCGCCGCCGGCGTCGTCCATGACGCCGCCGAGTCGAACCTGGTCGTCGCTGTCGTCGGTCCGGAGCTGCTCGGCGACTTCAACGGGCTGCGGACGACCGCGACCGAGGGCATGAAACTGGTGGCCCCGCTGACGGGCGCGGGCCTCTACGCGGCGTACGGCGGGCCGGCGGTCGCCCTCCTGGACGCGGCCACCTTCGTGCTGACGGCCGTGCTGTACGCCCTCCTTCGTGTCCGAGAGGAACCGCCCGCGGCGCGGACCGGAGGCGACTGGCGCAAGCAGACCGTGGCGGGCGTCCGCCACCTGTGGGGGCACCCGCACGTGCACGCGCTGGTCCGGGCGGGCGGCACGACGATGTTCTTCGGCGCCCTGAGCGCCACGACGACGTACGCCATCGTGGACGCCCTGGGGCACTCCCCCGCCTACGCCGGTGCGCTGTACGCCGCCCAGGGCGTCGGCTCGGTGGCGGTCGGGCTGTTCTCCGGACCCGCGTTGCGGCGGCTGGGCGAGCGGCGGTTCGCGGCGTACGGCATCGCCCTCATGGGCGTCGCGGTCGCCGCTCGGGGCGTCCCGGCCGATGCCGTGGCGCTGGCGGGCAGCGCGGCGATCGGTCTCGGGCTGCCGTGCGCGCTGATCGCCACGTTCACCGCCGTACAGCGCGGCACGCCGAGCCCCCTGCTCGGCCGCGTCACCGCCACCGCCCACACGCTGCTCTTCCTCCCGAACGTGCTCGGACTCGCCGTCGGCGCGGTCCTGGTCGAGCTCGTCGACCACTGGCTGCTGCTGGTCCTGTCCGGCCTGGGGCTGGCCGCGACGGCCACGTCCTTGGCGATGCGTACCCACGGGCACGCTCGCTGAAGAGTCCGGCGGCGGAAAACGATCGTTCGTGGCGGAGGCGGGCGTCGAACGGGCGTTCCGTCGTGCGTTTCGGGCACGGATGGTGCCCGCTCTCACCCCCTTGGGCGCAGCCACGCAGGTCCGCGGCGGGCACGCCCGGGGCCGAACGGGCATGAACGGGCAGCATCAGGAGCGCAACAGGCCTGGTCAGGGGCGCGCGCCCGCTGTAGAACTTCCCCCAGGGCCGAAGAGGGCCCGAACGGGCAGTCCTGCAACGAGGCGGGTGACGGGAAATGAGCACGCGGACGGCGGAGGAACGCCAGCGCGAGATCGTGCGGGCGGCGCGCGCGAGCGGCTCGGTCGACGTCACCGCGCTCGCCGCCGGCCTGGGCGTGGCCAAGGAGACCGTACGGCGGGATCTGCGCGCCCTGGAGGACCACGGCCTGGTGCGCCGCACCCACGGAGGCGCCTACCCCGTGGAGAGCGCCGGGTTCGAGACCACCCTCGCGTTCCGGGCGACCAGCCATGTGCCCGAGAAGCGCCGGATCGCGGCCGCCGCGGCCGGGCTCCTCGGGGACGCCGAGACCGTCTTCGTCGACGAGGGCTTCACCCCGCAGCTCATCGCCGAGGCCCTGCCCGCGGACCGGCCGCTGACCGTGGTCACCGCGTCCCTGCCGGTCGCCGGCGCGCTCGCCGAGAAGGGCGACATGTCGGTGCTGCTGCTCGGCGGCCGGGTCCGCTCGGGCACGCTGGCGACCGTCGACCACTGGACGACGAGGATGCTCGCCGGCTTCGTGATCGACCTCGCCTACGTCGGCGCCAACGGCATCTCCCGCGAGCACGGTCTGACCACCCCGGACCCCGCGGTCGGCGACGTCAAGGCGCAGGCGATCCGGGCATCCCGGCGCACGGTCTTCGTGGGCGCGCACACCAAGTTCGGCGCGGCCGGCTTCTGCCGGTTCGCCGAGATCGGCGCGCTGGAGACGATCGTGACGAGCACGCTGCTCCCAGCCACCGAGGCCCACCGGTACTCCCTGCTGGGACCGCAGGTCATCCGGGTCTGACCACTTGCACAACCCACGTGTTTCCAGGGGCTCTTCGCACCGAGCGGCGCCCCTTATGTCCGCATACATCCAGGAGCGACTCATGCGCACCCAGAGCCGGCGGAGGCCGCGAGCGATGCTCGTCATGGCCGCCGCAGGGACGCTGCTCGCCCCGCTGCTCTCCGGCTGCTGGGTCGGAGCGGGCGGGTCCGGTTCCGGCGGTGACTCCATCAACGTACTGATGGTCAACAACCCGCAGATGACCGAGTTGCAGAAGCTCACCCGCGCCCATTTCACCAAAGAGACCGGCATCAGGGTCAACTTCACGGTCCTGCCGGAGAACGACGTCCGCGACAAGATCAGCCAGGACTTCGCCAACCAGGCCGGGCAGTACGACGTGGCGACCCTGAGCAACTACGAGATCCCGATGTACGCCCGCAACGGCTGGCTGCGCGACATGGACGGGTACGTCGCGAAGACCCCGGCGTACGACGAGCGGGACATCCTGGGGCCGATGCGCCAGTCCCTGACCGCCGACGACGGCAAGCTCTACGGCCAGCCCTTCTACGGCGAGTCGTCCTTCCTGATGTACCGCAAGGACGTGTTCGCGAAGAAGGGCCTGAAGATGCCCGCCCACCCGACCTGGACGCAGGTCGCCGGCCTCGCCGCCAAGGCCGACGGCGCCGAGCCCGGCATGAAGGGCATCTGCCTGCGCGGACTGCCCGGCTGGGGTGAGCTGATGGCACCGCTCACCACCGTCGTGAACACCTTCGGCGGCACCTGGTTCGACAAGGGCTGGAAGGCGCGACTCGACTCCCCCGAGTTCGAGAAGGCGACGAAGTTCTATGTCGGCCTGGTGCGCAGGCACGGTGAGTCGGGCGCGGCCCAGTCCGGGTTCGCCGAGTGCCTCAACAACATGACCCAGGGAAAGACCGCCATGTGGTACGACGCCACCTCGGCGGCGGGCCTGCTGGAGGCGGCCGAGTCCCCGGTCAAGGGCAAGCTCGGCTACGCCCCGGCCCCCGTGGAGAAGACGGACTCCTCCGGCTGGCTCTACACCTGGGCCTGGGGCATCCAGAACGCCTCCCGCAACCCCGACAAGGCCTGGAAGTTCGTCTCCTGGGCGTCCGGCAAGGGCTACGAGCAGCTCGTCGGCGACACCAGCGGCTGGTCCGACGTCCCGGCGGGCAAGCGTGCCTCGACGTACGGCAACCCCGCCTACCGCCAGGAGGCCGCCGCCTTCCAGGAGATGACCAGGAAGGCCATCGAGAGCGCCCGGCCGAACGACCCGGGAGTGCAGCCGCGGCCCGCGCCCGGCATCCAGTTCGTCGGCATCCCCGAGTTCACGGACCTCGGCACCAAGGTCTCCCAGGAGATCAGCGCGGCCATCGCCGGACGGCAGTCGGTCGACGCGGCCCTGCGGAAGTCCCAGCGGCTCGCCGAGAAGATCTCGAAGGAGTACGAGGGACGTTGACCGCCACGACCACCGCACCGATGAGCACGGCATCCGTACCCGCCGTGCAGCGTCCCTCGACGCGGCTGCGCGCCTGGGCCACCCGGGCGCCGCTGCTGCCGGCCCTCGTCTTCATGATCGCGGTGACCCAGCTGCCGTTCGTGGCCACGCTGGTGATCTCCTTCTTCGACTGGAACGCGCTCTACCCCAAGGCCCGTCACTTCACCGGCCTCGACAACTACGGCCAGGTCCTGACCGACGCGGACCTACGCCACTCGGTGTGGGCCACCGTGCTGCTGACCGTGGCCGTGGTCCTGGCCAGCCTGGTGCTGGGCCTCGCGCTCGCCCTGCTGCTGGACCGCAGGTTCCGCGGCCGGGGGATCGTACGCACCCTGCTGATCGCGCCGTTCCTGGTCGTGCCGGTGGCCGCGGCCCTGCTCTGGAAGCATGTGCTCTACAACCCTGAATACGGCCTGTTCAATGGGCTGTTGCACTATGTGGGCGGGCCACAGCCCGACTGGGTGTCCCACACCCCGCTGCTCGCGGTGGAGGCCTCCCTGGTCTGGCAGTGGACGCCGTTCATGATGCTGATCCTGCTCGCCGGACTCCAGAGCCGCGACCAGCAGCAGCTGGAGGCCGCGCGGGTGGACGGCGCCAGTGACTGGCAGATCTTCCGCCATCTGACGCTCCCGCACCTGCGCCGCTATCTCGAACTCGGCGCGCTGCTGGGCTCGATCTACATCGTCCAGAACTTCGACGCGGTCTTCACGATCACGTCCGGCGGCCTGGGCACCGCCAACCTGCCCTACACCGTCTACCAGAGCTTCTACCAGGCCCACGAGAACGGACTCGCCTCGGCCGCGGGCGTCCTGGTGGTCATCGGCTCGATCGTCATCGCGACCTTCGCCCTGCGTGTGGTGTCGTCGCTGTTCCGCGAGGAGGTGTCGCGCGCATGAGCGCCACGGCCGTACGAGTACGCAGGGGCAAGGGAGTCGGACTGGGTCTGGTGGCATGGCTCGCCGGGATCCTGTTCTTCCTGCCCGTCGCCTGGATGGCGCTGACGTCGTTCCACTCGGAACAGGACGCGGCGACCAACCCCCCGTCCTTCGCCGCCTCCCTGACCCTGGACGGCTACCGCGAGTTCTTCGGCAGCGGCGGCGGGGCGAGCCCCTGGCCCGCGCTGATCAACTCGACCGTGGCGTCGGTGGCGTCGACGGCGTGCGTCCTGCTGCTGGCGCTCCCGGCGGCGTACGCGCTGTCGATCCGGCCGGTGCGCAAGTGGACCGACGTCCTGTTCTTCTTCCTGTCCACGAAGATGCTGCCGGCGGTGGCGGGCCTGCTGCCCGTCTACCTGTTCGCGAGGAACGCCGGGCTGCTGGACAACATCTGGCTGCTCGTCATCCTCTACACCTCCATGAACCTGCCGATCGCGGTGTGGATGATGCAGTCCTTCCTGGCCGAGGTGCCGGTCGCCGTGATCGAGGCGGCCCGGATCGACGGGGCGCGGCTGCCCACGATCCTGGCCCGCGTGGTCGCGCCGATCGCGCTGCCGGGCATCGCCGCCACCGCGCTGATCTGCTTCATCTTCAGCTGGAACGAGCTGCTGTTCGCCCGGGTGCTCACGGGCGTGGTCGCCGAGACCGCCCCCGTCTTCCTGACCGGCTTCATCACCAGCCAGGGCCTGTTCCTGGCGAAGGTGTGCGCCGCGTCGCTCGTCATCTCCCTGCCGGTGCTCGCCGCGGGGTTCGCCGCCCAGGACAAGCTGGTCCAGGGCCTGTCGCTTGGAGCCGTGAAATGAAGGCCGCCGTCATCGAGTCCGTGGGCCGCGCCGTCGTCACCGAGGTCCCCGACCCGACACCCGGCCCGCGCGAGGTCGTCGTCGAGGTCGCCGCCTGCGGCCTGTGCGGCACAGACCTGCACATCCTCCAGGGCGAGTTCGCGCCCAAGCTGCCGATCGTGCCGGGCCACGAGTTCGCCGGCGAGATCGTCGGGGTGGGCGCCCAGGTCACCGAGGTCGCGATCGGCGACCGGGTGGCGGTGGACCCCTCGCTGTACTGCTTCGAGTGCCGTCAGTGCCGCAGCGGGCACAACAACCTGTGCGAGCGGTGGGCCGCGATCGGCGTGACCGTGCCGGGCGGGGCGGCGCAGTACGCGGTGGCGCCGGTGGCCAACTGCGTGAAGCTGCCCGAGCACGTACGCACCCAGGACGCGGCCCTCGTGGAGCCGCTGTCCTGCGCGGTACGCGGCTACGACGTCCTCAATTCCCGCCTCGGCGCCCGCGTGCTGATCTACGGCTCCGGCACCATGGGCCTGATGATGCTGGAGCTGGCCAAGCGGACGGGCGCGGCGAGCGTGGAGATGGTCGACGTGAACCCGGCCCGGCTGGAGACCGCCCGCCGGCTCGGCGTCTCGGCCGCCGCGGGCAGCGCGGACGAGCTGGACCGGCCGCAGGGCTGGGACGTCGTGGTCGACGCGACGGGCAACGCGGCCGCGATCCAGGACGGCCTCGACCGGGTCGCGAAGGCGGGCACTTTCCTCCAGTTCGGCGTCGCCGACTACGCGACGCGGGTGACGATCGATCCGTACCGCATCTATAACTCGGAAATCACTATCACCGGTTCCATGGCCGTGCTCCACAGCTTCGAGCGGGCGGCGGAGCTGTTCGCGAACGGCGTGCTGGACCCGGACGTGTTCATCAGCGACCGGATCGCCCTGGAGCGCTACCCCGAGGCGCTGGAGCAGTTCAAGGCGGGCGTCGGGCGCAAGATCGTCGTCGTCCCCTGAGCTGGTGCCTGAGCCGGTGCCTGAGCCGGTGCCTGGGCCGATCGGGGGTCCGTCCGTCGGTAAGGGAACGGCAAAGTGATGTCGTTCGTTGACCCGGCATGACAGCTATGACCCCTGGCTCGAACATCCCTCTGCCGGTCGCCCGGGTGACGGTGGACGTCGCCGCCCCGGTGCGGCTCGACGTGTCGAGCCTGCTGCTCACCGCCGACGGCAAGGTGCGCTCCGACGACGACTTCATCTTCTACAACCAGCCGGCCGGCCCGGGGGTGACGTACCGCTCCGGAGGCGGTGCGACGCCCGACGCGATCACCGTCGACACCGCCGCCGTGCCGCCCGGCATCGAGAAGATCGTCGTCACCGCGAGCCCGGACGCCGCGGGCCAGACCTTCCAGGGCATCGAGCCGACGGCCACCATCCGCAACGCCGACGACGGCAGCGTCCTCGCCACGTTCACGCCCCCGCGGCTGGACGCGGAGACGGCGCTGCTGATCGTGGAGATCTATCGCAGGAACGGCACCTGGAAGGCCCGTGCGGTCGGCCAGGGTTATGCGAACGGGCTCGCGGGCATCGCCACGGACTTCGGCGTGACGGTGGAGGAACCGGCCGCGACCCCCCAGGCCCCGGCCCCGGCCCCCGCGCCCGCCACGCAGCCCGTGGCTCCCCCGCCGCCCGCGGCTCCGCCCGCCCCGGCCGCCGCCGCACCCGCTCCGGGCGCCGGGAAGATCAACCTGGACAAGGGCCGGGTCAGCCTCCAGAAGAACCAGACCGTCTCCCTGGTCAAGGGCGGCCGCCCGCTGCTCTCCCAGGTGAAGATGGGCCTCGGCTGGGAGCCGGCGTACCGCGGCAAGGACATCGACCTGGACGCCTCCGTCATCGCCTACGGCCCGCAGCGCAACCACGTCGACAGCTGCTACTTCGGCAAGCTGGGCATCCTGAACGGCGCGATCCAGCACTCCGGCGACAACCTCACCGGCGAGGGCGGGGGCGACGACGAGGTCATCACGGTCGACCTGGGGCGCATCCCGCAGGAGGTCACCGGCCTGGTCTTCACCGTCAACTCCTTCTCGGGCCAGAAGTTCACCGAGGTCGCCAAGGCCTACTGCCGCCTGCTGGACGCCGCGACCGGCGAGGAACTGGTCCGTTTCGACCTCACCGGCGCCGAGCCGCAGACGGGCGTGATGATGGCCAAGCTCATCCGCCAGTACTCCGGCGAGTGGGAGATGACGGCGATGGGCGACTTCGTGAAGTCCCGCACGGTCCGCGGCATGGTGAAGCCGGCGGCCCAGGCGCTGTGACGCCGTGAGCACGACGGCCGGTCCCACCGCGCGAGCGGGCGGGACCGGCCGGACGAGGGCAGCTCTCAGGGGGCCGGGCGGGACCTGGCGCGGTTCCGGCCGCGCCTCAAAGGGGCGCGGGGAACCGCGCGACCAGCCACGACGGACCCGCAGGTGAAGCACGCGCCTCCAGCGGAGCGCTCAGCGCTGGCGCTTCCAGGGGCCGGTGATGGCGAGCATGATGCCCGGCGTCTGGATGTTGGCGAACAGCGTGCTGCCGTCCGGGGAGAACGTCACGCCGGTGAACTCGCTGTACTCGGGCGCCTCGGCGGTGCCGATGTTCAGCTCGTTGCGGGCGATCGGGTAGGTGCGGCCGCTGTCGGTGGCACCGAACAGATGCTGCACGCCCTCGCCGTCCTCGGCGATGACGAGGCCGCCGTACGGGGAGACGGTGATGTTGTCGGGGCCGTCGAAGGCGCCGTCGGCGGACGGGTCGGGGTTGACGCCGAAGCGGACCTTCAGCGTCAGCGTGCGGCGCGCCGGGTCGTAGAACCACACCTGCCCGTCGTGCGGGACCGGGCTCTCCTCGCGGGCGTAGGAGGAGACGACGTAGACGCCGCCGTCACCCCACCACATGCCCTCCAGCTTGCGGGCGCGGGTGATCTGGCCGTCGGTGAACTGCTTGCGGACGGACGTGGTCCGCGCGTCGCGGTCCGGGACGTCCACCCAGTCGACGCCGTAGACGGTGCCGATCCGCGTCGCGCGGGAGAGGTCGTCGACGAAACGGCCGCCGGAGTCGAAGCACTTGAAGGCCTGGAGGGTCCCCGCGTCGTCGGCGAGGGTGCGCAGCTTGCCGTGGCCGTGCTCGAAGCCCTTCGGCGGGGTCCAGCGGTAGAAGAGGCCGTTCGGGCCGGCCGCGTCCTCCGTGAGGTACACCTGGCCGCGCCGCGGGTCGACGACGACCGCCTCGTGCGCGTAGCGGCCGAACGCCTTGACGGGCTTCGGGTCGCGGTTGGCGCGGCGGTCGGCGGGGTCGACCTCGAAGACGTAGCCGTGGTCCTTGGTCATGCCGTTCTGGCCGGCCTTGTCCTCGGTCTCCTCGCCGGTGAGCCAGGTGCCCCACGGGGTGTGGCCGCCCGCGCAGTTGGTGGAGGTCCCGGCGATGCCGACCCACTCGGCGACGTGGTCGCGGCGGACCTCGACGACCGTGCAGCCACCGGAGGCGGCCGGGTCGTAGACGAGCCCCTCGGTGAGCGGCACCGGGTGGGCCCAGTTGGCGCGGGGGCCCTTCAGCTCGTGGTTGTTGACCAGGAGGGTGGCGCCGCGGGGGCCGGGGAAGGTGGAGGTGCCGTCGTGGTTGGACGGGGTGAACTCGCCGGACTCCAGCTTGGTCCTGCCGCTGTAGGTGATGACGCGGTAGGAGAAGCCGGCGGGGAGGGCCAGGAGGCCGTCGGGGTCGGGGACCAGCGGTCCGTAGCCGAGGCCGCCCTGCCCGGCCGCGGACTCCTCGCCCGCGCTCTCGGTCTCCGTGGCGGCGAGGGCGTTCGGGGCGGTGGCGAGGGAGGCGACAGTGCCCGCCAGCGCGACGCCGGCACCGGTGAGCGCGGATGTCCTGGTGAAGTCCCTGCGGGTGAGCGACATGGTGTCTCCTGTGACGGTGGGTGCCTGGAGGGCGGCGGGCTCAGGCTCAGGTCCGGCGAAACAGTCGCCGCCCCGCCTGAACGGGAGTTGAACGCCGGACGACGGCACCGGGCCCGCTTCCGTGAATCCGCAGGGGCCGCCGGGCCCGCGCCGTCACACGCGGGCCGGGAACGGAGGGGGCGGGGGCCTCAGATCCCCTGCTGGGACCGTGCCTTGAAGGCGGCCTTGCGGGCCTCCTTGGCGACCTTCTTGTCCGGGTGCAGCCGGCCCATCGCCTCCAGGACGTCGGCGGTGTCCGGGTGCTCCACCCGCCAGGCGGCCTGGAAGAACCCGCTGTGCTGCGCGGCCAGGCCCTCGACCAGCGCCTGGAGTTCGTCGGAGTTGCCCTCGGCGCGGAGCTGCGCGGCCAGGGTGTCGATCGTCAGCCAGAACACCATGTCCTGCGACGGCGCGGGCACGTCGGCGGCGCCCCGCTCGCTCAGCCAGACCCGGGCCAGGCCGCCCAGTTCGGCCTCGTCGAGGACCTCCCGCAGCGCGGGCTCCGCATCCGGGCCGACCAGCGACAGCGCCTGCTGGCAGCGCAGCCGGCGCAGCGGCGCCCCGGCGTCGGCACCCTTCGCGGCGGCCAGCAACTCGCGGGCGGCGGCGAGGGATTGACGGCGGGTGAGCCACTGCTCGGTCTCCGCGCGGGCGGCGGCCGGCGGGAAGGCGGACGTCTCGTCGAGCAGGACGTCGGCGCCCTTGTCCGCGAGTTCGCCGACCGCGGGCGCCTCGAACCCGGCCTCCAGCAGCCGGGCCCGCAGCCCGTAGACGCCGAGCGGGGTGAGCCGGACCATGCCGTAGCGGGTGATGTCGGTGTCGTCGACCGGGGCCGGGGGCTCCTCGGCGCCCTCCTCCACCATCAGCGCGTCGTCGACGGGCCGGTACTCCACGAGCCCGGCCGGCTCCAGGATCCGGAACTGGTCGTCCAGGCGCATCATCGCGTCGGAGATCTGCTCCAGGACGTCGTCGGTGGGCTCGTCCATGTCGTCGGGGACGAGCATCGAGGCGGCCAGCGCGGGCAGCGGGACCGGGGCGTCGCCGGGGCCGTCCTCGCCGGCGGTCAGCAGGTACAGGTTGCCGAGGACCCCGTCGAGGAACTCCGCCTCGGCCTCCGGGTCCCAGTCGAGCGAGGAGAGGTCGATCTCGCCGCCCTCGTCCAGGGCGTCGATCAGCCCGTCCAGGTCGGGCACGCTCGCGTCGCCGATCGCGGCCTCCAGGACGGCGAGCCACACCGCGAGCACGTCGTGCGGCGAGCCGCCGGTGAGCAGCGCGAGCTCCTCGCCCGCGGTCACGGTCCCGGCCTCCTCGTCGACGACCTCGACCAGAGCGGCGTCCACGGCGGCCCGCCAGGCCTCGGCGGCGTACTGCGGGGCGTCCTCCCCGGTCAGCCCGAGCACCTCGGCCGCGGCGGTCAGCTGCTCCTCGACCAGGCTGCCCCCGGCGTCGACCCGGGTCCCCTCGCCGGCCCAGCGGGCGAGCCGGGCGGCCCGTGAGAGCAGCGGCGTGGCCAGCGCGTCGCGGGCCAGCTCCGCTTCGGGGCGCAGCCGTACCGGGGGCAGGGGGGAGCTGTCTGACATCGGCTCGTTCTCCTAGGGGCGCCGTGACGGCCGTGCGGCCTTGGGGACGACGTACGACTGGACCGGCGGGGACTGCGTACGACTCGGCTGCTCAGCCTAGACGGATTTCCACCTATGCCGCCCGGTTCCGCTCCCGTCCCCCGTGCACGGGGTGTCCGGACCTTGACAACTCCCGTGGCCAGGCTGGAGATTGACGCGCGTAGAAAACGGGGGGACCTCTGTTCGTCGTGCTCTGTGCGTGTCACGCGCCGCCGCCGCGTGTCATGCACGTCTCGTGTGTCAGGCACGCCCGCGTCCCGCCCTCGTCCCGACGCATCCGTACGTCCCCGGAGGGAACCTTGCCGAGCAGATCCAGCGCGCGTCTCGCCGCGCTCACCGTCGCCGCCGTCTGTTCCGCGGCATCCACTGTCGTCCTCACCTCTCCCGCGCACGCCGACGCGGTGCGCATCCACGACGTCCAGGGCACGACCCGCCTCTCGCCGTACACCGGCCAGAAGGTGACGGACGTCCCGGGCGTCGTGACCGGCGTCCGCGGCTACGGCTCCTCGCGCGGCTTCTGGATCCAGGACCCGTCACCGGACGCCGACCCGGCGACCAGCGAGGGCGTCTTCGTCTTCACCGGCTCCACCCCGAAGGTCGCCGTGGGCGACGCGGTCACGGTCACCGCGACGGTCTCCGAGTTCGTGCCCGGCGGTGCCACGAGCGGCAACCAGTCGGTGACCGAGCTGACCAAGCCGGTGATCACGGTCCGGTCGAGCGGCAACGCCGTCCCGGCCGCCACGGTGCTCGACGCCGCCTCGGTGCCGGACGCCTACGCCCCGGCGGGCGACAGTGCCTCGGGCGGTTCGGTCAACGGCCTGCCGCTCGACCCGTCGGCGTACGCCCTGGACCGCTACGAGTCCCTGGAGGGCATGAACGTCCGGGTCGCCGACGCGCGGGTGGTCGGCGCGAGCGACCCGTACACCGAGCTGTGGGTCACCGTGAAGCCCGAGGAGCACGCCACCGGGCGCGGCGGCACGCTGTACGGCTCGTACGACGCTCAGAACGGCGGCCGGCTCCAGATCCAGTCCCTCGGCGCGGTCGCCGACTTCCCGGCGGCGGACGTGGGCGACCGGCTCACGGGCAGCACCGAGGGCCCGCTCGACTACAACCAGTTCGGCGGATACACGCTGGTCGCGAACCGGCTGGGCGCGCTGGAGAGGGGCGGTCTGGAGCGCGAGACGACGCGCGAGCAGGGGCGCGACGAGCTGGCGGTGGCGACGTACAACGTCGAGAACCTGGACCCGGGCGACGCGACGTTCGACGCGCACGCGTCCGCGATCGTGCACAACCTCAGCTCGCCCGACATCGTGTCCCTGGAGGAGGTCCAGGACAACAACGGCGCGACGGACGACGGGACGGTCGCCGCGGACCGGACGGTCCAGAAGCTGACCGACGCGATCGTCGCCGCGGGCGGCCCGCGCTACGACTGGCGTTCCATCGACCCGGTCGACGACCGGGACGGCGGGGAGCCCGGCGGCAACATCCGCCAGGTCTTCCTGTTCAACCCCGAGCGGGTCTCCTTCACCGACCGCGCGGGCGGCGACTCGACGACCGCCGTCGGTGTCATCAAGGAGCACGGCAAGGCGCGGCTCACCGTGTCCCCCGGCCGGATCGAGCCGGCCGACGCGGCGTGGTCGAGCAGCCGCAAGCCGCTCGCGGGCGAGTTCGTCTTCCGCGGCAAGACGGTGTTCGTGATCGCCAACCACCTCAACTCCAAGGGCGGTGACCAGGCGCTGACCTCGCAGTACCAGCCGCCGACGCGCTCCTCGGAGATCCAGCGCCACGCCCAGGCGACCGTGGTGAACACGTTCGTCAAGGAGATCCTGAAGACCCAGAACAACGCGGACGTGATCGCCCTCGGCGACATGAACGACTTCGACTTCTCGGGCACCGTGCGGATCCTGGAGGGCGACGGCGCGCTCTGGTCGGCGATCAAGTCGCTGCCGGCGAGCGAGCGTTACTCGTACGACTACCAGGGCAACAGCCAGGTCCTGGACCAGATCCTGGTCAGCCCGTCGGTCCGCCGGGACCGCGGTCTCGACTACGACAGCGTGCACATCAACGCGGAGTTCCACGACCAGATCAGCGACCACGACCCGCAGGTGCTGCGGTTCCGCCCGTAGGGGCGCGTCCGGGCGGGGGCGGTGCGGCGACGCGCCGCCCTTCGCTCACCGGTGCTTAGCACTACCTCGCAGCAGATCTAAGTGGATCTCCGGGGCGGCGATGCCGAGACTACCCGCATGACGCTCATCCACACCCCCGTCCCGCCCTTCGGGCGCACCCTGTGCGCCATGGTCACGCCCTTCACCGCCTCGGGCGCCCTGGACCTGGACGGCGCCCAGGTCCTGGCGGCCCGGCTGGTCGCGGAGGGCTGCGACGGCCTCGTCCTGAACGGGACGACGGGCGAGTCCCCGACCACCACCGACGCCGAGAAGGCCGACCTCGTCCGGGCCGTCCGGCAGGCCGTGGGCGCCCGGACGCCGCTCGTCACGGGCACCGGCACCTTCGACACCCGCCACACCGTCGAGCTGACCCGGGCGGCCGAGAAGGCGGGCGCGGACGGGGTGTTGATGGTGACGCCGTACTACAGCAGACCGCCACAGGACGCCGTGGAGGCCCACTTCCGCGAGGTGGCCGACGCGAGCGCCCTGCCGGTGATGCTGTACGACATCCCGGGCCGCACCGGCACCCGCATCGCCCCGGAGACGATGATCCGCCTCGCGGGGCATCCGCGGATCGTGGCGGTCAAGGACTGCTCCTACGACTTCCTCGGCACCCAGAAGGTGCTGTCCCGCACGGAGTTGGCGTACTACGCGGGCTGCGACGAGCACATCCTCGCCCTGTACGCGGTCGGCGCGGCGGGCTGTGTGAGCACGGTCGCGAACGTCGTACCGCGCCAGGTCGCCGCCGTCCTCGACGCGTTCGAGGCGGGCGACACCGGCCGCGCGGCCGTGCTCCAGCAGCGGATCACCCCGTTCGTCGAGGCGGTGATGGACGGGGGCCTGCCGGGGGCGGTCACCACCAAGGCGCTGCTCGCCGGTCTCGGGCTCCCGGCCGGACCGGTGCGCGCACCGCTGCGGCCCGCCGGGCGGGAGGCGGTCGCCGGGCTGCGCGCGGCGCACGACGCGCTCGTGACCGCCTGACCGGGCGCCCTGCGCGGGTGGCCGGAGCAGGGCGACGGAGCGGTGCACTTCGGGTGCGCGGGGGCGGGCCGTCTGTCACACTTTGAGCCGCGCATACGCGTACGGGCGAACGCCTGTAGGGACAGCTGTACTTGACGGGGGATCACATGGACATCGAACTGGCCGACCTGCTCGCGTCGTTGCGCTCCGAGCTCGACCGCGCCCGGACGGACGCCGACGGCAAGGACGTGCGGTTCCGCATCAACTCCATCGACCTGGAGCTCCAGGTGGCGGTGGAGAAGTCCGCCGACGCCAAGGCGGGCGTCAGATTCTGGGTGGTCTCGGTGGGCGGCGGCGCCGCCGCGAAGTCCTCCCGCACACACACGATCAAGCTCAGCCTGGACGCCCGGACGGACACCGGCGATCCCGTGCTGACCGGCGACGACGTCTCGGACCTGCTGTCCGCCGGCTGACCGCGCGATGAAGCCGCTCGACAAGGCCCGTGTGGCCGAGGTGATCGTCAGACACCCGGACCGCGCGGAGTACGGATCGGGCTACCGCATCAGCACCCACCTGATCCTGACCGCGGCCCATCTGCTCGGGCCCGAGGGCACTTTGCCCTGCACGGTGCTGCTCGGCGGCACCGACACCGAGCACGCCGCCGCACCGGTGTGGCGTGCCTCGGGGCGGGATCTGGCACTGCTCCGGCTGGAGCCGCGGGCGCAGGACGGCGCGCCCGCGCCGGCGGCCGTGCCACCGGTGGCGCTCGGCCGGCTGCCGGACGAGACGGGCAGTGTGCCGTTCACCGGGATCGGGTTCCCGGCCTACGCCCAGCGGGCCGCCTCGGCCCGCGCGCAGGGGCTGCGCCGGCGCGACAGCAGGCAGGTCGGCGGGTTCGTCCAGCTGGGCTCCAACATGAAGTCCGGGCTGCTGGATCTCACGTTCACCACCGCACCGCCGGGCGACCGGGGCCCGGACGGGCAGGATCCCTGGCAGGGGATCTCGGGGACGTCCCTGTTCACACAGGACGGCGCGCTGCTGGTCGGGGTGCAGGCGCAGCGGCTGCCCGCGGCGGGCACCGGCAGCGCGGAGGCCGAGCCGGTCGCCGAGGCGCTGGCGGACCCGGAGTTCGTGCGTCTGCTGGTGCTCGACGGCGTACGACCGCAGCCGGTTCCGGTCGAGGTGCCCGGGCGGGAGCGCGGGGCGCCGCTGCCGGCGGTGGTGGGGCAGCACGATCTCATCGAGGGATTCGGTGACTTCAAGAAGAACCTGACCCCGGAGCACCTGCCGTTCGTCTCCCCCGGCAGCGATCACGACGCCGATCCGCAGCAGCTGTTCGTACGCCTGGTCACCTCCGCCGACCGGGGCGTGCTGCTGGTGGGCGCGGCGGGAACGGGCAAGACCCGCACCGGACTTGAGGTCGGGCGACTCGCCCTCCAGGCCGGCTGGCGCGTGCTGCACGTGCTGCCGGGCGAGGACACGTCGATCACCGACCAGATCGCGGAGCAGGTGCTCGCGGAGCACAGTCCCGTGCTGGTGGTGATCGACTATCTCAACGAGTCCCAGCTGGACCTGCCCGCGCTGCGGCACCGGCTCATACCCGAGGCCCATCGCCGGGGCATCCCGATGGCGCTGCTCGCGTCCGTACGTCCGGGTTGGCTGCAGCGGGCCGATCCGGCGCTGCTGCACGAGCTGTTCGACGAGGTGCCGCTGCGGCAGGACGACGCCTTCCGGCAGCAGGTCACCGACAACGCGCTGGTGAACCTGGCGCCCACCGCCGTCCGCAAGCTCGGCAAGGAGCGCATGACCGCGATGTGCGGGCACCGCCCGATCGTCGCCCTGCTGATCGCGCGCGAGATAGAACGCCGGGTCGAGGAGGGGCTGACCGTGCCCGTGACCGCGGGTCTGCGCAGCAGCGGTGAGCTGCCCGGCTGGCTGGAGCGGCGGCTGAGCGAGGACAGCCTGACCGTGCCCGGCCGTACGGACACCTTCACGCCCGCGCGGGCCTCGAACGGTCTGGTGGCCGCGGCCGCCGCGGCGGCGGCCTGCCCGCAGTCGCGGACGGAGGTGACGGCCGCCGCCCGCGCCGCCCTGGCCGAGGTGTCCGGTGAGGCGCCGGACGCCGAGGACATCGTGGGGACGCTCGTCTCGCTGGGCTGGCTGGAGCCGGAGAACGACCTGCTGTCGGTCGCCCACGACGTGGTGGCCGACCAGCTCATCGAGTCCGTCGTGCTGCCCGAGCGCGACGCCGGCCCGGACCGGACCCGCACCTCCGCGATGCTCGCCGGCTCTCTCACCGGACCGCGCACCATCGGCCGCTACGCGGTCAACATCGGCCGGCTCGTCAACGACCTGTCGCTCGCCGACCGCGCGGGTCCCGTCTCGCCCGTGCTCAGCGGGTGGTTCGAGGACAACGCCGCGACCATCGGCCGCGTCCTGCGCCATGACGCCCGCATCGGCAGCTACGCGCTCGGCGCCGTCTGCTCCGGGCCGCCGTGGGCCGCCGCCGCGGTCGACTGCTGGGAGGAGGTCGTCAGCCCGTGGCTCGTGGAGTTCGGCACCGGCGCCGACGCCCGTCACCTCCTCTACCGCGGCCTGCGTCATCTCCCCGCCGACGGGGCGCTGCTCCTCGTCCCCGCCGCGCTCCAGTGGCTCGAGGTCAACGTGCGGCGGCAGTACGCCAGTTACGTGCTCAGCCCGCTGCTGCACCGGACGGACCTGCCGCCCGAGGCCGTCGAACAGGCCGTGCGGGCGACGCTCATCTGGCTGGACCGCCATGTCCTCAGCACGGACGCGCAGTTCGTGCTGCGCTCGCTGCTCACCCGCCCCGACCTCACCGTCGACCAGACCCGGCAGGCGATCACGTCGGCCCTGACCTGGCTGGAACAGCACGCGACCGCCACCGAGGCCCGGCTCGTGCTGCGGTCGCTGCTCTCCCGGACCGACCTCACGCCCGAGGAGGCGCAGCCGACGGTGACGGCCGCGCTGGCCTGGCTGGACCGGCACGGGATCCGCGCCGAGGCCCAGTTCGTCCTGCGGTCCGTGCTCACCCGCCCCGACCTCGACGCGGACGAGGCCCAGCAGGCGATCGCCGCCGCGCTGACGTGGCTGGAGCAGCACGCCTCCACCGCCGACGCCGAGTTCGTGCTGCGCTCGCTGCTGTTCCGTACCGACCTCCGGGCGGACGCGGCACGGCGGTCCATCTCGCTGGCGGTGGACTGGCTGGACCGCCATGCCGAGCTCACCGACGTCCAGTTCGTGCTGCGGTCCCTGCTCACCCGGACCGACCTGCACACGGACGAGGTACGCAAGGCGGTCGCCGGCGCGGTGACCTGGCTGGAGGCCGAGGCCGCCACCATCGACGCCGGCTTCGTCCTGGCCCCGCTGCTGGCCCGCCCGGATCTCGACGCGGGCGAGACGCGGCAGGCGGTCGCCGCCGCCCTGACCTGGCTGCGGCATCACGCCACCACGGGCGACGCCGACTTCGTCCTGCGCGCGCTGCTGTTCCGTACCGACCTCCGCGCCGACGACGTACGGCAGGCCGTCTCCTCGGCGGCCGACTGGCTGGTCCACCACGCCGAGTTGTACGACGGCCAGTTCGTGCTGCGGTCGCTGCTCTCCCGGCCCGACCTCACCCCGGCCGACACGCGTCAGGCGGTCACCGCGGCCGGGACCTGGCTGGCATACCACGGCACCACGGCCGACGCGGGCTTCGTCCTGGCCCCGCTGCTGGCCCGCCCCGACCTCGCCCCGGAGGAGGCCCGGCCGACGGTCGCCACGGCCCTGACCTGGCTGAGCCATCACGCCGCCCTCGCCGACGCGGGCTTCGTGCTGCGCTCGGTGCTCTCCCGCGCCGACCTCGGTCCGGGCGACACGCGCCAGGTGGTCACGGCCGCCCAGACCTGGCTGGCCCAGCACGCGGGCACGCTCGACGCGGGCTTCGTCCTGGCGCCCCTGCTGGCCCGTCCGGACCTGGACGTGGCCGAGACGCGGCAGGGGGTGACCGTCGCGCTGGCCTGGCTGGACCTCCATGCCACCACCGCCGACGCCGACTTCGTGCTGCGCTCCCTGCTCACCCGGACCGATCTGCACACGGACGAGGCCCGGCCGACGGTCGCCGCCGCCCTGACCTGGCTCGACGACGTCCAGCACGCGGCCGCCGCCGACGCGTGCTTCGTCCTGTCCCCGCTGCTCGCCCGGCCCGACCTCGGTACGGACGAGGCGGCGCAGGCCGTCTCCATATCCCTGACCTGGCTGGACCTGCACGCCACCACCGGCAGTGCCCGCTTCGTCCTGCGGCCGCTGCTCGCCCGGCCCGAACTCGTCGCGGACGAGGCGCTGCCGACGGTCGCCGGGGCCCTGACGTGGCTGTCGCACCACGCCACCACGGCCGAGGCCGGCTTCGTCCTGGCTCCGCTGCTGTCGCGCCCCGACCTCACCCCGGACGGCACCCGCAGGACCGTCACCGCGACCCTGTCCTGGCTGGCGCACTACGCCGGGACCTCCGAGGCCGGTTTCGTCCTGGCCCCGTTCCTGGCCCGGCCCGACCTGGACCCGAACGAGGCCCGGCAGGCGGTCATGCTCGCCCTGAGCTGGCTGGACCTCCACTCGGCGACCTCCGAGGCCCGTTTCGTCCTGGGCCGTCAGCTCTCCCGCAGCGACCTCACCCCGGACGAGGCCCGCCGGACGGTCGCCGCGGCCCTGACCTGGCTGGACCATCACGCCACGGCCGCCGAGGCCCGCTTCGTCCTGCCCACGCTGCTGTCCCGTCCGAGCCTCCCGGACCCGCAGCCGGCGATCTCCACGGCCCTGACCTGGCTGGGCCATCACGCCGCGTCCGCCGAAGCCCGGTTCGTCCTGCGGCCGTTGCTCGCCCGCCCGGGCCTGGCCGAGACCCGCCAGACGGTCGCCGCCGCCCTGACGTGGCTGGGCCACCACGGTACGACCGCCGAGGCCCGATTCGTCCTGGACCGCCAGCTCTCCCGCAGCGACCTCATCCCGGACGAGGCCCGGCAGACGATCAGCGCCGCCCTCGACTGGCTGGACCAGCACGCCACCACCGCTGAGGCCGGCTTCGTCCTGGCCCCCCTGCTCGCCCGCACCGACCTCGCGGCGGACGACGCGCGGGGGGCGATCTCGGCGGCATCGGACTGGCTGACTCCCTACGCCACCACGGCCGAAGCCGGCTACGTCCTGCGGTCGTTGCTCGCCCGTACCGACATCTCCCGGGACCGGACCCGGCCGACGATCGCCACGACCCTGACCTGGCTGGCCCATCACGTCACGAACCCCAACGCGCGCTTCGTCCTGGACCGCCAGCTGACCCGCACCGACCTCACCCCGGACGAGGCGCAGCAGACGATCACCACGACGCTGGCGTGGCTCGACCACCACGTCACCACGCCCAACGCCCGCTTCGTCCTGCCCCCGCTGCTGTCCCGCCCGGACCTCGCCCCACCCGAAGCGCACCGGACCATCACGGCAGCCCTCACCTGGCTGAGCCTCCACGCCGAGACCCGCAACGCCAGCTTCGTCCTGCCCCCGCTGCTCTCCCGCCCCGACCTGGAACCCGACGAGGCACGGCAGGCGATCCCGGCCGCCCTCACCTGGCTGGGCCTCCACGCCGAGACCCGCAACGCCAGCTTCGTCCTGCCTCCGCTCCTGTCCCGCCCGGACCTCACCCCACCCGAGACCCGCCAGACGGTCGAGGCAGCCCTGACCTGGCTCACCCACCACCCCTCCAGCGCCCGCTTCGTCCTCCCGCTCCTACTGGCCCGCACGGACCTGACCCCGGAGGAGGCGGAGAGGGCGGCGACGCTGGGGTGAGCGACGACCGGTCACTCGTAGCTGCTCAGGCAGGGAAGCGTCGGCAGCAGGAAGCGGACCGCTTTCGGCGCGCGCAGCACCAGCCGTCGGCCGACGAGTAGCGCCACCAGCCCCAGGAGCGCCGTGCCTGCCACGAGCAGAGGGGGCAGGTTAGATCTCGGCTCGGCTCCGTCCACGACAGGACACGACACGGGGAACGCCCTTCCGGCTCGATCCTCGGACCGGTTGGAAGGGCGCTCAATGGTGCCGGCGGCGGCAAGTCACCGCCGCCGTCCGTCAGTTGTGGCTGTGCAGGATGTCGTTCAGGCCGCCCCAGACCGCGTTGTTCGGGCGGGCCTCGACCGTGCCGGTGACCGAGTTGCGGCGGAAGAGGATGTTGGAGGCGCCACTGAGGTCGCGGGCCTTGACGACCTGGCCGTCGGGCATCGTCACGCGGGTGCCCGCGGTGACGTACAGGCCGGCCTCGACGACGCACTCGTCGCCCAGCGCGATGCCCACGCCCGCCTCGGCGCCGACCAGGCAGCGCTCGCCGATGGTGATGCGGACGTTGCCGCCGCCGGAGAGGGTGCCCATGGTGGAGGCGCCGCCGCCGATGTCGGAGCCGTTGCCGACCACGACGCCCGCCGAGATGCGGCCCTCGACCATCGACGTGCCGAGCGTGCCGGCGTTGAAGTTGACGAAGCCCTCGTGCATGACCGTGGTGCCCTCGGCGAGGTGCGCGCCCAGGCGGACCCGGTCGGCGTCGGCGATGCGGACGCCCTTGGGGGAGACGTAGTCCGTCATGCGCGGGAACTTGTCGATCGAGGTGACCTGGAGGTGCAGGCCCTCGGCACGGGCGTTCAGCCGAACCGTCTCGACGTCGTCCACGGCGACCGGGCCGAGCGAGGTCCAGGCGACGTTGGCGAGGTGGCCGAAGATGCCGTCCAGGCTCAGGCCGTGCGGCTTGACCAGGCGGTGCGAGAGGAGGTGCAGGCGCAGGTAGGCGTCGTGCGCGTCGATCGGCTTGTCGTCCAGCGACGTGATGACCGTACGGACCGCGACGACCTCGACGTTGCGCCGGGGGTCCGGGCCGATCGCCTGCGCGGCACCCTCGCCGAGCAGCTCGACGGCCTGCTCGGGCGACAGCGACTCGGTGCCGGCCGGGCCGGGCTCGGTGACGAGTTCGGGCGCGGGGAACCATGTGTCGAGAACGGTGCCGTCGGCGGCGACCGTGGCGAGGCCGGCGGCGACGGCGCCGGTGGTGCGAGGAGCGTTGGTGTCGGTCATGAGGGAAACCTAACCTGGCCGGGGTCCCCCAGGCGAACCGTCGTGCCCTGCCCCACCGAGCCCGGGCCGGTTCCAGCCGCGCCTCACGCCCTGGCACCGGAGCCCGGCCGTACCAGGGGCGTTCGGATCCCCGGGAAGCACGCCGGGCCCGCCCCCAGCCCCGAGGCCCCCGCCTCACCCCCGGAGCACCCTCCCCAACGTCTCCCGCGCATACCCCTCGTCATACGCCGCCCCCGTCAGCAGCACCTGCAGACAGATCCCGTCCATCAGCGCGAGCAGCGCATGGGCCGTCACCGGGTCCGTGCGACGGGCCAGGCGCTGCGTCGTCTCCTCCGTCCACTCGGCGGCCACGGGGCGCAGGGCCGGGCGTCGCAGTGCCGCCAAGTACAGCTCGTACTCCAGCTCCACGCCCGTCCGGTCGGCGCCCAGCCAGTCCCCGAGCAGGCGCGCCAGGCCCGCCGCGAGGTCGCCCTCCTCCTCGTCCAGGACGCCGCTGGTCGCGAGCTCCTGGGCGAAGCCCTCGTTGGCCTGGCGAAGGGCGGCGACCATCAGGTCGTCGAGGGTCGCGAAGTGGTACGTCGTGGAGCCGAGCGGGACGTTCGCCTCGGCGGCCACGGAGCGGTGGCTGAGGCCGGCGATGCCCTTCCGCCCGACGACCCGGATCGCCGCGTCGATGATCCGCTGGCGCCGCTCGGGGTCGTAGCGCCGGGGCATCAGTGCGCGCCGCCCAGGTTGAGCACGACCACTCCCGCGACGATCAGCACGATCCCGGCGACCTTAGGGATGCTCAGCCCCTCGCCGAACAGCACCAGGCCGAGCGCGGCGACGGCCGCGGTGCCCACGCCGGCCCAGATCGCGTACGCCGTGCCGATCGACACGGTCTTCAGGGTCTGGGCCAGCAGGGCGAAGGCCACGAGGTAGCCGAGAACGGTCAGCAGTGATGGTCCCGGCCTGCTGAAGCCCTCGCTGTACTTCATCGCCGTCGTGGCGACCACCTCGGCGGCGATGGCTCCGGCGAGCAGCAGATAGCCCATGTGTACAAGCGTACACAACGCAGCCGCCTCATCTACCCGTAAGCGCACACGCCAAACCCATGAGCGGGCATGAAAAACGGCGAGGTCCCGGTCGGGACCTCGCCGTCGACAGAGCCGGCTGACCTCAGACGTTGAAGCCCAGCGCGCGCAGCTGCTCGCGGCCGTCGTCCGTGATCTTGTCCGGGCCCCACGGGGGCATCCAGACCCAGTTGATACGCAGCTCGTTGACCAGACCCTCGGTGGCGTCCTTGGCCTGGGACTCGATGACGTCCGTCAGCGGGCACGCCGCCGACGTCAGGGTCATGTCGATGGTCGCCACGTTCGAGTCGTCCACGTGGATGCCGTAGATCAGCCCGAGGTTGACGACGTCGATGCCCAGTTCGGGGTCGACCACGTCCATCAGGGCCTCACGGAGCTGCTCCTCCGAGGCCGGCTTCATCTCCACGGTGTCGCTCATGCCGTCTTCCTTTCGGCGTCGGCTCCGGTGGTCAGTGCCTGGGCCGTCGCGTCCTTCCACGCCATCCAGCTCAGGAGGGCGCACTTGACCCGCGCGGGGTACTTGGAGACACCGGCGAACGCGACCGCGTCCTCCAGGATGTCCTCCATGGCGTCGTCGGGCTCGATCCGGCCCTTGGACTGCATCAGCTCCAGGAAGGTCTCCTGGATCTTCTGCGCGTCGGCCAGTTCCCTGCCGACGAGGAGTTCGTTCAGTACGGACGCCGAGGCCTGGCTGATCGAGCAGCCCTGGCCCTCGTAGGAGACGTCCTCGACCGTCGTGCCGTCGTACTTCACGCGAAGGGTGATCTCGTCGCCACACGTCGGGTTCACATGGTGCACCTCGGCGTCACCATCCCGAAGACCACGCCCGTGCGGGTTCTTGTAGTGGTCCAGGATGACTTCCTGGTACATGGAGTCGAGCTTCACTGTTCCAGCACGCCCTTCAGCCGAAGAAGTTCCGTACGTGCTCCAGTCCGTCGACCAGAGCGTCGATCTCGGCCGGCGTGGAGTACAGATAGAACGACGCGCGCGTGGTCGCGGGAATTCCGTACCGCAGGCAGACCGGCCGTGCGCAGTGGTGACCCACACGCACCGCGATGCCCTGCTCGTCGAGGACCTGGCCCACGTCGTGGGGGTGGATGTCGCCGAGCGTGAAGGAGATCGCCGCGCCGCGGTCCTCGGCCGTGGTGGGGCCGATGATCCTGAGGTCGGGGACCTCCTTGAGCCGCTTCACCGCGTACTCGGTGAGCGCGTGCTCGTGGGCGAGGATCTTGTCCATGCCGATCGACGACAGGTAGTCGATCGCCGCGCCGAGACCGACCGCCTGCGCGATCGGCGGCGTACCCGCCTCGAACTTGTGGGGCGCGGGGGCGTACGTCGAGGAGTGCATTGACACCGTCTCGATCATCTCGCCGCCGCCGAGGAACGGAGGCAGGTCCTCCAGCAGCTCCTGGCGGCCCCACAGGACGCCGATGCCGGTCGGGCCGCACATCTTGTGGCCGGTGAAGGCCACGAAGTCGGCGCCGAGGGCCTGGACGTCCAGCGGCATGTGCGGAGCGGCCTGGGAGGCGTCGATGCAGACGAGCGCGCCGACCTCCTGGGCGCGGCGCACGATCGCCTCGACCGGGTTGACCGTGCCCAGGATGTTGGAGACCAGCACGAAGGAGACGACCTTCGTCTTCTCGGTGATGATCTGGTCGATGTTGGACAGATCGAGGCGGCCGTCGTCGGTCAGGCCGAACCACTTCAGCTTCGCGCCCGTGCGCTGCGCGAGCAGCTGCCACGGCACGATGTTGGAGTGGTGCTCCATCTCCGTGATGACGATCTCGGTCTCGTGGTCGACCCGGTAGGGCTCGTCGGCCCAGCCGAGCATGTTGGCCACGAGGTTGAGCGACTCGGAGGCGTTCTTGGTGAAGATCACCTCGTCGCGACTGGGCGCGTTGATGAACTCCGCGACCTTGTCGCGCGAGCCCTCGTACAGCGCCGTGGCCTCCTCGGCGAGCACATGCACACCGCGGTGGACGTTGGCGTTGTAGCGCTCGTAGTACTCACTGAGTGCGTCCAGCACCTGGCGCGGCTTCTGCGAGGTCGCGGCGTTGTCCAGGTACACGAGCTTCTTGTCGTCGTGGACCAGGCGGTCCAGGACGGGGAAGTCCTTGCGGATCGCCTCGGTGTCGAGGAGGCCCGGCAGCTGTGTCACGCGGATACGCCACCCTTCGTGTAAGCCTCGTAGCCCTCTTCCTCCAGCTTGTCGGCGAGCTCGGCGCCGCCGGACTCGACGATGCGGCCGCCGGAGAAGACGTGGACGAAGTCGGGCTTGATGTAGCGCAGGATGCGCGTGTAGTGGGTGATGAGCAGGGTGCCCGTCTCACCGGTCTCCCGAACGCGGTTGACGCCCTCGGAGACGACGCGCAAGGCGTCGACGTCGAGGCCGGAGTCGGTCTCGTCGAGGATCGCGATCTGCGGCTTCAGGAGCTCCAGCTGGAGGATCTCGTGGCGCTTCTTCTCACCGCCGGAGAAGCCCTCGTTGACGTTGCGCTCGGCGAAGGAGGGGTCCATCTGGAGACGCTCCATGGTCTCCTTGACCTCCTTCACCCAGGTGCGCAGCTTGGGGGCCTCGCCGCGGATGGCGCTGGCGGAGGTGCGCAGGAAGTTGGAGACGGAGACGCCGGGGACCTCGACCGGGTACTGCATGGCGAGGAACAGGCCGGCGCGGGCGCGCTCGTCGACCGACATGGCGAGGACGTCCTCGCCGTCGAGGGTGACGGTGCCGCCGGTGATCGTGTACTTCGGGTGACCCGCGAGCGAGTAGGCGAGGGTCGACTTGCCGGAGCCGTTGGGGCCCATGATGGCGTGCGTCTCGCCCTGCTTCACGGTGAGGTCGACGCCCTTGAGGATCTCCTTCGTGGCGTTGTCGGCCTCGACGGTGACGTGCAGGTCTCGGATTTCAAGCGTTGCCATGGGTGCCTCAGGACTCCTGGGTGAGGGAGACGAGCACGTCGTCCCCTTCGATCTTTACGGGGTATACGGGGACAGGGCGCGTCGCCGGAAGAGCGTCGGGCTTGCCGGAGCGGAGGTCGAAGCGCGAGCCGTGCAGCCAGCACTCGATGTGGCAGTCGTCCACCTCTCCCTCCGCCAGCGAGACGTTCGCGTGCGAGCAGATGTCGTAGATCGCGAACACCTCGCCCTCGGTGCGCACGACCGAGACGGGCGTGCCGTCGAGTTCCACCCGCTTCGGGGTGTCCTCCTCCAGCTCGCTCATCCCGCAGACTCGTACGAAGGTCATGCGACCGAAGCCTCCAGCTCCTCCGCGATCTTGGCGAGCAGGCGCTCCTCGATGTCGGCGACACCGATCTGCTGGACCAGCTCGGCGAAGAAGCCGCGGACGACGAGGCGGCGGGCCTCGTGCTCCGGGATGCCGCGGGCCATCAGGTAGAAGAGCTGCTCGTCGTCGAAGCGGCCGGTGGCGGAGGCGTGGCCGGCGCCGACGATCTCACCGGTCTCGATCTCCAGGTTCGGCACCGAGTCGACGCGCGCGCCGTCCGTGAGGACCAGGTTGCGGTTCATCTCGTAGGTGTCGGTGCCCTCGGCCGAGGCCTCGATGAGCACGTCGCCGATCCAGACCGCGTGCGCGTCGTCGCCCTGGAGCGCGCCCTTGTAGGCGACGTTGGACTTGCAGTGCGGGGTGTTGTGGGTGACCAGCAGGCGGTGCTCCTGGTGCTGGCCGGCGTCGGTGAAGTACAGGCCGTACAGCTCGGCCTCGCCGCCGGTGCCCGCGTAGGTGATGCGCGGGTGCAGGCGGACGAGGTCGCCGCCGAAGGTGACGACGACCGACTTGAAGGAGGCGTCGCGGCCGATCAGCGCGTTGTGCTGGGACACGTGCACGGCCTTGTCGTCCCAGTCCTGGACGGAGACGACGGTCAGCTTGGCGCCGTCACCGAGGATGTAGTCGACGCCCGCGGCGAGCACCGCGTCACCGGTGTGGTCGATGACCACGACGGCCTCGGCGAAGGCGCCGAGCTCGATCACCTGGTGGCCGAAGACGGTGCCGCCCTCGCCGTGGACCGCGATGCGGATCGGCTCGGTGAGGACGGTCTCCTTCGGCACGGTCACGACCGAGGCCTGCTCGAAGGCCGAGTACGCCTGGGCGGCGACGCGGTCGACGGGAGTGCCGGCCTTGCCGAGCCGGGCGTCGTCGCGGCCGACGGTCTCGACGGTGACGCCCTCGGGGGCCTCGACGGCGACCTTGACGCCCTCGCTGGTGGCGACGGCGGTGCCGTCGTGCAGACCGCGCAGGCGCTCCAGCGGGGTGAACCGCCACTCCTCCTCGCGGCCGTGCGGGACCGGGAAGTCCGCGACGTCGAAGGACGGAGGCGCGCTCATGCGCGAGACGACGGTCGACTCCGCGGCGACCGCGATCGAGCCGGCGGTGGTGGAGCCCACCGGGATGTTCTGAGCCTCAGCCATGGCTGTCGTTGTGCTCTCTTCCTACGTCAGAAATTCGCTGGCTGCTGTCGGGGGCGGGCCTTAGCCGACCGCGCCCTCCATCTGCAGCTCGATCAGCCGGTTGAGCTCCAGCGCGTACTCCATCGGCAGTTCCTTGGCGATCGGCTCGACGAAGCCGCGCACGATCATCGCCATCGCCTCGAACTCGCTCAGACCACGGCTCATCAGGTAGAAGAGCTGGTCCTCGGAGACCTTGGAGACGGTCGCCTCGTGGCCCATGGACACGTCGTCCTCGCGGACGTCGACGTACGGGTACGTGTCCGAGCGGGAGATGGTGTCGACCAGCAGCGCGTCGCACAGCACGTTCGACTTCGAGCCGGGGGCCCCCTCGCCGATCTCGATCAGACCGCGGTAGGAGGTACGGCCGCCACCGCGCGCCACCGACTTGGAGACGATGTTGGACGAGGTGTTCGGGGCCATGTGGACCATCTTGGCGCCGGCGTCCTGGTGCTGGCCCTCGCCCGCGAAGGCGATGGAGAGGGTCTCACCCTTGGCGTGCTCGCCCATCAGGTAGACGGCCGGGTACTTCATCGTCACCTTGGAGCCGATGTTGCCGTCGATCCACTCCATGGTCGCGCCCTCGTAGGCGACGGCGCGCTTGGTGACCAGGTTGTAGACGTTGTTCGACCAGTTCTGGATGGTCGTGTAGCGGCAGCGGGCGTTCTTCTTGACGATGATCTCGACGACCGCGGAGTGCAGCGAGTCCGACTGGTAGATCGGGGCGGTGCAGCCCTCGACGTAGTGCACGTAGGCACCCTCGTCGACGATGATCAGGGTCCGCTCGAACTGGCCCATGTTCTCCGTGTTGATACGGAAGTAGGCCTGGAGCGGGATCTCGACGTGGACGCCCGGCGGGACGTAGATGAAGGAGCCGCCCGACCACACGGCGGTGTTCAGCGAGGCGAACTTGTTGTCACCGGCGGGGATGACGGTGCCGAAGTACTCCTTGAAGAGCTCCGGGTGCTGCTTGAGCGCGGTGTCGGTGTCGAGGAAGATGACGCCCTGCTCCTCCAGGTCCTCGCGGATCTGGTGGTAGACGACCTCGGACTCGTACTGGGCGGCGACACCGGCGACGAGGCGCTGCTTCTCGGCCTCCGGGATGCCCAGCTTGTCGTAGGTGTTCTTGATGTCCTCGGGCAGGTCCTCCCAGGACTCCGCCTGCTTCTCCGTGGAGCGCACGAAGTACTTGATGTTGTCGAAGTCGATGCCCGACAGGTCCGAGCCCCAGTTCGGCATGGGCTTCTTGCCGAACAGCCTGAGGCCCTTGAGGCGCAGCTTGGTCATCCACTCGGGCTCGGACTTCTTCGCCGAGATGTCACGGACGACGTCCTCGTTCAGGCCGCGCTTCGCTGCGGCACCGGCTACGTCGGAGTCGGCCCAGCCGTATTCGTACTTGCCCAGACCCTCGAGTTCGGGGTGGGCAGTCTCCGTGGGGAGAGTCATGCGGGGTTCCTCCCGGCCGTGCTAGCAGATGCGTCAGATACGTCAGATGCGTCAGTGGAAATCTTGGGGATGAACGTCGTGCAGACACCGTCGCCGTGGGCGATCGTCGCCAGTCGCTGGACGTGGGTTCCGAGCAGCTCCGCGAAGATCTCGGTCTCCGCCTCGCACAGCTGGGGGAACTGCTCCGCGGCGTGCGCGACCGGGCAGTGGTGCTGGCAGAGCTGCTCACCCTTCTGGGGGTGGGGCGCGCTGCGTGCCGTAGCAGCGTACCCGTCCACGCTCAAGGCCTTGGCCAGCGCTTCGGTGCGTTCATCGGGGGCCGCCTTCTCGATCGCCTTGCGGTAGGCGTCAGCCTGCGCGGAGATCCGGGCCCGTGCGAAAGCGGCGACGGCTTCCTTGCCCCCGCCGTGCTCGGCGATCCAGCGGAGCGCGTCCACGGCGAGCTTGTCGTACGACTGGTCGAAGGCGTCCCGGCCGCAGTCGGTCAGCGCGAAGGCCTTGGCGGGGCGGCCGCGCGACCGCGTCCCGTACACCCGCCGCTCGCGCGCCTCCACGATGTCGTCGGCGACCAGTGCGTCGAGGTGGCGGCGGACCGCCGCCGGGGTGAGCCCCAGCCGGCCGGCGAGTTCGGTGACGGTCGACGGGCCGTGGTCCAGGATGGATCGCGCGACCCGGTTGCGCGTCGAACGCTCCCCGGTCGTGAGCTCCTCCTGCGGGGCCCCCTTGAGGGTCTCCCGAGCCATGCCGACGTTTTTCACAACGCCATTGTTGCGTAATTCCTCAGGCCCTGACAAGCCGGGCCCTGTCCGGCGGACGGTGCCTTTCATCACTTAGGCATACCTAATCCGACCTGCGGAAACACCGCGGAGACCCCACCGGCCCGACTCGGTGATCACGCGCCTCACCAGGCAATTCGATGGCGCACCGCACCGTCTTCCGGCACACGCTGGCCTCCGCCCCGACCGGCCCTCTCGTCACCCGCGACACCATTTCGGCGCGGTTGGGCGAAATGGGTGTCGAGAGGGGTGAGATCCTGCTCGTCCACTCCTCGCTGCGCTCCCTGGGCTGGGTGTGCGGCGGCGCCGTCGCCGTGGTCCGGGGACTCCTCGACGCCGTCGGTCCGGAGGGCACGCTCGTGGTCCCGACCCACTCCGCCGACCTCTCCGACCCCGCGGTGTGGGGGAACCCGCCCGTGCCGGAGGAGTGGTGGGAGACGATCCGCGCCACGATGCCGGCGTACGACCCTCGCGTCACGCCTTCGCGCGAGGTCGGCGTGATCCCGGAGACCGTCCGTACCTGGCCTGGCGCCCTGCGCAGTGCGCACCCCCAGACCTCGTTCGCGGCGCTCGGCCCGCGCGCGGCCGAGATCGTGGACGGGCACGCACCCGACTGCCGGCTCGGCGAGCACAGCCCGCTGGCCAGGCTGGAGCGCAAGGGCGCGCGGGTGCTGTTGCTGGGCGCGGGGATACGACGTGTGCACCAGCTTTCATCTGGCCGAATACCGCCTCCCGGCGCCGCGCGTGCGCATCGGGCGGCCGGCCGCGGGCGGCGGCTGGGAGACCGTGAGCGAGGTGTCGATCACCTCGGAGCGGTTCGACGAGCTGGGGCACGACTTCGAACGTGACCGTCCGGTCGTCCGCGGCACGGTGGGCGCGGCGGAGGTACGGCTGTTCCCCGTGGCCGACGCGGTGGCGTACGCGGAGCGGTGGCTGGTGCTGCACCGGCCCCGTGCGGAGGAGTTCCCGCACCCGGCCGCCTGAGGGCCGAACGGCGTACTTAGACTCTGTCCTCATGCGAAGTGAGCCGGCAGTCCAGGTCCAGGCCCTGGTGAAGCGGTACGGCACGAAGACCGCGGTGGACGGCCTCGACCTGGTGGCCCGGGCTGGGGTCACCGCCGTACTCGGACCCAACGGCGCGGGCAAGACGACCACGATCGAGACCTGCGAGGGGTACCGGAGGCCGGACTCCGGCACGGTGCGCGTCCTGGGTCTCGACCCGGTCGCCGACGCCGCCGCGCTGCGTCCCCGCGTCGGCGTGATGCTCCAGTCCGGCGGCGTCTACTCGGGCGCGCGGGCGGACGAGATGCTGCGGCACGTGGCGAAGCTGCACGCGCATCCGCTGGACGTGGACACGCTGATCGAGCGCCTCGGGCTCGGCAGCTGCGGCCGGACCTCCTACCGGCGGCTGTCCGGCGGCCAGCAGCAGCGGCTCGCGCTCGCCATGGCCGTCGTCGGACGCCCGGAGCTGGTGTTCCTGGACGAGCCGACGGCCGGCCTCGACCCGCAGGCCCGCCGGGCCACCTGGGACCTGGTACGGGACCTGCGCGCCGACGGCGTCTCGCTGATCCTCACGACCCACCACATGGACGAGGCCGAGCAGCTCGCCGACGACGTCGCCATCATCGACGCCGGCAAGGTGATCGCCCAGGGCTCGCCCGACGAGCTGTGCCGCGGCGGCGCCGAGAACACCCTGCGCTTCACGGGCCGCCCCGGGCTGGACGTCGGCTCCCTGCTCAAGGCGCTCCCCGCGGACTGCGCGGCCGCCGAGCTGACGCCGGGCTCGTACCGGGTCGTCGGCAAGGTCGACCCGCAGCTGCTGGCGACCGTGACCTCGTGGTGCGCGCAGAACGGTGTGATGCCGGACCGGATCTCGGTCGAGCGGCACACCCTCGAAGACGTCTTTCTTGAGCTCACCGGCAAGGAGCTGCGCTCGTGACGACGACCACCACCACGGGTACGTACGCCCCGAAGCCCGGCGCCGCCCCGCTCCCCCGCATGATCGCGGCGCAGGCGGCGCTGGAGACCCGGATGCTGCTGCGCAACGGCGAGCAGCTGCTGCTGACGGTCGTGATCCCGACGCTGCTGCTGGTCCTGTTCAGCTCCGTCGACATCGTGGACACCGGCGCGGGCAACGCCGTCGACTTCCTGACCCCCGGCGTCCTCGCGCTCGCGGTGATGTCGACGGCGTTCACCGGGCAGGCCATCGCGACCGGCTTCGAGCGCCGCTACGGCGTGCTGAAGCGGCTGGCGTCCTCGCCGCTGCCCCGCTGGGGGCTGATGACGGCGAAGACGGCGTCCGTGCTGGTCACCGAGGTCCTCCAGGTGATCCTGCTGACGGCGATCGCCTTCGCGCTGGGCTGGTCGCCGCACGGCGGGCCCGCCGCCGTCGTGCTCCTGCTGATCGTCGGCACGGCCGCCTTCTCCGGCCTCGGCCTGCTCATGGCGGGCACGCTGAAGGCGGAGGCCACGCTGGCCGCCGCCAACCTGGTCTTCCTGCTGCTGCTCGTCGGCGGCGGCGTCATCGTGCCGCTGGAGAAGTTCCCCTCCGCCGCGCAGCACGTGCTCGCGCTGCTGCCGACCTCGGCCCTCTCGGACGGCCTGCGGGACGTCCTCCAGCATGGGGCCGGGATGCCGTGGGGCGACCTCGGGATCCTGGGCGTGTGGGCGGTCGTGGGCCTGGCAGCGGCCGGCAGGTTCTTCCGCTGGGAGTGACGAAGCCCCGCAAGGGCGACCCTCGTGAAAGCGTGCACAAGCCGCCCCCTACGATGGTGCGCGTGCCAAAGCTGACCCGCGCCGACGCCGTAGCGGCCCTGCGCAACCCGCTCGCCTTCATCGCCGACCGCTGGACCCCGGCTCCCCGGACCGTCCAGCGGGCGGCGCTCGCCGCGCTCGTGATGGCGGTGGTCATCGTGGTCACCGGTGGTGCGGTACGCCTGACCGGCTCGGGCCTGGGCTGCCCGACCTGGCCCAAGTGCACCGCCGACTCGCTCACCACCACCGGCGCGATGGGTATCCACGGCGCCATCGAGTTCGGCAACCGCATGCTGACGTACGTGCTGTGCGCGGCGGTCGGCTGGGCCATCGTCACCGCCCGCTCCGAGAAGCCGTGGCGGCGCGGCCTGACCCGGCTGGGCTGGGCGCAGTTCTGGGTGGTCATGGGCAACGCGGTGCTCGGCGGCATCGTCGTGCTGGTCGGCCTCAACCCGTACACGGTCGCGGCCCACTTCCTGCTCTCCACCGCGCTGATCGCGGTCGCCACGGTGATGTGGCAGCGCACCCGTGAGGGCGACGAGGCGCCGCGTCCGCTGGTCGGCAGGTCGGTGGCCCAGCTGGTGTGGATCCTGGTGGCCGTCTCCGTGCTGCTGATCGCGGCCGGCACCGTCGTCACCGGCTCGGGTCCGCACGCGGGCGACTCCAGCCAGGTCGAGCGGATGCCGCTGGACTGGGAGACGGTCAGCAAGCTGCACGCGGTCCTGGCCTGGATCGTGGTGACCCTGACGTTCGCCCTGTGGTTCGTCCTGAAAGCGGTCGACGCCCCGAAGGGCCCGCTGAACCGCACCCGCGACCTCTTCGTCGTCCTGCTCCTCCAGGGCGTCATCGGCTACGTCCAGTACTTCACGGACCTCCCCGAGGGCCTGGTCGCCCTGCACATGCTCGGCTCCTGCCTGATGTGGATCGGCGCCCTGCGCGTGCTGCTGTCGCTGCGCGAGCGCCCCGGCGCGGCGGTCGAGGTGCCGGCCCCGGCGGCTCAGGCTCAGACTCCGTCGTACGACGCGACGAGCTCGTCGATCGCCGCCCCGAGGTAAGCCCGCGTCAACTCCGCCCTGCGAGCCGTCCACCGTTCGGTGGGCGGCTCGGCGGTGCCGTAGCGACGGCGGCGGATGTCCTCGACCACCTCGACGGGGGCGCCCAGCGCGGGCAGCGTCTCCAGCGCCTCGCGCTTGGTGATCAGCCGGCCCTCCCTGAGCGTGACGGCGGCGCGGGCGTGGGTGACCATGCCGAGGTCCACCCAGACCTCCTGGGTCCAGTTGTCCGCCCGGTCCACCTGCCGCCGCCAGTAGTTTTGTTGGTCGCGCACCACGAACGCGGCGAGCTCCCGGTCCGGCACCGCCGGGAGCAGCTCGCCGGGCTCCGCCCCGTAGAGCACCCGGCCGAAGTCGTGCAGCTCGCGCCGGGTCACCGGGGTGACCGGCCGCCGGAACAGCTCCTCGTACGCCCAGGTCAGATGCGATCGCCCGGCGTCGGCGGTCGTCGCCGGGGTCAGATAGCTGCAGTGCAGACGGTCGGCGAGCGGCGCGTCGCGCAGGCGGGCGTGCAGCAGGGCCACCCGCCACACCGTCCGTGCCGTGAGCGGACGCGGCAGTACGGCGACCAGGTCCAGGTCGCTGCGCCCCTCCTGGTAGTCGCCCCCGGCCAGCGACCCGTGCGCCCACACGGCGACGGGGGCCGACGTGGCCAGGCCTGTGAGGAAACGCCCGATGAGGGCTTCGGTGTCGGTCACCCGGCCAGTCTGGGGAAGCGGGCCCGGGCCGTACACCCCGCTCACCCGAGTCCGTACACCCGCCGCGCGTTTCCGGACGCCAGCATCGACGCCACCCGCTGGGCGTCGGACGGGGACCAGGCGCCCTCGGTGATCCAGGTGCCGAGGACGCGGTTGAGGGCCTCGCGGAACAGGTGGGCGCCCACGACGTGCAGCTCCGGCAGGCTCTGGGCGCCGCTGGAGAAGAGGATCTTGCCGAAGGGGGCCAGCTCCAGGATCTCGGCGAGGACGGTGGCCGCACGGGCGCCGGTGCGTACGAGCGCGGCGCCCGAGTCGGCGTACACGTGCGGGAAGGCGCCCGCGAGATGGGCGGCGTGGCGGTGGTACGGGTAGCCGTGCAGCAGGACCAGGTCGGTGCCGAGGCCGGCGGTGGCGCGGACGAAGCCGGTCAGCAGCCCCGGGTCCGTGCGGTCGACGCGGGTGCCCGGTCCGCCCAGTCCGGCGTGGAGTTGCAGCGGCAGGCCCGAGGCCACCGCGATCCACAGCAGGTGCCGCAGCAGCACCGGGTCGTTCAGCTCCCCGCCGACGCGCCGCCCCGCCAGCCAGCGGCCGGCGGCCCCGCGCACCTCCCCCGGTCCGGGCGGCTCGGGCGCGAGCGCCAGTCCGTGTCGCAGCGCCGCCACCGAGGTGAAGGCGACGGCGCCGGTGGCGGCGCCGTGCACCGACTCGGCGAGGTTGGCGAGGAAGGAGTCGACGGTGCCGGAGGTGTCGGCGACCTGCTCGGCGAGGACTTCCAGGCGCACGATCTCGTGGGCGCGCGCGCCGCCCGCCGAGGCCAGTTCGTCCGGTCCGGTCAGATCGCCGGGCAGGCCGGTGTCGACGAGGAACGTCGTGATGCCGCTGCCCCGCAGCAGCCTGCGGCCCGCTTCCAGTACGCCGAGTTCACGACGCCGGGCGAGATAACGGGCGGGCGCGCAGTGCGCTTCCAGGCCGAGAAGCGGGGGGCACCAGCGGCGTACCGCGAAGCCGGTCTGGGTGTCGAAGAGCGTGGTGCCCGGCGCGGGCGGTCCCTCGGTCCGCGCCAGTTGGGCCTCGAAGGTGCCGAGGCCCAACTCGGTTCTCAGGACGCCGTGGCAGTACTGGTCCACCAGGGACGGCGTTTCGATCATCCGGGCTCCCCGCGTAGACGCTGCGCTGCTCTACGGTCCTAACGGGTGAACCGGGGTAGAGGTGTTGCGGGCTGTTCGAGGGAGGACGATGTGGTGAGGCGGCCGCGGGTCATCGGTGGCTGGTCGCGCCCACGCGACGGAGTCGCAAATTCAGCAGGGCCCCGTGCCCTTTGGGCGCGTTGTTCAGCCGTTGCTCGGGCCGCCGAGCTGGATCCCCGCCATGCGCGTCCACTCGTACGGGCCCGTCTTCACCTTGGCGGCGAACTCGCCGTCGAACGACTCGTGGACGGTGATGCCGGCCTTCTCCACCGCCTTCTCGGCGATCTCGTAGCTGGGCGCCACCAGGTCGCCCCAGCCGCCGTCCTCGCCGACGAGCACGATGCGGGCGCCGCGCTCGCCGATGTAGGCCACCTGTCCCTCGGCACCGCCGTGCGCCTTGGAGAAGCTGTCGATCTGCCGGGCGAGCTTCGCCGCCGTCCGCTCGGCCTTCGCGTCAACCTGCTGCGTGTCTGCCATGGTCAGGATGCTACCGACGGGTAGATCAAACGGCGACGGGCGGGGTGCGTGGCCTTGACCACGAACCCCGCCCCTACGGCGGACAGATGAGGGACTGGCGGAAGAGGGACTAGCGGAGGAAGGGGTCCACCGCGACCGCCACGAAGAGGATCGACACGTAGGTGATCGACCAGTGGAACAGGCGCATCTCCTTGAGCTTGGCGCCCGTCGCCTCCGCCTTCGCACGGTTCTGCAGGCCGTGCGCCTCCCACAGCCAGAAGCCGCCGGCCGCCAGCGCGACCGCCGTGTAGAACCAGCCCGTGTAGCCGAGCGGGGTCAGCAGCAGGGAGACGGCGACCATCACCCAGCTGTAGATCACGATCTGCCGGGCGACCACCTTGTTGGAGGCGATGACCGGCAGCATCGGCACGCCCACGCGCGCGTAGTCGTCCTTGACCTTCATGGACAGCGGCCAGTAGTGCGGCGGCGTCCAGAAGAACATGACGAGGAAGAGGATGACCGGCGCCCAGGACAGGGAGTCGGTCACCGACGACCAGCCGATGAGCACCGGCAGACAGCCCGCGATGCCGCCCCACACGATGTTCTGCGACGTACGCCGCTTGAGGATCATCGTGTAGACGACGACGTAGAAGAGGAGCGCTCCGAGCGACAGCCACGCCGACAGCCAGTTGACGGTGAATCCGAACAGCAGCGTCGAGACGACCGCCAGCATGATGCCGAAGGCGAGGCATTCACGCGGGCTGACCATGCCGGTGACCAGCGGGCGCTGCGAGGTGCGGTCCATGAGCGCGTCGATGTCGCGGTCGATGTACATGTTCAGCGCGTTGGCGCCGCCCGCGGAGAGGAAG
The DNA here is from genome assembly GCF_030817495.1 of Streptomyces sp. V3I7. Taxonomy (NCBI): domain Bacteria; kingdom Bacillati; phylum Actinomycetota; class Actinomycetes; order Kitasatosporales; family Streptomycetaceae; genus Streptomyces; species Streptomyces sp. V3I7. Next base: position 1,533,048 of record NZ_JAUSZK010000001.1, read on the forward strand.
CCACCGACGCAGGTGAGGAGCACCAGCGTCAGGTCGGGCACGCCCTGCTGGGCCAGGAACATCACCGGGACGGTGGTGATGAGCAGCAGCTCGATGATCCGTGGCTTGGTCAGCGCCACGAACCCCATGACACGGGCCCCCAGCGGCCGGTGGCCCGGGCTCTGAGTCGCACCGGGTTCCCCCGTGGCCCTCATGGCACGGGCGGTGCCCCCAGGACGGGAATCGACGGCCGTCACGTACACCCCTGACAGAGACATCCCAGCGAGCCCCGCCGTGTGAACAGGCGGTAAAGGCTCGCGCGTACCACGCCACTGTAGACGTTGCCCAGACCCCGGCTTCCGCGGGGGTCGGATCGTGTTCGGCGGGGGCGCTGCCGGACGTGTCGCGGGCGGCGGCCGGAGCTGACCGAAACCCGGTTGAGCAGGGAGGCGGAAGCGTCCGTATTCATGTGCCACACCGCCTCGCGGGCGACCGGGAGGCGGATCCGCGGGAGTCCCGGCAGTCTGGAATGGCTCGCAAAAACGCACGTCCCCACGAGGGTAGGCTCGACAGCGGCCGGTGGGCACCCAGTGCGCCGGCAGCCGGGGGCACCTGCCCACAGAGACCGGCAACCGACATGTGGAGAGGAGCCCTGACCCAGGGTGAGCACCAAGCCGACCACCACAGACCTCGAGTGGACCGAAGTGGACCAGCGGGCCGTGGACACCGCCCGCGTCCTGGCCGCCGATGCCGTACAGAAGGTCGGCAACGGCCATCCTGGTACGGCGATGAGCCTGGCGCCGGCCGCGTACACCCTCTTCCAGAAGGTGATGCGGCACGACCCCGCCGACCCGGAGTGGGTCGCGCGCGATCGCTTCGTGCTGTCCGCGGGCCACTCCTCCCTGACCCTGTACACCCAGCTCTACCTCGCGGGCTTCGGCCTGGAGCTGGACGACCTGAAGGCGTTCCGCACCTGGGGCTCGAAGACCCCGGGCCACCCGGAGTACGGGCACACGACGGGCGTGGAGACGACGACCGGCCCGCTGGGCCAGGGTGTCGCCAACGCGGTGGGCATGGCGATGGCCGCCCGGTTCGAGCGCGGTCTGTTCGACCCGGACGCTCCGCAGGGCGAGTCCCCCTTCGACCACTACATCTACTGCATCGCCGGTGACGGCTGCCTCCAGGAGGGCGTCTCCGCGGAGGCCTCCTCGATGGCGGGCCATCAGCAGCTCGGCAACCTGATCCTGCTGTGGGACGACAACCACATCTCGATCGAGGGCGACACCGAGACGGCGGTCTCCGAGGACACCTGCAAGCGCTACGAGGCCTACGGCTGGCATGTGCAGCGCGTCGAGCCGAAGCCCAGCGGCGACCTCGACCCGCAGGCCCTGTACGAGGCGATCGAGGCCGCGAAGCAGGTGACGGACAAGCCGTCCTTCATCGCGATGCGCTCGATCATCGCCTGGCCGGCCCCGCACGCGCAGAACACCGAGGCCGCGCACGGCTCGGCGCTGGGTGACGAGGAGGTCGCGGCCACCAAGCGCGTCCTCGGCTTCGACCCGGAGCAGAGCTTCGAGGTCTCCGACGAGGTCATCAGCCACACCCGCCAGGCGCTGGAGCGCGGCCGCCAGGCCAAGGCCGAGTGGGAGAAGTCCTTCCAGGAGTGGCGCATCGACAACCCGGAGCGCGCCGCCGAGTTCGACCGCATCAGCAAGGCCGAGCTGCCCGCCGGCTGGGAGGACAAGCTCCCGGTCTTCGAGACGGGCAAGGGCGTCGCCACGCGTGCCGCCTCCGGCAGGGTGCTCCAGGCGCTGGGCGCGGTCGTGCCCGAGCTGTGGGGCGGCTCCGCCGACCTGGCCGGCTCGAACAACACGACCATCGACAAGACGTCGTCGTTCCTGCCGGCGGACAACCCGCTGCCGGAGGCCGACCCGTACGGCCGGACCATCCACTTCGGCATCCGCGAGTTCTCCATGGGCGCCGAGATGAACGGCATCGCCCTGCACGGGAACACCCGCGTCTACGGCGGCACGTTCCTCGTCTTCTCCGACTACATGCGCAACGCCGTGCGCATGTCGGCGCTGATGCACCTGCCGGTGACGTACGTGTGGACGCACGACTCCATCGGCCTCGGTGAGGACGGCCCGACGCACCAGCCGGTCGAGCACCTGGCCGCGCTGCGCGCGATCCCGGGTCTGAACGTCGTCCGCCCGGCCGACGCCAACGAGACGGCCGTCGTCTGGGGCGAGATCCTCAAGCGCTACACCAAGGTCTTCGGCAAGGGCGCCCCGCACGGCCTCGTGCTGACCCGCCAGGGCGTGCCGACGTACGAGCCCGACGAGAACGCCGCGCGCGGTGGTTACGTCCTGTTCGAGGCCGAGGGCGGCGCTCCCGAGGTCATCCTCATCGCCACCGGCTCCGAGGTGCACGTCGCCGTCGAGGCACGCGAGCAGCTCCAGTCCGAGGGCATTCCCACGCGCGTGGTGTCGATGCCGTCGGTCGAGTGGTTCGAGGAGCAGGACCAGGGGTACCGGGACAGCATTCTGCCCCCGTCCGTGAAGGCGCGGGTCGCGGTGGAGGCCGGGATCGGCCTCACCTGGCACAAGTACGTCGGGGACGCCGGCCGCATCGTGTCGCTGGAGCACTTCGGTGCCTCCGCCGACGGCAAGGTCCTCTTCCGCGAGTTCGGCTTCACGCCCGAGAACGTGGCCGCGAAGGCCCGGGAATCCCTGGCCGCCGCCCAGCGCTGACGCTCATATACGACACGTAGGAGATGTAATTCCATGACAGACGCACTCAAGCGCCTCTCCGAGGAGGGCGTCGCGATCTGGCTGGACGACCTGTCGCGCAAGCGGATCACGTCCGGCAACCTCGCCGAACTGATCGACCAGCAGCACGTCGTGGGCGTCACCACCAATCCGTCGATCTTCCAGAAGGCGATCAGCCACGGCGACGGTTACGAGCAGCAGGTCGCGGACCTCGCCGCCCGCAAGGTCACCGTCGAGGAAGCGATCCGCATGATCACGACGGCGGACGTCCGGGACGCGGCCGACGTCCTGCGCCCCGTCTTCGACGCGACCGACGGCCAGGACGGCCGGGTCTCCATCGAGGTCGACCCGCGCCTGGCGCACAACACGGCGGCGACCATCGCCGAGGCCAAGCAGCTGGCCTGGCTGGTCGACCGGCCCAACACCCTCATCAAGATCCCGGCCACCAAGGCGGGCCTCCCGGCGATCACCGAGGTCATCGGCCTCGGCATCAGCGTCAACGTCACGCTGATCTTCTCGCTGGAGCGCTACCGCGAGGTCATGGACGCCTACCTGGCCGGCCTGGAGAAGGCCAGGGCGCGCGGCCTGGACCTGTCGCTGATCCGCTCGGTGGCGTCGTTCTTCGTGTCCCGCGTGGACACCGAGATCGACAAGCGGATCGACGCCCTGGGCACCGACGAGGCCAAGGCGCTGCGCGGCAAGGCCGCCGTCGCCAACGCCCGGCTCGCCTACCAGGCGTACGAGGAGGTCTTCTCCTCCGACCGCTTCAAGGCGCTGGAGCAGGCGGGCGCCCACAAGCAGCGTCCGCTGTGGGCCTCCACCGGCGTGAAGGACAAGGCGTACTCGGACACCATGTACGTCGACGAGCTGGTGGCGCCGAACACGGTGAACACCATGCCGGAGGCCACCTTGGAGGCCACCGAGGACCACGGCGACGTCCGCGGTGACACGGTCTCCGGCACCTACGAGCAGGCCCGCGCCGACCTCGACGCCGTCGAGGCGCTCGGCATCTCGTACGACGACGTGGTCCAGCTGCTGGAGGACGAGGGCGTCGAGAAGTTCGCGACGTCCTGGAACGACCTGCTGAAGTCGACCGAGGCGGAGCTCAAGCGCCTCGCTCCCGCGAAGGACTGACACCTTGTCGAGCAGCAACCCGCTGCGTGACCCCGCAGACCGACGGCTCCCGCGTATCGCGGGGCCGTCGGGCCTGGTCATCTTCGGCGTCACGGGCGACCTGTCACGCAAGAAGCTGATGCCCGCCGTGTACGACCTCGCCAATCGGGGTCTGCTGCCGCCGGGCTTCGCCCTCATCGGCTTCGCCCGCCGCGAGTGGGACGACGAGGACTTCGCCCAGGAGGTCCACGACGCGGTCAAGGAGCACGCCCGCACGCCCTTCCGCGAGGAGGTCTGGCAGCAGCTCGTCCAGGGCATGCGCTTCGTGCAGGGCACCTTCGACGACGACGCCGCCTTCGACCGGCTGCGCTCCACGATCGACGAACTGGACAAGGCACAGGGCACGGGCGGCAACTTCGCCTTCTACCTGTCGGTGCCGCCCAAGGCGTTCCCGGTCGTGATCAAGCAGCTGAAGAAGCACGGCCTCGCCGACCAGGAGGGCGGCTCCTGGCGGCGCGCGGTCATCGAGAAGCCGTTCGGCCACGACCTGAAGTCGGCCGAGGAGCTCAACGAGATCGTCCACGAGGTCTTCGCCCCGGACCAGGTCTTCCGCATCGACCACTACCTGGGCAAGGAGACCGTCCAGAACATCCTGGCGCTGCGCTTCGCCAACACGCTCTTCGAGCCGATCTGGAACCGGTCGTACGTCGACCACGTGCAGATCACCATGGCCGAGGACATCGGCATCGGCGGCCGGGCCGGCTACTACGACGGCATCGGCGCCGCGCGCGACGTCATCCAGAACCACCTGCTCCAGCTGCTGGCGCTCACCGCCATGGAGGAGCCCTCCTCCTTCGACGCGGACGCGCTCGCCGCGGAGAAGACGAAGGTCCTGGGCGCGGTCCGGCTGCCGAAGGACCTGGGCAAGCACACGGTGCGCGGTCAGTACGCCGAGGGCTGGCAGGGCGGCGAGACGGCGGTCGGTTACCTCCAGGAGGAGGGCATCGACCCCAAGTCGAAGACCGACACGTACGCCGCGATCAAGGTGGAGGTCGACAACCGCCGCTGGGCGGGCGTCCCCTTCTATCTGCGCACCGGCAAGCGGCTCGGCCGCCGGGTCACGGAGATCGCGGTCGTCTTCCAGCGCGCCCCGCACTCCCCCTTCGACCAGACGGTGACGGAGGAGCTTGGGCAGAACGCGATCGTCATCCGGGTCCAGCCGGACGAGGGCATCACGGTCCGCTTCGGCGCCAAGGTGCCGGGCACCTCGATGGAGATCCGGGACGTCTCCATGGACTTCGCCTACGGCGAGTCCTTCACGGAGTCCAGCCCGGAGGCGTACGAGCGGCTCATCCTCGACGTCCTGCTCGGTGACTCGAACCTGTTCCCGCGCACCGAGGAGGTCGAGCTGTCCTGGAAGATCCTCGACCCGATCGAGGAGTACTGGGACAGGCACGGCAAGCCGGCGCAGTACCCCGCGGGCACGTGGGGCCCCGTCGAGGCCGACGAGATGCTCAAGCGAGACGGACGGAGCTGGCGCCGCCCATGAAGACCGATCTCACGGACACCACCGCGAGCAAGATAAACAAGGCGCTCGTGGAGGGCCGGCGCGCCATCGGCACCCCGGCCGTCGGCATGGTCCTGACCCTCGTCATCGTCACCGACGAGGAGAACGCCTACGACGCGCTGAAGGCCGCCAACGAGGCCTCGCGCGAGCACCCCTCGCGCACCCTCGTGGTCATCAAGCGCGTCTCCCGCTCGCCCCGCGCCCGCACGGCCTCGCGCCTGGACGCGGAGGTGCGGCTCGGCATGGAGGCGGGCACCGGCGAGACGGTGATCCTCCGGCTGTACGGCGCGGTCGCCGACCACGCCCAGTCGGTGGTCCTGCCGCTGCTGCTGCCGGACGCGCCGGTCGTCGTCTGGTGGGCGGTCAACGCCCCGCTGGATCCGGCCGGCGACCCGCTCGGCGCGCTGGCCCAGCGCCGGGTGACCGACACCTACTCCGCCGAGGCCCCGCTGCGCGAGCTCAGCGCCCGCGCCGAGGCCTACACGCCCGGGGACACGGACCTGTCGTGGACCCGCATCACGCCCTGGCGTTCGATGCTGGCCGCGGCGCTGGACCAGGTCGACTGCGAGGTGCGGGCCGCCGAGGTGGAGGGCGAGGAGTTCAATCCGAGCTGCGAGCTGCTGGCGATGTGGCTCGCGGACCGGCTGGACGTGCCCGTCAAGCGCTCGCTGTCCGCCGGCCCCGGCCTCACGGCCGTCCGGCTGGACACCAACTGCGGGCCGATCGCCCTGGACCGCGCGGACGGTTCGCTGGCCACGCTGTCCATCGCGGACCAGCCGGACCGTGCGGTGGCGCTGAAGCGGCGCGAGACGTCCGAGCTGATCGCGGAGGAGCTGCGGCGGCTGGACCCGGACGACACGTACGCCGCGGCGCTGCGGTTCGGGCTGAACCGGCTGTCGGGTACGTCCGAGACGCCCGAGCCCGCGACGGAGCAGCCCGCGCCCGCGAAGAGGACGGCCGCCAGGAAGGCCCCGACGAGGAAGGCGGCGGCGAAGTGAGCACCCCGCAGCTGGTCGTGCACCGCGACAAGGAGCTGATGGCGCAGGCCGCCGCGGCCCGGCTGATCACCAAGATCGTGGACGCGCAGTCCTCGCGCGGCTCCGCGTCGGTGGTGCTCACCGGCGGCCGCAACGGCAACGGCCTGCTGGCCGCGCTGGCGGCGGCGCCCGCACGGGACGCCGTCGACTGGGGCCGGCTGGACCTGTGGTGGGGTGACGAGCGGTTCCTGCCCGAGGGCGACCCCGAGCGCAACTACACCCAGGCGCGCGAGGCCCTGCTCGACGCCGTACCGCTGGACCCCAAGCGCGTGCACCCGATGCCCGCGTCGGACGGTCCGTACGGCAGTGACGTGGACGCGGCGGCCGAGGCGTACGCCGAGGAGCTGGCCCGGGCGGCCGGTCCGGAGAACCACGGCAGCGTGCCCGTCTTCGACGTGCTGCTGCTGGGCGTCGGCCCGGACACGCACGTGGCCTCGCTCTTCCCCGAGCTGCCCGGCGTCCGGGAGACCGAGCGCACGGTGATCGGGGTGCACGGCGCGCCGAAGCCCCCGCCGACCCGGATCTCGCTGACCCTTCCGGCGATCCGCGCGGCCCGCGAGGTGTGGCTGCTGGCGGCCGGCGAGGACAAGGCGCAGGCCGTGGCGATGGCCCTGTCAGGCACGGGCGAGATCCAGGCCCCGGCGGCGGGAGCGCGGGGCCGCTCGCGCACGCTGTGGCTGCTGGACTCGGCGGCGGCCTCCCAGCTGCCGCGGTCGCTGTACCCCCCGGCGTCCCCGTGACCGGGTGACACGGACGGAGGGGCGGCGCAGATTCCCTGCGCCGCCCTCCGCTTTTCCGTTGTACGCCGGTTACTTCACCGATCCGGCCATCACGCCCTGCACGAAGTGCTTCTGGAACGCGAAGAACACGACCACGGGCACGATCAGCGACAGGAACGCGCCCGGCGCCAGCACGTCGACGTTGCTGCCGAACTGCCGGATCTGGGACTGGAGTTCCACGGTGAGCGGCTGGGCGGAGCTGTCGGCGAAGAGCAGCGCGACCAGCATGTCGTTCCACACCCACAGGAACTGGAAGATGGCGAGGCTGGCGATGGCCGGCCGGCCGATGGGCAGCACGAGGCGGGTGAAGATGCGCCACTCGGTGCCGCCGTCCATGCGGGCCGCCTCCAGCATCTCCTGCGGTATCTCGGCGAAGTAGTTCCGGAGCAGGAACACCGCGAACGGCAGTCCGTACGCCACATGGAAGAGGATGACGCCGGGGATGGTGCCGAACAGGCCGAGCTGTCCGAAGAGTTGGGCGACCGGCAGCAGGCCGATCTGCACCGGCACCACCAACAGGGCGACCACCAGCAGGAAGACGGGTTCGCGGCCAGGGAAGTCCAGCCACGCGAAGGCGTATCCGGCGAGCGCGGCGATGACGACGACCAGGGTCGTGGCCGGCACCGAGATCAGCACCGTGTTCCAGAACGCCTGCGTCATCCCGGCGTTCTTCAGCAGCGCCGTGTAGTTGTCGAGGGACAGCTGCCCGGGGGTGGCCAGCGCCGTCCACCAGCCGCCCTTGGCCGCGTCCTGCGCGGAGCGCAGGGAGGAGACGAACAGCCCGGCCAGCGGGGTGAGCCAGACGAGCCCGATCACCACGAGGAACGCCTGGACCAGCGAGCTGCCCAGACCGCGCCGGACCGTGTGCATCGCCGCGCTCATCGCTGACTCCTTCGGAAGCGGCGGACGTTGAAGACCATCGCGGGGACGACCAGGAGCAGGAGCAGCACGCCGAGGGCGCTGCCGAGTCCCTGGTTGTTGCCGCCGCCGAAGGACACCAGCCACATCTGGGTGGCGAGCACGGTCGCGTCCTCCTGCACGGGCCCCGGCGCGATGATGTAGACGAGGTCGAAGACCTTCATTACGTTGATGACCAGGGTGACGAAGACGACCGTCAGCACCGGCGCGAGCAGCGGCACGGTGATCCGCCGGAAGATCTGCCACTCGTTCGCCCCGTCCATCCGCGCCGCCTCCAGCACGTCGCGCGGCAGCGTGGACAGGCCCGCGCCGATCAGGACCATGGCGAAGCCGGTCCAGATCCACAGGTACGCCCCGATGATCGCCGGGGTGACCAGCGCGGGGCCGAGCCAGGAGACGCCGTCGTAGGGCTGCGCGAAGTTCGACGCGGGCAGCTTCAGCGTGTACGCGCCGGAGCCGAGGTGCCCGAACCGGAAGGAGCCGTCGGGTGCGGTGGTCGTGGCGGCGACCGTCTTCCCGTCGCGTACCGCCTCGACCTTCATGCCGGGCAGTCCGCTCTCGCGCGGGTCGACCTTGCCCTGCCGGCCGCCACCACCGGGTACGAAGTCCAGGTAGACGACGCCTCGCAGTTCGCCAGGGGTCGCGTTCTGTCCGACGGCGGGGCTGGCGTTCTTGGGCAGGTCGCCCGGCAGCACGCCGACCATCGGAAGCGCCACGGTGTCACCGGGCGACACGCGCGCACTCGTCCGGTACGAGCCGTCCCGGCCGTGGGTCAGCAGCTCCCGTCCCTCGCGGCCGCGTGCCGTCGGGTAGGGCGAGGTGCCCTGGAAGGCGTCGTGCACCGAGACCACGGCCGCGTTGAGCACGCCCTTGTGCGGGTCCTCGTCGTAGGCGAGCCGGAAGACGATGCCGGCGGCGAGGAAGGACACCGCCATGGGCATGAACATCAGCAGCTTGAAGGCGGTGGCCCAGCGGACCTTCTCCACCAGGACGGCGAGGATCAGGCCGAGGCCGGTCAGCAGCGCGGGGGCGACGACCACCCAGACGGTGGTGTTGCGGATGGCCTTGAGGGTGGCCGGGTCGCGGAACATCTCGGCGTAGTTGCCGCCGCCGACGAACCGGGTGCCGGAGGCGTCGAAGAAGCTGCGGCCGACCGAGAACAGCACCGGGTAGACGACGAGCGCGCCGAGCAGGAGCAGGGCGGGCAGCACGAAGAGCAGGGCGACGGTCCGACCGCGCCGCCGGGCGCGGCGCTTGAGCGCCGCGCCCGGGGCGGTGGGCGCGCTCCCCGTCTCGTGTGCGAGCGTGGTGGTGGTCATGGCAGGTCAGCCCTTGTAGGCCTTGGCGGCCGCGGCCTCGAGCCTGTCCGCGGTCGCCTTCGGGTTGGAGGGGTCACGCAGGAAGTCCTGCAGCAGCTTCCACTCGCCGGCGCCCTTCGTGCCGCCGAACGCCGCGGGCGCCTGGTCGGACATGTCGAAGCGGACGGCGTTCTTGTCACCGGCGGCGACGAGGGACTTGGCGGTGGCGCGGGTGACGTCGTCGCCGTAGGAGGCCATGTCGACCTTCTTGTTCGGCGACAGGAAGCCGCCGGCCTTCGCCCACACGGCCGCGGCCTCGGGGGTCGCCAGGTACTCCAGGAGCTTCATGCCCGCGTCGGCGTTCTTGCCGGACTTGAGCACGACGGCCGCGTCGCCGCCGCTGACCACCGGGGCGCTGCCGCCGCCGACCGCCGGGAACGGGAAGAAGTCGGCGTCCTTGCCGACGGTCTTGCCGAACTGGTCGTGGGCGACACCGGCGACGAAGTCGCCCTCGTAGACCATGCCGGCCTCGGGCTTGGGGCCGAAGACCTTCTCCACCGAGCCGGGGAAGTCGGTGTTGAGGGCCTCCTTCTGGCCGCCCGCGACGAGTTGCTTGTCCTTGAAGAGCTTGCCCAGCGTGGTGAGGGCCTTGACGACGCTCGCGTCGGTCCACTTCAGCTTGTGGGCGGCGAGGGCGTCGTACTTCTCGGGACCGGCCTGGGAGAGGTAGATGTTCTCGAACCAGTCGGTGAGGGTCCAGCCGTCCTGGCCGGCGACCGCGAAGGCGGAGAGGCCGGAGTCGGAGACGGTGTGACCGGCCTTCAGCATCTCGTCGTACGTCTTCGGCGCCTTGACGCCGGCCTGGGCGAGGGCGTCGGGGCTGTACCAGACGGTCGACTTGTGGGCGGCCTTGAAGTAGAGGCCGTACAGCGTGCCGTCGACGCTGCCGTACGTCTTCCACACCGGCGCGTAGTCGGCGCTGATGGTCTGGTCGGTGGTCTTGGACAGCGGCTTGAGCCAGCCCTTCTTGGCGAACTGCTGGAGCACGCCGACCTGCGGGACCATCACGACGTCGGGGGCGTTGCCGCCCTCGATCTTGCTGCCGACGACGGTGGAGACGTTGTCGCCGGTGGAGGTGAACTGCGTCTTGGCGCCGGTCTTCTCGGTGAAGGCGTCGAGCACCTTCTGGAAGTTCTTCTGCTCACTGCCGGACCAGACACCGGCCACGGTGACCGTCTGACCGCTGAGCGCCTTGTCGCCGCCGCCCGCGGCGACCGGGGAACCGCCGCCGCAGGCCGTCGCGCCGAGAGCAAGGGCGAGGGTCGTGCAGCCGGTGAGGAGGGTGGTACGTCGTCGCATCATCGTTGATGTTCCTTCGTGGTGTGGGGAGTTGACGGAGACGGTCAGAGGTCGGCGAGCCACCAGGCGGCGGTGGCGCCGGGCAGTTCCCCGGCCGGGCACGGCCCGCTGGCGAGCAGGGGGGTGCCGGGGACGGGCGCGGTGGCGGGGGCCGTACCGAAGTTGACGGCACAGACCAGGCCGTCGCCGCGGACGAAGGCGAGGACGTCGGGCTCGCTGTCCAGCCAGCGCAGCGTCCCCTCGCCCAGCTGGGGCAGGGAGCCACGCAGCTGGAGGGCGTCGCGGTACATGTGCCAGAAGGAGCGGGTGTCGGCGAGGGCACGCTCGGTGGCGTACTCGGCGAACCACTCGGGCTGCGGCAGCCACGTCCTGACGCCGTCGCCCCCGGTGGTGAAGCCGAACGGGGAGGCCTGTCCCGACCAGGGCAGCGGCACCCGGCAGCCGTCGCGGACGTGCATACGGCTTCCGGTGCGGTGGAAGATCGGGTCGGTGAGGACGTCGTCGGGCAGGTCGACGACCTCGGGCAGGCCGAGCTCCTCGCCCTGGTAGACGTACGCGGCACCGGGCAGCGCCAGCATCAGCAGCGCGGCGGCGCGGGCGCGGGCGGCGCCGAGGCCGCTGCCCTCGGGGGCGGCCTCGCCGTAGCGGGTGACGGTGCGGACCTGGTCGTGGTTGTTGAGGACCCAGGTGACGGTGGAGCCGGTGCCGGCGATGTCGGCCATGGCCTCGGAGACGACCTTGCGGAAGGCGTCGGCGTCCCAGGGGGTGCGGAGCAGGTCGAAGAAGAAGGCCTGGTGGAGCTCGTCGGAGCGGACGTACTCGGCGTGCTCGCGGGCGGTCGGCACGGAGACCTCGCCGACCAGGAGCCGCTCGCGGCCGTCGCGTGCGGTGTACTCCTCGCACACCGCGCGCCAGTGCCGCCACACGTCGTGCACCTCGGGCTGGTTCCAGGCGAGCTGGTTGATCGCGTCGCGGGTGCGGTAGTCGGCCTCCGGGTCGTCGGAGTCCGGCAGTTCGGGGTGCTTGTAGAGGCCGGCGGCGACGTCGATACGGAAGCCGTCGACGCCCCGGTCCAGCCAGAAGCGCAGGACGCGGTCGAACTCGGCGGCGATCTCCGGGTTGCGCCAGTTCCAGTCGGGCTGCTCCGGCGTGAACATGTGCAGGTACCACTGGCCGGGGCGGCCGTCCGCCTCGGTGACCCGGCTCCAGGCCGGACCGCCGAACATGGCGTGCCAGTTGTTGGGCGGCTCCTCGCCGTCCACGCCGCGGCCCTCGGCGAAGTGGAAGCGGGCGCGGGCCTCGGAGCCCGGCTCGGCGGCCAACGCCTCACGGAACCACGCGTGCTCGCTGGAGCAGTGGTTGGGAACGATGTCCAGGAGCACCTTGATGCCGAGCCGCCGTGCTGCCGCCATCAGCAGGTCGAACTCGGCGAGGTCGCCGAAGACCGGGTCGACGTCGCAGTAGTCGGCGACGTCGTAGCCGTGGTCGTGCTGGGGCGAGGGGAAGAAGGGGCTCAGCCAGATGCCGTCGACGCCGAGCTTCTTCAGGTACGGCAGCCCGGCCCGTACGCCGGCGAGATCGCCGATGCCGTCGCCGGTGCTGTCCAGGAAGCTGCGGACGTACACCTGGTAGATCACTGCGTCGCGCCACCAGTGGTGGGTGCGGACGTGCTGGAGACTCACCCCGAGGACCTGTCTGTCGTGCCGACGTAATGCCTGCATGTTAAGTAGCGGTGTCGCGCAGGTGTCAACGAACATCGGGGAGCCGACGGGCAGTTGAGCTACTCAAAAACGGACGTATCACCTCGACCTGGCAACAAATGAGATGCCCGCGTTACCTAACAGGTAAATAGGCGTGTCGAGGGGGGCGCCTACCGGCCGGCTACCGGTGGGAGACGGCGGCGAGCTCGCGGGCCAGCCGCCGTACCGCGCTGCCCGGCGTCTGCCGCCCGGTGAGCGCGTCGTGCACGACCGCCTGCACCACCAGGCTGACCTGGTCGTAGTGCGGGCTCTTGGGGCGCGGGACGGCCGACAGCACGCTCTGCCGCAGGGTCGGCAGATACGGGAACTTCCGTACCAGGGACGGGTCGTCGTAGAGCGAGGCGCGCACGGGCGGCAGCGCGCCCCGCGTGAGGACCTCGCGCTGGACGCGCTCACCGGTGAGGTACGCGATCAGGCGGGCGGCGGAGTCGGGGTGCCGCGCGTGCGTGGTGACGGCCAGGCTGGAGCCGCCGAGAACGCTGGTGCCCGGCCCGTCCGGTCCCGGCAGCGGTACGGCGCCGACCTTCCCGGCGACCTTGGAGCCCGGGGCGGACGCGGCGACGTACGCGTACGGCCAGTTGCGCAGGAAGAGCAGCCGGCCGTCCTGGAAGGCCCGCCTGGACTCCTCCTCCTTGTACGTCAGCGCCCGCTTCGGGATCCAGCCCTCGCGCACCCCGCGCGCGAGGAACCCGATGCCCTCGCGGGCCGCCGCCGAGTTCACGGTGACGCGGGCGCCCTCGTCGCCGAGGATGGAGCCGCCCGCCGAGTACACGGCCTCGGCCGCGTTCACGGTGAGGCCCTCGTAGGGCAGGAACTGGCCCGCGTAGCCGTCGAGTCCGTGCCGGGGCGCGATGGTCCGGGCGTCGTGGGCGAGTTCGGCCCAGGTGCGCGGCGCCGGCACGCCTTCCGCGGCGAGGACGTCCTTGCGGTACAGCAGCAGACCGGCGTTGGTGACGTACGGCACAGCGTAGAGCCGGCCGTCGTAGGTGGCCGTGTCGACGACCGGCGGCAGGAAGGACTTCAGCGGGAAGCGTCCGGGCGGCAGCGGGCGGATCCAGCCGGCCGCCGCGAACTCCGAGGTCCAGTTGACGTCGATGTTGAGGACGTCGAACCGGCCGCGGTCGCCGCCGCGCAGGTCGGTCGTCATCTGCGCGTGTGTCTCGTCGGCGGAGTCCGGCAGTTCGACGAGGGTGACCCGCTCGCCGGGGTGGGTGCGGTTCCAGCCGTCGAGCAACGGGCCGAGGTAGCCGGTGAGATCCCCGGCGGTGGCCAGGGTGAGCGGCCCGCGGCCGCCCCCGGCCGCCTCGTCGGCCCGGGCGCCCGAGGCGACGTACCCGGTCAGAACCACGGCCAGGACGAGAAGGCCCCTACCGGCGGCACGGATCCACCGCATAGGTTCCTCCCGTACAGCGGCGCACTCCGGGCACCGTTGCCCGGGATCAGAGGCAATCTATACCGGTTGGGTATGGGCGATACTAGGGCGTGGAGCACATCACGGGGACCACGAGGACAGGAGGACCGCACACGTGCGTCTGGCCCTCCTCGCACTCCTCGCGCGTGGCCCCGCCCACGGATACGAGCTCAAGCTGGCCCTTGAGCAACTGCTGGGCGCCGCGTACCCTCAGCCGAACGTCGGCCAGATCTACGTGACCCTCGGCCGCCTGGAGAAGGCGGGACTGATCGAGGGCGAGGAGGTCGAGCAGTCCGGTCGGCCCAACAAGAAGCCGTACCATCTCACCGACGCCGGGCGCGAGGCGCTGCACGCCTGGTACGAGGAGACGGCGGACGAGCCGCGGGTCCGGGACGAGTTCTTCATGAAGCTCGCGCTCGCCCGGCAGACCGGTCTCGCCGACCAGATCACCCTCATCAACAAGCAGCGGCGCCAGTACCTCAACACCATGCGCAACCTGTCGAAGCTGGCCGCGGCCGAGAACCGGGACAACCGCATCGCCCATCTCCTCATAGAGGGCGCGATGCTGCACCTCCAGGCCGACCTCGACTGGCTGGAGCGGTGCCAGGAAGAGCTGGAGGAGCTCCAGTGAGCAGCACCACCGCCGCTCCCCTGCTGCGGGCCGAAGGCCTGGTGAAGACCCACCACGGCGCGGGCGCCCCGGCGCACGCCGTGCGCGGGGTCGATCTGTCCGTGGCCCGGGGCGAGTTCGTGGCCGTGACCGGCCCGTCCGGCGCCGGCAAGTCGACGCTGCTGCATCTCCTCGGCGGCCTCCAGCGGCCCGACGCGGGCAGCATCTGGCTGGACGGCGAGCGGACCGACGCCTACTCCGAGGCGCGCTGGGCGGTGGAGCGCCGCAAGCGCATCGGCATCGTCTTCCAGTTCTTCAACCTGGTCTCCAACCTCTCGGTCGCCGACAACGTCGAACTGCCCGCGCTGCTCGCCGGCGCGGCGCCGAAGCGGGCGCGCGCCGAACGGGAGGCGCTCCTGGCCGAGCTGGGCCTGGCGGGCAAGGAGCGCAGCATGCCGGGCGAGCTGTCGGGCGGCGAGCAGCAGCGGGTCGCGCTGGCCCGCGCGCTGGTCAATCATCCCCCGCTGCTGCTGGCCGACGAGCCGGCCGGCAGCCTCGACAGCAAGGGCACCCGTGAGGTGATGCGCCTGCTGTCCCGCTTCCACGACCGGGGCCAGACCATCCTGCTGGTCACCCACGACGCCCGCCTGGCCAGCGCCGCGGACCGCGTCATCAGCTTCTTCGACGGCCGTATCGCCGACGACGCCGCCCTGGACACCGCCCCGTCCCGGCACACGGGGATATCGGGCGTGCTGGAACTCAGGGACTGACGGTGGAGTACGGCGAACTGACGGTGAAGTACGGCGAGCCGAGGACGGCGGCTCGTTCCGCCGGGCATGCGCGCGACCGGGCCCCGCACGGGCCGGGGGCGGAGTAGCCGTGCGGGCCATGGTGCGCTGGGCGCACTCCGATCTGCGCACGCACCGCGGTGAGGCGCTGTTCATGGTGCTCGCCACCGCGGGCGTCGTCGCGTCGCTGCTGCTGGCCACCGCGCTGTTCGGCTACGCCACCAACCCCTGGCAGCGGATCTTCACCCAGGCCCGCGGCGCGCACGTGTGGATCCACGCCGCACCGTCCGCCGACACCGGCCGGCTCGCCCGGCTGGCCGGCGTCGAGGCCGTCGCCGGGCCCTTTCCGACCGAGTCCGTCACCGTCTCCTCGCGCGGCACCCGCGCCCAGACCGAACTCCGCTCCACCCCCGAACGTCCCGCCGTGGGCCGGCCGTTGCTCACCTCCGGCCACTGGCTGCGCCCCTCCGACCCCGACGGCGTGGTGCTGGAGAACCGTCTCGCCCGAGCCCTGCTGGCGGAGCCCGGGGACACCCTGACGCTGCCCGGCACGACCCGGACCCTGACAGTCGTCGGCGTCGCCGACAGTCCCGAACCCCGCTACAGCCCCGGCGAGCAGCCCGGCCTGGTCTGGGCCCCGCCCCCCGCCGTCCACCCCGCCGGGGACCAGGTCGTCGGACTGCGGCTGACACGTCCCGACGACACGGACTACGCCGTGCAGCGCGCCGTCACCGTGCTCGGTGCCGGCGCGGTCGGCGAGGTCTCCACCTGGCAGCAGGCGCGCGCGGAGGCGCAGGGCGACAGCCGGCTCCTCGGCCAGGTGCTGGGCCTGTTCGGCCTGGGCGCGCTGGTGGCCGCGGGGTTCGCGGTCCACGGCGCGATCGGCACCCGCATCCGCGGTCATCTGCGGGACATCTCGGTGCTCAAGACGATCGGCTTCACGCCCGGCCAGGTCGTGCGGATCTTCCTGCTCCAGCATGTCGCGTACGCCGTCCTCGGCGCCGTCGCCGCGGCGGCGCTCATCCGGGGCCTGGGCCGCCTGATCCCGGGCCGGCTCGGTGACGCGGTGGGCGTGTGGCAGGGGCTGCCCGGACACACCACGGCACTGTTCGCGATACCGGTGGGATCGGTGCTGTTCATCGCCCTGACGACCGGCCTCGCGGCATGGCGAGCGGGCCGGGTGTCGCCGGTCCCGGTGCCGCGCCGCGTCACCCCGACCGGCGGCCGCCTGACGGGGATCGCCCGCCGGGCACTCGGCCTGCGCCTCCCCCCGGCCCTGGTCCTGGGCTGCCACGCGGCGTTCACCGGCCGCCGCCGTTCGGTGGCCACGGTGGCCCGGCTGACACTTCCGCTGCTGCTGATCGTGGTGGCGCTGAGCGCGTGGACGACGATCGACCGCTTCCACAGCGACCCGCAGCGGATGGGACTGGCCGCGTCGCTCACGGCCCGGGCGGACCACGACCTGACCGACCGGCAGACCCGCTCACTGCTGGAGCACGACCCCCGGGTCGCCGCCGCCTACCCGGGCGTCGAGATGGCCGCGCTGGTCCCGGGCCAGACCGCCACGATCGCGCTGCGCGGCCTGGGCATCCGGCACCACCCCTACCCGTACGCCATCGCCGAGGGCCGCCCGGCCCATGGCCCCGACGAGGCGGTGGCCGGCCAGGGCTTCCTGACCCTCCTGGACGCGCGCGTCGGCGACTGGGTCCGGATGACCGTGGGCGACCGGCCGCAGATCCTGCACATCGTCGGCCGCAGCATCGAACCGGAGAACGCCGGCCGCACGGTCTCGACCTCGCTGGACACCCTCCGCGAGAACGACCCCCAGCTCACCCCGACCCTCTACCAACTCCGCCTGCGCCCCGGCGCCGACCCCCACCACGTCGCCGCCGCCCTGACCCGCGCCGGCCACGGCCACCTCGACGTCCACGCCGTGACCAACCCGGCCGACGGCCTCTCCCCGCTCCGCGGAGTCGTGGCCGGCCTGGTCGCCGTACTCGCCCTGATCGCCGTCGTCGAACTCCTCACCACCATCGGCGGCTCACTCCGCGACAGCGAACGCGACCTGCTGGCCCTGAAGGCGATCGGCATGTCCCCCCGCCAGATCACCACACTCACGGCCACGTCCACGACCTGCACCACCCTTCTCTCCACCCTCCTCGCCACAACCCTGGGCCTCCCCCTCTCCCACTGGCTGATAGACACCCAGGCAACCACCAACGGAATCGGCCCAGGAATCGCCCAGCCCCCGTCACTCCCCCTACTCACCACCCTCACGGCAACGGCGCTCGCGGCCGCGGCAGGACTGTCAGCGGTTCCGGCGGGGCGGGTGGCTCGGGGGAGGTTGGGGGAGGTGGGGGTGGGGTGAGTTGAGGGGGGCACTGGGGAGGCAGGCGGGGAGTTGAGGGGCGCGGCCAGGGAGGGGGCGGGGTGCGGCCGGGGGCTGGGGTCCGGGGCGGAGCCCAGCAGGAGTGCAGGGGGCGCAGCCCCCGCTGGGGTCCGGGGCCGGAACCCAGCAGGGGTGCAGGGGGCGCAGCCTCCCCTGGGGTCCGGGGCCGGAACCCAGCAGGGGTGCAGGGGGCGCAGCCCCCGCTGGGGTCCGGGGCGGAGGCCCACCGGGAAGCTCATCCACCTCAGCGCCCCACTCGCCCGCCCCAGCAGGGGCAACACCCGCCGGGGCGAGGGCGGAGCCCAGGAGGGGTGCAGGGGGCGGAGCCCTCGCCGGGGTCTGAGGCGGAGCCTCAGGGGACGTCAGCTCTTCAACTCACCGAGACGGGTGGGCCGGTGGGCAAGACCCCTCACCGCACCGCACCCGCACCGCCGGGGTCTGGGGCGGAGCCCCAGGGCGAGGGCGCCCTTCTGACCTACCGAGACGGGCGGGTGGGTGGGCAAGACCCTCCGTCAACGCCCCCGCAGGGAGCGATACCTAGCCACCAACCCCCGCGTGGACCCGTCCAACCCCACCACCTCCGCCCCCTCCGTCAACGCCGGCTCCACCCTCTTCGCCAGCACCTTCCCCAGCTCGACCCCCCACTGGTCGAAGGAGTCGATGTTCCACACCGCCCCCTGCACGAACACCTTGTGCTCGTACAGCGCAATCAGCTGCCCCAGCACCGACGGAGTCAACTCCCGCGCCAGGATCGTCGTCGTCGGCCGGTCCCCCCGGAACGTCTTGTGCGGCACCAGCTCCTCCGGCACCCCCTCCGCCCGCACCTCGTCCGCGGTCTTGCCGAAGGCCAACGCCTGCGTCTGCGCGAAGAAGTTGGCCATCAGCAGATCGTGCTGCGCCCTGAGTTCCTCACTCAACTCCCCCACCGGCTCGACGAAGCCGATGAAGTCCGCCGGGATCAGCTTCGTACCCTGATGGATGAGCTGGTAGTACGCGTGCTGACCGTTCGTCCCCGGCGTCCCCCACACCACCGGCCCGGTCTGCCACTCCACCTCCCGCCCGTCCCGCGCGACGAACTTCCCGTTGGACTCCATGTCCAACTGCTGCAGATACGCCGTGAACCTGGACAGGTAGTGCGAGTACGGCAACACCGCATGTGACTGCGCGTCATGGAAGTTGCCGTACCAGATCCCGAGCAGCCCCAGCAGCAGCGGCACGTTCTCCCCGGCAGGCGCGTCGCGGAAGTGCTCGTCGACGATGCGGAACCCGTCGAGCATCTCCCGGAACCGCTCCGGACCGATCGCGATCATCAACGACAGCCCGATCGCCGAGTCGAACGAGTACCGACCCCCGACCCAGTCCCAGAACTCGAACATGTTGGCCGTGTCGATCCCGAACTCGGCGACCTTCTCGGCGTTGGTCGACAGCGCCACGAAGTGCTGGGCGACGGCCTCCTGCCCGGCGTTCAGCCCGGAGAGCAGCCAGTTGCGCGCGGACGTCGCGTTGGTGACCGTCTCGATCGTCGTGAAGGTCTTGGACGCGACGACGAACAGCGTCTCCGCCGGATCCAGGTCCCGTACCGCCTCGTGCAGATCGGCCCCGTCCACGTTCGACACGAAGCGGACGGTCAGATCCCGGTCGGTGAAGCTGCGCAGCGCCTCGTACGCCATCGCCGGCCCGAGATCGGATCCGCCGATCCCGATGTTGACGACGTTTCTGATGCGCTTGCCGGTGTGACCGGTCCACTCCCCCGAGCGCACCCGCTCGGCGAACTCGCTCATCCGGTCGAGCACCGCGTGCACGGCGGGGACCACGTTCTCGCCGTCGACCTCGATCACGGCGTCCCGCGGCGCGCGCAGCGCGGTGTGCAGCACGGCCCGGTCCTCGGTGACGTTGATCTTCTCGCCCCGGAACATGGCGTCCCGCAACCCGAAGACGTCCGTCCGGGCGGCCAGTTCACGCAGCAGCCGCAGCGTCTCGTCGGTGACCAGCTGCTTGGAGTAGTCGACGTACAGATCGCCGACCTGAAGCGTGTACGTGTCACCGCGCTCCGGATCCCCGGCGAACAGGTCCCGCAGATGCGTGTCGGCGAGCTCCTCGCGGTGCTTGGCCAGAGCGGTCCACTCGGGGGTCTGGTTGAGCCTGGTGCGGCCGTCAGCGTTCATGTCCGACTTCAGCCTTCTTTCCTGCCTGTTCCGTGCTGCGTGTCTTGCCCCCGCTGCCGGCCCAACCTAGTTGATCAGCCCGGAACACGAGCCGTCGCAGGGCCGTCCACCCGCGCAACATCAGATACGTCCGTCTTGCGCGCCGGTGTCGACGAGGTGGCCGCCGACCGTAAGAGGACGGCCGTCCGCGGACACGCCCGCGACCGCTCCGTACACGCGCAGGCAGGCGAAACAACTCCGGCCAGGCGCCCGCAGGCACCCAGCCGGTTCACAACCTCTAGATCTCGCCCCGCAGTTTGGCGAGCGCCTCGGCGAGGATCGCCTCGCCGTCCGCGTCGCTGCGCCGCTCCCGCACGTACGCGAGGTGGGTCTTGTAGGGCTCGGTACGCGGCGGGTCCGGCGGATTGTCCCGGTCCTGTCCGGCCGGGAAGCCGCAACGCGGGCAGTCCCAGGTGTCGGGGACCTGCGCGTCGCTGGCGAAACTCGGCTGAGTCTCATGCCCGTTGGAGCACCAGAAGGAGATGCGCAGGCGCGGGGCGGACTCGCCCCGCTCTGCCTCGCCCATCGGCCCCGCCCCGACCCGGCTTCCTCGGATCGCGTTGCCACTTGCCACGGTCGTAACTCCCTGCGTGATGGTGCCGCGAAGCGAGTCGGCGTTTCACTTCGCCGCGAGCGCCTCAGTCTACGTAAGGCCCAACGCGCGTCCAGTGATAGGAGTTACAGCCCCACACAAGACGCAAGCCCCATGATAGGCCGCGCCTTGGAGCGCGTACCGAACATGGGGCCCTGCGTACGAAATGTATGTACTTGTGAGACGCTGATCAGCTGTTCGTCTTCATGAGCATTCCGAGGACGATGATGCTCGCGAACCACAGCAGCCCGACCACCAGGGTGATGCGGTCCAGGTTCCGCTCGGCGACCGAGGAGCCACCGACGGACGACTGCATACCGCCACCGAACATGTCGGAGAGACCGCCGCCCTTGCCCTTGTGCATCAGCACCAGCAGCATCAGCAGCAGGCTGAAGATGATCAGGGCGATCGAGAACCCCAAAACCACGGCTGGACCAACTCTCTCGGAATCGTATGAACGACGGGGGCACGGTGCCCAGGGACTATCCAAGGCTTCCTACCATGCCCCCGCAAGGGTACGACGGATCGCGCCGGGCGCCTACTCACCGGCTGCCCGGCGCACTGATCACGCCCGGCGGCTCACTGGTCGCGGAAACGCACGATCTTGACGAACTCGTCCGTGTCCAGCGAGGCCCCGCCGACGAGGGCGCCGTCGATGTCGGGCTGGGCCATGATCTCGGCCACGTTGCCCGCCTTGACGGAGCCGCCGTACTGGATGCGGACCTTGTCGGCCACGTCCTGCGAGTACAGCTCGGCGAGCCTGGCGCGGATGGCGGCGCAGACCTCCTGCGCGTCCGCGGTGCCGCAGACCTGGCCGGTGCCGATGGCCCACACGGGCTCGTAGGCGATCACGATGCTCTCGGCCTGCTCGGCCGGGACGTCCTTCAGGGCGCCGTCGAGCTGGGTGAGGGTGTGGGTGACGTGGTTGCCCGCCTGGCGGACGTCGAGCTCCTCGCCGACGCACAGGATCGGAGTCAGGCCGTGCTTAAGGGCGGCCTTGACCTTGGCGTTGACGACCTCGTCGGTCTCGTTGTGGTACTGCCGGCGCTCGGAGTGGCCGATGACCACGTACGTGCACTTCAGCTTGGCCAGCATCGGGCCCGAGATCTCACCGGTGTACGCACCGGAGTCGTGCGCCGAGAGGTCCTGGGCGCCGTACTTGATCTTGAGCTTGTCGCCGTCGACCAGCGTCTGCACGGAGCGCAGGTCGGTGAACGGCGGCAGGACGGCGACCTCGACGGCGTCGTAGTCCTTGTCGGCCAGGGCGAAGGCGAGTTTCTGGACGTGGGCGATGGCCTCGAGGTGGTTGAGGTTCATCTTCCAGTTGCCCGCCATGATCGGCGTGCGCGTGCTCATTGAGGTCAGTCCTCCAGTGCGGCGAGGCCGGGGAGCGTCTTGCCCTCGAGGTACTCGAGAGAGGCGCCGCCACCGGTCGAGATGTGGCCGAATGCGTTCTCGTCGAAACCGAGCGTACGCACGGCCGCGGCGGAGTCACCGCCGCCGACGACGGTGAAGCCGTCCGAGTTGACGAGAGCCTGGGCTACCGCCTTGGTGCCCTCGGCGTAGTCGGGGTGCTCGAAGACGCCCATGGGGCCGTTCCAGAAGACGGTCTCGGCGTCGGCGAGCTTCGAGGCGTAGAGCTCTCGGGTCTTCGGGCCGATGTCCAGGCCCTCCTGGTCGGCGGGGATCTTGTCCGCGTCGACCACGGTGTGCCGGGAAGGCGCCTTGGTCTTCAGGTCCGGGAACTCCGGGGAGACCAGGACGTCGACGGGGAGCAGCAACTCCACGCCTTTCTTCGCGGCGCGCTCCATGTACTCCTTGACGGCCGGGATCTGGTCCTCCTGGAGGAGGGAGATGCCGACCTCGTGGCCCTGGGCCTTGAGGAACGTGTAGGCCATGCCGCCGCCGATGAGCAGGCGGTCGGCCTTGTCGAGGAGCTTGTCGATGACGTCGAGCTTGTCGGAGACCTTGGCGCCGCCGAGCACGACGACGTAGGGGCGCCGGACGTCGTCGGTGAGCTTCTTCAGGACGTCGACCTCGTTCGCGATCAGGTAGCCGGCGTAGTGCGGCAGCCTGGCCGGGAGGTCGTACACGGAGGCGTGCTTGCGGTGGACCGCGCCGAAGCCGTCGCCGACGTAGACGTCCGCGAGGGCGGCGAGCCGGTCGGCGAACTCGCCGCGCTCGGTGTCGTCCTTGGATGTCTCGCCGGGGTTGAAGCGCAGGTTCTCGATGACCGCGACCTGGCCGGGCTCCAGGCCGTCGACGGCGTCGTGGGCGGCGGGGCCGACGGTGTCCTGGGCGAACGCGACGGGCGCGCCGAGCAGTTCACCGAGGCGCTCGGCGGCGGGCAGCAGCGAGAACTCGGGGTCCGGGGCGCCCTTGGGGCGGCCCAGGTGCGAGGCCACGATCACCTTGGCGCCCGCGTCCGCGAGGGCCTTGACGGTGGGCAGCACAGCGCGGATCCGGCCGTCGTCGGTGATGACACCGTCGGCGAGCGGGACGTTGAGGTCGGCGCGGACGAAGACCCGCTTGCCGGCCACGCCGTCGGCGAGAAGTTCGTCGATGGTCTTCATGAGGGGAACTCCTGAGAGGTCTCTGTGACGAGGCTCTTGATCGTACGAGGGCTGATCGTGATCGTACGAGGGCTGATCGACCGTACGTCAGCGGCCGACCCGCACGTGCGGCAGGGCCCGGGCAGTGCGTCGGTCGCGCTGCCCGGGCCCTGCTACCGCATCGGTGTGTCTGCTCTGGTGATCAGAGCTGCTCGCCGACGAAGACCGTGAGGTCGACGAGGCGGTTGGAGTAGCCCCACTCGTTGTCGTACCAGCCCAGGATCTTCACCGAATTGCCGTCCTGGACCATGGTCATGGACGAGTCGAAGGTGCAGGACGCCGGGTCGCCGACGATGTCCGAGGAGACGATCGGGTCCTCGGTGTAGGACAGGTAGCCCTTGAGGTCGCCGTCGTCGGCGGCCTTCTTGAACGCGGCGTTGACCTCGTCCTTGGTGACCTCGCGCTGGAGCTGCACGACCAGGTCGGTGGCCGAGCCGGTGGGAACCGGGACGCGCATGGCGATGCCGTCCAGCTTGCCCTTGAGCTGCGGCAGCACCAGGGCGGTGGCCTTGGCGGCGCCGGTGGTCGTCGGGATGATGTTCTCGGCGGCGGCACGGGCGCGGCGCAGGTCCTTGTGCGGGAAGTCCAGGATGCGCTGGTCGTTCGTGTACGCGTGCACCGTGGTCATCAGACCCTTGACGATGCCGAAGTTCTCGTCGAGGACCTTCGCCATCGGCGCCACACAGTTGGTGGTGCAGGAGGCGTTGGAGATGATGTGGTCCTTCTCCGGGTCGTACTGGTCCTGGTTGACGCCCATGACGATGGTGACGTCCTCGTCCTTGGCCGGAGCCGAGATGAGGACCTTCTTGGCGCCACCGGCGAGGTGCTTCGCGGCGTCTTCCTTCTTGGTGAAGATGCCGGTCGACTCGATGACGATGTCGACGCCCAGCTCACCCCAGGGGATGTCGGCCGGGTTGCGCTCGGACAGAACCTTGATGGTGTGGCCGTCCACGGTGATGGTGTCGGCGGTGTGCGAGACCTCCTGCTTGAGACGACCCAGGATGGTGTCGTACTTCAGCAGATGAGCCGTGGTCGCGGTGTCACCCAGGTCGTTGACAGCCACGATCTCGATGTCTGCACCCTGCTCCAGCAGCGCGCGGAAGTAGTTACGACCGATGCGGCCAAAGCCGTTGATGCCTACGCGGATCGTCACGAACCGATCTCCTCGTTGGTACGCCGGCTCAGCGCCGGCGAGCTGTATGGGATGTCCCCGACCACCCACGACCCTACCCCTCTGAGTCCCCCGTAGTGACATCTAGATGCCCTCATACGCGGCACGCCGACCTTTACCCGCCAGTAGGGGACGGATTGCTCAAACGTGCAGGGGCACAAGCCACTTGAGCACGCGACGTCGATCGCCCTGTGCCGCACGGCTTTCCGACGCGAACCGGCGTCCCCGGAAGGGGGTTCGGGTACGGAGCCCGGCCCTCGACGGCCCGCTCCGCCCGCCCGCGACCGCCGCTGGTCGCCGCCGATCGCTGCACGCGAACATCCGTCAGGCGGTCCTGCCCGGCGCGGCGTCGACCGCGTGGGCGGTGGAGGGGGTGGGTGGTGGAGGGGATGGCGGTGGAGCCGGTGGCCGGTGGGTGGTGCGGAGAAACGAAAGTGCCGACACCCTGCGACGGGTGTCGGCACTTTCATGCCTGAGGAGGGGGTGTCAGCCCACCAGGTTGTCCGCCATCTCCTCGGTGAGGTTGGCCTCCGTGCCCGGGATGCCCAGGTCGGCGGCGCGCTTGTCGGCCATCGCGAGCAGACGGCGGATACGGCCGGCGACGGCGTCCTTGGTCAGCGGCGGGTCGGCGAGGGCGCCCAGCTCCTCCAGCGAGGCCTGCTTGTGCTCCATGCGCAGCCGGCCCGCGGCGGCGAGGTGCTCGGGGACGTCGTCGGCGAGGATCTCCAGCGCACGCTGCACCCGGGCACCGGCGGCGACGGCGGCGCGGGCCGAGCGGCGCAGGTTGGCGTCGTCGAAGTTGGCGAGCCGGTTGGCCGTGGCGCGGACCTCGCGGCGCATCCGCCGCTCCTCCCAGGCCAGCACGGACTCGTGCGCGCCGAGGCGCGTCAGCAGGGCGCCGATCGCGTCACCGTCCCGGACGACGACCCGGTCCACCCCGCGCACCTCGCGTGCCTTCGCGGCGATCGACAGCCGCCGTGCGGCACCGACGAGGGCGAGCGCAGCCTCGGGACCCGGACAGGTCACCTCCAGGGAGGAGGAGCGGCCCGGCTCGGTCAGCGAGCCGTGCGCCAGGAAGGCCCCGCGCCAGGCCGCCTCCGCGTCACAGGTGGCCCCGGAGACGACCTGCGGGGGCAGGCCGCGGATCGGGCGCCCCCGGCCGTCGACGAGGCCGGTCTGCCGGGCCAGCTGGTCCCCGCCCGCGACGACGCGTACGACGTAGCGCGAGCCGCGCCGCAGCCCGCCGGGCGCCATGACGATCAGCTCGGAGCTGTGGCCGAAGATCTCCAGGATGTCCCGCTTGAGGCGCCGGGCGGCCATCGCCGTGTCCAGCTCCGCCTCGATCACGATCCGCCCGCTCACCAGGTGCAGGCCGCCGGCGAACCGCAGAACGGCGGAGACCTCCGCCTTCCTGCAGCAGGTCCGGGTGACGGGGAGCCGAGAGATCTCGTCCTTCACCGCTGCCGTCATCGCCATGGGCCGATCCTTCCATGCATCCGAAAAATACGGTCGTACGCGGCGGCCAACAGCTCCGGGTCGTGCCGGGGAGAACCGTCGGTCCGGGCCACGGGCGCCAGCTCCACCGCGGCTCCGAGCCGCTTGGCAGCCTCCGTGAGCAAGTCGCGGTCGGGCACGGCGGCCTCGTCGGCCAGCACCACGTCCAGGGCGAGTTTAGGGGCGTGTCGCCCCAAAACCTCCAAATGACGCTGCGGGGAGAAGCCCTCGGTTTCTCCCGGCTGCGGGGCGAGGTTCAGGGAGAGGACCCGTCGCGCCTTCGTCGCCGTGAGTGCCTCCAGGAGTTCGGGGACGAGCAGATGCGGGATGACCGAGGAGAACCAGGAGCCGGGACCGAGCACCACCCAGTCCGCGTCCAGCACCGCCTCGACGGCCTCGGGAACCGCCGGCGGGTCGTGCGGCACGAGGTGCACCGACTGCACCTCGCCGGGTGTGAGGGCCACGGTCGCCTGCCCCCGCACCGTGTCCACATCGTCCGGACGCTCCGGGTCGTGGCCCTTGACCAGGGCCTGGAGCGCGAGTGGCACGGCGGACATGGGCAGCACCCGGCCGTGCGCGCCGAGCAGCTTGCCGACCAGGTCCAGGGCCTGGACATGGTCACCGAGCTGCTCCCACAGCGCGACGATCAGGAGGTTCCCGACCGCGTGGTCGTGCAGGTCTCCATGGGACGCGAAGCGGTGCTGGATGACCCTGGACCAGGTCTGACCCCAGTCGTCGTCGCCGCACAGCGCGGCCAGCGCCTTGCGCAGATCACCGGGCGGCAGAACGCCCAGCTCGTCACGCAGCCGCCCGCTGGAGCCGCCGTCGTCGGCCACGGTGACGACGGCGGTGAGGTCGCCGGTGATCCGGCGCAGCGCGGCGAGCGAGGCGGACAGCCCCATACCGCCGCCGAGGGCCACCACCTTGGGCTGGGCGCCCCGGCGGCGCGGCCGGGCGCCCCGGGCCACGGCCGGGAGGCGGCTCGCACGTGCCTCGGGCATCACCCGGCGCAGCCTGCTCAGCCGCGGTGTACGTCTCGTCATTCCCGTCCCATGTCCCGGTGGACGACCACCGTCTCCACGCCCTCGGCCGCGAGCCGCGCGGCGAGCTTCTCCGACATGGCCACCGAGCGGTGCTTGCCGCCCGTACAGCCGATGGCGATGGTCACATAGCGCTTGCCCTCCCGGCGATAGCCGGCCGCGATCAACCGCAGCAGCTCGGCGTACCGGTCGAGGAACTCCTTCGCACCGGGCTGGTTGAAGACGTACGCGGCGACCTCCTCGTTGACGCCGGTGTACGGGCGCAGTTCCGGGACCCAGTGCGGGTTGGGCAGGAAGCGCATGTCGGCGACCAGGTCGGCGTCGACCGGGAGACCGTACTTGAAGCCGAACGACATCACGGTGGCCCGCAGCTCGGGCTCCTCATCACCGGCGAACTGGGCGTCCATCTTGGCGCGCAGCTCGTGCACGTTGAGGCTGGAGGTGTCGATCACCAGGTCGGCGTCGCCGCGCAGCTCACGCAGCAGCTCCCGCTCGGCGGCGATGCCGTCGACGATGCGGCCGTCGCCCTGGAGCGGGTGCGGGCGGCGCACCGACTCGAAGCGGCGTACGAGGGCCTCGTCGGAGGACTCCAGGAAGACGATGCGCCGGGTGACGCCCCGGGTGTCGAGCCCGGCGAGGGACTCGCGGAGGTTGTCGAAGAAGCGGCGGCCGCGCACGTCGACGACGACCGCGATCCGTGCCACGTTGCCCTGGGAGCGCGCGCCGAGCTCCACCATGGTGGGGATGAGGGCGGGCGGGAGGTTGTCGACGACGAACCAGCCGAGGTCCTCCAGACACTTGGCTGCCGTCGACCGGCCGGCTCCGGACATGCCGGAGATGATCACCAGCTCGGGGATGTCCGGAGCGGCGGCCCCGGCTGTCGTGGCGTCCGTACTCACCTGGGCTGCTCCGTCTTCCGGGGGCGTCGGCCGCGTCTGGTCCCGGCCCGCTTCCTCGTGCGTGCGATCTCGCTCGGCTGTGGGCTGTGCGTCGTGGTCCGTCATGTCTCCTGCCCCCGTCGTTCGTCCGGGTTGCCCGCAGACACGGGCTCCCCCGAGGAGTCCGTCGTCGCTCCGGGTTCCTCGTCATCCATGATCTCTCCGGTCGCCGTGTTCACGGCCGGTGCGGCCGCGGGCGCCTGCGCGAGGGCCGCGGCGATCGTCTCGGCCGTCTTCCGGCCTATGCCGGGCACCTCGCGGATCTGGTCGACGGTGGCGGCCCGCAGCTTCTTCAGCGAGCCGAAGTGCTTGATCAGCGCCTGCTTGCGCGCGTCGCCGAGGCCTGGCACGTCGTCGAGGGGGCTGGAACGCAGGCGCTTGGCGCGCTTGGCCCGCTGATAGGTGATGGCGAAGCGGTGCGCCTCGTCACGGACGCGCTGGAGCAGGTAGAGGCCCTCGCTGGTCCGGGGCAGCACCAGCGGGTCGTCGTCGCCCGGCAGCCACACCTCCTCCAGGCGCTTGGCGAGGCCGCAGACGGCGATGTCATCGATGCCGAGCTCGTCGAGTGCCCGCTTGGCGGCCGCGACCTGCGGCTGGCCACCGTCGACGACGACGAGCTGGGGCGGGTAGGCGAACTTCCTGGGCCGGCCGTCGGCGTCTTTCAGTCCGCCCTCACCATCGCCCTGCAGCGCCTCCTCGCCGTCGGTCCACTCCCCCGTCTTCTCCTTCTCGGCGAGGTAGCGCTTGAAGCGCCGCGAGATCACCTCGTGCATGGAGCGGACGTCGTCCTGCCCGGCGAATCCCTTGATCTGGAAACGGCGGTACTCGCTCTTGCGCTGGAGCCCGTCCTCGAAGACGACCATGGAGGCCACCACGTCGTCACCCTGGAGGTGCGAGATGTCATAACACTCGATCCTGAGCGGGGCGCTGTCCAGGTCGAGGGCGTCCGCGATCTCCTCCAGGGCTCGCGAGCGCGTGGTCAGGTCGGAGGCCCGCTTGGTCTTGTGCAGGACGAGCGCCTGCTGGGCGTTGCGCTGGACCGTCTCCATCAGCGACTTCTTGTCGCCGCGCTGCGGGATGCGAAGCGAGACGTTCGCCCCGCGGCGAGTGGCCAGCCACTCCTGGATCGGCTCCACCGGGTCGGGCAACGCCGGGACCAGCACCTCCTTGGGGACGGCGTCCCCGCTCTCCTCGCCGTACAACTGCTGGAGGGCGTGCTCGACCAGGGCCCCGGTGGTGATCTCCTCGACCTTGTCGGTCACCCAGCCGCGCTGGCCCCGGACCCGGCCGCCGCGCACGTGGAAGATCTGCACGGCCGCCTCCAGCTCGTCCTCGGCGACAGCGATGAGGTCGGCGTCGGTCGCGTCGGCGAGCACGACCGCGTTCTTCTCCATGGCCTTCTTCAGGGCCCCGATGTCGTCGCGCAGGCGGGCGGCCCGCTCGTACTCCATCTCGTCGGCCGCCTCCATCATCTGCTTCTCCAGGCGGCGCAGATACGTCCCGGTGCGGCCGGCCATGAAGTCGCAGAACTCGTCGGCGAGTTCGCGGTGCTCCTCGGCGGAGATCCGGTCGACGCAGGGGGCCGAGCACTTGCCGATGTAGCCGAGCAGGCAGGGGCGGCCGGTGCGGGCGGCGTTCTTGAAGACGCCGGCCGAGCAGGTCCGCACGGGGAAGACGCGCAGGAGCAGGTCGACCGTGTCGCGGATGGCCCAGGCGTGCGCGTACGGCCCGAAGTACTTCACGCCCTTCTTCTTGTGGCCGCGCATCACCTGCACCCTCGGGTACTCCTCGTTCATCGTCACCGCGAGGTAGGGGTAGCTCTTGTCGTCGCGGTACTTGACGTTGAACCGGGGGTCGAACTCCTTGATCCAGGAGTACTCCAGCTGCAGCGCCTCGACCTCCGTGGACACCACGGTCCACTCCACGGACGCGGCCGTGGTGACCATGCTCCGGGTGCGGGGATGGAGGTTCGCCAGGTCCTGGAAGTAGTTCGCCAGACGTTGACGCAGGCTCTTCGCCTTTCCGACGTAGATCACCCGGCGGTGCTCGTCGCGGAACTTGTACACCCCGGGGGAATCCGGGATCTCTCCCGGCTTGGGGCGGTAGCTGGAGGGGTCGGCCATGTCTCACACCCTACTGTCGAGGGGTGACAGTCCGGCGGGCCTGTGGACAACGCCCGCCGGGGCTGACGCGACTCGGCCAGGTGTGCGCCACGGTTGGCCCAAGGTGTTGTCGGGGCTTGGTCAACACGCTTCAATGCGGGGGAACTCGGGGCCGTGAACGACGGCGTCCGGATCGGCGTAGGGATGTGCGGACGCCCCGGTGCCGACGGGGTGGCCCCGAAGACCGGTGCGAACGGTCTGACCAGCCGTTGTGATCATTCACAGAAAGGCCCCTGTGCATGCGGCACGCCACACAGCACGCGGATGTCGCCACCGACGATCCCCTCGCGGCGGCGGAGGAAGCCGGCCGAGCCGAGGAACTGGACACCGCTCTGCGGGGCGGCCCCTTCCACGTCGCTCTGCGCGCCGCGATCGCCGCTCGCGGACTGCCGCTCCAGCGCGTCCAGCACCATCTGTCGCGCCACGGGGTCAGAGTGGGCGTCACCAGCCTGAGCTACTGGCAGCAGGGAGCGCGGCGTCCTCAGCGCCCCGAGTCGTTGCGGGCGGTGCGGGCCCTGGAGGAGATACTGCAGCTGCCGGAGGAGTCGCTGATCCGGCTGCTCGCCGAGGCCGAGGAGCGCTCGGCGGCACAGCGCCCCGCCGCCCGCTCGTACCGGTCCCTGGTGGAGGCCTCCGACGTCCTGGACCGGCTCCACGCCGAGCTGGGCTGGCCCCTCGACAGCGGCCTGCACTCCCTCGGACACCACGAGCGGGTACGGATCGGCGCCCACCGCGAGCTGGCGGCCCGCGAGTCGCACCACATCGTGCGGGCCCACCGGGACGGCGTGGACCGCTTCGTGGCCGTCCACCACGGCGACCCGGGCTGCGCGCCCGAGCGCATGACGGTGCACGCCCTGGAGAACTGCCGCACCGGACGGGTCCGGCTGGACCAGGCGACCGGCGTCCTCGTGACCGAGCTGCTCTTCGGCACCCGGCTGCGCTCGGGCGACACCTTCCTCTTCCGGTACGGCGTCGAGGACGGCACGGCCGGACCCTCGCGCGAGTACGTCCGCGGCTTCCCCTCCCACGGCGGCCAGTACGCGCTCCAGGTGCGCTTCCACGCGGACGCCCTGCCGGTGCGCTGCCACCGGTTCGCCCAGCACTCGGCAGCTGCCCCGCGCAGCGGCCGGCAGGAGCTCCCGTTCAGCGGGCTGTACCGCTCCGTCCACCTCGTGGAGCCCCGCGTGCGCCCGGGAATCATCGGTATCGGCTGGGACTGGGACTGAACGGCCGGTCCCGGCTCCGTCCGGTCCCGTCGGCTGTGGCGCGCCAGCGGCCGGAGGCGCACCGGCCCGCTGATCAGGCCTCGGGGCCCGCGACGATCCTGCCCTTGGCGACCTTGACCGGCAGCTCGTTCAGCGGCTCGGTCGCCGGGGCCTGAAGGACCTTGCCGGTGCGGGCATCGAACTCGCTCCCGTGGCAGGGGCAGATCAGCGTCGTCCCCTGAAGCCGGTTGATGGCGCATCCCGCGTGCGTGCAGATCGTGCTGTACGCCTTCAGGGTGCCGTCGTCGTCCCGGCTGACCACCACGTTGTGCTCGCGGTACAGCGTGGCGCCGCCCTTCGCGACCTCGCTCTCGGCCCCGAGCTGCACGGGTGCGGTCGGCTTCGGGGCCCCTGCTGCGCCGGCTCCGGGACCGCAGGCGGTGAGGCCGAGCCCGGCGAGCGGAGTGACGGCGGCTCCTCGGAGGACGGTACGACGGCTCGCGGGGGTGGGCCGGGCGGGCATCTGGTTCTCCACGGTTCGGGGGTGGTGCAGGGCGACGATACCCGGGGAGATCAGGGCGTTCTCCGGCGGGACCGGGTTGGGGCGGCGAGAGACGTAAGCGATTACGCAAGCGTTTACGTCTCCCTGCCGGATGGGATACCTTCCCGGCCAGAAGGCCCGCCGCGGCCGCTCAGGGAGGATCACGATGCCCACGATGGCCGACGTCGCACGCAGCGCCGGAGTCTCCGTGGCGACCGTCTCCCACGTGCTGAACGGCACCCGCCCTGTACTGCCCGGCACCCGTCAGGCCGTGCTGGACGCGATCGACGCGCTCGGCTACACGCCCAACACCCTCGCCCGCTCCCTGGTGACCTCCCGCACCCGCTCCATCGGACTCGCGGTGTCGGCGATCAGCAACCCGTACTTCACGGAGATCCTCCAGGGCGTGGAGGCCGCCGCCCTGGAACGGGGCTACAGCCTGCTCATCGCCGACCCGCACGACGACCCCGCTCACGAGCGCACGGTCGTCCAACTCCTCCATGAGCGGCGCGTGGACGGCATGATCGTGACGCCGTCCGCGGACCCGAGCGCCCTGCTCGCCTACCTCGGCCGCCACGCCGTACCGACCGTGTTCCTGGACCGGGTGACCGACGTCCCCGCCGAGTCCGCCGGTGAACCGGCGCCGCACTTCGACCAGGTCTGCGCCGAGAGTGCCGAACCCATGGCCCGGCTGGTCACCCACCTCGCCGAACTGGGTCATCGACGGATCGGCCTGGTCGCCGGGCTGCCGGGACTCAGCACCACGCGGGAGCGGATCACCGGCTACCGCCAAGGCCTCGCCAAAGCCGGCCTGGACTACGACGACCGGCTCGTGGTGTCCGGCAACTCCACCTCGGCCGGCGCCGAACAGGCCACCGCTTCCCTCCTCTCGCTCGCGGCTCCGCCCACGGCGCTCGTCACCGCCAGCAACACGATGACGATCGGCACCCTGCGCGCCCTGCGCGAGCGCGGCCTGACCGTGCCGGACGACATCGCCCTGTGCTGCTTCGACGACTTCGCCTGGGCGGACCTGTTGTCGCCCCGCCTCACCGCGATCGCACAGCCCAGCAAGGAGATCGGCGTCCAGGCCGTCCAGCTGCTGCTCGACCGGCTGGCCGCGCCGGACCGGCCCGCTCGAACCGTGCGGCTGCCCTGCACCTTCGTCCACCGCACGTCGTGCGGTTGCCCCGAGCGATCCGCGAGGGGCGGGAGCTCCGGGCACTCTGCGGACCCGAACCGACCCGAGCAGCCCAGGAAAGGACGCCTCTCTTGATCGTCGTCGCCGGTGAGGCACTGATCGACCTCGTACCGCAGGGCACAGGCGCCCTCGCGAGCCTGAAACCGGCTCTTGGCGGCGGGCCGTACAACACGGCCGTGGCGCTCGGCCGCCTCGGCTCTCCCACGGCCTTCTGCTCCCGCACGTCGCACGACGCCTTCGGCGAGGCGCTGCTGGGCGGGCTGCGCCGGGCCGGCGTTGACGTTTCGGGCGTGCAACGCGGTACGGAGCCGACCACCCTCGCGGTCGCCACCGTCGACGAGAGCGGCTCGGCCGCCTACTCCTTCTATGTCGAGGGCACCGCCGACCGCCTGTTCACGCCGCCTGCCCAACTCCCGGCCGCGGCACGTGCCGTCTCCTTCGGTACCTGCTCGCTCGTCCTGGAACCGGGGGCGAACGCCTACGAGGAGCTGATGCGGGCCGCGGCAGGACAGGGCCTGTTCACCGCGCTCGACCCGAACATCCGGGCGGGACTGATCCCGGACGCCGACGCCTACCGGGCACGGTTCAGGACGTGGCTGCCCTCGGTGTCGCTCCTGAAGCTGTCCGAGGAGGACGCGCAGTGGCTGGGCGGCACCCCGCGCGACTGGCTGGCCGCAGGGCCCTCGGCCGTGGTGATCACCCGCGGCGGGGACGGGCTCACCGTGTTCACCCGGGACGGAGGGGAACACTCCGTCCCGGGTGAGAAGGTTGACGTCGTGGACACGATCGGCGCTGGTGACACGGTCAACGCGGCCCTGCTGCACGGGCTGTACACCCAGGACCTCCTCTCCCCCGAGGCGCTCGCCGGCCTGGGGGCCGACGAGTGGAAGCGGCTGCTGCGGTTCGCGGCGCGGGCGGCGGCGATCACCTGCTCGCGCGCGGGAGCCGAGCCTCCGTACGCGGGCGAGTTGGGCGATCTCTAGCTCGATCCAGTTGTCAAGGTTCGGCTGGACAAGCGGTTCGCGGGACCGGTGAACCGCAGGGCCAGGGTGGCTGATGGTGGAACGAGCGGTGCCCCGCGGGGAGTTCCCGCGGGGCACCACTTTTTTGACGAGGTATCAGAAACCGGCTGTCGCTCGGCTTCGACGGCTCTGCCGTCGGTCACGCCTTGGGTGCGCCCGTCGCCTTCTTCGCGGCCGCCGTCTTCTTCGTGGCCCCGGCGGCCTTCTTGGTCACCGTGCTGTTGACGGACTTCGCCTTTGCGGAGACGGTCACCTTGGCCGTGGCCGTCTTGCGCGCCGTCGCCCCGGCGGCGACCGTCTTCTTCGCCGCCGTCTTCTTGGCCGTGGCCGCCTTCTTCGCCACCGTCTTGCGCGGGGCCTTCACAGGAGCCGCGTCGCTGATCCGGTCGGCGCCGAGGATGTCGCGCAGGAACTTGCCGGTGTGGCTGGCCGGAACCCCGGCGACCTCCTCCGGCGTGCCCTCGGCGACGACCAGGCCACCGCCGGCGCCGCCCTCCGGGCCCATGTCGACGATCCAGTCGGCGGTCTTGATCACGTCGAGGTTGTGCTCGATGACGATGACCGTGTTGCCCTTCTCTACCAGCCCGCCCAGGACCTTCAGCAGCTTGCTGATGTCCTCGAAGTGCAGGCCGGTGGTCGGCTCGTCCAGGACGTAGACCGTGCGGCCGGTGGAGCGCTTCTGGAGTTCGCTGGCGAGCTTCACACGCTGCGCCTCACCGCCGGACAGCGTGGTCGCGGACTGGCCGAGACGGACGTAGCCGAGACCGACCTCGCTGAGGGTCCTGAGGTGCCGGGCGATCGCCGGGACGGCCTCGAAGAACTCGAGGGCCTCGTCGATCGGCATGTTCAGGACTTCGGCGATGGACTTGCCCTTGTAGTGGACGTCCAGGGTCTCCCGGTTGTAGCGGGCGCCGTGGCAGACCTCGCACGGGACGTAGACGTCCGGCAGGAAGTTCATCTCGATCTTGATGGTGCCGTCGCCCGCGCAGTTCTCGCAGCGGCCGCCCTTGACGTTGAAGGAGAAGCGGCCGGGCAGGTAGCCGCGGACCTTCGCCTCGGTGGTCTCGGCGAACAGCTTGCGGATGTGGTCGAAGACGCCGGTGTAGGTCGCCGGGTTCGACCGCGGGGTGCGGCCGATGGGCGACTGGTCGACGTGCACGACCTTGTCGACAAGGTCGTCGCCGGCCACGCGCGTGTGCCGTCCGGGCACGTTCCTCGCGCCGTTCAGCTCACGGGCCAGGTGCGTGTAGAGGATGTCGTTGACCAGCGTCGACTTTCCGGAGCCGGACACGCCCGTGACGGCGGTGAACAGGCCCAGCGGGAAGGACACGTCGATGTCCTGGAGGTTGTTCTCGCGGGCGCCGTGCACGGTGAGCTGGCGGGACGCGTCGCGCGGGCGGCGCACGTCGGGCAGCGGGATCGACTTCTTGCCGGCCAGGTACTGACCGGTCTGCGACTCGGCGTTGGCGAGCAGCTCGTCCAGGGAGCCGCTGTGCACGACCTTGCCGCCGTGCTCGCCCGCGCCGGGGCCGATGTCGACGATCCAGTCGGCGACCTTGATGGTGTCCTCGTCGTGCTCGACGACGATGAGCGTGTTGCCCATGTCGCGCAGCCGGACCAGGGTCTCGATCAGCCGGTGGTTGTCGCGCTGGTGCAGACCGATGGACGGCTCGTCGAGGACGTACAGGACGCCGACGAGTCCGGAGCCGATCTGGGTGGCCAGGCGGATGCGCTGGGCTTCGCCGCCGGAGAGCGTGCCTGCCGCGCGGTTCAGCGACAGGTAGTCGAGGCCGACGTCGACCAGGAACCGCAGCCGCTCGTTGACCTCCTTCAGCACCCGCTCGGCGATCTTCTTGTCCCGGTCGCTCAGCTTCAGCTCGCGCAGGAAGTCCGCGCAGTCACTGATGGACATCGCGGCGATCTCGGCGATCGACTTGTCCATGATCGTGACCGCGAGGACGATCGGCTTGAGGCGCGTGCCCTCGCAGGTGGGGCAGGGCACCTCGCGCATGTAGCCCTCGAAGCGCTCGCGGCTCGCGTCGCTCTCGGCCTCGCTGTGCCGGCGCTTGACGAATGGGACGGCGCCTTCAAAGGCCGTCGTGTACACGCGCTCGCGTCCGTACCGGTTGCGGTAGCGGACCTCGATCTGCGTCTTGTGGCCGTACAGCAGGGCCTTCTTGGCGCGCTGCGGAAGTCCGGCGAAGGGGATGTCGGTGCGGAATCCGAGCGCGTCGGCCAGGGCACCGATCAGTCGGCCGAAGTAGTCCTTGGTGTGACCGTGCGACCAGGGGTGGATGGCGCCCTCGTCGAGGGACTTCTCCTCGTCGGGGACGATCAGCTCCGGGTCGACCTCCATGCGCGTGCCGATGCCGGTGCACTCCGGGCAGGCGCCGAAGGGCGAGTTGAAGGAGAAGGAGCGGGGCTCGAGC
This sequence comes from Streptomyces sp. V3I7, assembly GCF_030817495.1. NCBI lineage: Bacteria > Bacillati > Actinomycetota > Actinomycetes > Kitasatosporales > Streptomycetaceae > Streptomyces > Streptomyces sp. V3I7. The sequence goes on from NZ_JAUSZK010000001.1 coordinate 1,569,432, forward strand.
TCCTCGAAGGACAGGTCGTCGTACGGGCAGTACAGGTGCTCCGAGTACATGCGCTCGCGCTCGGGGTCGTCCTCGGGGAGGTCGACGAAGTCGAGCACGACCATGCCGCCGGACAGGCCGAGCGCGGTCTCCACGGAGTCGGTGAGGCGGCGCTTGGCGGAGTCCTTCACCGTGAGGCGGTCGACGACCACCTCGATGGTGTGCTTCTCCTGCTTCTTCAACGTGGGCGGGTCGGAGAGCTGGATGATCTCGCCGTCCACGCGCGCGCGGCTGTAGCCCTTGGCCTGGAGGTCGGAGAAGAGGTCGACGAACTCGCCCTTGCGCTCGCGCACCAGCGGCGACAGCACCTGGAAGCGGCTCCCCTCGGGGAGTTCCAGAACCTTGTCGACGATGGCCTGCGGCGACTGGCGCGAGATCGGACGCGAGCACTCGGGGCAGTGCGGCTTGCCGATGCGCGCGAAGAGCAGGCGCAGGTAGTCGTAGACCTCGGTGATCGTGCCGACCGTGGAGCGCGGGTTGCGCGAGGTCGACTTCTGGTCGATCGAGACGGCCGGGGAGAGGCCCTCGATGAAGTCGACGTCCGGCTTGTCCATCTGGCCGAGGAACTGCCGGGCGTACGAGGAGAGCGACTCCACGTAGCGCCGCTGCCCCTCGGCGAAGATCGTGTCGAAGGCCAGCGAGGACTTGCCCGACCCAGACAGGCCCGTGAAGACGATGAGCGAGTCGCGCGGCAGGTCGAGCGAGACATTCTTGAGGTTGTGCTCGCGCGCGCCACGGACGATGAGACGGTCGGCCACGCCGGTCCGCACCTTTCTTGAGAGAAGTGACAGGGGCGAGGCCCCCGTGCTTCTTCAGACTAGGGGGAGCCACTGACAACGCCGGTCGGATTCCCGGTTGCATAACAATCCCCGACCATCCAGCATGCCCGACGCCACCTTCGACGATATAGCACGCGCATTCGATTAGCGGGGGCGGTTCACCTCCTTCACCCGAAGGAGTGGCGCCGCTAGGGTCGGCCTCATGATTGATCACGCCCACGACCTGGCGTCTGTACGGGACGCGTCCGAACGGCTCCTCACCGCAGTCGCACAATTGGACGAAGCGGCAGTGACCGAACCCTCACGGTTGCCCGGCTGGACCCGCGGGCACGTCCTCGCGCACGTCGCCCGCAACGCGGACGCGCTCGTCAACGTCCTCGAGGGGCGCCCCATGTACGCCTCCGGCCCGGTCCGGGACGCCGACATCGAACGGGACGCCCCGCGCCCCGTCGCCGTCCAGCTCGCCGACCTCCGCGAGAGCATCGACCGCTTCCAGGAGGCGGGTGCCGAACCGGCGGACTGGTCGCGCACGGTCGAGCTGCGCAACGGGATCACCGACTCGGCGACGCGGGTGCCCTTTCGCCGGTGGGCCGAGGTCGAGCTGCACCATGTGGACCTCGGGATCGGCTACGAGCTGGAGGATCTTCCGGCCGAGTTCGTCGAGCGGGAAATCGACTTCCTCGCGGACCGATTCCGCGGGCACGAGGACGTGCCTTCCACCGATCTGGTCTCCACCGAGGAGCGCACCTGGACCACCGGCGGCGGCGCTCCGGGCGGCCCCGTCGTGGTCGAGGGACCGGCAGCCGAACTGCTCGGCTGGCTCGCCGGCCGCCGCGACGGCTCCGCGCTGACGGTCAAGGGCGGCACGCTTCCGGTGCTTCCTCCGCTCTAGCAGCCGACGGGCGCCGCAGTGCCTCCGGCTGCTTGCAGCGCCGCGGCCGGCGGCCCGGTGACAGCCCGTGCACGGCCCCCGGAGCACCCCTCCGCTATAGGCTGATCGTCATGACGTACAGCGGCGAAGTGACGGTCGGCGGACCGGCGGACGTGCACGAGCTGAAGGACCTGATGATCACCAAGATCGCGGTGGGTCCCATGAACAACAACGCCTATCTGCTGCGCTGCCGGGCCACGGACGAGCAGTTGCTGATCGACGCGGCCAACGAGCCGGACCGGCTGCTCGGCATGATCGGTGACGACGGCATCGCGTCCGTCGTCACCACGCACCAGCACGGTGACCACTGGCAGGGTCTCGCCGAGGTCGTGGAGGCCACGGGCGCGCGCACGTACGCGGGGCGGGACGACGCGGACGGCATCCCGGTGCCGACCGACGTCCGCGTCGACGACGGTGACGTGATCCGGGTGGGGCGCGTGGAACTCACCGCGCGCCACCTGGTGGGGCACACGCCGGGATCGATCGCGCTGGTCTACGACGACCCGCACGGCCACCCGCATGTCTTCACCGGGGACTGCCTCTTCCCGGGCGGTGTGGGCAACACCCACAAGAACCCCAAGGCGTTCGCCAGCCTGATCCACGACGTCGAGACCAAGATCTTCGACGCGCTCCCGGACGAGACCTGGGTCTACCCCGGCCACGGCAACGACACCACGCTGGGCGCCGAGCGACCGCACCTTCCGGAGTGGCACGCGCGCGGGTGGTGAGCGCGAGGGGGCGCTCGTCGGGGGCGCGGTCCCCGCGGTCGTACGCCCCCGAGCTCCCCGGCTAGGCCTCGGACTCCCCCGCCCCCACCAGCGTGGCCACCCGCTCCACGCCGAACACGTACCCCTGCACACCGCATCCCGCGATGACGCCGTCGGCACGCAGGGAGACGTACGAGTGGTGCCGGAACGACTCGCGCTGGTGGATGTTGGAGATGTGGACCTCCACCACCGGAATGTCGTCGCAGGTGTTGAGGGCGTCCAGGATGGCGATGGACGTGTGCGAGTAGGCACCGGGGTTGATCACGATCCCGCAGTGGCTGAGCCGCGCCTCATGGATCCAGTCGACCAGTTCGCCCTCGTGGTTGGACTGCCGGAAGTCCACCGTGCCGCCGTGCGCGGCCGCCGCCTTGGCGCACATCGCCTCGACGTCGGCCAGCGTCTCCGTGCCGTAGATCTCCGGCTGGCGCTGGCCGAGCAGGTTCAGATTGGGCCCGTTGAGGATCATGATCGGTGCATGGGCCAAGGTGCGGGGCACGGTTCCTCCGGTCCGGTCCAGGGCGGTCGGACGGCGACCGCGGCTCTCACCCCGGTTTATCACGCTGCGCAGGCGAGTCCGCTCGCCGTACCCTCCTGCAATGACGACGATCACGTACCCGCCGAAGCCGTCGCCCGGTGACCGCATAGCGGTGATCTCGCCTGCCTCGGGCCTCCCGGAACTCTTTCCGCGCCCGTTCGAACTCGGCCTGGAGCGGCTGCGTGAGGAGTTCGGCCTCGAACCGGTCGAGTACCCGACCACCCGCAGGATGGGCACGACGCCCCAGGAGCGTGCCGCCGACATCAACGCGGCGTTCGCCGACCCCGACGTCAAGGCGGTCATCGCCTCCATCGGCGGCGACGACCAGATCACGGTGCTGCCCTTCCTGGACCGGGAGTTGATCCGCGCACACCCGAAGCCGTTCTTCGGGATGAGCGACAACACGAACCTGCTCGCCTTCCTGCGTAACACGGGAATCGTCGGCTACCACGGGGCGACGGTGATGACCGCCCTCGGCCGCCCCGGGGCGATGCATCCACAGACCGCGGCGTCCCTGCGAGCGGCGCTTTTCACGTCCGGCGCGTACGAACTCGCGCCCGCCGAGCGCTGGCGCGACATCGACCGCGACTGGAGGGATCCGGCCACCTTCGAGACCGAACCGGAGACCCGCCCGGGCACCGGATGGATCTGGCACCACGCCGACCGCGTGGTCGAGGGCCGCAGTTGGGGCGGCGCCCTGGAGATCGTCGGCTGGCTGCTGATGGCCGACCGCGAGATCGGCAGCGACCTCTCCGAGTACGACGGCGGCGTACTGCTGCTGGAGACCTCGGAGGAGTTGCCGAGCGCTACGGAGGTATTCCGCACCCTGCGGAACATGGGCGAGCGCGGACTGCTGGGACGATTCTCCGCGCTGCTGATGGGCCGGCCCAAGACGTGGTCGTTCGAGCAGCCCAACAGCCCGGAGGAGGCCGCCCGTTACGCCGCCGAGCAGCGGGAAGCCGTGCTGCGCGTGCTGCGAATGTATGCACCCGACATGCCTGCTGTCTTCGATGTGGACTTCGGCCACACCGATCCCCAACTCGTCCTCCCCTATGGGGGAACGATCCGCGTCGACGGCCCTTCCCGGCGCATCACGGTCACCTACTGACGCGCTCCGCACCTCGCAATTCGCCGAGTGGGGGTGGCGCGTGCCCTTCTGGGCGGGGTGCTGGCCGTGGCCGGGCTGTGGCTGCGCTCGTCGCTCGCCGAGAGTCCCCGGTTCCTGGAGATCGACGCCCCGCGCGCGTGCCGTTCGCCGATCTCGTACGGCACCACTGGCGGCTGCTGCTGCTCGCGGCTGGGGCGCTCGCGGTCGGATACGCGGTGTTCTACGCGGTGACCACCTGGTCGCTGGCGTATGCGACCGAGCGGCTCGGGGTGAGCCGTACCGTCATGCTGGCCTGCATCCTGGCCGCCGTGGTCGTGAAGGGCGCGCTCACGCCCTTGATGGCGATGCTCGGCGATCGCTACGGCCGACGGCCGCTGTGCCTGACCGGGTGCACGAGGTGTGCCCTGTGGATGTTCCCGATGGTCGCGCTGCTGTCGACCGGCGCCCCGCTGCTGATGTCTCTCGGCACCCTCGGGGCGCTGATCGGGATTCATCACGATGTTCGCGGTGATCGCCGCATATCTGCCGGAGCTGTACGAGCCACGGGTGCGCTGCACCGGCGCCGCAGTGAGCTAACCTCGGCGGCGTCCTCGGGGGTGTGCTCACCCCCGTCGCGGCGACCGGGCTCGCGGAGCACGGCGGGCGCGTTCCGTGGGGCGTGGCGCCTATCTGACTGCGGTCGCACTGCTGCTGAGCCTCGGCTGCTTCGCGCCCCTGCCGGAGACGCGCCCCGTGCCCGTGATGGCGGGGGCCGAACCGGCCGCGGGGTGAGGCAGCGAAGGCTGGATCGGGGACGTCTCCGACTACGGGTTGATCGCCAGCTCCAGGTACGCCGCGAACAGCACCAGGTGTACGCCGCCCTGGAGCAGTGTGGCGCGTCCCGGTGCCACCGTCAGGGAGCTCACCACCACCGTCAGAGCGAGCAGCAGCATGTGCGTGGAGCCGAGGCCGAGGACGAGCGGTCCGGGCAGCCACAAGGTGGCGAGGGCGACGGCGGGGATGGTGAGTCCGATGCTGGCCATCGCGGAGCCGAGGGCGAGGTTGAGGCTGGTCTGCACGTGGTCGCGGCGGGCCGAGCGCAGGGCCGCGATCGTCTCGGGCAGCAGCACCAGCAGCGCGATGATCACACCGACGACGGCATGGTGCAGACCGGCGGCCTGCACGCCGGCCTCGATGGCCGGCGACACGCCCTTGGCCAGACCGACCACGCCGACCAGGGCGAGCCCCAGCAGGCCGAGGCTGATCCAGGCGGTACGCGCGGACGGCTTCGCCGCATGGTCGTCCGCCGTGATCACCTCGCCGCGTCGGGTGACCGGCAGGAAGTAGTCGCGGTGCCGCACGGTCTGAGTGGTCACGAACAGGCCGTACAGGATCAGCGACGTCACCGCGGCGAAGGTCAGCTGCACGCCGGAGAACTCCGGACCCGGCGCGCTGGTGGTGAACGTCGGCAGCACGAGGCTGAGCGTGGAGAGGGTCGCCACGGTCGCCAGCGCGGCGCCGGTTCCCTCGGGGTTGAAGACGGCGGTGCCGTGGCGGAGGGAGGCCACGAGCAGACTCAGGCCGACGACACCGTTGCAGGTGATCATCACGGCCGCGAAGACCGTGTCCCTGGCCAACGTCGCACTCTTGGGCCCTCCGTCGGCCATGAGGGTGACGATCAGGGCGACCTCGATGATCGTCACGGCGATGGCGAGGACCAGGGAACCGTAGGGTTCGCCGACACGATGGGCGACCACCTCGGCGTGATGCACTGCGGCCAGTACCGACCCGGCGAGCACCGCCGTCACCAGCGCGACGAGCGGGCTGGGAAGATCACGTCCCCAGGTGAGGCCGAGAAGGACGACCGCAAGCAGCGGCACGATGACGGTCCACTGCACGGCGAGCGACCTGAGCCGAGTACTCATGCATCAGTGATGGCCGAGACGTACGGGGTTCGCATGCCGGTCCTCCCTCGCGCGGGGGCCGCGCCGGCACAGCGCGGCCCCTCCCCAGTAATGGTTCGGGATATCGGGCCCGTCACTTGGCCTCGTTCATCTCCAGAACGTCGCACTCCGTGAAGGACGGCGGGCTCGTACACAGGGCCGCCATCTTCTCGGCGAACTGCCTCGCCTCGGGGTCCTGGCTGCTGCGCACGGCCTCGTCGTATGAGTCGAACATGAGCAGTTCGAGATAGCGGCCCGGGTGGTTTCTGTCCTTGAGGACGGCCTGGCGCGCAGGGCCGTGCCCATTGCCGCCGAAGCGCTTCTCGATGTTCCTGGCAAGAGCTCGCATCTCATCGATGCGGTCGGTCTCGAACTCGATGATCTGCACGAACTTCTTCGATGTGTCCACGGTTCTCTCCACCTGGCCGTGGCGCCCCAGGACGGGAACGCTCAGCACCCACCGAAGCACCGTGTGTGACGGTCGGCAATTCGTCACATGGTCAGGAGGCGTCGACGCTGTCCTTCTGGGTGCCGCCGCTCCGTGCGTGTACGGCTTCGGCCGCCGCCTGCCTCCTGGACGCCACCAGACTGGTGATCGTGGTGACGATCAGTACGGCGCAGATCACGCCGAGCGAGACCGGGATGCTGATCTCCGGGACGTGGACCCCAGACTCGTGGAGCGCGTGGAGCACCAGCTTGACGCCGATGAAGCCGAGGATGATCGACAGACCGTACGAGAGGTGGACCAGCTTCTTGAGCAGGCCGCCGATGAGGAAGTAGAGCTGCCTGAGGCCCATGAGGGCGAAGGCGTTGGCGGTGAAGACGATGTACGGGTCCTGCGTCAGACCGAAGATCGCCGGGATCGAGTCGAGCGCGAAGAGCACGTCGGTGGTGCCGATCGCCAGCATCACGACCAGCATCGGCGTCATGACGCGCTTGCCGTTCTGCTGGATCCACAGCTTGGTGCCGTGGTAGCGGTCGGCCACACCGAACCTGCGCTCGACAGCCTTGAGCAGCCTGTTCTCCTCGTACTCCTCGTCCTCGTCCTTGGATCGGGCGTCCTGGATCAGCTTCCAGGCGGTCCAGATGAGGAAGGCACCGAAGAGGTAGAACACCCAGGAGAAGCTGGCGATGATCGCGGCTCCCGCGGCGATGAAGACGGCCCGCAGGACCAGGGCTATCAGGACACCGACGAGCAACACCCGCTGCTGATAGCGCGAGGGGACCACGAACTTCGCCATGATCAGGACGAAGACGAAGAGGTTGTCGACGCTCAGCGACTTCTCGGTGATGAAGCCGGCGAAGAACTCCCCGGCTGGCTGACCGCCCCCGAAGAAGAACAGTCCCAAGCCGAAGAGTCCGGCCAGGGCGATCCAGACGGCCGTCCAGATGCCCGCTTCCTTGATGGACACGTCATGGGGCTTGCGGCCGATCACGAAGTCCGCCGCGATGAGAGCGGCGAGACCCGCGATGGTCAGGACCCACAGGGTCAGGGAAACATCCACTGCGCCTCCGGTTGTGAACGGCAAAAATCATCGTCGTTGTCACCGGAGGTCTCTTCCACCCGGGGCGGGCCGGCGCCCCGGGACCTTCTGGATCCGTACTGACGGGAACGCCGCAGCAGATAGGGAGTACTCCCCTCCGTACGGAAGACACTACCCAATTGCCAAAGATTAGTAAAGTGTTCAGTAAAAGAAAGACCAAGTTCGCTGGTCAGTTGCACTTTACTTACATTTGATCAAAGCTTCGCCGACCTGGGCGGGACGCGTGGCACCTGCCCCCTCCTCTACAGGAGCGGCAGGATCGTCGGCATCAGGTCCTGGAAGGTACGGCCGTTGGCGGGGGCACCCAGAGCGGTCATCTTCCAGCCGCCGCCGGCCCGGTGCACCTTCGCCATGATCTGAGCGGTGTAGGCGCCGCCGCCCGCCAGGGTGTAACGGGCGAGCTCCTGTCCGTTGGTCTCGTCGACCAGGCGGCAGAACGCGTCCTGCACCTCCTGGAAGGTCTGGCCCGTGAAGGAGTTCACGGTGAAGACGATCTGGTCGATGGTGGCGGGAACGCTCTGGAGGTTGACAAGGATGGCCTCATCGTCGCCCCGGCCCACGCCGCCCACGAGGTTGTCACCGGTGTGACGCACGGAGCCGTCGTCGCTGACCAGGTGCCGGAAGAACACGACGTCGACGGGCTCCTTGTCGGCGAACAGCACGGCGGAGGCGTCCAGGTCGATCTCCCGCGTCCGCGAACCGAACAGGCCGCGGCGGGGTGCCGCCTGCCACCCGAGCCCCATCCGGACCGCCGTCAGGGTGCCCCCGTCCTGCTTCTCCAGGCTGATGGCCTGACCCTTGGTCATGTTGACGGTCACGGCGACTTCCCCTTTCGCATGTCCCCTGTCGCCGCGGAGCCCGCGGCTCATCAGGAAACCCTACGCAGGGGCACCGACGGAGCCGAGCCCCGGCCCGTGCTTTGTGTCGGTGTTGCAACACTTCGCGCACCGACTGGGTCCGGCACCGGATGCGGAGGTCAGGCCAGCCCCGCCTCCCTCATCTGGCGCAGCTCCTTCTTCATCTCGGAGACCTCGTCGCGCAGCCGGGCGGCGATCTCGAACTGGAGGTCCGCCGCGGCGGCGCGCATGCGCTCCGTCATCTCCTCGATCTGCTCCGCGAGTTCGGCTGCGGGCCGGTCGGTCGGCACCGCGTCCTTCGCCTTGGCCCTGCCCTTGGCGGGCTTGGCGGCCTTCGTGCCCTTGGCCGCCTTCTCGGAGAGGGCCGGAACGGGGGCCTTGGCGCCCCGGCCGTCCTTCGTCTTGCGGTAGCCGGAACCGAGCAGCTGCTCGGTGTCGACCTCCTCGCGAGCGATCCGCGCGACGATGTCATTGATCTTCTTGCGGAGCGGCTGCGGGTCGATGCCGTTGGCCTTGTTGTAGGCGACCTGCTTCTCGCGTCGGCGGTTGGTCTCGTCGATGGCCTTCTCCATCGCCGGCGTGATCTTGTCGGCGTACATATGGACCTGACCGGAGACGTTGCGCGCCGCGCGGCCGATGGTCTGGATCAGCGACGTGCCGGAGCGCAGGAAGCCCTCCTTGTCGGCGTCGAGGATCGCCACCAGGGACACCTCGGGCAGGTCGAGGCCCTCGCGGAGGAGGTTGATGCCGACCAGGACATCGAACTCGCCGGCGCGCAGCTCGCGCAGCAGCTCGACGCGGCGCAGGGTGTCGACGTCGCTGTGCAGATAGCGCACCTGGATGCCGAGCTCCACGAAGTAGTCCGTGAGGTCCTCGGCCATCTTCTTGGTGAGCGTGGTGACCAGGACCCGCTCGTCCTTCTCGGTGCGCTGGCGGATCTCGTGCACCAGGTCGTCGATCTGCCCCTCGGTGGGCTTGACGACGACCTCCGGGTCGACGAGGCCGGTGGGGCGGATGATCTGCTCGACGACGCCATCGCCGCGCGAGAGCTCGTACTTGCCCGGGGTCGCCGACAGGTAGACGGTCTGGCCGGTCCGCTCCTGGAACTCCTCCCACTTCAGGGGGCGGTTGTCCAGGGCCGAGGGAAGGCGGAAGCCGTGGTCGACGAGGGTGCGCTTGCGGGAGGCGTCGCCCTCGTACATGGCGCCGATCTGCGGCACGGTGACATGCGACTCGTCGATGACGAGCAGGAAGTCGTCCGGGAAGTAGTCGAGCAGGGTGTTGGGCGCGGAGCCGGGCGAGCGGCCGTCGAAGTGCATCGAGTAGTTCTCGACGCCGGAACAGCTGCCGATCTGGCGCAGCATCTCGATGTCGTACGTCGTACGCATCCGCAGACGCTGGGCCTCCAGGAGCTTGCCCTGCTTCTCCAGCTCGGTCAGGCGCTCGACCAGCTCCTTCTCGATGTCGTTGATGGCCCGCTCCAAGCGCTCGGGTCCGGCGACATAGTGGGAGGCCGGGAAGACATACAGCTGCTGATCGTCGCTGATGATCTCACCCGTGAGCGGGTGGAGGGTGGACAACGCCTCGATCTCGTCGCCGAACATCTCGATGCGGACGGCGAGCTCCTCGTACACCGGGAAGATCTCGATGGTGTCGCCGCGGACGCGGAAGGTGCCGCGCGTGAACGCCATGTCGTTGCGCGTGTACTGGATGTCCACGAAACGGCGCAGCAGCTCGTCGCGGTCGATCTCGTCGCCCACCTTCAGGGGCACCATGCGGTCCACGTACTCCTGCGGAGTACCGAGGCCGTAGATGCAGGAGACCGAGGCGACCACGACGACGTCGCGGCGGGTGAGCAGCGAGTTGGTTGCCGAGTGGCGCAAGCGCTCGACCTCCTCGTTGATCGAGGAGTCCTTCTCGATATAGGTGTCCGACTGCGGGACGTACGCCTCGGGCTGGTAGTAGTCGTAGTACGAGACGAAGTATTCGACCGCGTTGTTCGGGAGGAGCTCACGGAACTCGTTGGCCAGCTGGGCGGCGAGCGTCTTGTTCGGCGCCATCACGAGGGTGGGGCGCTGGAGCTTCTCGATCATCCACGCCGTGGTGGCGGACTTGCCGGTGCCGGTCGCGCCCAGCAGGACGACGTCCTTCTCACCGGCCTCGATGCGCCGGGCCAGCTCGGCGATGGCCGCCGGCTGGTCACCGCTGGGCTGGTACGGGCTGACGACCTCGAAGGGCGCCACCGTGCGTTCGATCTGGGAAACGGGCCGCATGGGATCCACCGTACGACCCCGCACTGACAACGGGTCCGGATCACCAGTTCTGCGGGGTGCGGGAGCTGCGGTACTCCCGCTGCCTGGCCAGCTGCCCGGCGCGGAGGTACATGCTCCGGCTCCGGTGCGGGGCGACGGCACCGGCCGGGACCCCGGGCTTGCGTTCGACACGGCTCCAGTCGGGCTTGCCCATGACCATCAGCGGGTCGAACATCACGACGACGCCTGCGAGCAGGAGGAAGGCGAAGGGGCCGATCAGCATGGGCGCGAGCAACGCGGCGGGCGAGTCGCCGACGGTGGACGACGTGGCGGCGTGCAGAGCGTGAAGATCGCGCAGTTGGACACTGAGGGCGGCCATGCCGGTGTAGTGCATGCCACTGACGGCCAGCCCCATGACGAGGCTCGCCCCCACGCTCCCCAGGACCCCGCGGACATGCCCGGCGGCCCACAGGGCGGCGGTGGCGGCCACGACCCCTATCAGGACCGACACGGCGACGGTGAACGTGTTGTAGACGAACTTGCCGTCGACGTGCACGCCCGCCATGCCGAGGTAATGCATGGACGCGATGCCCAGCCCGGTGATCGTTCCACCGGTGAAGAGCGCCGCCCCTTTGGCACCGCGATAACCGACGATGAAGATCCCGATGCTGACCATGACGATGGCGAGCCCGAGGCTCGCGTACATGATCGGCCTGTCGTAGTGGATCGGGGTCCCGGTGACGGTGAACCCCATCATGCCGACGAAATGCATGGTCCATATCCCGGAGCCGATCGCGGCCGAGCCCAGGGCGAGCCAGAGGGGGCGCCAGGCCTGCGTCACCAGCATCGATCTCGCGGTGCAGCGCAGGCCGAGGGCCCCGCCCAGGCAGGCCATCAGATAGGCCACCAGCGGGGTCACGACTCCATAGCTGAATCCGTCGACCGTGCCTTGCATGCGCGGCTGCCCTTCACCCTCTTGCGTCCCCGAATTACTGACACGCGGCCCCGCCCCGGAACCGCTCGGGCGGTCAGGGTTGACGCTGAGAGTATGACCCGCACCGGAATGGTCGAACGATTTTCCGGCAAAGAAACACGCACCTGCCCCAGTTGTGAGGCACCGGTGAGCGGTCTTGGGCAACTCCATGCCATCTGTGCCCCTCCTGCACCCTGTCTCGTTGCCCCTCTGCTGTCACTGTGGTTCTGTCCATATTCGTCAGCATTCGCTCGATGCGAGGAGCACGTATGTACGCGCGCGCAATTGCCGCCACGACCACCGCGCTTCTGGGGACGGCCACCCTGCTGACCCCAACCTCCGACGCGCGGGTCGGCGACGTCCGCGCGCGTCCCGCCGTCGTCGCCCACCGGGGCGCGTCCGCTTACGCCCCGGAGAACACCCTGCCCGCCGTCGACACGGCCGCCCGCCTGGGCTTCTCCTGGGTCGAGAACGACGTGCAGCGCACCAAGGACGGGGAGCTCGTCGTCATCCACGACGACAACCTCAAGCGCACCACGAACGCCGAGGAGGTCTTTCCCGGCCGGGCGCCCTGGAAGGTGAAGGACTTCACCGCCGCCGAGATCGCGCGTCTGGACGCGGGGAGCTGGTTCGGTCCCGCGTACGCGGGCACACGCGTGCCGACCCTGAAGCAGTACCTGCGCCGGCTCGACCTCAACCACGAGAAGTTGCTCCTCGAACTCAAGAACCCGGAGCTGTATCCGGGCATCGAGCAGCAGACCCTCAAGCTCCTGGGCAACGAGGGCTGGCTGGGCGGGCGATACTCCGGACGGCTGATCGTGCAGAGCTTCGACGCGGGCAGTCTGCGCACCGTGCACGATCTGAAGCCGGCCCTCACGACCGGCTTCCTCGGCACACCGGCCAAGGCCGAGCTGCCCGGCTACGCCCGCTTCGCCGACCTGGTCAACCCGTCGCACAGAAAGCTCACCAAGGGCTACGTCACCGCCGCGCACGCGCTCACGGGGCCGCACGGCAGACACCTGAGGGTGTTCACCTGGACCGTGAACGACGCGGACACCGCGCGGAGCGTGGCCCGGTACGACGTCGACGGCATCATCTCGAACAAGCCCGACCTGGTGCGGGCGGCACTGAACGGGCGCTGACCCCCGCGCGGGCAGCCGATCGCCGGGTCCGTTCCGGGCCGTTGGCGCTGTCCCCGGGCCGGGGTTCGCGGGGCGCTGTCAGTGGCGGGTCGTACCGTGGGCGCATGGACAGCCATGGAGAGTACGAGCAGCAGGTCGTGTGGGCCGTCATGGACACCGGCATCGGTCCGCTGCTGCTGGCGGCAACCCGGGACGGCCTGGTCAGCGTCGCGTTCCACGCCGACGACGCGGTACGCGACGAGGCGCTCGCGCAGTTGGCGGCCCGGCTGGGCGCCGAGCCCGTCGAGGCGCCCGGCTCTCCGCTGCTGGCCGAGGCGATACGGCAGGTCGAGGAGTACTTCGCGGGCCGGCGGAAGGACTTCTCGGTGCCGCTGGACTGGACGCTGATCTCCGGCTTCAACCGGCAGGTGCTGCGCGAGCTGGCGACCGGCGTCCCTTACGGCGCGGTCGTCGGGTACGGGGAACTGGCGAAGCGGGTCGGCCAGCCCGGCGCGGCGCAGGCGGTGGGTGCCGCGATGGGCGCCAACCCGCTGCCGGTCGTCGTGCCCTGTCACCGGGTCGTGGAGAGCGACGGCGGGATCGGCGGCTTCGCCGGCGGTCTGGAGACCAAGCGGAGGCTGCTCGCACTGGAGGGCGTGCTGCCCGAGCCCCTGTTCTGACCTGGCCCGACCGCTACGCGTCGTGCCGGGCCGCGAAGGCGCAGCCCCGGGCGCCGTACGAGACCATGATCGAGGTCGGACACGGGCACGTCGAGCGCAGGCGTTTATCCGGGCCGTCGTCACGCCAGAGATGAGGGAGGACCGACTGACGGGAGGCGGACACGTGGGGCTGGTGGTGTCGGAGGAGGTCCGGGAGGCGATCGACGCAGGCCGTCCCGTGGTGGCCCTGGAGTCCACGATCATCGCGCACGGGCTGCCACGCCCGCGCAATCTGCGGGTGGCGCGCGAGCTGGAGGACGCGGTACAGCAGGAGGGTGCCGTACCCGCGACGATCGCGGTGCTGGACGGACGCCCCCACGTCGGCCTGGACAAGGAGCAGTTGGAGCGGGTCGCGAACGAGGAGGGGATCCGCAAGCTCGGCCAGCGGGATCTGCCGCTCGCCATGGCCGCGGGGGCGAGCGGGGCGACCACGGTGTCGGGGACGGCACTGCTGGCGGCTCTGGCGGGTATCCGGGTGTTCGCGACGGGCGGCCTCGGCGGCGTGCACCGGCAGTGGACGGTGACGCAGGACGAGTCCGCTGACCTGGGGCTGCTGGCGCGTACGCGGATCACGGTGGTGTGCGCGGGCGTGAAGTCGATCCTGGACGTCCCGGCGACGCTGCAACGTCTGGAGACGCTGGGTGTGGCCGTCGCCGGATACCGCACGGACCGCTTCCCCGGCTTCTACCTGTCCGACTCCGGGCACCCCGTGGACTGGACCCTGGAGAGCCCGGAGCAGGTGGCGGCGGTCATGCGGGCGCAGGACACGCTCCGCAGGCCGGAGTCGGCGCTGATCGTCGCCAACCCTGTCCCCGAAGCTCAGCAGCTCGACCCCGCGCTCCACGCGCGCGTGCTGACCGAGGCGCTGCACGCGTGCGAGGAGCAGGGTGTCACCGGTCAGGCGGTCACCCCGTTCCTCCTCGACTACCTGGTCCGGCACACGGACGGGGCTTCCCTGGAAGCCAACCTGGCGGCGGTGCGCGGCAATGTGCGGCTGGCCGCGCGGATCGCGGCGGCGTGGGCTCGAGGGTGAGGGCGGAAGGAGGTGCGAGCCGCGGCGGTCTCCTGGTCGTGGGGGATGTCATCACCGACGTCGTGGCCCGGCACCGGGGCCCGCTCTCGGCCGGAACCGACACGGCGGCCTCGATCCTGGCGCTGCCCGGGGGCGCGGGCGCCAACGTGGCCTGCTGGGCGGCCCACTCGGGCTGTGCGGACGTACGCCTGTTGGGGCGATTGGGCGCGGACGCGGCGGCGTGGCACGAGCGGGAGCTGATCGCGGCCGGGGTGCGGCCGCAGCTCGTGGTCGACCCCACGGCCACGACGGGGACGGTGATCTGTCTGGTCGACACGGCGGCCGCCGCCGAGCGCACCTTCCTCACGGACAGCGGCGCTTCACTGCGGCTCGATCCCGCCGACTGGTCGGATGCGCTGCTCGACGGGGTCGCCCGGCTCCACCTGTCCGGCTATCTGCTGTTCTCGAAACCGAGCCGGGCCGTTGCCGCGGCAGCGCTCGGGGCGGCCCGCGCGCGTGGTGTGCCGGTGAGTCTGGATCCGGCCTCGGCGGGCTTCCTGCGCGAGCTGGGCGTGGACCGCTTTTTGGCGCTCGTCGACGGTCTGGACGTACTGCTGCCCAGTCTCGACGAGGCGTGCCTGCTGACCGGGCTGCCCGATCCGGTGGACGCGGCGGCCAAGCTGAGCCGTCACGTCCCGCTGGTGGTGGCCAAGTTGGGCGCCGACGGCGCTCTGGTCGCACGGTCGGGCGCCGTGATCGCCCGCGTTCCCGCCGCACCGGCCGCGCCCCGTGACACCACGGGTGCCGGTGACGCCTTCACCGGCGCGTTCCTCGCCGCGCTGATGGCGGGCGCGAGTGCCGAGGAGGCGGCGTCATCGGGTTGCCGGGCGGGAGCGCTGGCGGTGGGGAGGACGGGCGGGCGCCCACCCGCCCGCAGGCCCGCCTCTCCGCCGCCCCTGCCATGAGCCGGGGGACGGCAAGCTACGGCGCGAAGCCGGCCCGGACTAGGCCTTGCGACCCCACGCCGAGATCATCGGCGCCGTGGCCAGGTCCATGCTGCCGGAAGCGACGTTGGCCAGGTGCTCCTCGATGTCCTGGTCGGTGGCCAGGCCCGCGGTGACGAGCTGATCGCGGATCTGCCGCACGGTGGCGGTCTCCAGGGCGGCGCAGGCCGGCGAGGTCACCGGGAAGTACGCGTCGGCCTCCACGCGGCGCAGTCCGGCCTCGCGCAGCAGGCGCGGCAGCCTGCGGCCGTAGGACAGGTCGGCTCCGCGGTCGGCGAGCAGCTCGCGGAAGCCGTTCCGCAGCCGGTTCGCGAGCTGCTGCTGGGGACCGCTCTCATCGGGGCAGATCAGGGGCTGAAGAGCAGGGTCGGCGTCCTCGATCAGCAGCCGTCCGCCCGGCCGCAGGGCCTTGATCATCGACGCCAACGCCCTTTCCCTGTCCGGTACATGGACAAGGACGAGCCGGGCGTGCACCAGGTCGAAGCCCTCCGCGGGCGGTTCGTCGGTGCCCACGTCGTGGACGCGCACCTGGACCGGCGGGCGGGCGGCCGCGGCGAGAATCGAGGTGTCGATGTCGGTCGCGACCACCTTTCCGGTGGGCCCGACCTTCTTGGCCAGCCAGGACACGACCGAGGTGCCGCCGGCGCCGACCTCCCAGCAGCGCCAGCCGGGGCCGACGCCGAGCTGTTCGAGGTGCCGGAACGTGGTCGGGTCGAAGAGGGTGGCGAAGGCATCGAAGCGTTGCCGCGCCTCGGCCTGCCGGTTGTCGAGGAGATAGCCGTCGGTTCGCGTCATGCCGCGATCATCCCAGTTGCCTCGCATGTCCGGGACGGCCGACGCTCCGAGGCGCCGGGCCTGACCGTCCGCGGCTGTGAAAGGGTGGACCACCAGCGGAAACGAGTCGCGATCAAAGCCGGGGAACGGGCCTGTTCCACAGCCGGCGCTGAGCCTTGTCCACAGCCGGGAACAAAGCGGAATTCCCTGTTCCCACAGGCTTTCCCACGATGTACTCGGGACTGGCAGACTTTTCCGCCAAGGCGCGACCACACGGCGCGAGGAGATCCACGCAAGGAGATCCAGATGTCCATGGCAGGAAACCTGCGGAAGGTCCGAGGGCTGGGCCGGGTCGGCGGTCTGCGCAGGGTGGCGCGGCTGGCCAGGCGGCAGCCGCGGGTCGACCTGAGTCATCCCGCGCGGTCACCGCTGGGATCCTCCGTGGTCAACTGCGTGACCTACCGGGGCGGTGCCCGGGTCGCCGGGAGCGATGATCTGGTGGACGCCGTGCGGCGGGTGCGCGAGAGCGGCGACGGGTTCGTGTGGCTGGGACTGCACGAACCGACGGACCGTGAGTTCGCTGGCATCGCCGAGCTGTTCGACCTGCATCCGCTCGCGGTCGAAGACGCGGTCGAGGCGCATCAGCGCCCCAAGATGGAGCGGTACGGCGACACGCTGTTCGCGGTGTTCAAGACGGTCTGCTACGTCGAACACGAGCAGCTGACAGCGACCAGCGAGGTGGTGGACACCGGAGAGATCATGGTGTTCGTCGGCCATGACTTCGTGATCACCGTTCGGCACGGGCGGCACGGCTCACTGGGGCCGCTGCGCGAGGAGTTGGAGTCGGACCCGAAACAGCTGACCAAGGGACCAGCGGCCGTGCTGCACGCGATAGCGGACCATGTGGTCGACGACTATCTGAACGTCACGGACTCGGTCCAGGCCGACATCGACCAGGTCGAGACGGACGTGTTCGCGGAGAACGGCGCACGGGTCGATCCCGGGCGTATCTACCAGCTGAAGCGTGAACTCCTGGAGCTGAAGCGGGCGGTGGCGCCCCTGGCCCGCCCTGTCGAGGATCTCGCCACACGGCCGATACGGGTGATCGACCCGGAGATACAGGCCTACTTCAGGGACGTCCTCGACCACCTGTTGCGGGCCAAGGACCAGATCGCCTCCTTCGACGAGCTGCTCAACTCGATCCTGCAGGCCCACCTCGCGCAGGTGACGGTCGCGCAGAACGAGGACATGCGGAAGATCACGGCCTGGGCCGCGGTGATCGCCGTGCCGACCATGGTGTGCGGGGTCTACGGCATGAACTTCGATCACATGCCCGAACTGCACTGGCGGTACGGCTACGCGCTGGTCATAGGCCTCATATCCGTGGCGTGTCTGGTGCTGCACCGAGGTTTCCGGCGCAACGGCTGGCTGTGACCCACGCGGAGATGGGCGGAGTGGTGAACGCCGGCGTCAGTGGCCGGACGGCATGGTCCTGGCGTAGACGCTCTCGGTGAAGGCGGCGATCTCATCCTCGCCCAGGTGCTCGACAAGGTCGGATTCGCTGATCATGCCGACCAGGCGCTTGTTCTCGATGACGGGGAGCCGGCGGATCTGGTGCTCCCGCATCTCGTGCAGGACGTCGCCGATGTCGGCACTCGACTCGATCCACCGGGGCGTGCCCTTCGCCATCTCGCCGGCGGTGACCTTGGACGGGTCGTGCCCCATCGCCACGCAGCCGACGACTATGTCGCGGTCGGTGAGAATGCCGCAGAGCCGCTCGTTCTCGTCGCTGATGGGCAGCGCCCCCACGCCCAGTTCGCGCATCAGCTGGGCAGCACGGTCGAGGGTCTCGTGGGCGGGGATCCACTGAGCGCCGCGGTGCATGATCTCTCCAGCGGTGGTCATGGTGTACCTCCCGGTACCGGACGGGCCGGTGCGGCGCGGGACGCACCGCTGGGTCCCGGCGCCCTCAATTCTCCCGCGCACGGGCCGGTACCCGCACCCTCAGGGCCAACGGCTACGTGAGCGGGAGGCCGGTTTCCGCGAGTCGATGGGGATCGGCGGGTGTGCCGGATCAGCCGTTCCACGCCGGGTGGCGGGGGTCGTCGGCGCGTACCAGGACGTCGGCCGAGGACGCGGGGTCGGTCTCCTCGATGTAGCGCTCGAAGGCTGGGAGAGTCCACTGGTCGTCCTCCGGCGTACGGCGCCGCAGGGCGCCCGGGGAGAGCTGGACGTGGACGGTCATGTCGAAGGGGAACCAATGCCGAAGGAGGAGAGGACCGTGAAGCAACAGGACTCCACCAGGCGGGAGTTGGACGTACGAGCTGCGCGTGGCGCGGTCGGTGGCGGGGTCCCACAGGTCAGGGAGGACGCGGCCGTCTCCGCCAGGGTCGAGAGGACCGAACACCTCGCGCCACAGGGCTGCCGTGTCGAACCAGCCTTCGTAGTACGACTCCGTGTCGCGGCGGCCATACTCCAGCCGGAGGGAGGCCGGACGCAGAAAGTCCTCGGTCCCCACCAGCAGCGAGGGGCGGCCACGCACCCTCAACGCCTCCGCGACCCGCTCGGCCAGGTCCCCCGGCCGAGCCGCCGGCGCACCGTCGAAAGCGACGCGCGGCCAGGAGCCACCGTCGGCGGACTCCAGCATGAGCAGCCGCTCGGCCAGCTGCTCGCCGAGCCGGTCCCAGGTGATCGCTTCGAGTCGCACGGGTCCCATGATGCCGCGCGATGTGCGGGGAGCCCCGACCCAGGGCTCCGTGCTGGATGCCCGGCCACCCGGCCGGAGAGACCCAGCAGAGAATCCTCGGCCGGACAGGGAAAGGACCACGTATGGCGCCCCTCGTGACTCCCTCGTCCGGAAGCGGCCTGGTCGTGATCCAGCCGCTGCGGCGGAAGCACTGTGCCGCGTGCCGGCGCGGGCCGTTGTCGCTGCTCGTGGTCGAGGACGGTACGCCGCGTTGCCTCGACTGCGCCGACCTCGGGCATCTGGTGTTCCTGCCGAGCGGTGACACCGCGCTCACGCGCCGGTCGCGGGAGGAGAGCGCGTTGTCGGCGGTGGTGGTGCGGCTCAACCGGCGCAGGAACCGGTACGAGCGCCAAGGGGTGCTCGTCGAGGAGGAGGCGCTGGCGCGGGCCGAGGAGCGGTGCCTGGCCGACTCGGAGGCCAGGAGCAGACGCCGGGCACGGGACACGCAGCGCCGGGCGGTGGAGGACGTGCGGTTCCCGGAGGCGTTCACCGCGGAGATCCGGCGGCTGTTTCCCGGGTGTCCGGCCGAGCGGGCCCAGGGGATCGCGGCGCACGCGTCGCTGCGGGGCAGCGGCCGGGTCGGGCGTAGTGCGGCGGGGCGGGCCTTGTCCGAGGAGGCCGTGAGATCGGCGGTCGCGGCGTCAGTACGGCACGTGGACACGCCGTACGACCAGTTGCTGATGAGCGGCGTGCCTCGGAAAGAGGCGCGGCGGCGAACGGCGGGAAAGGTGGAGACGGTGCTGGCGGAGTGGGGGGTGTCGGATGAGGGTGTGGACTGAGACAGGGGTGGGGCGCGTTCTGCGGAGGTTGCTGGGCTCGCCGCTGTGGGGATGGCTCGGCTCTCCTCTGCGCGGCGGGAGCGGGGGACGTATCGTGGCCGGAAGGGCGCCGACCGGTGATGTACGGGTCGTGGTACGCGGACGCAAGGAAGACGGCCATGGCCGATCCCAAGGGTTTCATGACCACGCCGCGCGAGGAGTGGCCGCGTCGGCCTGTCACGGAGCGGGCCCGGGACTGGGACGAGGTGTACGTCCCTGGAGCGCTGCTGCCGATCATCAGCAAGCAGGCCGACCGCTGCATGGACTGCGGGATCCCGTTCTGCCACGACGCCTGCCCGCTGGGCAATCTGATCCCCGACTGGAACGACTTGGTCTCGCGCGAGGACTGGCGTGCGGCGAGCGAGCGGTTGCACGCCACGAACAACTTCCCCGAGTTCACGGGGCGGTTGTGTCCGGCGCCGTGCGAGGCGGGGTGTGTGCTCGCGATCAACCAGCCGGCCGTCACCATCAAGAACGTCGAGTGCGCGATCGCGGACCGGGCCTGGGTGGAGGGCTTCACACCGCCGCGGCCGCCGGACCGGCTGTCCGGCCGGACGGTCGCGGTGATCGGTTCGGGGCCGACGGGGCTCGCCGCGGCGCAGCAGCTCACCCGGGCCGGCCACACCGTCGCCGTGTACGAGCGGGACGACCGGATCGGCGGGCTGATGAGGTACGGCATCCCCGCGTTCAAGATGGAGAAGCACCATCTGGAGCGGCGGCTGGAGCAGATGCGCGCCGAGGGGACCAGGTTCCGTACGTCGACGGTGGTCGGACGGGACGTAGGGGCGGCCGAGCTGCGGGCGCGCTACGACGCCGTGGTGATCGCGACCGGGGCGACGGCGTGGCGGGAACTTCCGGTGCCTGGTCGGAAGTTGCAGGGGATACACCAGGCGATGGCGTATCTGCCGCTGGCCAACCGGGTGTGCGAGGGGGATCTGGAGGCCTCTCCCCTGTCGGCCGCTGGGAAGCACGTCGTGATCGTGGGAGGGGGCGACACCGGGGCGGACTGTCTCGGTACGGCGGTGCGGGAGGGCGCGGCGTCGGTGACCCAGCTGGACATCTACGCCCAGCCGGGGGCCGACCGGGACGAGGACCGCGATCCCTGGCCGACGTACCCCAAGCTCTACCGGCTGTC
Source organism: Streptomyces sp. V3I7 (assembly GCF_030817495.1). Classification (NCBI taxonomy): domain Bacteria; kingdom Bacillati; phylum Actinomycetota; class Actinomycetes; order Kitasatosporales; family Streptomycetaceae; genus Streptomyces; species Streptomyces sp. V3I7. The sequence continues at coordinate 1,590,468 of NZ_JAUSZK010000001.1, forward strand.
GCCCGCGCACGAGGAGGCGCGCGACCTGGAGACGGCGCCGGCGGCGGACGCGGACGCGCGGCTCTTCGCGGCGTCGACGCTCCGCTTCGCCGGGGACACGAACGGGCACGTGCGGTCGCTGCATCTGACCGAGGTGGACGCGGAGCGGCGGCCGCTGCCGGGTACGGAGCAGGTCCTCCCGGCCGATCTGGTGCTGCTCGCTCTCGGCTTCTCCGGTCCCGACCGGAAGGACGGGCTCATCGACCAGCTGGAGCTCGCCCTGGAGCCCCGGGGCACGATCGCCCGGGACGCGGACTTCGCGACCAATGTTCCCGGGGTGTTCGCCGCAGGGGACGCCGCGCGTGGGCAGTCGCTGATCGTGTGGGCGATCGCGGAGGGGCGGGCGGTGGCGGCGGCCGTCGACCGCTATCTGACGGGGAGTTCACAACTGCCGGCGCCGATATCGCCGTACGACCGGCCCATGGCAGTCTGACGCGGGGGCGTCGGCCGCACCGAGAGTCCGGGGTTACGGGCCGGAGGTCAGGGTTTGCGGCCCACCGTGCCGTAGCCCGGGACGGTTCCGTCGTTCTGGCCGGGGACCGGCTCGCCCAGTTGGGGGTTTCACTGGTGCACCCCGAGGACGGCGCGTTGGACGACGTGGGGGTCCGTGGCGATCTCCCGGGCGATCTGATGGAGGTTCGGCTCGGTGGGGATGCCCGTGCCGATGTCGGGGAACTGCCGTGTCCCGTTCCGGGGCAGCCGGCGCGTGGCGCGGTGCTTGAACGCGCGGTTGACGCGGGTCATGACCGGAACCCTCGGTTCGAGGGCGAGTATCAGCCGGCCCATCTCCTGGTCGGCCGGGTAGTTGTCCTGTTCGGGAGGGATGCGGTCGGCTGGTGTCGATCTCGGTCAATTCGGTGGTCGAGAGCAGCGGGCTGTTCAGGACAGCAGGAAGTCCGCCGCCCCGGCCTTGGCGCCCTCGATGAAGGCCGTCATCTCGGCAGAGGTGTAGATCAGCGCCGGTCCGTCCGGGTCGGTGGACTGGCGGACGGCTATTCGGCCGTCGTCCAGCTTCATCGCTTCCAGGCAGTTGCCCCCGTTGCCGCCGCTCCAGGGCTTGTGCCACCCCTCGCTGCCCAACTCCCGTGCGGGCATGCCGTTGTAGACGCGCTCCGCGCAGACCACGGGCCCGGGCTGGGACATGATGCGATCCATTCACAACTCCTTGCGGAGATCCAGGAGGATCTCCTTCGTGCGATGTGCTGCGGCGGCCTGGGCCGCCATGCGGTCCATGACCTCGAGGTAGCTCGCCACCTCGGCGGGCGTGTCCAGGTAGACGGCGCCGGTCAGGTACTCGCTGTAGACCATGTCGGGAAGCTCCGGCACGGCGAATCGGAACAGGACGAACGGGCCGTACGTGCCGGGGTGCGGCCCACTCGCGAAGGGGGTGATCTGGAGGGTCACGTTGGGCAGCCGTTCGACGTCGAGCAGCTTGTCGATCTGCCCGCGCATGACCTCCGGTGGGCCGACCGGCCGGCGCAGGGCGGTCTCGTCCATCACCGCCCAGAACCGGGGGGCGTCGGAGCGGGTGAGCAAGCCCTGGCGCTGCATGCGCAGTGCGACGTGCCGCTCGATGTCGTCGGGACGGGTCTGGCCGATGGCACCCGATCTCAGCACACCCCGCGCGTAGTCCTCGGTCTGGAGGAGTCCGGGCACGAAGTGCGGCTCGTACGAGCGGATGAGCGCGGCGGCGCCCTCCAGGCTGACGTGCATCGAGAACCAGCCCGGCAGGATGGCGTGGAATCGCTGCCACCAGCCCGGCTTGTTGGCCTCCTCGGCCAGCCGTACGAAGTCGTCGGTTTCGTCGTCGCGGACGCCGTACGCCTTCAGCAGGAGCTGGACGTACGGGATCTTGAGGGATACCTCGGCGGTCTCCATGCGGCGGATGGTGGCCGGGGCGACGTGGAGGACGCGGGCGGCCTCCTCGCGCTTGAGGCCGGCGCGTTCCCGCAGGTCCAACAGGCGTCGGCCGAGGACGACCTGGCCCACGGTCGGTGCGGACCGCGGCTCGCTCACGCTCCCACCTCCACGCATGCGTCCCGGACAGTCCTACGGCGCCATGCGAAGGCTCACTCGGTGAACGGTCCCCCGGTCATGTTCCGCGGCCATGCTCAAGGGCCGCGTTCCATGACCTGTTCTTTGACCGCGTTCGTGGCCGTGCTTCGTGGCCGGAAACCGCGTTCCGTGATGCGACCGATCGCCGATGACCCCAACTGGCGCCGTGGGACCTGCTGTTGCGAGCAGTGTGCCACGGCTCTTCATCTCGTCATACAACACTCTGCATTTTTCAGAGTGATGCTTGCCATGTGTTCCTGGCAGGGTGATAGTGGCAAGCGTGATTCCGTCCGCGCCCTTAGCAACAGTCACCGCCGCCGACCGTTCCGGTCCCGGCGCAGTTACGGGAGTCGTCCCCGGTGGGGTGGCTGTCGAGCGCAGGTTCCGGTTCGAGTTGGCCGCGCATCCGGCTTCTCCCGCCCAGGCGAGGCGGCTGACACGGGCCAGACTCGCCGGCTGGTCGGTGAGCGCGGAGACCCGCGACTCGGCCGCCCTGGTCGTGTCCGAGCTCGTCACCAACGCGATCGTGCACACGACGAGCTGCCGTCTCGTCTGCGAGCTGCGCCGTCACGAGGACTCGGTGCGGATCTCCGTGTGCGACGAGGGGTGCGCGCCGGGCGAACCCCACCCGTCCCCGCAACAGCCCGAGGAGGAGCACGGGAGGGGATTGCTCCTCGTCGAAGCCCTCTGCGAGGCCTGGGGTGCCCAGGAGCACGGCCCGGGGCTGCTGGTGTGGGCCGAGTTGCGCAACGACCTGGGCTGGGGCGCACGCCCCAAGCCGGGCCCGTCCCAGGGTTCCAGCGACCAGGAGCGTACGCAGCCGGACCACCGACTCACGGAACCCGACCACGGATTCGCGGCACTGGAACACCGACCTGCGGCCCCGGAGCACGGACTCGCGAACCTGAACCACCGCCTCCCGGCCCCGGAGCACGGCCTCACAGAGTCGGACCACGGACTCGCAGGGTCGGAACCGGACCACCTGTTCGCGGAACCGCACCACCGCACCGAGCCGGAATGGCCGTGAGCCGCGGCCAGGGCTCGGGACAGGCACGCGCACTGGACACGCTGGTGCGCATGTCGCGCGCGCGGCACGCTACCGCGGTCGCTCCGGCCGCGGCAGCCACGACGGTGCGCGTGCCGCTGCCCGACGGCATGACGGCACCGCTGGGCTGCGACGCCGTCGCCGTGCCGATCCGTATCGCACGGCTCGTCGCGCCCCGGCTCCCCCGCGTGGGATGCGTGTACGCCGACGGGACGCACTGGTGGTGGATCCTGCCGTCCGACTCGGACTACGCCCTGCGGTGGCCCGCCCCCTCGCACTACGCGTCCGGCGCGCTCCTGCCCGCGGGCGCGCGCCTCATCCACCGACCGGAGGGCACGCTTCCGTACACCCCGCCGATACCCCTCTACCTCGCGCTGTGCCGGATCACCGGAGCACCCCCGAACTGGGCCGGCCAGCGCAGCACCCCGAACGGGGTGTGAGCCGGAGCCCTTCCGGGGCCGTCAGTAGTCGTACTCGTCGTGATAGCGCACGCGGTCGCTGCCCTCCGGGGTGCGGCCCAGCGCCGTCAGGTCGAGCAGGCTGGTGGTGGAGCCGAGTCCGTCGAGCCCGTCCTCGTACGTCGAGTAGGTGTGGAAGACCCGGTCGTGTTCCCGCAGGAAGCAACTGAGGCCGGGCCGTTCGACCAGCTCGCCGTCCTGCTGCTCCAGGGTCACCTCGAAGTCGCGGTTGAAGGTGCTGTCGTACGACGAGACCCAGGGCAGCGTCCATCCCATCCGCGCCTTGAACGGCAGGATCTTCGTGAACGGCGCCCGGGACACGGCCGCGAACGACGTCGCGCGCGCCCTGAGATGCGCCAGATTCCCGATCTGGTCGAGGAAGGCCGAGCAGTGGGGGCAGCCCGCCTCCCACTCCGGCGCGAACATGAAGTGGTAGACGACGAGTTGGGGCCGCCCCTCGAAGAGGTCCAGCAGGGTCGCCTTCCCGTCGCCGCCCTCGAAGACGTACTCCGTGTCGACCTCGACCATGGGAAGGCGGCGGCGTTCCGCGTTGAGCGCCTCACGCGCACGCCGCGCCGCCTCCTCCTTGGCGCGCAACTCGGCCCGCGCCGCGTGCGCTTGCTCGGGCGAAACGATCTCCGGTAGCGGCATCGGCCCCTCCTGTACGACGGTCACGACAATCACGACGGTGCGTTCTCGGTGGTGACCGTCGGGCGGAGCGGAACTCATCGCTGGGGCGCGAGATTTTTTCGCGGTGCCGGATCGTTCAGCGTACGGACGCGTCAGTACGTCACCGGAAGCGCGCGAAGGCCCCGCGCGCGCAGGGAGGGACGCCAACGCAACTCGCCGTCCGCGAGCGCCAGGTCGGGGAACCGTTCCAGGAGGGCCGCGAGCGCGATCTCGGTCTCGGCGCGGGCCAGCGGCGCGCCCAGGCAGTAGTGGATGCCGTGTCCGAGGGCGAGGTGTCCAGAGGTGTCGCGGCCGAGGTCGAGTCGGTCGGGGTCGGGGAAGCGGGCGGGGTCGCGGTTGGCGGCGGACAGGGACACCCAGGCGGTCTCGCCCGCGGGGACGGTGACCTCGCCGATCGTCACGTCCTCTACCGGGAAGCGCCTGATCGCCAGCAGAGCGGGACCCTCGTAGCGGACGAACTCCTCGACCGCGGAAGGGATGCGACCGGGGGCAGCAGCAACGCGCGGTCGTGCATCACCACGAGTCCGTGGACGATCGTGGTGCGGACATCGAAGGAACGCGCGCTGTGCACGAGCGTGGCGGCGAGGTCGTGGATCGGCTGGGTGTGCGGGCCGGTGAGGTCGACGAGGATGATGTCGGCTCGGCGTTCGGGCGCGAGCGTGCCGACGCTGTCGCCGGGGCCGACCGCGCGGGCGCGCTCTGGAGAGTCGCGTGGTGCAGGGCCTGGCGCGACGTCAGCCAACGCGGGTCGCCTTCCGCCGACTTCTGGTCGAGGGAGGTCAGCGCCATCGACTCCCACACGTCGAGCGAGTTGTTAGAGGCGGCGCCGTCCGTGGTCCGGGCGCAGTTGTGCGAGGGCGTCGTCGATCCCGCGCAGTCCGGCCCTCTCCAGCAGCCGCTTCTCGTTCGTCACCCACGCGCCGCGGAACGCCAGCACCGCGTGGGCGGTCTGGGTGGCTGCGGTGACGATGGCGCCGGCGACCTCGGTGAGGCGGGCGTACGGGGCGTGGTTGGCCTTCGTAGTCGAGGGTGGCGCGGGCGGTGCCGTGCCAGCGTGCCGGGGCCGTACGCCGCAGCGCTTCCGGGTACTCGGTCGGGCGTGGCAGCTCGCATCGCAGGACCTGGTTGAGCGCCAGCTCGGCGACGATCAAATAACTGGACCTGCCACGGGCGGGCCGCCGGTCGTAGAGGGAATGGGCCGGTGCGCGGCGCGGGCCGCGCGGACCAGAAGCACGAGGGCGAGCGGTTGGTCGTCGATCGCCGCGGCCAGCGACTCGTCCCGCCTCTTCCTCGAGTCGCTGCGCGCCGAGGAGAAATGGGATGCGCCGGTGGTCGGCGGTGCGGATGATCGGGAGTTGCCCGGTCACTCACCGCAGGAGGCACTGCCCATGATCCACCGCGCCATCGCTCCCGTCCTGTTCCCGCCGCCCACCTACTCCCATGCCTCCGTCGTCGAGGCGGGTACGAAGCTCGCGTTCCTCGCCGGGGCCGTGCCGCTCGACGAGCGGGGTGAGGTGGTCGGAGCGGGGGATCCGGTGCGGCAGGCCGAGCAGGTGATCGCGAACCTGAGTGAGCAGCTCAGGGTCGTGGGCAGCGACCTGCCGCATGTGGTGGCGACCGAGGTGTACGTCGTGAGCAGTGAGCCCGCGGTGCTCTCGGACGTGTGGAAGGTGGTCGAGGCTTCCGGGCTGAGCGCCGGGCCCCACTCGTCGACGCTGCTCGGGGTGGCCTGCCTCGGGTACACGGGGCAGTTGGTGGAGATCACGGCCACGGCGGTGGTGCCGGAGGAGGGCGCGCGCCCGTGAGCAACGACGCGGCGATCGTCCTGCGCCGGGCGGCCGCTGCCGACGCGGCCGCCGTCGCCGATGTCTGGCTGCGCTCCTTCGCCGCCGCGCTGCCGACGGTCGTACGGCCGCGGTCGGACGACGAGGTACGCGACTACATCCGGGACGTGGTGCTGCCGTTCCGGGACACCTGGGTCGCCGAGTCGGCCGGCGGGGGCGGTGTCGTCGGGATGATGGTGCTCGACGACAGTCTGCTCTCCCAGCTCTACCTCGCCCCGGAGTGGCGGGGGCGGGGCATCGGCGACCGGTTCGTCGCCCTCGCCAAGGAGCGCAGTCCGGCGGGCCTCGCTCTGTGGACCTTCCAGGTCAACAAGCCCGCCCACCGCTTCTACGAACGGCACGGCTTCGTCGCCGCGGAGTTCACGAACGGCAGCGGCAACGAGGAGCGGGAGCCGGACGTGCGGTACGTGTGGCAGCCGTAGGGCGATCCCGGTCGGCCTCCGTCGTTGCGGCGATGCCGCTCACGTGGCGAGTCCCGCCGCATCCGCCGCCGTACGCAGTACCTCCCGCAGCATCTCGGGGGTGAGGCGGCCGGTGAAGGTGTTGCGCTGGCTGACGTGGAAGCAGCCGAAGAGGTCCAGGCCGTCGAGCGGCACACGGGTGCCGTGGGCGAAGGCGGGCCGGGGGCGGGGTACGGTCCAGCCCGCTTCGGCCAGCGCGGGCAGCGCCGCCTGCCAGCCGAAGGCGCCGAGCACGACCACGGACCGCAGCGTCGGCCGCAGCAGCCGCAGCTCCTCGACCAGCCAAGGGCGGCAGTTGTCGCGCTCCTCGGGCGTCGGTTTGTTGGCGGGCGGAGCGCAGTGCACCGGCGAGGTGACCCGTACCCCGTACAGTTCCAGCCCGTCGTCGGCGCTGACGGCGGTGGGCTGTGAGGCGAGCCCGACATCGTACAGCGCCTGGTACAGCACGTCGCCCGAACGATCACCGGTGAACATGCGCCCAGTGCGGTTGCCGCCGTGCGCGGCCGGGGCGAGCCCGATGATCAGCATGCGGGCGTCGGGCGGCCCGAAGCCGGGTACCGGCCGCCCCCAGTAGTCCCAGTCGGCGAAGGCGGCCCGCTTGGTCCGGGCCACTTCCTCCCGCCAGCCGACCAGCCGCGGACAGGCCCGACAGCCGGCGATGCGCCGGTCGAGGCCTGCGAGAGGGCTGTTTTCCATGCGTCCACGGTAGGTCAGGGGGCGGGGTGGGTGGCCGATGCTGAGGAACGGCTCCCCCGTCCCATGGAGCTAAGGTCAGAACATGGCCCCCGACGATCTGCACTCCGGAAAGAGCAGCCGGACCGGCGCGACCGACACCGCCACGGACGCACCCACCGGCTCAGACCCGACCGGAACCGTCCTGGGCGACGGCACCCAGACTGCCGAGGACCCCACGACCGCAGCCGCCGTGGCTGCCGCTCAGGCCGCCAGTGTGGCGCCCGGCGAGACCGTGCGCGTCGACAGCTGGATCTGGGCGGTGCGGCTGGTCAAGACCCGTTCTCTGGGCGCCGCCGCCTGCCGGGGCGGGCACGTCCATGTGAACGGCGACCGCGTGAAGCCCGCGCACTCGTTGAGCGTCGGTGACGAGGTGCGGCTGCGGCACGAGGGCCGGGAGCGAGTCGTCGTGGTCAAGCGCCTGATCCGCAAGCGGGTCGGTGCCCCCGTCGCCGTCCAGTGCTACCTCGACAACTCCCCGCCGCCCCCGCCCCGCGAGGCCGTGGCCCCCGCCGGTCTCCGCGACCGCGGCACCGGCCGCCCCACCAAGCGGGACCGGCGCGAGCTGGAGCGCCTGCGAGGACTCGGCGGCGCCGGCGATCGCCCCGAAGGGCGCTGACCCTCGACGGGCGCCTACCCCCGGCCCCCCTCAGCCCCTCAGCCCTCCCCCCTCCGAACCGCCCGCACCCACACCCGATCCGGCGTCAGGTACTCGTCCACCTCCAGTCCCGCCTCCCTCAGAGCCTCCTCGAACTGTTCCCGGGTGAGGGGCCTGGCCAGGAATGTCTGGGTCCAGGTCGTGTCCGGGAACAGGTACTCCGCCCTTACCGAGTTCACGCCGTCCCCGACCGGGTCGGCCGACACCATGCGCACGGTGAAGCCGTTGGGGTCGACGCGTTCTCTCGGCAGGTCGGTGTGGTAGTCCTCGCCCTCCCGCTGGATCAGCACGTAGCCGCCGTCGGCCACGTGGCGGGCGCACGTGCGCAGCATGCCTCGCCGCACGTCGGCGTCGCCGGCGTGGACCAGGAACGACGCGAGCATCACTACGTCGAAGCTCTCGCCCAGGTCGAGTTCCTCGATGGGGCTGCATATCGTGCGTGCTCCGCGGACGCGTTCCAGCATCTCGGCGGATTCATCCACCGCCGTGACCGTGAAGCCCCGTTCCAGCAGGGGGTGTGTCACGCGTCCGACGCCGCTGCCCAGTTCCAGGATGCGGGCCGCCGGCCGGTACGGCCGCGGCGATGATGTCCGGCTCGTCGCCCACCGGCAGGCGCGCGTAGAGCTCGACCGCGCAGCCGTCCGGGGTGATCGCACCGGGTCCTGTCCCCTCGTACCCCTCACGCATTTCTGCCGTCATGCCCGGACAACGGGCCGTGCCCGCACGGACGTTCCCTCACCGCGCTGGTTCACTCGTCCGAGTAGTGCTGCGGCCCCACGGGAACTTCCCGCGTGCCCAGCTCCCCCCGCAGCTCACCTGGTTCCAGCGGGAACCACCCGTGCCCGATGTGCCAGTGGCGGCCCGCTCGCAGATGATCGCCGACGGCCCGTTGGACGGAGGTGCGGCGCGGCAGGTCGGCGGGCGGCAGGTCCGCGTCGCCGAACACGAACTGCACCGGCTCCTTGTCGGCCGGTTCCGAGCCGTCCCAGCCGACCCGGAACCGGTCCTGGAAGCGGACGATGTTGGAGTCCGCGGGCAGATACTCCCTCAGTTGCGGATCGAGCAGCCAGGACTCGCAGATCGCGGTGTCGCGGCGCTCCTCGGGGAAGTGCCGGGAGAAGAACTCCCGTGCCCGGGCGAGGGAAAGGTCACAGGCGGCGGGGGTGAGCGGGCCGTGGAAGTCGGGGATGTGGAGGGCGAGGCAGGGGTCGCCCGCCGACTCGGGCATCCCGGTCGCGGCGAGCCGCCGTGCCGCGCTCCTGCGGACCCGCGCCCGCTCGAACTGCAGCCGCCCCAGCTGGTACAGCAGACCGCGGAAGTGCAGGACGAGCCAGTACGGGGACTGCACCCCGCCTCTGCCGTACCGTCTGCGGTACACGGCGATGTGGCGGCCCAGGTCGGCGAGGGTGCGCCGGGAGATCTCGTCCGGGATGCCGCGCTCGCGGTGGTACGCGCGCGTGTACGGGAGCGCGGCGACGAAGACGTACACGGAGAAGTAGTCGCCCAGGGCCGCCGGCGGCTCGGCGGACCGGTCCTCGATCCGCGAGGGGCGGCCGATCTCCCCCATGTACTGGACCAGGTCCTCGCTGTACTCCGCCACGAGCCGCGACAGGCCGGGGTCGCCCGTCACCCTGCGCCGCAGACCGACAAGTTGGTTGATGTCCTCGTGGGGTACGGCGAGGTCCAGCAGCAGCTCGGCAAGGTCGTCGGCGTCGGGCAGCACGGCACGGTCTCCCTTTGGTGAACGACTTTCGCGAAGAGTACGTTGCTAGAAGGAGTGATGGTCCCGATGCGTACGGGCAGTGAGCCGGTGACCGCACGCAGTGCGCTGCGCGCGCGGTTCTGGCTGAGCCTGTGGGGGATGGCATGGGCGGTCTTCGGCACGGCGGCGTTCGCGCTCGTCGGACGCCCGGGCTGGGCCACGGCGTGCGGGGCGCTGTGGCTGGTGGCCACCATCGACATGTTCATGATTCTGAGGCACCTGCGGCAGGGTCCGCACTACCAACCGGGCCGGAACATCCCGCCGTACCGGCCGCCGGACCGCGGCCCGCCCTACCCCCGCCACCCACGCCCACGCCCACGCCCACGCCAGCATCACCACCCCTGACCCGGCCCCGACCGACCAGTACCCGGCCGGCACGATGCGAGCAGCGACCCGCCCTGACCACCGAGTGGCCCCCTCAGGTCTCGAAGCGGGCCGCCCTCAGATACTCCGGGTTCGGGTCCAGCGCGGCGGCCAGCCGGAAGTGGCGTTTGGCCTGGTCCGGATAGCCCCGGCGTTCGTAAGTGCGGGCGAGGGCGAAGTGCGCGAACGCGTTGTCCGGCTCGCGCTCCAGGACGATGGTGAACTCCAGCTCGGCGGGGCGCAGTTGCGCTGCCGCGAAGAAGGCACGCGCGCGCAGCAGGCGCGCGGCCGTGTTCTCGGGGTGCGCGGCGATGACTCCGTCGAGCAACTTCACCGCGCCCCGCGGGTCCCGTGCGTCGAGCAGTTGCTCGGCGGCACGGAAGTCGATGACATGCGTCTCCGGACTACGTCCGTTCGAACCGCTGGTCTGGGGCACAGCAAAGTCCTTCCCTCGCTGGAGGACTTCAACGCCCCGGCAGGGACACGCTATTCCCCGGAATCCTCGGACACCCGCCGTGCGTCACGCGTGCGCTCTGCGGACGAGGTCGGCCCATACGTCGTCCACGCGCCGCTCCAGCACGTCCAGGGGTACGTCGTTGTCGATGACGACGTCGGCGATCTCCCGGCGCTTCTCGCGGGTCGCCTGGGCGGCCATGCGCGCGCGGGCGTCCTCCTCGGTCATGCCGCGCAGCCGTACGAGCCGGTCGAGCTGGGTCTCGGGGCTCGCGTCGACGACCACCACGACGTCGTACAGCGGTGCGAGGCCGTTCTCGGTGAGGAGCGGGACGTCGTGGACGACGACGGCGTCGTCGGCCGCCGCGTTCTCGAGTTCGAGGGAGCGGGCGCGTACCAGGGGGTGCACGATGGCGTTCAGGACGGCCAGCCTCTCGGCGTCCGCGAAGACGATCGCGCCCAGTGCGGGCCGGTCCAGGCTGCCGTCCTCGGTGAGCACTCCCGCGCCGAAGGCCTCGACGACCGCCGCGAGTCCGGGAGTTCCGGGCGCGACGACCTCGCGGGCGATGCGGTCCGCGTCGATCAGCACGGCACCGCGCTCCACGAACAGCCGCGACACCTCGCTCTTGCCGGCGCCGATCCCGCCGGTCAGGCCAACTTTCAGCATGAGCGGAAGCCTAGGCCCTGCCACTGACAGGCAGTCGACCGGCACCGCGACCGCCGCCGACCCGGCATACGCCCGCCGGCCCCCGCCGGCCCCCGCCGGCCCCCGCCGGCCCCGCGACCTCCACCGCCCCTCGACCTCCGCCGACGCCGACACCGACACCGACACCGACACCGACACCGACACCGACCAGCCCTATCTCCTCGCGCCTACCCGTCGCCCTCGCGCTCCGCCAGGAACCGCTCGAATTCCTGCCCGATCTCGTCCGCCGAGGGGATGTCGGCCGGTTCGGCGAGCATGTTGCCCCGCAGCTCGGCGCCCGCGGCGGCGTCGTACTGGTGCTCAAGTCCCTGAACGAGCGAGGTGAGTTCCTCGTCGCCCTCCTGGATCTGGCGGTCGATCTCGGTCTGCGTGCGGTGTGCCTCCGTGCGCAGGGCGTGCGCGATGTTGGGCAGGACCAGTCCGGTGGCGGAGGTGATGGCCTCCAGGGCCGTCAGTGCCGCGTCCGGGTAGGCGGAGCGCGCGATGTAGTGCGGGACGTGGGCGGCGACGCCGAGCACGTCGTACCCGGCTTCGATGAGGCGGTACTCGAGCAACGCCGCGGCGCTGCCCGGCACTTCGGCCTCGTCGAAGGGGCTGCGGTGGCCCCAGACGAGGTCGGTGCGGTTGCCGTGCGGGGTGAGACCCACGGGGCGGGTGTGCGGGACGCCCATGGGGATGCCGTGGAAGTTCACGGACAGGCGCACGCCGAGCCGCTCCACGATCAGCCGTACGGCCTCGGCGAACCGCTCCCACTCCACGTCGGGTTCGGGGCCGGACAGCAGCAGGAAGGGCGCACCGGTGGCGTCCTGGAGGAGCCGGACCTCGATGCTGGGCACCTCGTAGTCGGTCCAGCGGTCGCGCTTGAACGTCAGCAGGGGGCGGCGCGCCCGGTAGTCCACGAGCCGGTCGTGGTCGAAGCGGGCCACGACCTGGTGGGGCACCGTGTCGAGGAGGCGCTCGACGATCTGGTCGCCGGTCTCCCCCGCGTCGATGTATCCGTCGAAGTGGTAGAGCATGACCAGACCGGCCGCCTCCTGGGCGAGCGCCATGTCGACGACTGCCAGCCCCTTCGGCTCCCATGCGTACAAACCCTGCGGATCAAGCACTGTGACCGCTCCTCCTCGTGTTCATACGGTCCAACACGCCTCGGAACACGAGCATTCCCGCCCCACGGCTTCTGACGCCCCATCACAAGGCGCCCCATCTCATGACACGCACGGCGGGCCCCCGGAAACGCTTGAGGGACCGCACCTCGAAAGGTGCGGTCCCTCAACCGACTTACCGGCTAAGCCCAGCGGCTAGCGATCAGCTCTGGCCGCCGGCCAGCTTCTCGCGCAGCGCGGCCAGCGCCTCGTCCGAGGCCAGGGCACCAGAGGTGTCCGCGCCCTCGGAGGAGTACGAACCGCCACCGCCGGCCGCGGCCGGAGCGGCAGCCTCGCCGCCCTCGGCGGCAGCGGCCTCGTCGGCCTCGCGGGACTTGATGACCTGCGCCTGGTGCTGCTCGAAGCGAGTCTGCGCCTCGGCGTACTGGCGCTCCCACTCCTCGCGCTGCTTCTCGTAGCCCTCGAGCCAGTCGTTGGTCTCGGGGTCGAAGCCCTCGGGGTAGATGTAGTTGCCCTGGTCGTCGTAGGACGCGGCCATGCCGTACAGGGTCGGGTCGAACTCGACGGCCGACGGGTCGGCACCGAAGGACTCGTTGGCCTGCTTGAGGGACAGCGAGATCCGGCGACGCTCGAGGTCGATGTCGATGACCTTGACGAAGATCTCGTCGTTGACCTGGACGACCTGCTCCGGGATCTCCACGTGGCGCTCGGCCAGCTCGGAGATGTGGACCAGACCCTCGATGCCCTCGTCCACGCGGACGAACGCACCGAACGGAACCAGCTTGGTGACCTTACCCGGGACGACCTGGCCGATCTGGTGGGTACGGGCGAACTGCTGCCACGGGTCTTCCTGGGTCGCCTTCAGCGACAGGGAGACACGCTCGCGGTCCATGTCGACGTCGAGGACCTCGACGGTGACCTCCTGGCCGACCTCGACAACCTCGGACGGGTGGTCGATGTGCTTCCAGGAGAGCTCGGAGACGTGCACGAGACCGTCGACGCCACCCAGGTCCACGAAGGCACCGAAGTTGACGATCGAGGAAACGACGCCGGAGCGGACCTGACCCTTCTGGAGGGTCGTGAGGAACGTCTGGCGGACCTCGGACTGGGTCTGCTCGAGCCAGGCACGGCGGGACAGGACCACGTTGTTGCGGTTCTTGTCCAGCTCGATGATCTTGGCCTCGAGCTCCTTGCCCACGTAGGGCTGGAGGTCGCGAACGCGGCGCATCTCGACGAGGGAGGCCGGCAGGAAGCCACGGAGGCCGATGTCGAGGATGAGACCACCCTTGACGACCTCGATGACGGTACCGGTGACGATGCCGTCTTCTTCCTTGATCTTCTCGATCGTGCCCCAGGCACGCTCGTACTGAGCGCGCTTCTTGGACAGGATCAGACGGCCTTCCTTGTCCTCCTTCTGGAGAACGAGGGCCTCGATCTCATCGCCCACGGCGACGACCTCGTTGGGGTCGACGTCGTGCTTGATGGAGAGCTCGCGGCTCGGGATGACGCCTTCGGTCTTGTAACCGATGTCGAGCAGGACCTCGTCCCGGTCGACCTTCACGATGACGCCGTCGACGATGTCGCCGTCGTTGAAGTACTTGATCGTCTCGTCGATCGCGGCGAGGAAGGCTTCCTCGTTACCGATGTCGTTGACCGCAACCTGCGGGGTGGTGGCGGTGGTCTCGGTGCTGCTCGTCATGTGGAAAAGGGCTCCGGTACGGACATTGAAGTCGTAGGTACTGCTTACGCCGGGAGCCCGTTTCGCTCTGATGAAGCCGGACAGCCAAGGAAACGCCTCACCAGTAACTGGTGATGGCGCCTCGAGAACCGAGGGGACATACAACAGATGCGAGCGCAGCCTGCTACGTCTGAGGTGCGCAGGCCCGCAGCGCAACTTGTAGCATACGGGGGCAGCCGGACAGGGTCAATGCGCGAAGGCGCCCAGCCGGGGCGGATCACCGCATACCCGGCACAAGAACCGTCCCACGAGGCCATGATGACCCCGCTGGACCCCCCTCGCGACACACTCCTGGCGGCTGCTCGGAAGAGTACGACGAGGGAGCCCATCATCCAAGAGCCCGAACCCTTCGAACCGGAAGCCACCCGGCGTGACGCCTCGGTCGCGGAGAGCTCCCGTGCCAACCGCGGCTGGTGGGACCGGAACGCGGACGAGTACCAGAGCGAGCACGGCACGTTCCTCGGCGACGACCGCTTCGTGTGGGGACCCGAGGGCCTCGACGAGGTCGAGGCGGAGCTGCTCGGTCCGGTGGAGGAGCTGAAGGACAAGGACGTCCTGGAGATCGGCGCCGGCGCGGCCCAGTGCTCGCGCTGGCTGACCGCCCGTGGCGCCCGCCCGGTCGCCCTTGACCTCTCCCACCGCCAGCTCCAGCACGCGCTGCGTATCGGCGGCTCGTTCCCCCTGGTGTGCGCGGACGCCGGCGCGCTGCCGTTCGCGGACGCCTCCTTCGACCTGGCCTGCTCCGCCTACGGGGCGCTGCCGTTCGTCGCTGATCCGCGGCTGGTGCTGCGCGAGGTGCGGCGGGTGCTGCGCCCGGGCGGCCGCTTCGTCTTCTCCGTCACCCACCCCATCCGCTGGGCCTTCCCGGACGAGCCGGGCCCCGAGGGGCTGTCGGTGTCGTCCTCCTACTTCGACCGCACGCCGTACGTCGAACAGGACGATCAGGGCCGCGCGGTCTACGTCGAGCACCACAGGACGATCGGCGACCGCGTCCGGGACATCGCCGTCTCGGGCTTCCGCCTGGTCGACCTGGTGGAGCCGGAGTGGCCGGCCTGGAACACCTCGGAGTGGGGCGGCTGGTCGCCGCTGCGGGGCGCCCTGATCCCGGGGACAGCGATCTTCGTCTGCGAGCGCGACTGAGGGCAGCCCCCGTCTCCCCCTCGTCCTCTTCACACGCACGCGTTCACACGCACGCGCGCGTGAAGGGCGGTTCGCGGTGGCGTACGACACTAGGGGCGTGATCCGTTACGACGCTCTGGACGCCCTGCCCGTACGTGGTGCCCTGCCCGCCCTGGACGACGCGCTGGAGGGGCACGGCACCGCCGTGCTCGTCGCGCCGCCTGGTACGGGCAAGACGACGCTGGTGCCGCCGGCGCTCGCGGGGCTGCTGGGCGAGGGACCCGCGCGGCGGGTGGTCGTGGCCGAGCCGCGGCGGATCGCGGCGCGGGCGGCGGCCCGGCGGATGGCGTGGCTGCTGGGCGAGAAAGTGGGCGAGAGCGTCGGGTACACCGTGCGCGGTGAGCGGGTCGTGGGCCCCCGCGCGCGTGTGGAAGTCGTCACGACCGGTGTGCTGCTCCAGCGGCTCCAGCGCGACCAGGAGCTGAGCGGCGTCGACGTGGTGGTGCTCGACGAGTGCCACGAGCGGCATCTGGACGCGGACACGGTGGCGGCGTTCCTGTGGGACGTACGCCAGACGCTGCGGCCGGAGCTGCGGCTGGTGGCCGCGTCGGCGACCACGGACTCCGAGGGGTGGGCGGCACTGCTGGGCGGCGCGCCGGTCGTCGAGGCTCGGGGTGTGGCGCACGAGGTCGGTGTGGTGTGGGCGCCGCCGGCTCGTCCGGTGCGGCCGCCGCACGGCATGCGCGTCGATCCGGCGCTGCTCGCGCATGTGGCGTCGCTGGTGCGGCGGGCGCTGGCCAAGTGCTCCGGGGACGTGCTGTGCTTCCTGCCGGGCGTGGGCGAGATCGCGCGCGTCGCCGGACAGTTGGGGGATCTGAGCGGATTCGGCGACGTCGAGGTGCTCCAGGTGCACGGCCGGGCTCCTGCCGCGGTGCAGGACGCGGTGCTGGCGCCCGGGGAGCGGCGCCGGGTGGTGCTGGCCACGTCGGTGGCGGAGTCGTCGCTGACGGTTCCCGGGGTGCGGGTCGTGGTCGACTCCGGCCTCGCGCGGGAGCCGCGGGTCGACCACGCGCGCGGGCTGAGCGCGCTGACGACGGTACGGGCGTCGCAGGCGGCGGGGCGGCAGCGGGCGGGCCGCGCCGGGCGTGAGGCGCCGGGTGTGGTGTACCGGTGCTGGTCGGAGGCGGAGGACGTACGGCTGCCGCGTTTCCCGGCACCGGAGATCAAGGTGGCCGATCTGACGGCGTTCGCCCTGCAGGCGGCGTGCTGGGGCGACCCGGACGCCACCGGGCTGGCCCTGCTGGACGCGCCGCCGGGCGGGGCGATGGCGGCGGCGCGGGACGTCCTGACGGCGATCGGCGCGGTGGACGCCGCCGGCCAGGCCACCGAGCGGGGCGTACGGCTGTCCCGGCTGGGGCTGCACCCCCGGCTCGGCCGGGCGCTGCTCGACGCGGTGCCGCTGGTCGGGGTGGAGCGGGCCGCCGAGGTCGTCGCACTGCTGAGCGAGGAGCCACCGCGGGAGTACGGGGACGATCTGGCGGCGGCGTTGCGGGCGGCCCGGCGGGGCGGTGACGCGTACGCGGCGCGCTGGCGGACCGAGGTACGGCGCCTGCGCGATGCCGCTGCGCAGTCCGGCCCCACGCGCGCGCGGGAGCCCGAGCGGGCGGAGGCCGGTGTCACGGCCGAGGACAGGGTGGTCGGGGTGGTGGCCTCGCTGGCCTTTCCGGAGCGGGTGGCCAGGCGGGTCGGCGGGTCGCATCTCATGGTGTCGGGAACGCGGGCCGAGGTCGCGGACGGGTCGGGGCTGCGGGACGGCGAGTGGATCGCGGTCGCCGTGGCGGACCGGCCCGTGGGCAAGGGGCACGCGCGCGTGCGGCTGGGGGCGCTCGTCGACGAGGATGTCGCGCGGCTCGCGGGCGGGGCGCTGCTGGCGGAGCGGGACGAGGTGCGCTGGGGCGACGGGGACGTCGTGGCGCGGCGCGTCGAACGGCTGGGGGCCGTGGAGTTGACGGTACGGCCGCTGAAGGACGCCGATCCCGCCCTCGTACGCGAGGCCCTGCTGGAGGGGCTGCGGCAGGAGGGGCTCGGGCTGCTGCGGTGGTCGGCGGAGGCGGAGGTCCTGCGGCAGCGGCTGGCGTTCCTGCGGCTGCATCTCGGGGAGCCGTGGCCGGACGTCTCGGACGAGGCCCTGCACGCGCGCGTGGACGAGTGGTTGGAGCCCGAGCTGGGGCGGGCCCGGCGGCGCGCCGACCTCGCGCGGATCGACGCCGGTGAGGCGCTCGCCCGG
This sequence comes from Streptomyces sp. V3I7, assembly GCF_030817495.1. NCBI lineage: Bacteria > Bacillati > Actinomycetota > Actinomycetes > Kitasatosporales > Streptomycetaceae > Streptomyces > Streptomyces sp. V3I7. Next base: position 1,607,981 of record NZ_JAUSZK010000001.1, read on the forward strand.
CTGCTGCCCTGGGCGGGCGGTGAGGCGGCCCGGCTCGACGAACTCGCTCCCGAGCGCATCGCCGTACCGAGCGGGTCGCGGATCCGGATCGACTACGGCGATCCCGAACAGCCGGTGCTGGCGGTGAAGTTGCAGGAGATGTTCGGGCTGCACGAGTCGCCCGCGGTCGCGGGGGTGCCGCTGCTCGTGCACCTGCTGTCCCCGGCAGGGCGGCCGGCCGCCGTCACCGCCGACCTCGCCTCCTTCTGGAAGGACGGGTACCGGGGCGTCCGGGCGGAGCTGCGCGGGCGCTATCCGAAGCACCCGTGGCCGGAGGACCCGGCCACGGCCCAGCCGACGCGGCACACCAAGGCCCGGCTCGGGTGAGAGACGGGTGAGGGCGCCTCCGCCGCGGCGGGGGCGCCCTCGAACTCCCGGTGTCCCGGCGGTCGTTACGGCGTCGGGGACTGGCTCGGCGACGGGTCGGCCGTCGAGGGGCTCGGCGAGGGACTGGCCGAGGCGTCGGCCGCGGCGACCTTCAGCTCCACGGTCAGGGTCGCGCCGCCGGTGGCGGCGATGCGGAGCAGGAACGTGCCGGTGGTGTCGTCGGCGTACAGCTTCGGCAGTGTGAGCTTGCCGTCGGCGTCCGTCGTGAGGCCGGTCAGGGCGCGCACGGGCTTGCCGTCGGCGTCCTTGAAGTAGGGGCCCTTGTCGTTCGCGGTGGTGTCGTCGGCCGACTTGATGAGCGTGGCGGTGGCCGCGACCTTGTCCGCGGCCGTGCCCTTGTACGTCGCCTTCACCTCGACCTGGTCGGCGAACTCGCCGCCCGGGCCGCAGGTGAACGCGGTGTCGCCGGTGCGGGCGAGGGTGTCGGCGGCGTGCGGGGTGACGGTGGCCGTGTAGTCGAGGCCGCGGACCGAGCGGCCCACGACGGTGGCGCGGACCGTGAAGTCGCCGGTCTTCTCGCCCGCGTGGAGTGCGGGGGCGACCGCGGTACCGCCGGCGTCGGTGACGACCGTGGCGACGCTCTCGCCGCCGGTGAAGACGGCGTCCGTGTCCCCGACGACGGCGAAGCGGATCCTGACCTTGCCGACGGGCTTGCCGTCCGCGGTCTCGGCGCGCGTACTGATCCGCTTGGTGAACGCGTCCCCGGCCATCGCGGTGAGCTTGGCGGTGCCCGCGTCCTCCAGGTGGTCCACCGTCTCGGTGGGCGTGGGCGAGGGGGTCGGCGTGCCGGGAGCGGGCTTGCCGGGAGTGCTCGGCGAGCCCGGAGTGGGCGGGCTCGACGGGTTGGCGGGCTTCCCGTCGCCGGAGTCGCGGTGGTGGTTGTGGTTGTTGTCCGGCTGCGTCGGCGACGGCGACGGGGTCACGCGCGCGTGGTCGTCGCTGCGGTTGACGGGCACGGTGCCGGTGCCGTCGGGGACGGAACGGGCGCCCTCGCGGTAGTACTCCAGCCACCTGAGGACCGTGTTCAGGTAGTCCTGCGAGTTGTTGTAGCTGAGGATCGCGTGGTGCAGGTCGCTCTGGACGGACAGGTCCCAGCCGTTGCGGCACAGGTAGTGACCGGTGGCGAGGGCGGCGTCGTAGACGTTGTTGGGGTCCTTCTTGCCGTCGCCGTTGCCGTCGCGGCCGGCCCACGCCCAGGTGGACGGGATGAACTGCATGGGGCCGACGGCCCGGTCGTACCTGCCGTTGCCGTCGTACGCGCCGTGGTCGGTGTCCTTGATGAGCGCGAAGCCGTTACCGTCGAGCTCGGGGCCGAGGATCGGGTCGGGCGTGGTGCCCGACGCGTCGACGCGGCCGCCCCGGGCGTGGCCCGACTCGACGTTGCCGATGGCGGCGAGGAGTTCCCAGGGCAGGTTGCAGCCCGGCTTGGCGTCGCGCAGCTCGGTCGCGGCCTTCTTGTAGGCGCCGAGGACGGTGGCGGGGATGTTCGCCTCGCTGCCGCCCTGGGTACCAGGGCCGCCGGGGCCCGACGAGGGGTCGGGGGCGGGGCTGTGGAGCGGCGGAAGGTCCGTGTAGTACGGCGAGTTGCCGGTGGCGCTGCCGTCGGAACCGGATCCCGGCGAGGGACTGGAGGCGCCCGCGGAGGCCTCGTTGTGACCCACCGCCGCGCCCGGGGCCTGCGACGCGGACAGGGCCGCCACCGCTGCCGCCGCCACCGCGGTCGTCACCGCCCCCTTGCGGAGCCGTCTGCCGAATTGCGCCGCCATTGAGTGCACCCTCCCGTGGACGCCCACGCGTCCTTCTCTGTCTGCCTGCCTCGCCGTGGTGGTGTGACGGTTGAGCCTCTGTTCTGGTTGCCCCCCGCTGTCCCTGTACGAGGCTGTCCTTGTACGAGCTGACCCGGCGCGGTCGACCGAACCCCGCGGCCGGCGACCTCAGGTGACCCTACGACAACTTGCTTTGCGCGGACATGCATTGCCGCCCGATGTCCCCGTGTTGGCCACATGTCGTCACCGGAGGGGCTGCGTTGGCCTGCGAAGTGGTGGGGATGCCGCCGCTGTCGGGGCGGCGGGCCACTGCTGAGGGTCGGCGTACGTCGGTGGGCTCAGAGGCCGGCGTCCGGCCGCCGCCGCCGGGCGCGGCGCTGGGCCGCGCTGCCCGGTCGCTCGGTGAGGGTCGCCACGAAGACGGTGACGGTGCGCGACGGGCGCGGTCTGGGCAGCAGGGTGAGCAGCAGCGCGAGGTAGCCGCGCAGAAGGTCGGCCCACTGCCGCCAGGCGGCGGCCGGGCCGGGCCGGCGCAGACGGCGCCTGAACCGCCGCCGGAGATCCGTCACGGCGGTGCGCATGACCGCGGCCAGGTCGGTCGGGATACGGGCGGTGCTTGCGTCGGCCGCGAGGGCCAGGACCAGCGGAGGCCGCATCGACGGGGCCGCGGCGGCGTCCGCCCATGCCGTGGTCCACGGGTGCGCCGTCCTGCGGTGGAGCATGCGTATACCCATGCCCGCATCCTGACCGCCGGGGGTGGACGGGGCGTTCTGACGGGGGCCACGTGAGTGACGGGCCCTCCGGGGGTTGCCGGCCGGAACTTTCCGGCCTGCCCGAAGAACGGGGCGCTGCGGCACCCCGTGCCGCAACGCCCCCCTTCCGCTTCAGCCGCCGCAGGCTCAGTGGGCGGCCGATTCCCAGTCGCGGCCCACGCCGACCGAGACGTCCAGCGGGGCGCGGAGGTCGACGGCGTGGGCCATCTCGTGGCGGACGAGTTCCTCGACCCGCTCGCGCTCGCCGGGGGCGATCTCCAGGACGATTTCGTCGTGGACCTGGAGGAGCATGCGGGAGGTGAGCTTCGCCTCGCGCAGGGCCCGGTCGACGTTGAGCATGGCGATCTTGACGATGTCGGCCGCCGTGCCCTGGATCGGCGCGTTCAGGGCCATGCGCTCGGCCGCCTCGCGGCGCTGGCGGTTGTCGCTGTTGAGATCGGGCAGGTAGCGGCGGCGCCCGAAGAGCGTCGCCGTGTAGCCCGTGGCCCGCGCCTCGTCGACGGCCCGGCGCAGATAGTCCCGTACCCCGCCGAAGCGCTCGAAGTAGGTGTCCATCAGGGCACGCGCCTCGGCGGCCTCGATGTTCAGCTGCTGGGAGAGACCGAAGGCCGACAGGCCGTACGCCAGGCCGTACGACATCGCCTTGATCTTGCGGCGCATCTCCGCGTCCACGGCGGAGCGCTCGACGCCGAACACCTGCGAGGCGACCGTGGTGTGCAGGTCCTCGCCGGAGTTGAACGCCTCGATCAGGCCCTCGTCCTCGGAGAGGTGGGCCATCACGCGCAGCTCGATCTGGCTGTAGTCGGCGGTCATCAGGGACTCGAAGCCCTCACCGACCACGAAGCCGCGGCGGATCGCGCGGCCCTCGTCGGTGCGGACCGGGATGTTCTGGAGGTTCGGGTCCGTGGAGGACAGCCGGCCGGTCGCGGCCACCGTCTGGTTGAAGGTGGTGTGGATGCGGTCGTCGCCGCCCGCGATCGTCTTGATCAGACCCTCGACCGTGACGCGCAGCTTCGCCTGCTCACGGTGGCGGAGCATGATCACCGGCAGTTCGCTGTCGGTCTGGGTCGCGAGCCAGGCCAGCGCGTCGGCGTCGGTGGTGTAGCCGGTCTTCGTCTTCTTCGTCCTGGGCAGCGCCAGCTCGCCGAAGAGGACCTCCTGGAGCTGCTTGGGCGAGCCCAGGTTGAACTCGTGCCCGGCCGCCGCGTGCGCCTCCTTCACGGCCTGCTGCACGGCGGCCGCGAACGTCTGCTCCATCGCCTCCAGATGGGCGCGGTCGGCGGCGATGCCGTGGCGCTCCATGCGGGCCAGCAGCGCGGACGTCGGCAGTTCGACGTCGCGCAGGAGGCCCGCGGCGCCGACCTCCTCCAGGCGCCCCTCGAAGGCCTCGCCCAGGTCGAGGATGGCACGGGCCTTGATCATCAGGGCCTCGGCCTCGGCGCCGTCGTCCGCGCCGAAGGCGAGCTGGCCGTCGGCCGCGGCGGCGGGGGCCAGCTCGCGGTGCAGGTACTCCATGGACAGCGCGTCCAGGTCGAAGGAGCGGCGGCCCGGCTTCACCAGGTACGCGGCGAGCGCCGTGTCCATGCCGACGCCCTCGATGGTCCAGCCGTGCTCCGCGAAGACGCGCATGGCGCCCTTGGCGTTGTGGAAGACCTTGGGCCGGTCCGCGTCGGCCAGCCACGCCGCGAAGGCGTTCTCGTCGGCCTCGTCCAGCTCGGCCGGGTCGAACCAGGCGGCCGCCCCGTCGGCCGCGGCCAGCGCGACCTCGGCGACCGAGCCGGCACCGCGCGCCCAGCTGTCCACGGTGGCGACGCCCAGCGTCCCCGTGCCGTGCTCGGCGAGCCAGCCGGCCAGCTCGCCCGTGCCGAGCTGCCTGCCGTCCAGCTCCACGCCGTCGACCGCGACCGGGGTGGTCTCCGCCTCCTCGGCGCCGGGGTCGACGGCGAAGAGCCGCTCGCGCAGCGAGGGGTTGCGGATCTCCAGGGTGTCCAGGATCATCGCGACGCTCTTGCGGTCGTACGGCGCCCGCTCCAGGTCGGCGACCGTCTTCTCCAGCTCCACCTGGCGCTCCAGCTCGGTCAGCCGCCGGTTGAGCTTGACCGCCTCCAGGTGGTCGCGCAGGTTCTGACCGGCCTTGCCCTTGACCTCCTCGACGCGCTCCACCAGCTCCGCGAACGAACCGAACTGGTTGATCCACTTCGCGGCCGTCTTCTCGCCGACGCCCGGGATGCCGGGGAGGTTGTCGGACGGGTCACCGCGCAGCGCCGCGAAGTCGGGGTACTGGGCGGGCGTCAATCCGTACTTCTCGAAGACCTTCTCCGGGGTGAACCGGGTCAGCTCGGAGACGCCCTTCGTCGGGTACAGCACCGTCGTGTGCTCGGAGACCAGCTGGAAGGAGTCGCGGTCGCCGGTGACGATCAGCACCTCGAAGCCCTCGGCCTCGGCCTGCGTGGCGAGCGTGGCGATGACGTCGTCCGCCTCGAAGCCGTCGACCGCGAAACGCTGGGCGTGCATGGCGTCGAGCAGCTCGCCGATCAGCTCGACCTGGCCCTTGAACTCGTCCGGCGTCTTGGAGCGGTTCGCCTTGTACTCCGTGAACTCCTGCGAGCGCCACGTCTTGCGGGAGACGTCGAACGCCACCGCGAAGTGCGTGGGCGCCTCGTCACGCAGCGTGTTGGCCAGCATCGACGCGAAACCGTAGATCGCGTTCGTCGGCTGGCCCGTCGCGGTCGTGAAGTTCTCCGCGGGCAGCGCGAAGAACGCGCGGTAGGCCAGCGAGTGCCCATCCATGAGCATCAGCCGGGGACGGCCGCCGCCCGGGGTCTTGTCGGTCTTCTTCGATGCTGTCTCTGCCACGCCCCCGATCCTGCCACGCCCCACTGACATCCCCGAACGCGTCGCGACGGGCCCTGGCCGCCGGGCCGGTCAGCGTCCGTCTGGAACAATCGCCGCCCGACTGAGCGTTTGCTCAGTCGGGTGTACATCGGCCCGACCACGACGACCCGACGACGAACGGAGCCCGGCCCCATGGGTGAGCAGCAGCACGTGAAGTTCCCGCAGGAGGTCATCGACGAGTACGCCGCGCTCGGCGTCGACCTGCCCGCACTGTTCTCCGCCGGCCACCTCGGCACGCGCATGGGCGTCCAGATCATCGAGGCCTCCGCGGACAAGGTCGTCGGGACGATGCCCGTGGAGGGCAACACCCAGCCCTACGGACTGCTGCACGGCGGCGCCTCCGCCGTGCTCGCCGAGACCCTCGGCTCGATCGGCTCGATGCTCCACGGCGGCCCCTCGAAGATCGCGGTCGGCGTCGACCTCAACTGCACCCACCACCGCGGCGCGCGGTCGGGCATGGTCACCGGCGTCGCCACCCCCGTCCACCGGGGCCGCTCGACCGCGACGTACGAGATCGTCATCAGCGACGAACAGGGCCGCCGCGTGTGCAGCGCCCGGCTCACCTGCCTGCTCCGCGAGACCCCCTCGGCGGGCTGACCTCCGCGCCCCCTCACCGGACGACCGGCCCGGCGTACGCCCCCCAGCGCGTACGCCGGGCCGTCAGCGTTTCTATAGCTGAGCGGAGTTGCCCGACCGTCCACCGGCCTCGGGGCCTGACCGGGACCGGCGTACCCCGCGGCACATTGGCCGAACCAACGCCCCCTCCTTTCCCGGAAGTTGTGCACCGGAACCTTCGGCCACCGCACCGCCGCCTCCGCGCCACCTGCGCACACCGATGTCACACTCCGTAACTCACACGTCATCCACACCGCAGACGCGTCTCCCCCACCGCGCCGACCTCTACCCCTCCCGCACTCCGCCCCTCACCCGCGCCCCGCGGCGCGCCCGCCGCAACGCCAACTGCCAACCGGAAGTGCGCGTTCTCGACACGCGGGCCCGGCACGATTTCCACCGGACCCGTCAACGCCCCTCCCACGTCAGGCACGCAGCTCGCCGCCCGAAGGGTCATAACAAGAACGTCACAAGCCGGTCCACGCCGATGTCCCGGCCCTCGTACCGGCCTTAGAGTCACGGCCAGTCACCGCTCCATCAGGAGTTCGGTACCGGCGCGGCACCCGCTGTCCCCCGTGGGGAAGGGCGTGCCTGCGGAAAGGACTGATTGTGCGACAGCGTTCACTGGTGATTCTTACCTCCGTCCTCACCACCGGAGCTCTGACTCTCACCGCCTGCGGCTCCCGCAACGACGACGGCAAGAGCGGTGACAGCGGCAACACCACCGTCGTCATCGGCGTCGACGCCCCGCTCACCGGCCAGAACTCGGCCACCGGCCTCGGCATCCAGTACGGCGCGCAGATCGCCGTCGACGACGCCAACAAGAACAAGACCGTCCCCGGCGTCACCTTCAAGATCAAGGCCCTCGACGACAAGGCGCTGCCCGCCACCGGCCAGCAGAACGCCAGCCAGCTCGTCGCGGACAACGACGTCCTCGGCACCATCGGCCCGCTCAACTCCGGTGTGGCCACGCAGATGCAGCAGGTCTTCGCCACCGCCAACCTGGTGGAGATCTCGCCGTCCAACACCAACCCCGAGCTCACCCAGGGCAAGGACTGGCAGACCAAGAAGGTCCGCCCGTACAAGACGTACTTCCGCACCGCCACCACCGACGCCTACCAGGGCGGGTTCGCCGCGGACTACGCCTTCAACGGCCTCAAGAAGAAGAAGGCCTTCGTCGTCGACGACAAGCAGACCTACGGCGCCGGCCTCTCCAAGATCTTCAAGCAGCAGTTCGCCAAGCAGGGCGGCAAGATCGTCGGCACCGACCACGTCAGCGTCGGCGACCGCGACTTCTCCACCCTCGTCACCAAGATCAAGAACTCGAAGGCCGACATCCTCTACTACGGCGGCCAGTACGACGAGTCCCAGGTCCTGACCAAGCAGCTCAAGGACGGCGGCGTCAAGATCCCGCTGTTCGGCGGCGACGGCATGTTCACCCCGACCTTCATCAAGACCGCAGGCAAGGCCTCCGAGGGCGACCTCGTCACCTCCATCGGCGTCCCCGTCGACACCCTGCCCGCCGCCAAGGACTTCGTCGCCGCCTACAAGGCCAAGAAGTACCCCGGCGACTACGGCACCTACGGCAGCTACTCCTACGACGCCGCCACCGCCATCATCAAGGCCGTCGGCCAGGTCGTGAAGGACGGCAAGGTCCCCAGCGACGCCCGCGCCCAGGTCACCGACGCCATCCAGAAGACGTCCTTCGAGGGCATCTCCGGAAAGATCTCGTTCGACGAGTTCGGCGACACCACCAACAAGCAGCTGACGGTCTACCAGGTCACCAAGGGCGAGTGGAAGTCCGTCAAGAGCGGCACCTTCGAGCCCAAGAACTGACCCTCGCACCACCCCGGGCCGCGCGGCACAGACCACCGTCTCCGCGCGGCCCCTGTTCTACCCCAGACCCCTGTTACTCCCCACCACATGGAGGCCATGCGGTGAACACCCTGCCGCAGCAGCTGGCCAACGGGCTGTTCCTCGGCTCGATGTACGGCCTGATCGCCATCGGCTACACGATGGTGTACGGCATCGTCCAGCTCATCAACTTCGCCCACGGCGAGATCTTCATGACCGGAGGCTTCGGCGCACTCACGGTCTACCTCGCCCTGCCGGACGGCATATCCATGTGGATTGCCCTACCAGCCATGCTCATCGGCGGAGCACTCGTCGCCGTGCTCATCGCCGTCGGCGCCGAACGCTTCGCCTACCGGCCACTGCGCGGCGCACCACGCCTCGCCCCCCTCATCACCGCCATCGGCCTCTCCCTCGCCCTCCAGCAGGCCGTCTTCAACTGGTACCCCGACGCCAAGTCCGCCCGCGTCTTCCCCCAGCTCCCCGTCGGCCCCTTCCATCTCGGCCACATCACCATCCAGAGCGGCGACCTCTTCCTCCTCGTCGCCGCCCCCCTGTGCATGGCCGTCCTCGCCCTCTTCGTCCGCCTCTCCCGCACCGGCCGCGCCATGCAGGCCACCGCCCAGGACCCGGACACCGCACAGCTCATGGGCATCGACACCAACCGCATCATCGTCATCGCCTTCGCCATCGGCGGCCTCTTCGCCGCCGTCGCCGGCGTCTCCTACGGCCTCAAGTACGGCTCCATCGCCTACGACATGGGCTTCATCGCCGGCCTCAAGGCCTTCACCGCCGCCGTCCTCGGCGGCATCGGCAACATCTACGGCGCCATGCTCGGCGGCCTCGTCCTCGGCCTCGCCGAAGCCATGGCCACCGCCTACATCGCCGACGTCCCCGGCATGCAGCAGCTCGGCGGACAGGGCTGGGCCGCCGTCTGGGCCTTCGTCCTGCTCATCCTCGTACTCCTCTTCAGGCCACAAGGCCTGCTCGGCGAACGCGTCGCGGACAGGGCGTGAGCAGCATGACCGACATCGAGACCACCCCCGTCATCCCGCTGCCCGCAGCCCTCGCACGCGCGCTGGCCACCGCAGGCGCCGTCCTCACCCTCGCGTCCACCTTCCTCGCATGGACATGGACCGCAGCCTTTCCCGGCGACCTCACCATCTACGGCTACCCCGCGGGCCTCCAGGTCATCACCCTCATCGGCGCGGTCCTCGCCCTCGTCCTCGCCCTCGCCGCCTACGGCGTCCCCGGCCTGGACCGGCTCACCCCCAGCCGCAGCAACAACCCCCTCGCACTCATCTCCCTCGGCACCTTCGCCGTCGTCTGGTTCACCATCATCGCCATCGCCGTCGACCTCGGCGGCCTCGCCAACCTCGAACCCGGCGGATACATCGCCGCCGTCGCCGCCCTCATCCTCGCCGGCGGCGCACTCGGCCTGCCCCTCGACCGGCACACCGCCGACTCCCAGCGCAAGTCGAGCTGGGCCGCACACCGCATGCTCGGCATTTACTACCGCGCATACCGCTACCTGCGGCTCGCCAAGCCCACAACACCCAAGGCCACCACGACGCCCCGCGCCTGGGCCGAACGCCTCACCATCGCCATCGCCACCGCCCTCGCCCTCGTCGTCTTCACCTACGGCATCGGCATCGACGACGACGCCAGCGAAACCTTCATCGGCTACCTGATCCTCATCGTCTTCGGCACCATCGCCCTCATCCACGCCGGACTCCTCGACCGCTACGCGGCCATCTGCGCCCGGCACAAGGGATTCGCCGCCGGCCTCGCCTTCGCCGCCGCCGCGGTCTTCCCCTTCACCCAGAGCAACGACCACAACGCCAACCTCGGCGTCAGCATCCTCATCTTCGCCACCGTCGCCCTCGGCCTGAACATCGTCGTCGGCCTCACCGGCCTCCTCGACCTCGGATACGTCGCCTTCCTCGGCGTCGGCGCCTACGCCGCCGCCCTCGTCTCCGGCTCCGAGTTCTCCCGCTTCGCCGGCGTCCAGTTCCCCTTCTGGGCCGCCGCCCTCACCGGCATGGGCGCCTCCCTCGTCTTCGGCGTCCTCATCGGCGCACCCACCCTGCGCCTGCGCGGCGACTACCTCGCCATCGTCACCCTCGGCTTCGGAGAGATCTTCCGCATCACCGTCAACAACCTCGACGGCGACTCCGGACCCAACCTCACCAACGGCCCCAACGGCATCTCCCGGATCCCCGACATCGAGCTCTTCGGACTCAACCTCGGCGACTCCCACGACATCGCCGGATTCACCCTCGGCCGATTCGCCAACTACCTGTTCCTCATGCTCATCGTCACGGCCATCGTCGTCCTCGTCTTCACCCGCGCCGCCGACTCCCGCATCGGCCGCTCCTGGATCGCCATCCGCGAGGACGAGACCGCCGCCACCGCCATGGGCATCAACGGCTTCCGCGTCAAACTCATCGCCTTCGCCCTCGGTGCCTCCCTCGCAGGACTCGCCGGCACGGTCATGGCTCACGTCAACTACAGCGTGAACCCGCAGCCCTACCAGTTCGCCGGCGCCGCCCCGCCCAACTCCGCCTTCCTCCTCGCCGCCGTCGTCCTCGGCGGCATGGGCACCGTCAGCGGCCCCCTCCTCGGCGCCAGCCTGCTCTACCTCATCCCCGAGAAGCTCCAGTTCCTCCAGAACTACGAACTCCTCGCCTTCGGCATCGCCCTCGTCCTCCTCATGCGCTTCCGCCCCGAGGGCATCATCGCCAACCGCCGCCGCCAACTCGAATTCCACGAGACCGGCCAACTCGACATCCCAGAACAAGCGACGCTGACCGACGAACCGTCGTCCATCACGTCCGTCACCAAGGCGGGGGCGTGACCACCACCATGACCACACCCGTACTCGAAGCCCGCGACGTCACCATGCGCTTCGGCGGACTCACCGCCGTACGCTCCGTCGACTTCACCGTCAACAGCGGCGAGATCGTCGGCCTCATCGGCCCCAACGGCGCCGGCAAGACCACCTTCTTCAACTGCCTCACCGGGCTCTACACCCCCACCGAAGGCACCGTCGCCTACAAGGGCACCGTCCTGCCGCCCAAGCCCCACCTCGTCACCCAGGCCGGCATCGCCCGCACCTTCCAGAACATCCGCCTCTTCGCCAACATGACGGTCCTCGAGAACGTCCTCGTCGGCCGCCACACCCGCACCAAGGAAGGCCTCTGGTCCGCCCTCCTGCGCGGCCCCGGCTTCAAGAAGGCCGAAAAGGCCAGCGAAGAACGCGCCATGGAACTCCTCGAGTTCATCGGCCTCGACCACAAGCGCGACCACCTCGCCCGCAACCTGCCCTACGGCGAACAGCGCAAGCTGGAAATCGCCCGCGCGCTCGCGAGCGAACCCGGACTGCTCCTGCTGGACGAACCCACCGCCGGCATGAACCCCCAGGAGACCCGCGCCACCGAGGAACTCGTCTTCGCCATCCGCGACAAGGGCATCGCCGTCCTCGTCATCGAGCACGACATGCGCTTCATCTTCAACCTGTGCGACCGCGTCGCCGTCCTCGTCCAGGGCGAGAAGCTCGTCGAGGGCACCTCCGAGGTCGTCCAGGCCGACGAACGCGTCGTCGCCGCCTACCTCGGCGAGCCCTTCGAGGGCGACCCCGGCGAGGCCGAGGTCCAGGAGGTCGAGGCGGCCGAAGCGGCGGCGACAGCCGAGGCTTCCACGGAGACCGAGAGCGCCGACGCCGAAGCCGAATCCGACGCCGAATCCACCGACGCGGAGAGCACCACCGGCACCACCAAGGGAGAGACCCCGTGACCGCACTCCTCGAGGTCGAGGACCTCCGGGTCGCCTACGGCAAGATCGAAGCCGTCAAGGGCATCTCGTTCAGCGTCGAGGCCGGCCAGGTCGTCACCCTCATCGGCACCAACGGCGCCGGCAAGACGACCACCCTGCGCACCCTCTCCGGACTGCTCAAGCCCACCTCCGGGAAGATCCTCTTCGACGGCAAACCGCTCAGCGGCGTACCCGCCCACAAGATCGTCGCCCTCGGCCTCGCCCACTCCCCCGAAGGCCGGCACATCTTCCCCCGCCTCACCATCACCGAGAACCTCCAGCTCGGCGCCTTCCTCCGCAAGGACAAGGAAGGCATCGAGAAGGACATCCAACGGGCCTACGACCTCTTCCCCATCCTCGGAGAACGCCGCAAGCAGGCCGCCGGCACCCTCTCCGGCGGCGAGCAGCAGATGCTCGCCATGGGCCGCGCCCTGATGTCCCGGCCCAAGCTGCTCATGCTCGACGAACCCTCCATGGGCCTCTCGCCGATCATGATGCAGAAGATCATGGCCACCATCGCCGAGCTGAAGTCCCAGGGCACCACCATCCTGCTCGTCGAGCAGAACGCCCAGGCCGCCCTCTCGCTCGCCGACCAGGGCCACGTCATGGAGGTCGGCACCATCGCCCTCTCCGGCAGCGGACAGGACCTGCTGCACGACGAGTCGGTACGCAAGGCGTACCTCGGCGAGGACTGATGCCGTAGACGCCGTATATGGGAGAGGCCCGCGCCCCTGGATCCAGGGGCGCGGGCCTCTCCCGTACGACTGTTGCTCAGCCCTTGGCGGACTTCTTCTCCTGGCTGTCCGCGATGACCGCCTCGGCGACCTGCTGCATCGACATCCGCCGGTCCATCGACGTCTTCTGGATCCACCGGAACGCGGCCGGCTCGGACAGCCCGTACTCCGTCTGGAGAATGGACTTCGCGCGGTCCACCAGCTTGCGGGTCTCCAGGCGCTGGGAGAGGTCGGCGACCTCCTTCTCCAGCTCCCGCAGCTCGGTGAAGCGGGACACGGCCATCTCGATCGCCGGCACGACGTCGCTCTTGCTGAACGGCTTCACCAGGTACGCCATCGCACCGGCGTCCCTCGCCCGCTCGACGAGGTCGCGCTGCGAGAAGGCGGTGAGCATGAGGACCGGGGCGATGGACTCCTCGGCGATCTTCTCGGCCGCGGAGATGCCGTCGAGCTTGGGCATCTTCACGTCGAGGATCACCAGGTCGGGCCGGTGCTCGCGGGCGAGTTCCACGGCCTGCTCCCCGTCACCGGCCTCGCCGACGACGGTGTACCCCTCCTCCTCCAGCATCTCTTTCAGATCGAGCCGGATCAGCGCCTCGTCCTCCGCGATGACGACGCGGGTCGTCAGCGGAGGCACGTGCGACTTGTCGTCGTCGGGCACGTCTGTGGGCTGGGGCGACTCGGGGGCGGTCACAGGGGCTCCTTGATACGGGCCGGGCGGGTGCTGCGCTAACCACAGAGCCTACCTAGCTGCAGCAGCCTCCAGTGAACCGGTACACTGCCATGCAGTTCCACGACCTGCCCGGTTGGAGGAATCTGGTTAGACTCGCGGTGCTCAAACCACCGTGCCTTAGGGCATGTGGGTTCGAATCCCACACCGGGCACTCAGAACGGAAAGCGGAGGACCACGTTCGCATGGTCCTCCGCTTTTTGCTGCATATGGCCGTCGGCGATCACACAGAGTGGCCGCATGGAACAGCACAGTCCTTCGATCCGCGCTCATGCTGTCGCACTCATGCGCCAGGGCGTCCCCAACCGTATGGTCGCCGAGCAGCTCAACATCCCGCGCGGGACCGTCGGCTGGTGGCGGAGCGAAGACCGCAAGGCTCGCGGCGAGATCTACCATCAGCCGACCGACTGTCCTAGGTGTACCGGGCGCCCTGTCGACCAGGTCGCGTACGCCTACCTGCTCGGCCTCTACCTCGGCGACGGGCACATCGTCTCCAAGTACAAGCAGCACCACTTGTCGATCTTCTGCGACGCCACACAAACCGGCCTCATCGCAGCCGCCGAGGATGCCATGCGCAAGGTGATGTCACAGCCCAGCGTCAGGCAACGACGCAAGACCGGCTGCGTGGAGGTGAAGTCTCACAGCATGCACTGGACCTGCATGTTCCCCCAACACGGCCGGGGCAAGAAGCACGAACGCCACATCGCCCTTGAACCCTGGCAGCAGGAAATCGTCGACGCGCACCCTTGGGATTTCATCCGAGGGCTCATCCATTCCGACGGTTGCCGCATCATCAACTGGACGGAAAAGCTGGTCGCCGGGGCGCGCAAGCGCTACGAATACCCTCGGTATTTCTTCTCCAACAAGTCGGACGACATCCGGAAGCTCTTCACGAACACCCTCGACAAGGTAGGCGTCGAGTGGACCACCCTGGCTCGCGGAAGCGACCCCTTCAACATCTCCGTCGCCCGCAAAGCCTCCGTCGCCCTCATGGACCTCCACGTAGGGCCCAAATACTGACCGTCCCCTACTTAGGGCTGTCGTCCTCCCCGATGTGATGCACCCGCACCAGGTTCGTCGAGCCCGCGACTCCCGGAGGCGAGCCCGCCGTGATGACGACCACGTCGCCCTTCTTGCAGCGGCCGTACTTCAACAGCAACTCGTCCACCTGGTCCACCATCGCGTCCGTCGAGTCCGCCTGCGGTCCCAGGAACGTTTCCACGCCCCACGTGAGGCTGAGTTGGGAGCGGGTGGCCGGTTCGGGGGTGAAGGCGAGGAGGGGGATCGGGGAGCGGTAGCGGGAGAGGCGGCGGGCGGTGTCTCCGGATTGGGTGAAGGCCACCAGGAACTTGGCGGCGAGGAAGTCGCCCGTCTCCGCCGCCGCGCGGGCGACCGCGCCGCCCTGGGTGCGGGGTTTGTTCCTTTCCGTCAAGGCCGGTAGGCCCTTGGCGAGGATGTCCTCCTCCGCCGCCTCGGCGATACGGGCCATCGTGCGGACCGTTTCCACGGCGTGCTTGCCCACGCTCGTCTCACCCGACAGCATCACCGCGTCCGTGCCGTCGATGATCGCGTTGGCGACGTCGGAGGCCTCCGCGCGCGTGGGCCGGGCGTTCTCGATCATCGAGTCGAGCATCTGGGTGGCGACGATGACCGGCTTGGCGTTGCGTTTGGCGAGTTTGATGGCGCGCTTCTGGACGATGGGGACCTGCTCCAGGGGCATTTCGACGCCGAGGTCGCCGCGGGCGACCATGAGGCCGTCGAAGGCGGCGACGATGTCCTCGATGGCGTCGACGGCCTGGGGTTTCTCGATCTTGGCGATGACGGGCAGGCGCCGGCCTTCCTCGTCCATGACGCGGTGGACGTCCTTGATGTCCTTGCCGCTGCGGACGAAGGAGAGGGCGATGGTGTCGAAGCCGGTGCGCAGGGCCCAGCGGAGGTCGGTCTCGTCCTTCTTGGAGAGGGCGGGGACGGAGACGGCGACGCCGGGCAGGTTGAGGCCTTTGTGGTCGGAGACGACGCCGCCTTCGAGCACGGTGGTGTGGACGCGGGGTCCGTCGACGGAGGTGACTTCGAGGCTGACCTTGCCGTCGTCGACGAGGATGCGTTCGCCGGGGGTGACGTCGGTGGCGAGGCCGGGGTGGGTGGTTCCGCACTGGTGGCGGTCGCCCTGGGCGCCGTCCTCGACGGTGATGGTGAAGGGGTCGCCGCGTTCGAGGAGTACGGGGCCTTCGGTGAAGCGGCCGAGTCGGATCTTCGGGCCTTGAAGGTCGGCGAGGATTCCGACGCTGCGGCCGATTTCGTCGGAGGCCTTGCGTACGTGCTGGTAGCGCTCCTCGTGTTCGGCGTGGGTGCCGTGGCTGAGGTTGAATCGGGCGACGTCCATTCCGGCTTCGACCAGGGCTTTGATCTGGTCGTACGCGTCGGTGGCGGGTCCCAGTGTGCAGACGATCTTTGCTCGGCGCATGGTTTCGAGCCTAGGCCTTACCCGCGGGTAGAGATTTGGTGTGACGTGACTGCTCAAGGACCTTCGGGTGAAGGGGGATTGACAAGTCTTGAATCAAGCAGCCTGGAATATTCCGTTGGGTTATTCATTCGAATTCCGGGCTCGGTCGGTTCACAGGTGCGGTGGCGTCATCGTGAAGCGGGCGGTGACCTGGGCGTAGAGGTGCTGGCGTTGGGGTTCGAGGTCGAGTGCGGGAGGCGGTGTGTTTTCCGCGGGTGCTCCGTAGCCGGGGGCGCGGGGGGCTGTGCGGACGCGGGGTTCGGCGTGTTCCGTGCCGATGTCGGCGATGTCGATGAGGCCGGTCAGGGTGCTGCCGAGGGCTTCCGCGTATTCGCGGGCGCGCTGGACGGCTTCGCGTACGGCCTGCCGGCGGACCTGGGTGCGGGCCGGTGAGTCGGGGCGCAGTGCCCACCAGGGGCCGTCGACGCGGGTGAGTTCGAGGTCGGCGAGGCGGGTGGTGAGTTCGCCGAGGAGGGTGAAGTCGGAGAGTACGGCGGTGATCTGGACGTGTCCGTGGTGGGTGCGGACGCGTTCGCCTCGGCCGCGTTCGCTGAGTTCGGGGGTGATGGTGAGGTGGCCGGTCTCCAGGCGTTCTACGGCGTCGCCGTGGCTCTTGATGAGGTCGAGGGCGGCGGCGTTGCGTCGGGTGAGGTCGTCGAGGGCCGAACGTCGGTCGCGGCCACGGGCGTTGACGGTGACGGTGATGCGTGCTGTCTCGGGTTCGGCTTCGAGGTGTGCTTCGCCGCGGACGGCGACGCGGGGCGGTTCGGGCGAAGGGCTCGTCATGGTTTCACTGTGTCATGGGCCCGGTCGGTGAGGGGGGTGAGCCGGTGTGTCTGCCGTGCTCCGGGTACCGCGGCGGGCTGTTCGAGGCCGAAGGTGGTGAAGGCCGTCCGGGGTGGGAGGGGGTAGGGGTCTTTCCCGGTGAGGGTGTTGAGGATGGTGGCGCTGCGGTGGGCGGCGAGGCCGAGGTCGGGGGTGCCGACGCCGTGGGTGTGGAGTTCGGCGTTCTGGACGAAGGCGGTGCCGGTGATGGTGGGGTCGAGGACGAGGCGGTGGTGCTCGTCGACGCGGGGGCGTTCGCTGCTGTCGCGGCGCAGGTAGGGGTCGAGTCCGGCGAGGAGTTGGTCGAGGGGGCGTTCGTGGTAGCCGGTGGCGAGGACGACGGCGTCGGTGGTGAGGCGGGTGCGGGTGTGCTGCTGGGTGTGTTCGAGGTGGAGTTCGATCTTGGTGGTGGCCATGCGGCCGGCGGTGCGGACCTGGACGCCGGGGGTGAGGACGGCGTCGGGCCAGCCGCCGTCGAGGGTGCGGCGGTAGAGCTCGTCGTGGATGGCGGCGAGGGTGCCGGCGTCGATGCCCTTGTGCAGTTGGCCCTGGCGGGCGACGAGTTGGTCGCGGACGGGTTCGGTGAGGGCGTGGAAGTAGCGGGTGTAGTCGGGGGTGAAGTGTTCGAGGCCGAGTTTGGAGTACTCCATGGGGGCGAAGGCCTCGGTGCGGCCGATCCAGTGGAGGCGTTCGCGGCCGGTGGGGCGGTGGCGCAGGAGGTCGAGGAAGATCTCGGCGCCGGACTGGCCTGAGCCGACGACGGTGACGTGCCCGGCGGCGAGGAGGGCGTCGCGGTGGTCGAGGTAGTCGGCGGCGTGCAGGACGGGGACGCCGGGAGCGTCGGCGAGCGGCTTGAGGGGGCTGGGGATGTGGGGGGTGCTGCCGATGCCGAGGACGATGTTCCTGGTGTAGGTGCGGCCGAGGGCTTCGGCTTCGCCGTCGGCGTCGAGTTGGGTGAAGTCGACTTCGAAGAGGGCGCGTTGGGGGTTCCAGCGGACGGCGTCGACCTGGTGGGAGAAGTGCAGTCCGGGGAGGTTCTCCGAGACCCAGCGGCAGTAGGCGTCGTATTCGGCGCGGTGGATGTGGAAGCGCTCGGCGAAGTAGAAGGGGTAGAGCCGGTCGCGGGTCCTGAGGTACTGGAGGAAGGTCCAGTTGCTGGTGGGGTCGGCGAGGGTGACGAGGTCGGCGAGGAAGGGGACTTGGAGGGTGGTGCCCTCGATGAGGAGTCCGGGGTGCCAGTCGAAGCGGGGCCGTTGTTCGTAGAAGACGGTGTCGAGTTGGGTGAGGGGCTGGGCGAGGGCGGCGAGGGAGAGGTTGAAGGGGCCGATCCCGATGCCGGTCAGGTCGCGGGGTGCCGCGGGTTCGTGGTGTGGGGGGTGGGCCATCGGGGGGGTGGTTCCTTCCACGAGTTCGAGGAGCTGGGTCGGGTCGTCGGGGCGGGTGCGGTGTGGAGCAACGGCCTGAGGGCGCCCGGCCCTTCGGGTCCTGAGGTGAGGGGCGGCGTGCTCATGGGCTCTCCTCGGGGGCACGGGCCTCGGGGGCAGGGTCAGGCGGGCTTGCCGGGGCGGCGCGGCCGGACTGCGCAACGATCGGAACCCGATCGTGGGTACTCCCGTGCGGCGAAAACGTGTGAGAGCGCCGGGTGAGGAAGGGGCGGCGCCGGGCGTGCGGTTGACGTGAGCCCGCGGAAAGACGGACGTCCGCCCCGTCCTCGAGAGGGCGGGGCGGACGTCGGCCGGGGTGAAGGGGGGTGCTACGCCTCCCGTACGCGCAACGCTCGTGCCAGGTCGTCGAGTTGGTCGGCGAGGGTGCGGCCGAGGGACGGGGCGGGGGCCGACTCGCGCAGGCAGGCCTCGCCGAGGGTGAGGGTCTCGGCGTCGACGGCGTGGGCCGGGAAGGCCCAGCGGCCGGCCGCGGTGGCGATGGCGGGGCCGCGGCGGGCGGCCACGGCGACGGCGTCCTCGAAGTAGCGCGGGATGTACTCCCGTACGAGGTCGGCCTGTTCGGGCTGCCAGAAGCCGCGGGCGGTGGCGGTGAACAGGTAGTTGGAGAGGTCGTCGGAGGCGAACATCGCCTCCCAGGCCGCGCGCTTGGTCTCGGGGTCGGGCAGACAGGCGCGGCAGCGGGCGGCGCCTTCCTGGCCGGTGGCGCTGGGGTCCCGGTTCAGTTCGGCGGTGATGGCGGCCTCGTCGGTGGCGCCGAGGACGGCGAGGCGGGCGAGGATGCGCCAGCGCAGTTCGGGGTCGAGTTCGGGGCCGCCGGGCACGGTGCCTTCGGCGAGCCAGGCGGCGATGGTGTCGGGGTGGGCGGCGACGTCGATGAAGTGGCGTACGGCGACGAGGCGCAGGCCGGGGTGGTCGCCGTCCTCGCTGCGCCGGATGAGGTCGCGGCACAGGGAACTGAGGGTGGCCAGGGCGGCGGGGCGTTCCTCGGGGCTCAGGTAGCGGTCGGCGACCTGGGTGGCGGCGAAGGCGAGGACGCCCTGGACGAGGGCGAGGTCGGTCTCGTGCGGGAGGTGGGTGCGGGCGGTCTCGAGGTAGGCGGCGGGCGGGAGTTCGCCGTCGCGGACGGCGTCCCTGAGAGCGTTCCAGACGACGGCGCGGGTGAGCGGGTCGGGCAGGCCGGACAGGTGGGTGCGGAGCGTCTCGAAGGACTCGGGGTCGAAGCGGACCTTGGCGTAGGTCAGGTCGCCGTCGTTGAGGAGGAGCAGCGCGGGCCGTTTGCCGAGGGGGTGCGGGGTGGTCTGGGGGATGTCGAGGTCGACGCGTTCGCGCAGGGTGAGGCCGCCGTCGTCGGTGAGGTCGTGGTCGTAGAGGCCGGCGGTGACGCGGTGGGGGCGGCTGCCGGTGCGTTCGACGGTGAGGGTGCGGGTGCCGTCGGTGGTGTCGATGAGGGGGGTGAGGGTGTCGACGCCGGTGGTGCGCAGCCATGCGTCGGCCCAGGCGTGGACGTCGCGGTCGGTGGCGGAGGCGAGGGAGTCGATGAAGTCGGCGAGGGTGGCGTTGGCGAACCGGTGTCGTTCGAAGTGGGTGTTGATGCCGGCGAGGAAGTCCTTCTCGCCGAGCCAGGTGACGAGTTGGCGCAGGGCGGAGGCGCCCTTGGCGTAGGAGATGCCGTCGAAGTTGAGCAGGGCGGAGGCGGTGTCGTCGACGGCTTCGGGGGCGACGGGGTGGGTGGTGGGGCGCTGGTCGGCGTCGTAGCCCCAGGCCTTGCGGGTGACCCCGAACTCGACCCAGGGCTGGGTGAAGCGGGTGGCTTCGAGGGTGGTCTGGTAGCCCATGTACTCGGCGAAGGACTCGTTCAGCCAGATGTCGTCCCACCACTTGAGGGTGACGAGGTCGCCGAACCACATGTGGGCCATCTCGTGGGCGATGACCATGGCGCGGGTCTGGCGTTCGGTGTCGGTGACGGCGGAGCGGTAGACGAAGTCGTCGCGGAAGGTGACGAGTCCGGGGTTCTCCATGGCGCCGGCGTTGAACTCGGGGACGAAGGCCTGGTCGTAGGAGTCGAAGGGGTAGGGCTCGTTGAACTTCTCGTGGTAGCGGTCGAAGCAGGCGCGGGTGATGTCGAGGATCTCGTCGGCGTCGGTGTCGAGGTGGGGTGCGAGGGAGCGGCGGCAGTGGATGCCGAAGGGCAGGCCGCGGTGTTCGGTGCGGACCGAGTGCCAGGGGCCGGCGGCGACGGCGACGAGGTAGGTGGAGATGAGCGGGGTGGTGGCGGCGCGCCAGCGGCCCTGCCCGAGGTGTTCGGTGATGCCGTTGGCGAGGACGGTCCAGCCGTCGGGGGCGGTGACGGTGAGGTCGAAGACGGCCTTGAGGTCAGGCTGGTCGAAGGCGGCGAAGACTCGCTGGACGTCGTCCATGAACATCTGGGTGTAGACGTACGTCTCGCCGTCGGTGGGGTCCGTGAAGCGGTGCATGCCCTCGCCGGTGCGGGAGTAGCGCATCGTGGCGTGGACGCGCAGTTCGTGCTCGCCGGCGGTGAGGTTCTTCAGGGGGAGTCGGTTGCCGTCGAGGCTCTCGGGGTCGAGGGGTTGTCCGTCGAGCGTGGCGGCGCGCAACTCGGCGGGCTTCAGCTCGACGAACGTGTCCCCGTCGGTCCGTGCGGTGAACCGGATCTCGGTGCGGGAGTCGAAGGTCTCGTCGCCGGTGGTGAGGTCGAGGTCGACCGCGTACCGGTGGACGTCGAGGAACTGTGCTCGGAGCTGCGCTTCGTCGCGCGTCAGTACGGACATGCCCGCCATGCTGCCTGATGGCGCGGACCACGCACAGGGGTGGTCCGGTCAGCGGCTTGTATCCGCGTCCGCGGCGACGCCCAGCGCGAGGGCGGCGCTGATGCCGGGCAGGCATGCCGGGCAGGCATGCCGGGCAGGCGGATGCCGGACAGGAGCGGGCCGGCGCGGGCGGCGGCCGGGCCTGCTCCGCGCGTCCGTGTCACGCCGGTGCGTGGGGGCCGCCGGGTCGGCGGCGGTCAGTGCGTGCCGACCGCCGGGTCGGCGGCGGTGTCTCCGGCGATGCGCTCGTGGTGCCGGATCACCTCGGCGATGATGAAGCCCAGGAACTTCTCGGCGAACGCGGGGTCGAGTTTGGCGTTCTCGGCGAGGCTGCGCAGGCGGGCGATCTGCCGGGACTCGCGGGCCGGGTCGGCGGGCGGCAGCTGGTGGGCGGCCTTGAGGCGGCCGACCTGCTGGGTGCACTTGAAGCGCTCGGCGAGCATGTGGACGACGGCCGCGTCGATGTTGTCGATGCTGTCGCGGAGCCGGTCGAGCTCCTGGAGGACGGCGGCGTCGACATCTCCGGTCCCGGTACCGGGGGTGCTGGTGGTCATGGGGGTCCACCCTATGCGGCGCGCGGAGCGCGGGACATCGCGCCCCGTCACCGCAAGCGCCCCGTCACCGCGAGCGCCCCCGCACCGCGCGCCCCTCACCGAGCCCGTGCCGCGCATACAGTGGTGGGGAGGTTCTGGGCGTCTTTGGGGGTAGGGCGTGGCGAACGGCGGACCGGTCGAGCACGGCTACCCGCATCTGGAGACGGTGCGGGCCGCTGTCACCGCGCTGTACAGGCGGCTCTCGTACGACACGGTGCAGACCTTCGCGGCGAGTGTGGCCCCGGCGGACGTGGCGTTCTGCGACACCGACGACCTGTATCTGGGCGCGCAGCGGGTGGCCCGGGAGATGGTGCGGCACTTCCGGCTTCCCGACGCCCGGCTGGTGGTGAGCTTCCGCGAGATGACGCATGCGGCGAACGTGGAACTCGCGGCGGGTCCCGAGTACTTCGTGGAGCTGAACGAGCGGTTCCGTACGCATCGCCGGGACATCGGGGCGGCGCTGGCGCACGAGGTGGCGCACGTCTATCTGCACCGGCTGGACCTGTCGTTCCCTTCGACGGCGGAGAACGAGATCCTCACGGACACGGCGGCGACGTATCTGGGCGCGGGCTGGCTGCTGCTGGACGCGTACCGGGAGGACGAGGTGTCGTCGCAGAAGCTCGGGTATCTCACGCCGGAGGAGTTCGGCTACGTCCTGGCGAAGCGGGCGCTGCTGTTCGGTGAGGATCCGTCGGTGTGGTTCACCAGTCCGCAGGCGTACACGGCGTACCGCAAGGGTCTGGACCGGGCTCGGCAGGACGCGGAGCAGCCGCCGCTGACGGGGGCCGGCTGGGCGGGGCGGAGGCGGTACGCCCGGGACCGGCGGCACGCTCCGGGGCCGCGGCCCGGTGTGCCGTACGCCTTCGCTCCCGACGGCCGGGGGCGGCTGCGGGTGTCGTTCCCCTGTCCGACGTGTCACCAGCGGATCCGGGTGCCGGTGAGCGGCCGGGTGCGGGCGCGGTGCGCGCTGTGCCGGACAGTGCTGGAGTGCGACACGTAGGCGGCTGTTGCTGGTGGGGCGGGCTCAGTGCGGGTGTTCCCCGCCGGTGAGTTCCCGGTACTCCTCGGGGGTGGGTTTGGCCACGTGCGTCCCGGGTCCGTACATGCGGCGGGACAGCCGGGCGCGGAGCCGCTGGGAGCGGGTGACCTGGCGTCGTACGCCGCCCGCGTCCTCGCGCGGGCCGATCTCGTACGGCGGGTTCTGCTCGTGCTGGGTGAGGGTGAACAGCTGTGCCTGGGTGAGGGGCTCGTGGACCTCGATGTACTCGCCGTGCGGCAGCAGCTTGATGGTGCCGGTCTCGCGGCCGTGCAGGACCTTGTCGCGGTCGCGCAGTTGGAGGCCGAGGCAGATCCGTTTGGTCAGCAGGAAGGCGAGGACCGGGACGACGAAGACGGAGACCCGTACGAACCAGGTGATCGCGTTGATGGAGAGGTGGAGGTGGGTGGCGACGATGTCGTTGCCGCCGCCGATCAGCAGGACGACGTACAGGCTGAGCCAGGCGACGCCGAGGCCGGTGCGCACGGGTGCGTTGCGGGGGCGGTCGAGGAGGTGGTGCTCGCGTCTGTCGCCGGTGACCCAGGCCTCCAGGAAGGGGTAGAGGCCGAGGGCGAGCAGGAGCAGCGGGAAGAGGCTGAAGGGGATGAGGACACCGAGGGCCAGGGTGTGGCCGAAGGCGTTGATCTCCCAGCCGGGCATGACGCGGATCAGTCCCTCGGAGAAGCCGAGGTACCAGTCGGGCTGGGCGCCGGTGGTCACCAGGTCGGGGCGGTAGGGGCCGAAGGCCCAGACGGGGTTGATGGTGGCGAGGCCGCCCATCAGGGCGAGGACGCCGAAGACCAGGAAGAAGAAGCCGCCCGCCTTGGCCATGTAGACGGGCAGGAAGGGCATGCCGACCACGGTCTTCTGGTCGCGTCCGGGCCCGGGGTACTGGGTGTGCTTGTGGTGGAAGACCAGGATCAGGTGGGCGACGACGAGGCCCAGCATGATGCCGGGCAGCAGCAGGACGTGGATCGGGAAGAACCGCGAGATGATGTCGTGTCCGGGGAACTCGCCGCCGAACAGGAACATCGACAGGTACGTCCCGACGATCGGGACGGACAGGATCGCGCCGTCGGCGAAGCGGACGCCGGTGCCGGAGAGCAGGTCGTCGGGGAGCGAGTAGCCGGTCAGTCCGGTGATGATGCCGAGGAACAACAGGGTCCAGCCGAACAGCCAGTTGATCTCGCGGGGCTTGCGGAACGCGCCGGTGAAGAACACCCGCATCATGTGCACGAGCATGCCGGCGACGAAGACGACCGCGGCCCAGTGGTGGATCTGCCGGATCAGCAGGCCGCCGCGTACGTCGAAGCTGATGTGCAGGGTCGACTCGTACGCCTTGGTCATGACGATGCCGTCGAGCGGTTCGTACGAGCCGTGGTAGACGACCTCGGCGCCGCTGGGTTCGAAGAAGAGCGTGAGGTAGATGCCGGTGAGGATCAGGATGAGGAAGCTGTAGAGGCAGATCTCGCCGAGCATGAAGGACCAGTGGTCGGGGAACACCTTGCGCAGGTTGGTCCTGGCCAGGGCCATGAGGCCCAGCCGTCCGTCGGCCCAGTCGGCGATCCGCTCGCCTTTTCCGGGCGGGTCCTCGCGTGCCAAGCGAGCCTTGTGTGTCTCGTGTGTCTTGTGTGTCTTGTGTGCGGAGGGCCCTGACTCGTCTGCCGGTCGCGCGCGGTCGCTCATACGCCGCCTCCCCGTCGTCTGCCTTCAGGGTGGCACGGGGGCGCGGCTGGGCCAACGGTGTGGACGGGAGGGCTGGTTGATCACGAGCCCCGCGTTGATCTCCTGTCACACCCCTTCGCTATTTTGTTCGCCGCCGACCCCACCGGCGCAGTCCTGTCCCTGTGTCTTCGAGGAGCCGGCCGTGGATGCCCAGTCCGCTGTCACCACCTGCTACCGCCATCCCAAGGTGGAGTCGCACGTCCGCTGTACGCGCTGTGACCGTTACATGTGCCCCGACTGCATGCGCGAGGCCTCCGTCGGCCACCAGTGCGTGGACTGCGTGAAGGAGGGCGCGCGCTCGATACGCCGGGCACGGACGGCGTTCGGCGGCCGGATCACGGCGGTGCCGATCGTGACGTACGTGCTGCTCGGCCTCAACGTAGCCGCTTACCTGGGCGAGTTGGTGCGGCCGGGGCTGGTGCGCCGGTTCGACATGCTGGGTGCGGTGCCGCCGGGCTACCTCCCCGAGGGTGTCGCGTACGGCGAGTGGTACCGCCTGCTGACCAGCGGGTTCCTGCATCTGCTGCCGGACGAGGGCATCGGGGTGGTGCACATCGTGATGAACATGGCGTCGCTGTGGACCATCGGCCGGGTGGTGGAGGCGCAGTTGGGCCGGGTCCGCTACCTCGCCCTGTACCTGCTGTCGCTGCTCGGCGGCTCGGTCCTGGAGATGCTGATCTCCCCCGACGCCCGGGCCGTCGGCGCGTCCGGCGCGATCTTCGGGCTGGGTGCCGCGTACTACGTGCTGGCCCGCCGGCTGGGCTTCGGCATGAGCGAGGTCAACCGCTATATGACGGGGCTGCTGCTGTGGCTGGTGCTGTCGTCGTGGTTCGCCTCCTGGCAGGGGCACCTCGGCGGGCTGCTGACCGGCGGCGCGGTGGCGCTGGCGTACGCGTACGCGCCGCGTGACGGGCGCCGGGTGCTGGTGCAGACGGGTGCCTGCGTGGGCCTGCTGGTGCTGCTCGTGGTGCTCGCCTGGGCTAAGGCCACGCAGCTCACGGGAGGGGCGGTCTGACCCGCCGCGCCGTACGGTGTCCGGCATGAAACGTTCCGCGGTCCTGCTGCTCGCGGCCGTCCCGGTCGTCGTGACGGCGGTGGTGTACGCCGTCTCCCCCGGCGGGCCGGACCCCGGCGCGGAACGGGACCGGCCGTCGGCCGCACGGAGCGCGGGCGCCCGGGACGCCGGCGCCGCGGACGCCAAGGCGCGGGCCGAGCGGGCGCGGCGGGCCGAGGACGACGCGCTGGTCGCCGACGCCCCGCCCCGCCTGTCCGCTCCCGACAAGAAGGAGCTGGCCCAGCAGATCCTGGCCAGCGCCGAGAACTCCACCCTCGACTGGCGCAGCGCCTTCGGCTACATCGAGGACATCGGCGACGGCCAGGGCTACACGGCCGGCCTCGTCGGCTTCTGCACGGGCACCCATGATCTGCTCACCCTGGTCGAGCGTTACACACGAGCGCACCCGGACAACGGTCTCGCCCGCTACCTGCCCGCGCTGCGCGAGGTGGACGGCACGGACTCGCACCGGGGCCTGGACCCCGGGTTCCCGGCCGCCTGGAAGGCGGAGGCGGAACTTCCCGCGTTCCGCAGGGCGCAGGAGGACGAGCGGGACCGGGTCTACTTCGACCCGGCCGTGCGCCTCGCGGGGCTCGACGGGCTCGGCACGCTGGGCCAGTTCGTGTACTACGACGCGATGGTCTTCCACGGCCCGGGCACCGGCCCCGGCGGCTTCTACGGGCTGCGCGAGCGGGCGATGGCCGAGGCCGGCACCCCGGCGGAGGGCGGCGACGAGACGACGTATCTCGGTGTCTTCCTGGACGTACGGCGGGAGGCCATGCGGTCCAAGCGGCCCGGTATCGACACGACCCGCATCGACACGGCCCAGCGCCGGTTCCTGAAGGAGGGGAACCTGGACCTGAGCACGCCGCTGGAGTGGCAGGTGTACGGGGACACGTACCGGGTGCCGTAGGCGCGGCGTTCGCGGACGTGCGGCGGCGCCTGCCCGGATGTCCGGTCGGGGACAGGAGGGCAGGCGCCGCCTGGCGTTCCGTACTCCGTTGTACGGGACGTGTGGTGGGGTCCTTGCGGGACCGTCAGACCATCAGTGCGCGGTCCGTCGGGCGGATCGGGGCGGGGAGTTCGCTGGCGCCGGTCAGGAAGCGGTCGACTCCCTTCGCCGCCGAGCGGCCCTCCGCGATCGCCCACACGATGAGGGACTGGCCGCGGCCGGCGTCACCGGCGACGAACACGCCGGGCACGTTGGTCTGGAAGTCGGCGTCGCGGGCGATGTTGCCGCGCTCGTCGAGGTCCAGGCCGAACTGCTCGACCAGGCCGTTGGCCCGGTCGGTGCCGGTGAAGCCCATGGCCAGGGTGACCAGTTGGGCGGGGATACGGCGTTCGGTGCCCGGCTTGGAGGTGAGCCTGCCCTCGACGAACTCGACCTCGGCCAGGTGCAGCCACTGCACGTCGCCGTTCTCGTCGCCCTCGAAGTGGGTGGTGGAGACGGAGTAGACCCGCTCGCCGCCCTCCTCGTGGGCGCTGGTGACCTTGTAGAGCATGGGGAAGGTCGGCCAGGGCTGGTCGAGGGGGTGCCGCTCGTCGTTCGGGCGCGGCATGATCTCCAGCTGGGTCACCGACGCGGCGCCCTGGCGGTGGGCGGTGCCCACGCAGTCGGCGCCGGTGTCGCCGCCGCCGATGACGACGACGTGCCTGCCCTCGGCCGAGATCGGCGGGCTGACGTAGTCGCCCTCCTGGACCTTGTTGGCCAGCGGCAGGTACTCCATCGCCTGGTGGATGCCGTTCAACTCCCGGCCGGGTACGGGGAGATCGCGGGCGGTGGTGGAGCCGGCGGCGATGACGACCGCGTCGTAGCGCTTGCGCAGGGCGGTCGCGGTCATGTCGCGGCCGATCTCGATGCCGGTACGGAAGCGGGTGCCCTCCGCGCGCATCTGCTCGATGCGCCGGTTGATGTGCCGCTTCTCCATCTTGAACTCGGGGATGCCGTACCGGAGGAGGCCGCCGACGCGGTCGGCGCGCTCGTAGACGGCGACCGTGTGCCCGGCCCGGGTGAGCTGCTGGGCGGCGGCGAGGCCGGCCGGGCCGGAGCCGATGACGGCGACCGTCTTGCCGGACAGGCGCTCGGGCACCTGCGCGGCGACGGCTCCGTTCTCCCACGCCTTGTCGATGATCGAGACCTCGACGTTCTTGATGGTGACCGGCGCCTGGCTGATGCCGAGCACGCAGGCCGACTCGCAGGGGGCGGGGCAGAGGCGACCGGTGAACTCCGGGAAGTTGTTGGTCGCGTGCAGGCGCTCGGAGGCCCCCGTCCAGTCCTCGCGGTAGGCGTAGTCGTTCCACTCGGGGATCAGGTTCCCGAGTGGACAGCCGTTGTGGCAGAACGGGATGCCGCAGTCCATGCAGCGGCTCGCCTGCTTGCTGATGATCGGCAGCAGGGAGCCGGGGGCGTACACCTCGTTCCAGTCCTTGACGCGCTCACCGACGGGGCGGGTCCTGGCGACCTCGCGGCCGTGGTTGAGGAAGCCCTTGGGATCAGCCATTGGTCGCCGCCTCCATCATCTTCTCGGTGATCTCGGTCTCGGAGAGACCGGCTCGCTCGGCGGCGTCCTTGGCGGCGAGCACTGCCTTGTACGTACTGGGGATGATCTTGCTGAAGCGGTCGGCGGCGGTGTCCCACTCGGCCAGGAGCTTCTCGGCGACCGTGGAGCCGGTCTCCTCCTGGTGGCGGCGCACCACGTCGTGCAGCCACCGCTTGTCGTCCTCGTCCGGCGCCCCGACGGCGGCGAGGTTGCCGGCGTTGACGTTGTCCGGGTCGAGGTCGAGGACGTAGGCGATGCCGCCGGACATGCCGGCCGCGAAGTTGCGGCCCGTCTCGCCGAGGACGACCGCGCGGCCGCCGGTCATGTACTCGCAGCCGTGGTCGCCGACGCCCTCGGCGACCACCGTCGCGCCGGAGTTGCGGACGCAGAACCGTTCGCCGGTGCGGCCGCGCAGGAACAGCTCGCCGCCGGTGGCGCCGTAGGCGAGGGTGTTGCCCGCGATGGTGGAGTACTCGGCGAGGTGGTCGGCCGTGCGGTCCGGGCGGACGACGACGCGGCCGCCGGACAGGCCCTTGGCGACGTAGTCGTTGGCGTCGCCCTCCAGTCGCAGCGTGATGCCGCGTGGCAGGAAGGCGCCGAAGGACTGGCCGGCCGAGCCGGTGAAGGTGATGTCGATGGTGTCGTCGGGCAGGCCGGCGCCGCCGAACTTCTTCGTCACCTCGTGGCCGAGCATCGTGCCGACGGTGCGGTTGATGTTGCGGATGGCGACCTGGGCGCGCACCGGGTGGGCGTCGGTGGCGTCGGAGCCGGCCAGCGCGTCGGCGGCGAGCTTGATCAGCTCGTTGTCGAGGGCCTTCTCCAGGCCGTGGTCCTGGGGGACGACCTGGTGGCGTACGGCGCCCTCGGGCAGTTCAGGGACGTGGAACAGCGGCTGAAGGTCCAGGCCCTGCGCCTTCCAGTGGTCGACGGCGCGGGTGACGTCGAGCGCCTCGGCGTGGCCGACGGCCTCCTCGATGGAGCGGAAGCCCAGCTCGGCGAGGATCTCGCGGACCTCCTCGGCGATGAACCGGAAGAAGTTCACGATGTGTTCGGCCTTGCCGGTGAAGCGCTCGCGCAGGGTCGGGTTCTGCGTGGCGATGCCGACCGGGCAGGTGTCGAGGTGGCAGACGCGCATCATGACGCAGCCGGAGACGACGAGCGGCGCGGTCGCGAAACCGAACTCCTCGGCGCCGAGCAGCGCGGCGATGACGACGTCGCGGCCCGTCTTCAGCTGGCCGTCGGTCTGGACGACGATGCGGTCGCGCAGCCCGTTGAGCAGCAGGGTCTGCTGGGTCTCGGCGAGGCCGAGCTCCCAGGGGCCGCCCGCGTGCTTGAGGGAGGTCAGCGGGGAGGCGCCGGTGCCGCCGTCGTGACCGGAGATCAGCACGACGTCGGCGTGCGCCTTGGAGACGCCGGCGGCGACCGTGCCGACGCCGACCTCGGAGACCAGTTTCACGTGGATGCGGGCGGCCGGATTGGCGTTCTTCAGGTCGTGGATCAGCTGGGCGAGATCCTCGATGGAGTAGATGTCGTGGTGCGGCGGCGGGGAGATGAGGCCGACGCCGGGCGTGGAGTGCCGGGTCTGGGCGATCCACGGGTACACCTTGTGGCCGGGCAGCTGGCCGCCCTCGCCGGGCTTGGCGCCCTGAGCCATCTTGATCTGGATGTCGTCGGCGTTGACGAGGTATTCGCTGGTCACGCCGAAGCGGCCGGAGGCGACCTGCTTGATGGCGCTTCGTCGCGCCGGGTCGTACAGGCGCTCCGGGTCCTCGCCGCCCTCACCGGTGTTGGACTTGCCGCCCAGCTGGTTCATGGCGATGGCGAGGGTCTCATGCGCCTCCTGGGAGATGGAGCCGTACGACATGGCGCCGGTGGAGAAGCGCTTGACGATCTCGGAGACCGGCTCGACCTCCTCGATGGGGATCGAGGGGCGGCCGGAATCGAGGCTGAACAGGCCGCGCAGCGTCATCAGGCGCTCGGACTGCTCGTTCACGC
The DNA here is from genome assembly GCF_030817495.1 of Streptomyces sp. V3I7. Taxonomy (NCBI): domain Bacteria; kingdom Bacillati; phylum Actinomycetota; class Actinomycetes; order Kitasatosporales; family Streptomycetaceae; genus Streptomyces; species Streptomyces sp. V3I7. The sequence goes on from NZ_JAUSZK010000001.1 coordinate 1,638,125, forward strand.
GGTCCGTGTACTTCTTGAAGATGTCGTAGCGGCCGCTGCGCGTGGAGTGCTGGAGGCGGAAGACCGTGTCGGGGTCGAACAGGTGCGGCTCGCCCTCGCGGCGCCACTGGTACTCGCCGCCGATGTCCAGCGCCCGGTGGGCGGGCGCGATGCCGCTCGCCGGGTACGCCTTGGCGTGCCGGGCGGCGACCTCCTCGGCGATGACGTCGATGCCGACGCCGCCGATCTTGGTGGTGGTGCCGTTGAAGTACTGCTCGACGAAGGCCTCGTCGAGGCCGATGGCCTCGAAGACCTGGGCGCCGCGGTAGGAGGCGACGGTGGAGATGCCCATCTTGGACATGACCTTCAGGACGCCCTTGCCGAGCGCCTTGATGAGGTTGCGGATGGCCGTCTCGGGCTCGGTGCCGGGCAGGAAGGTGCCCGCGCGGACCAGGTCCTCGACGGACTCCATCGCGAGGTAGGGGTTGACGGCGGCGGCGCCGTAGCCGATGAGCAGGGCGACGTGGTGGACCTCGCGGACGTCGCCGGCCTCGACCAGCAGGCCCACGTGGGTGCGCTGCTTGGTGCGGATGAGGTGGTGGTGGACGGCGGCGGTGAGCAGCAGCGAGGGGATCGGCGCGTGCTCGGCGTCGGAGTGCCGGTCGGACAGGACGATCAGGCGGGCGCCGTTCTCGATCGCGGCGTCGGCCTCGGCGCAGATCTCGGCGATGCGGGCGGCGAGGGAGTCGCCGCCGCCGGAGACCCGGTAGAGGCCGGAGAGGGTCGCGGCCTTGAAGCCGGGCAGGTCGCCGTCGGCGTTGATGTGGATGAGCTTGGCGAGCTCGTCGTTGTCGATGACCGGGAAGGGCAGCAGGACGGACCGGCAGGAGGCGGCGGTCGGGTCGAGCAGGTTGCCCTGCGGGCCGAGGGAGGAGCGCAGGGAGGTGACCAGCTCCTCGCGGATCGCGTCCAGCGGCGGGTTGGTGACCTGTGCGAACAGCTGGGTGAAGTAGTCGAAGAGCAGCCGCGGGCGCTCGGAGAGGGCCGCGATCGGCGAGTCGGTGCCCATCGAACCGATCGGCTCGGCGCCGGACTCGGCCATCGGCGCGAGAATGACGCGCAGTTCCTCCTCGGTGTAGCCGAAGGTCTGCTGGCGGCGGGTGACCGAGGCGTGGGTGTGGACGATGTGCTCGCGCTCGGGCAGGTCGCCCAGCTCGATCTCGCCGGCCTCCAGCCACTCGGCGTAGGGCTGCTCGGCGGCGAGGGTCGCCTTGATCTCGTCGTCCTCGATGATGCGGTGCTCGGCGGTGTCGACGAGGAACATGCGGCCGGGCTGGAGGCGGCCCTTGCGGACGACCCTGGCGGGGTCGATGTCGAGGACGCCGACCTCGGAGCCGAGGACGACGAGGCCGTCGTCGGTGACCCAGTAGCGGCCGGGGCGCAGGCCGTTGCGGTCGAGGACGGCGCCGACCTGGGTGCCGTCGGTGAAGGTGACGCAGGCGGGGCCGTCCCAGGGCTCCATCATCGTGGAGTGGTACTGGTAGAAGGCGCGCCGGGCCGGGTCCATGGAGTCGTGGTTCTCCCACGCCTCCGGAATCATCATCAGCACGGAGTGCGGCAGCGAACGCCCGCCCAGGTGCAGGAGTTCGAGGACCTCGTCGAAGGACGCCGAGTCGGAGGCGTCGGGCGTACAGACGGGGAAGGTCCGCTGAAGGCTCTGCTCACCGAAGAGGCCGGAGGCGAGCTGGGACTCGCGGGCGCGCATCCAGTTGCGGTTGCCCTTGACGGTGTTGATCTCACCGTTGTGCGCGACGAAGCGGTACGGGTGCGCGAGCGGCCACGACGGGAAGGTGTTCGTGGAGAACCGGGAGTGCACGAGCGCGATCGCGGAGGCGAAGCGGCGGTCGGACAGGTCCGGGAAGAAGGGCTCCAGCTGGCCGGTGGTCAGCATGCCCTTGTAGACGATCGTGCGCGCGGACAGCGAGGGGAAGTAGACGCCCGCCTCGCGCTCGGCGCGCTTGCGCAGACCGAAGGCCTTGCGGTCCAGCGCGATGCCCTCGCTGGCGCCGTCGCCGACGAAGATCTGCCGGAAGGCGGGCATGGTGGAGCGGGCGGTGGCGCCGAGGAGTTCGGGGGCGACGGGCACCTCGCGCCAGCCGAGGACGGTCAGGCCCTCCTCGGCCGCGATGGCGTCGATCCGCGCGACGGTCTCGTCGGCGTCCTCCTCGGGGAGGAAGGCGATGCCGACGGCGTAGGCGCCGGCGGCGGGGAGCTCGAACCCGGTGACCTCGCGGAAGAAGGCGTCGGGGACCTGGCTGAGGATGCCCGCGCCGTCGCCGGAGTCGGGCTCGGAGCCGGTGGCGCCGCGGTGTTCGAGGTTGCGCAGCACCGTGAGTGCCTGCTCGACCAGCGCGTGGCTCGCCTCGCCGGTGAGGGTTGCGACGAAGCCGACGCCGCAGGCGTCGTGCTCGTTGCGGGGGTCGTACAGACCCTGCGCGGCAGGGCGAGCGTCCATGAACGACCAGGACTGGTCGTTCATGGAGAGCTGGGACGGCTGGCGCGGTGTACGCATCGGCTCTCCCGTCGTCGTCATTGGCATGTGGCTGGTGCCGAGGGACGACGTTGGCCCTCTGCGTGGAGCGTGGAGCTCAAAATTTCGTGCAGGTTACCGGCGGCTCTCGATAACTGGAAAGTAGGTTCCAGCATGCGGACACCGGGCGCGCGCTGCGGGTACGGCGAACCGACGCCGGAGGGTGTGAGCGGGGGTATATGCGGGGACTGGGTGCGGCACATGAAAGACCGGGCCGGGCGGGATCAGGGTTGGATCCAGACCCGTCGGCCGAGGGGCGGGAAGAGCGTCGTGGCCCGTCCCGCGTTGCACGGCAGGCGTCATTGCCCGCAGCGCTTACGGCTCATGCCCGCTGGTTAAGCGTTCGAAACCAGCAAGTAACAGTTGTGACGGCTATTCATGCAGGCCACCGCATAAACAGCGGTTCACCTATCCTACGGCCGTTCCGAACAGCACGCCGAGGAGGTACGTCACACCGGCCGCAGCCCCGCCGAGCGCGAGCTGCCGCAGACCGCTGAACCACCAGCTGCGCGCCGTCACCTTGGCCACCACGGCGCCGCAGCCGAACAGCCCCGCGAGCGCCAGCACCACGGCCGGCCACAGCGCGCTCGCGCCGAGCAGGTACGGCAGGAGGGGCAGCAGGGCACCCAGCGCGAAGGAACCGAACGAGGACACGGCCGCGACCAGCGGCGAGGGCAGGTCGCCGGGGTCGATGCCCAGCTCCTCACGGGCGTGGATCTCCAGGGCCTGCTCGGGGTCCCTGGACAGCTGGCGGGCGACCTCGCGGGCGAGCTCCGGCTCGACGCCGCGGGCCCGGTAGAGCGCGGCGAGTTCCTTCTCCTCGTCCTGCGGGTGCTTGCGCAGCTCCCTGCGCTCCACGTCGAGCTCGGCCTCGACGAGTTCGCGCTGGGAGGCGACGGAGGTGTACTCGCCGGCGGCCATGGAGAAGGCCCCGGCGGCGAGCCCGGCCAGACCGGTCAGAATGATGGCCTGCTGCCCGACGGATCCGCCGGCGACGCCGGTCATCAGGGCGAGGTTGGAGGCCAGGCCGTCCATCGCCCCGAAGACGGCGGGGCGCAGCCAGCCGCCGTTCACGTCCCGGTGCGTGTGGTTGTCACGGTGCGCCTCGTGCAGCGCGGCCTCGGTTTCGATGATGGCCATGAGGTCCCCCAGATAGCTTAGGCAAAGCTAACTTTAGATACGTTCTACTTTTCGACAACCTCAACCTACGCCACTCCCCCAGCCCCCCGCCAGCAAGGAAAGGCTGCGCTAACCTGCACGTTTGTCGTGGAGCGCTGCCCCGTGCCGGGGGGCCGGCCGGATGTCGGTCCGGGTGATGCTGCGGCCGGTGAGGCTCGTGCGCGCTTCGCCGCCGGGCCTGCGTGAGCGCCTGGCGCCGGCGCTCACCGGCGAGCGACTGGAGGCGGGCGTGGCGGCCGTGGCGCAACGCCCGGCGCGCGCTCGCCCTCGCACACGCCACGACACCGCCTTCGCTCTGCCCCTGCTCCTGCTCCTGCCCCTGCCCCTGCCCCTGCCCCTGCCCTGCTCCTGCTCCTGCCCTGCTCCTGCTCCTGCCCCTGCCCCTGCCCCTGCTCCTGCCCCTGCCCCTGCTCCTGCTCCTGCTCCTGCGGCACCAGATCGTCGGCCACGTCCACAGCTACGGCGTAGCCGCCGCCGAGACGGTCCGGTCGCCCTCGCCGCCGCGGCCCGCCTGTGCCGGGTCGCCGACTCGGCGCCCGCGCTGGCGGCGCGCCGACCGGCACCCTCGGCGGCGGCGTCGATCCCGGAGTCCCGGCGCGACGCCTGCCGCACACTCTCCGGGTGCGCGATCCCCGCCTCACCGGCACCGGCCTCGTGGAACTCGCCGATCTCCTGGAAGCCGCACAACCGGCCCCACCGGGAGGATGATTCGGGGCATGACGCCCAAAGGAGAAGAGAGCAGCGGGCCGTGTCCGGGCGGGCCCGGCGGTCTCGACGAGCGGATCGCCTCCGCTCTCGTGGGAGCCGCCGTCGGCGACGCTCTCGGGGACCCGTCGAGCGCTGCTCCCCCGACCAGACCCTCGAACGCCACGGCGGCCGCGTCCACGGCGTCGCCGGCCCGTGGAACGGCGACGCCTGGCGCCGGAGGTCCCCGATGCTCCGCGTGACCTGGGTGCAGCCGGAGGACCTGGTGCGCCACGAGTTGCGACAGGCACGGCAGGACGGCCGCGAGCCCAAGGTGATCGCGGCCCGGTGGCGGGCGGCCGGCGGCAGCGAGGAAGCGCCGCCCGGGGGCGCGTCGACGCAGCCGGCGTCGCGCTATCTGCGGCTGCTCGCCGAGGACCTGCTGGACGAACTGGCCGATCTGCCCAGCCGGTTGAGCGAGCAGGAGCCGACCGACCTGGCGCGGATCAGGCGGCTCTGCCCGGACTGGCCGCAGGCGTCCGGGCGGGCCCCCTCCCCCGGCCATCGAGGCTTCGAGGCGGCCTGGCTCGGGCGGGCGGCGGGCTGTCTGCTCGGCAAGCCCGTCGGGACACTCCCCCTCGACGCCATCCGCAGGCTCGCCCGCGCCACCGGCAACTGGCCGCTGAACACCTGGTTCACGGCACGCGGCGTCCCCGAGGAACTGCTGGACGAGCACCCGTGGAACCGCCGCTCGGCCGCGACCTCCCTGGCCGAGAACATCGACGGCATGCCCGAGGACGACGACCTCGACTACCCGCTCCTCAACCTGCTTCTGCTGCAACGCCACGGCCGGGCCTTCACCACCACCGACGTGGCCCGGCTGTGGCTCGACGAGCTCCCGGCCGGACGGACGTCCACCGCCGAGCGCCTCGCCTACCGCAACCTCCTCGTCGGCATCGAGCCCCCGCACACCGCCCGCCACCGCAACCCGTTCCGCGAGTGGACCGGCGCGCTGACCCGCGCCGACGTGCACGGCTGGACCAACCCGGGCGACCCCGCGGCCGCCGCGGAACAGGCCCACCGCGACGCCGTCCTCACCCACACCGCCAACGGCGTCTACGCGGCGATGTTCACCGCGGCCACCATCGCCGCGGCGGCCACCGGCACCCAGGACGTCCACGCCTGTCTGCGCACCGGGCGCTCGGTGGTCCCGCCCGGCTCCCGGCTCGCCCGGGCAGTCGACCATGCCGTCGAACTGGCCTTGACGCACGAGAAGTTCGAGGATGTGGTGGACGAACTGCACGCCGTCCACTCCGCCGACCACCACCGGGCCCATGCCATTCCCAACACCGCCCTGATCGCCGCCGCCCTCACCCACGCCGACGGCGACTTCACCGGCTCCGTCTGCCGTGCCGTGTCCGGCGGCTGGGACACGGATTCCACCGGCGCGACAGCCGGGAGCGTCGCGGGCCTGCTCGCCGGGACCCCCGCCGCCCTCCCCGAGCGCTGGACGGCTCCGCTGAAGAACCGGCTGGCCACCTCCGTGGCCGACTTCGACGGCACCGGCTTCGACACCCTGGCCCATCTCACCCACCTGGAGACGACCCGCCCATGACCCATATCGCCGTCCTCGGCAGCATCAACATGGACCTCGTCGCGTACGTCGAGAAGGCCCCGCAGCGCGGAGAGACCGTGACCGGACGGGAGTTCCGTACGATCCCCGGCGGCAAGGGCGCCAACCAGGCGATCGCCGCGGCCCGTGCGGGCGCCACGGTCTCGATGATCGGCGCGGTCGGCACCGACGGCTCCGGCATGCGGCTGCGCGAGACGCTCGAACACTCCGGTGTCGACACCGACTTCCTGCGCACGGTCGAGGGTCAGTCCGGCACCGCGCACATCGTCGTGGACGACGAGGGCGGCAACGCGATCGTCGTCATCCCCGGCGCGAACGGCACCGTCGACCACCTCAGCCCCGGCGACGAGGGCGTGATCGCCTCCGCGGACGCCCTGCTGCTCCAGCTGGAGATCCCGCTCGCCGGTGTCCTCGCCGGCGCGCAGGCGGCCCGCCGCCACGGCGTCCGTACGGTCCTCACCCCGGCGCCCGCCCAGCCGCTGCCGCCCGAACTCCTCGAAGCCGCCGACCTGTTGGTGCCCAACGAGCACGAGGCGGCAGCCCTCACCGGCCGCGCCGACCCGTACGACGCGGCGGTCGCGCTGCTCGACCTGGTGCCGGAGGTGGTCGTCACCCTGGGCGCGTCCGGCTGTCTGTACGTGACGCGGGACGCCGAACCGCTCATGGTCCCCGCGCCGCAGGTGACCGCCGTGGACTCGACCGGCGCGGGCGACACCTTCGCCGGCACCCTCGCGGTGGCGCTCGCCGAGGAGCGCCCCATCCGGGAGGCGCTGACCTGGGCGGCCGCCGCGGCGGCGCTGTCGGTGCAACGGGAAGGCGCCTCGGCGTCGATGCCGTACCGGCCCGAGATCGAGACGCAGTACACCGCATGAGCGACACCTCCCGCCCGCACGGCGCGGACACGGCCGCCGTCCATCCGCTCACCTGGCTCTACGTCCCCGGCGACCGGCCCCACGTGGTGCCCAAGGCACTGGCCTCGGGCGCGGACGTGGTGCTGGTCGACCTGGAGGACGCGGTCGCCCCCGACCGCAAGGACTACGCCCGCGACGCCACCGCCGAGCTGCTCTCCGAGCCGCAGTCGGTGGCGGTGCACGTGCGGATCAACTCCGCCGAGACCCCCTGGGCGGCGGCGGACCTGCGAGCGGTCGCCGCGCTCCCGGGCGTCGCCGGGCTGCTGCTGCCGAAGGTCGCGTCCGCGGGCGAGGTGGTGCGCGCCGCGGAGCGGACCGGGCTCCCGCTGTACGCCCTCCTCGAAACGGCCCTGGGCATCGAGCACGCCTACGCGATCGCCTCCGCCCACCCGTCCCTGAAGGGCATCACGCTCGGAGAGGCGGACCTGCGCGCCGATCTGGGCGTACGCGACGACGAGGGCCTGGTGTGGTCCCGCTCCCGGATCGTCGTCGCCGCGCGGGCGGCCGGGCTCGTCCCGCCCTACCAGTCGGTGCACACCGACGTCCGTGACCTGGACGGCCTCGCCGCCTCCTGCGCCCACGGTCGCCGCCTGGGCTTCCTGGGCCGCGCCGCCATCCACCCCCGCCAGCTCCCGGTCATCGAGCGGGCGTATCTGCCCACGGAGGCGGAGCTGGAGGAGGCCGAGACGATCGTGAAGGCGGCGACGACGGAGCAGGGCGCCCAGGCGCTTCCGGACGGCCGCTTCATCGACGCGGCGGTCGTGGCGGCGGCCCAGCGCACGCTGGCCCTGGGCCGCCGGGCCTGAGAAACGCCGAGGGCGCCCGGATCGATCCGGGCGCCCTCGGGCGGTCGTACGGAGTCCGTCGTACGGAGGAAGGTCAGCTCTTCTTCCCCGCCGACGTGGCTTCGTCCTTCTTCTCAGGCTTCTTTACAGAGGCTTCGGAGTCTTCGGAAGGTTCCGAGGTGGACTCGGCCTCGGACTTTGCGTCGTCCTCCTCGGGCACCGCCTCCGCCTCCGCCTCGGGGGCGGACTTCTCCGCCCTGGCGTCCGGCGGCACCTCGGAGTCGTCGTCCTGGTCCGCGTCGTCGGAGGCGCCCGGCTCCACCACGGACTCGCGGCCCGGCCGACGCTTCGACGACACGAAGATGTACCCCACCGCGAGCAGGAAGACGATCAGCGCGGTCCAGTCGTTGAGGCGCAGGCCCAGGATGTGGTGGGCCTCGTCGACGCGCATGTACTCGATCCAGCCGCGGCCCACGCAGTACGCGGCGACGTACAGGGCGAAGGCCCGGCCGTGGCCGAGGTTGAAGCGGCGGTCGGCCCAGATCACGAGCAGGCCCACACCGACACACCACAGGGACTCGTACAGGAAGGTCGGGTGGTAGTAGCCGGGCACCCGGCCGCCCGTGGAGGAGGTGATGTGCAGGGCCCACGGGACATGGGTCTCGCGGCCGTACAGCTCCTGGTTGAACCAGTTGCCCCAGCGGCCGATGGCCTGTGCGAAGGCGATGCCGGGGGCGATGGCATCGGCGTAGGCGGGCAGCGGGATGCCCCGGCGGCGGCAGCCGATCCAGGCCCCGACGGCGCCGAGTGCGATGGCGCCCCAGATGCCGAGGCCGCCCTCCCACACCTTGAAGGCGTTCACCCAGTCACGGCCCTCGCTGAAGTACAGCTGGTAGTCCGTGATCACGTGGTAGAGCCTGCCGCCGACCAGGCCGAAGGGAACGGCCCAGATCGCGATGTCGGCCACCGTACCGGGCCGGCCACCGCGGGCGACCCAGCGCTTGTTGCCGAGCCAGACGGCGACGAAGACGCCGATGATGATGCAGAACGCGTAGGCACGCAGCGGGATCGGACCGAGGTTCCAGACCCCGCGCGACGGGCTGGGAATGTAGGCAAGTTCCATGGCAAGGTCGACGCTACCGTGCCGGGCGGGGCGCGCGGTGTGCGGTCCGGCTACGGGTCCATAACAGGGCGTGAGGCGGCGCCCTGCGCGAGACCCACCCGGGGCGCCGCCCGCCGGGCTCAGCCCTTCGCCGCGTCCTCCACCATCTGCTTCAGCTTCGCCGGGGTCATGGTCTGGTCCTGGTAGATGTTCTTGCCGTTCAGCAGGACGGTCGGGGTGCCGCTGTAGCCGCCGGCCTGGAAGGCCTTGTCGGACTTCACGACCCAGTTGTTGTGCTTGCCGTCCTTGACGCAGGCGCGGAACGCCGGGGTGTCCAGACCCTCGACCTTGCCCGCGAGCTCGATCAGCTTGTCGTTGCCGGCGAAGGCGTCGTCCGTCTCCTTGGGCTGGTTCGCATAGAGCACGTCGTGGTAGTCGCGGAACTTCCCGGCGTCCTGGGCGCAGGCCGCCGCGTTGGCCGCGTGCAGCGAGCCGGTGCCGCCGAGGTTGCCGTCGATGAGCGTGACCACGTGGTAGTCGATCCGGAGCTTGCCGGAGTCGGTCAGCTCGTGGAGCGTCGGCCGGTAGCTCGTCTCGAAGGCCTGGCAGGCCGGGCAGCGGAAGTCCTCCCAGACGGTGAGCGTCGACTTGGCGCCGTCCTTGCCGACCGGGATCGCGAGACTGTCCTTGCCCTGCGCGCCGGAGGGCGCGACGACCGGGCCCGCGGAGTCGCCGCTCTTGTTCTTGCCGGCGTTCGCGGCGATCACGCCGATCACGGCGGCCAGGCCGAGCACACAGACGACGCTCGCGCCCACGATCAACGCGCGTCGTCGCTTCTCGGCGGCCTTCTGCTTCTCACGCTCGACCGCCATCCGCTCCCGGGCGGTGCGCTTTCCGTCACGGTTCTTCTCGCTCACACCCCCAGAACGAACCGGGGAGGCGCAACGCGCCTCCCCGGTCCCAGGTCCACCCGTACGAGGGACCCCGGCAGAAATCACCGCTCCGTTACGCCTGTCCGCGCACGCCCTTGGCCAGGTCACCGGCGAGTTCGCGGACGGCTTCGAGCCCGGCGGCCTCGTCGGGCGCGTCCAGCATCAGCTTGACGAAGGCCGAGCCGACGATCACGCCGTCGGCGAAGCCGGCGACCTCGGCGGCCTGGGCGCGGTTGGAGACGCCGAGGCCGACGCAGACGGGCAGGTCGGCGCGGGCGGCCCGGGTGCGCCGCACCAGGTCCTTGGCCTGCGTGCCGACCGACTCGCGGGTACCGGTGACGCCCATCAGCGAGGCGGCGTACACGAAGCCGCTGCCTGCCGCGGTGATCTCGGCGAGCCGCTGCTCCTGGCTGCTGGGGGCGACGACGAAGACCGTGCCGAGGCCGTGCTTCTCGGCGTGCTCGCGCCACAGGGCCGACTCCTGGACCGGCAGATCGGGCAGGATGCAGCCCGCGCCGCCCGCCTCGGCCAGCTCGGCGGTGAACCGCTCGACGCCGTAGCGGTCGATGGGGTTCCAGTACGTCATGATCAGGACCGGCTTGCCGGTGGCCTCGTAGGCCTCGCGGACCGTGCGCATGACGTCGGCGATCTTCACCCCGCCGCGCAGGGCGATGTCGTCGGCGGTCTGGATGACCGGGCCGTCGAGCACCGGGTCGCTGTGCGGCAGGCCGACCTCGACGATGTCGGCGCCGCCGTCGAAGGCGGCCTTGATCGCCTCGATGCCGCCGTCCACGGTCGGGAAGCCGGCCGGGAGGTAGGCGACGAGGGCGGAGCGGCCCTCCGCCCTGGCACCCGCGAGGGTGTCGTTCAACAGCTGGACGTTGCCGCTCACTTGGCGTCTCCCTCGATCTCGGCGGTGTCGGCCGCGTCGGCGGCCACCGTGGCGTCGGTGTCGTACAGGCCGAAGTAGCGGGCGGCGGTGTCCATGTCCTTGTCGCCGCGGCCGGAGAGGTTGACGATGATCAGGCCGTCCGGGCCCAGCTCCTTGCCGACCTCCAGGGCACCGGCGAGCGCGTGGGCGCTCTCGATGGCCGGGATGATGCCCTCGGTGCGCGACAGCAGGCGCAGTGCCTGCATGGCGGCGTCGTCGGTGACCGCGCGGTACTCGCCGCGGCCGCTGTCCTTGAGGTAGGAGTGCTCGGGGCCGATGCCCGGGTAGTCCAGACCGGCCGAGATGGAGTACGGCTCGGTGATCTGGCCCTCCTCGTCCTGCAGGACGTAGGAGCGGGAGCCGTGCAGGATGCCGGGCTCGCCGGCGGTGAGCGTGGCCGCGTGCTCGCCGGTCTCGACGCCGTGGCCCGCGGGCTCGCAGCCGATCAGGCGGACGTCCGCGTCGGGGATGAAGGCGTGGAAGAGGCCGATGGCGTTGGAGCCGCCGCCGACGCAGGCGATGGCGGCGTCGGGCAGCCGGCCCGCGCGCTCCAGGATCTGGCGGCGCGCCTCGACGCCGATCACGCGGTGGAAGTCGCGGACCATGGCCGGGAAGGGGTGGGGGCCTGCGACGGTGCCGAAGAGGTAGTGGGTGTGGTCGACGTTGGCGACCCAGTCCCGGAACGCCTCGTTGATGGCGTCCTTCAGGGTGCGGCTGCCGGACTTCACGGCGACGACCTCGGCGCCCAGCATGCGCATGCGGGCCACGTTGAGGGCCTGGCGCTGGGTGTCGATCTCGCCCATGTAGATGGTGCAGTCGAGGCCGAACAGCGCGCAGGCGGTGGCGGTGGCGACGCCGTGCTGGCCGGCGCCGGTCTCCGCGATGACGCGGGTCTTGCCCATGCGCTTGGTGAGCAGGGCCTGGCCGAGCACGTTGTTGATCTTGTGCGAGCCGGTGTGGTTGAGGTCCTCGCGCTTGAGGAACACCCGGGCGCCGCCCGCTTCCGCGGCGAAACGGGGTACCTCGGTGAGCGCCGACGGGCGGCCCGTGTAGTTGACCAGCAGGTCGTTGAGCTCTCGGGTGAACTCGGGGTCGTGCTTGGCCTTGTCGTACTCGACGGCGACCTCGTCCACGGCGGCGACGAGGGCCTCCGGGATGAAACTTGCCGCCGTATGCGCCGAAGTAGCCTTCGGCGCTGGGGACTTGACCCTCCGGGTCGGGGAAGAAGAAGTGTTCGCTGGGCATGCCGGTACCTCACGGTGAGTGCGTGGAAAAGACACTAATCGCCGTGGGGGCAGGGGTTGTCCGTTGGCCGCGGGCCGGATGTGGCTGGTCGCTCCCCCAAGCTCTCAACTTCATTCGAGCAGGGAGGGACCCCCATCGCGGCGGAGTCGCATATTCGAACAGAGTCCCGCGCCCCTATGGGGCGCGCTGCCATCGACGTCCGTTTACCTGCCCAGGTTCGTCACCGATGACGTAACGCACCCGTCGCCCGTGCACGCGCCGTGCGGGCGCGCGGCAGCCCCGGGGCCGGCAGCCGCGCGCAAGGCGGGCATACGGGTCCCGGGTCGCCGGGGTGTCAGGGGTGGTCATCGGGGCCAAGCCTACCGGCAGGTCAGTCCCGGCCGTGGCGGAGTGCGGGGTGCTCGCCCGCGGCCACGAGGTCGGCTACGGCGGTCTTCGGGTCGCGGCCGGTGACGAGGGACTCGCCGACCAGGACGGCGTCGGCGCCCGCGTTGGCGTACGCGATCAGGTCGTGTGGGCCGCGCACGCCGGACTCGGCGACCCGGACGATGCCCTCGGGGACCTCCGGCGCCACCCGCTCGAAGGTCGTACGGTCGACCTCCAGCGTCTTGAGGTTGCGCGCGTTGATGCCGATCACCTTGGCGCCGGCGGCCACGGCACGCTCGACCTCGTCCTCGTCGTGCACCTCGACGAGCGGAGTGAGGCCGATGGACTCGGCGCGCTCGATGAGGGACTCCAGGGCGGGCTGATCCAGGGCCGCGACGATCAGCAGCGCGAGGTCGGCGCCGTACGCGCGGGCCTCCCACAGCTGGTACGACGTGACGATGAAGTCCTTGCGCAGGACCGGGATGTCGACGCGGGCGCGGACGGCCTCCAGGTCGGCGAGCGAGCCGCCGAAGCGGCGCTGCTCGGTCAGCACGGAGATGACGGCCGCGCCGCCCGCCTCGTAGTCGGCGGCGAGCCGGGCCGGGTCGGCGATGGCGGCCAGCGCGCCCTTGGACGGGCTGGAGCGCTTGACCTCGCAGATCACCTTGACGCCTTCGCCGCGCAGGGCGGCCACGCCGTCCTTGGCGGCAGGAGCCTTCGCCGCGCGCTCCTTGAGCTCGTCGAGGCTGACGCGCGCCTGCCGTTCCGCGAGGTCGGCACGGACTCCGTCGATGATCTCGTCGAGCACACTCACGCGAGGGGCCCCCTTCCGGACGGTGGTTCAAGTGGGCGGGAAGCCCGTGGTCACTGCGATGGTATCCGGAGGAAGGCGCTGGCCTCGCATCCGGTTGACGGTGGTCCCAATACCTGGACGCCCACCTTTTGATCAAGGATGCAACCAGCCACCGAAGGGCAGGTTCCGGACAACCGTGAAGATCAGCAGGAGCGCCCCCAGGCTCCACAGGCGCACGGGCCCGAGTTCGACGCGCAGGGGTCGGCCGCGGGCCGCGCGCACCGCCCAGACGGTCCACAGCACGGCGAAGGCGGCGTAGCCGGCGACGGCGAGGGCGTTGTCCTGGAGGGCCGCGGCGATGTCTCCGTGGACGAAGGCGTGCGCGCTGCGCAGGCCGCCGCAGCCGGGGCAGTACAGGCCGGTGAGGCGGAGCAGGGGGCACACCGGGTAGTGGCCGGGCTCGTTCGGGTCCACCGCGCCGACGTACGCGAAGGCGGCGGCGACGGCCGCGAGGACACCGGCCGGGGCGGCGAGCCGCTTCCAGGGGGCCGCGGTCAGGGTGTCGGCGTTCACGCCCGTCATTGTGCCCGGTGCGCGTGTCGCCCGGTGCGCGTGTCGCGGGCGCACGAAAGGGGCGGTCCCGGCTGCTCGTCGAGCGCCGGGACCGCCCCTCACCTGAGGTCCTGCGAAGCTCAGCCCTCGACGCCGACCGGCTCGGGCGTCACTGACGGGCGGGGCTGCGCCTGGTGGCTGTCCTTCGGCTGGCCCAGGCCCATGGAGCGCATGACGGCGCCGACGACACCGCCGAGCACCACGATCACCATTCCGGCCCAGAAGCCCAGCGGCTGGGCCATCACCATGAACGCGCCCGAGACGCAGAAACCGATGAAGGCGATGGTGACACCGGTCCAGGCGGCCGGGGTGTGTCCGTGGCTGCTGCCCGCCATTGCTTGCTCCTCATTGCGCTGGTCATTGCTCTGTTCGTGGGGGGTGAGCCGGAAGCTCACGCTCCATTGTCCCGTACCACGCACGCGCGAGATGAGCGGGGGTCGTTCTTCGGCGGGGCCCCTGTGCCGCTTACGCCCCCGTCGGGTCCTCGCCCCGGTCCAGTGCCTTCCAGAGGTCCTCGGGCCGGTCCGGGTCGACGGCCTTGGCGGGGCGGCGCGGCTCGGCCGTGCCGCGCTCGTAGCGGCCGGACATCGCGGGCCAGGTACGGCCGTGGCGCAGGGCGATCAGCCCGGCGATCAGGAGCAGCGCACCGCCGACGGCCGCGACGTAGGGCCAGCCGGTGTGGGTGAGCGCGGTCACCGTGGCGGAGGTGTCGCCGGTGGCCTCGGCGGCCTTCTCGTCGAGCGCGGCGCTGTCGGAGGCGCCGACCAGGGCGGCGGCGACCGTACCGGCGCCGGAGAGCGTGAGGAGCGCGGCGACCAGGACGCGGCCGAGCCGGCGCACGGCGAAGACGGCGACGAGCGCGGCGAGGCCCACGACGGCGAGGGCAGCGGGGACGCCGGTGACGTCGCTGCCCTTGGCGGTGAGCGGGATGGCGCCGCCGGCCACCGCCGCGGCGCCCTCGGACCAGAGCTGCCGCGAGGCCAGCAGCGTCACGGCCGCGCCGAGCGCACCGCACAGCAGCGCCAGGGCGAGGCTGCGGCGGCCGGTTCGCGCGGGTCCGGCGGTTTCGGAACGGGGGTGGGGAACGGCAGTCACGTACTCCACTATCGCCTGCTCGGGGACCGGCTCTCCGCCCGGGGGCTCGTCAACCCATGGTCGGACCACTCTTCGATCATGAACATCTCATGATCGCCACATGAATCGGCCACGCACGGCAAAGGGTCGTCCCGGCTTCAAGCGTCCGTCTTGTTGACGTGTTCCCGACACTCATAGGTTCTGCGCCGGTCCTGCCGCGCTCCCTGCGTCAGGCCCGCACAACGCACCCGCATGCCCCCTGGTTCACCCCCACTTCCGGAGGAAGTACGTTGCGCAGAACCGCTTCGTTCAGCGTCGTGGCATCGCTCGCCACGGCAGCCCTGGCCCTGACGGCACCCGTCGGACAGGCGGCGACCACCGCTTCGCCGGCCCACGGCGTCACGACCGCCCGCTCGTGTGCGGCGCCGACGCAGAAGGACGTCATGGCCTGCAACGCGCTCAAGGTCACCGCGGGGACTCCGAAGTCCGCGCGCGCCGAGAGCGATCTCACCGCCGCCGCCGCGCCCGCCGGCTACGGCCCCACCTCGCTCCAGACGGCGTACAACCTGCCGTCCGCCACGGGCGGTTCGGGCCAGACCGTGGCCATCGTCGACGCGTACGACGACCCGAACGCGGAGGCCGACCTCGCGGTCTACCGTTCGCAGTACGGTCTGCCCGCCTGCACCACCGCCAACGGCTGCTTCCAGAAGGTCGACCAGAACGGCGGCACCAGCTACCCGCGCGGCGACTCCGGCTGGGCCGAGGAGATCTCCCTCGACCTCGACATGGTCAGCGCGGCCTGCCCCAACTGCAAGATCCTGCTGGTCGAGGCGACCACGCCGACCATGACCAACCTCGGCACGGCCGTGAACACCGCGGTGAACAAGGGCGCCAAGTTCGTCTCCAACAGCTACGGCGGCGGCGAGTCCTCCAGCGACGCGACGTACGACTCCTCGTACTTCAACCACCCGGGCGTCGCCATCACCGTCAGCTCCGGTGACAACGGCTACGGCGTGGAGTACCCGGCCGCGTCCAAGTACGTGACGGCGGTGGGCGGTACGTCCCTGAACACGTCGTCCACCGCGCGCGGCTGGACCGACACGGTGTGGAACGGCGCCGGCTCGGGCTGCTCCGGCTACGACGCCAAGCCGACGTGGCAGACCGACGGCGGCTGCGCCAAGCGCACCGTCGCCGACGTCTCCGCGGTCGCCGACCCCAACACCGGCGTGGCGGTGTACGACTCCTACCGGACCGCCACCGGCTGGATGGTCTTCGGCGGCACCAGCGCCTCGGCCCCGCTGATCGCGGCCACCTACGCGCTGGCGGGCGCCCCGTCCGCGGGCTCGTACCCGGCCTCGTTCCCGTACGCGCACACCTCGGCGCTGTACGACGTGACCAGCGGCTCCAACGGCAGCTGCGGCGGCTCGTACCTGTGCACCGGCACCGCCGGGTACGACGGTCCGACCGGCCTCGGCGTGCCGAACGGCACGGCGGCCTTCACCGGCTGAGTCCGGCTGGGGCCGACGCACTGCCTCCGGCTGAACCCCTACGGGTTCAGCCGGTTGGCCGTATTCACCGCCCGCAGGACCGCGGCCGCCTTGTTGCGGCACTCGTTGTCCTCCGCGACCGGGTCGGAGTCGGCGACGATGCCCGCTCCGGCCTGCACGTACGCCGTGCCGTCGCGCAGCAGGGCGGTGCGGATGGCGATGGCGGTGTCGGAGTCGCCGGCGAAGTCCAGATAGCCGACGCAGCCGCCGTACAACCCGCGCCGGGACGGCTCCAGTTCGTCGATGATCTGCATCGCGCGGGGCTTGGGCGCGCCCGAGAGGGTGCCGGCGGGGAAGCAGGCCGTCAGCACGTCGAAGGCCGTACGCCCGTCGGCGACCTTGCCGGTGACGGTCGAGACGATGTGCATGACGTGCGAGTAGCGCTCGACGGACATGAAGTCGACGACCTCGACCGAGCCGGGCTCGCAGACCCGGCCCAGGTCGTTGCGGCCGAGGTCGACGAGCATGAGGTGCTCGGCGCGCTCCTTGGGGTCGGCGAGCAGCTCGTCGGCGAGCGCCTGGTCCTCCTGTGGGGTGGTGCCGCGGTGCCGGGTGCCGGCGATGGGGTGCACCATGGCCCGCCCGTCCTCGACCTTGACGAGGGCCTCGGGGGACGATCCGACGACGTCGAATCCGTCGAAGCGGAACAGGTACATGTACGGCGAGGGGTTGGTGGCCCTGAGGACCCGGTACACGTCCAACGCGCTTGCGGTGCACGGGGTTTCGAAGCGCTGCGAGGGGACGACCTGGAAGGCCTCGCCCGCGCGGATGCGCTCCTTGACGTCCTCGACGGCCTCCTGGAAGTCGGGGCCGCCCCACAGCGCGGTGTACTCGGGCAGTTCGGAGGGCGGCAGGACGGCCGGGGGCTGGGCCACCGGGCGGGAGAGGTCCGCCTCCATCGCGTCGAGCCGGGCGACGGCGTCGGCGTACGCCTCGTCGACGCCGGTGTCGAGGTCGTTGTGGTTGATCGCGTTGGCGATCAGCAGGACCGAGCCCTCCCAGTGGTCCATGACGGCCAGGTCGCTGGTGAGCAGCATGGTCAGCTCGGGCAGCTTCAGGTCGTCGCGCTCGCCGGGGCCGATCTTCTCCAGGCGGCGGACGATGTCGTAGCCGAGGTAGCCGACCATGCCGCCGGTGAAGGGCGGCAGGCCCTCCTGGTGCGGGGTGTGCAGCGCCTCGATGGTGGCGCGCAGGGCGGCCAGCGGGTCGCCGCCGGTGGGGACGCCGACCGGCGGGGTGCCGAGCCAGTGGGTCCGGCCGTCCTTCTCCGTGAGCGTCGCGGCGGAGCGGACGCCGACGAAGGAGTAGCGGGACCACGAACGGCCGTTCTCCGCGGACTCCAGGAGGAAGGTGCCGGGGCGCTCGGCGGCCAGCTTGCGGTAGAGCGCGACCGGGGTGTCGCCGTCGGCGAGGAGCTTGCGGGTGACCGGGATGACGCGGCGGTCGGTGGCGAGCTTGCGGAACGTCTCGAGATCCATGGCGGCCGACCTTACTGAGCCGGGGCGGACGAGCGGTCCGCGTCGGGGGCGAGCAGGACGTCATCGTCGAAGCAGGTGCCCGCGCCGGTGTGGCAGGCGGCGCCCACCTGGTCGACCTTGACCAGCAGCGTGTCGGCGTCGCAGTCGAGGGCGACGGACTTGACCCACTGGAAGTGGCCGGAGGTGTCGCCCTTCACCCAGTACTCCCGGCGGCTGCGCGACCAGTAGGTGCAGCGGCCGGTGGTCAGCGTGCGATGCAGTGCCTCGTCGTCCATCCAGCCGAGCATCAGCACCTCTCCGGTGTCGTACTGCTGGGCGATGGCGGGGACGAGCCCGTCGGCGCCGCGCTTGAGGCGCGCGGCGATCTCGGGGTCGAGGCTGCTGGGAGGCGGCGTGCTGGTCATGGGTGCCATTGTGCCGCGCGGCACCGGCACTCCCGAAAACCGTGTCCCCTGCGCGGACGCGGTGCGTGGCCGTAGGCTGACGTCATGTCGACCTTCGCCAAGCGTGAACGGCTTCTGCTCGCCGACCTCTTGGAAACCGCCGGTCCGGACGCGCCGACCCTCTGCGAGGGCTGGCAGGCCCGTGATCTCGCCGCGCACGTGGTAGTGCGCGAGCGCCGCCCGGACGCCGCCGCGGGTGCCATGATCAAGCAGCTCGCGTCCCGGCTGGGCACGGTGACGGAGGAGTACGCGGCCAGGCCGTACGAGGAGCTGCTCCGGCTGATCCGCACCGGTCCGCCGCGGTTCTCGCCCTTCCAGCTCAAGCAGCTGGACGAGGCGGCGAACACGGTCGAGTTCTTCGTCCACGCGGAGGACGTGCGCCGCGCCCAGGAGGGCTGGAGTCCGCGCGAGCTGGACCCCGTCTTCCAGGACGCGCTGTGGTCCCAGCTGGAACGCTCCTCCCGCCTGGTGGGACGCCGCGCCCCCACCGGGCTGGTGCTGCGCCGCCCCGACGGCCGGACGACGGTCGCCCACCGCGGCACGCCGGTCGTCACGGTCACCGGCGAGCCGTCGGAGCTGCTGCTGTTCGTGTACGGCCGGCAGAACGCGGCGCACGTCGCCCTGGAGGGAGACCCGGACGCCATCGCCGAGCTGACCGAGTCGAAGCAGCTGGGCTTCTGAGGGGCGTCCCATGATCAAGGTCGCGATGACCCATGTGTACGTCGACGACGTCCCGACGGCGCACACCTTCTACACGGACGTCCTCGGCTTCGAGACCCGCACCTACCTGGACCTGGGCGGCGGCACCCTGTTCGTCACGGTGGGCGCCCCCGGCGGCACCCAGCAGGACCTCCAGCTCCTGCTGGAACCGGGCGAGGGCCCCATCGCGGAGCCGTACCGCCGCGCGCTGTACGAGGCCGGCATCCCCTGCATCGTCTTCGCGGTGGACGACATCCGGGCGGAGTACGCACGCCTGCGCACCCGGGGCGTCCACTTCACCCACGAACCCCAGGAACAGGGCCCGGTGATCGCCGCGGTCCTGGACGACACGGTCGGCAACCTGGTCCAACTGGCGCAGCCGAAGGACTGACGGGTCTCTCGGACGCCGGCGCGACAGCGTCCCCGTGGAGCCCCGGCCGCCGTGCACGACGCCCGCGTGGCGGTCCCCGGACCCGGCCACGCGTGACGCCGCGGTCGACGGCCTCACCCCGTGAGCCGGAGGCGGCCCGACACCGACTCGACCCCGCCCCAGGCGCCACGCCCCGTCAACGCGGCGGCAGGCCCGGGTAGAGCCCCGACGCCATGCCCGACTGCCGGGCGTCGCATGACGCCGTCGACAGCCTCACCCCGTGAGCCGGAAGCAGCCTGAGAGCGGCAACACTGCCGGCACCGACTCGACCCCCAGGCGCCCACCCCGCCCCACGAAAATCGAGCCCCCGCCCGCCTCAGCGAGGCAGCTCGGCCCGGCGCAACCCCGGTACGCACAGCGCGACGACGCCGCCGAGGCCGCAGGTCGCCGCGCTGGCGACGAACACCGGGCCGCAGCCCCAGGCGCCGATGGCGCCGGCGGCGAAGGGCATGCTCAGCGGGGCGATGCCTAGGCTGACGACGCTGGCGACGGAAGTGACGCGGCCCAGGTACGCGGGTTCGCCCTGGGTCTGGAGCAGGGCGCCGCACATGGCGCCGCTGAGTCCGGCGAGCAGTCCGATGAGCACGGCCACCCCGACGGCACCGACCAGGTTCGGGACGTAGGCCAGCGCGCCGATCGCGACGCAGCCACCGAGGATCGCGCAGGCGGCGACCAGTCCGGCGCGCGGCAGCCGCCCCCGGACGGCCAGCAGCAGCGAGGCGGCGCCCGCGCCGACGCCGAAGCCGGCGAGCACCCAGCCCATGCCGGGAGCACCCCAGCCGCGCTGCTCGGCGAGCAGGGTCAGGCCGACGTTGAGCGGACCGACGAAGCCGAGGTCGCCGAGGGCGATGGCCAGCATCAGCGGGGCGAGGACGCGGTGCCGGCGGATGTAGGTCAGCCCCTCCCGGAGGTCCCGCCAAGGGGTCGCCCTCTTCGCCGCGCCCCCGGTGTCGTCGGCGGGCAGTTCACGCACCCGGACCGAGACCAGCAGCGGTACCGACACCGCGATGAGCAGCCCGGCCAGGGCGAAGGCCGTCGCCGCGCCGCCGAGCGCGACGCCGAGTCCGCCCAGCGGGGCTCCGGCGACGCTCGCGCCGCGGATCGCGAGCCCGCGCATGCCCTGGACCCGGGCGAGCTGTCCCTTGCCGGTGATCCGGGCGGGGAGGGCGCCGACGGCGGGCATGAACACGGCGTCGACGGTGCCGAAGACGAGGGCCAGTACAGCCAACGGCCACAGTCCCGGACGCGTGAGGAACAGCAGCGCGGCCACCGCGAGGGCGGCCGCGCAGCGCACCGCGTCGCTCCCTATGACGACCCGGCGCGGCCCCAGCCGGTCGGCGATCACTCCCCCGCCCAGCATCAGCACGGCCCGCGGCAGCGCGCTGACCGACATCACGATCCCGGCCTGCGCGGCCGTCCCGGTCTGCACGGCGGCCCAGGACAGTGCGATGTAGTACACGTTGTCCCCGACCATCGAGGCCGTGTAGGCACCGAGCCAGCGCAGGACGTTGGGGTCGCGATGGGCCGGGCGGTCCGTGCCCATGGCAGCGGACGGTATGAGCGTGTCGGTCACGGCATTCCTCTCAGACACGGAACGGGAACCCGTACACGTGCAGCGCGACGTTCTCGCGCCCTTCGGTGTCGCCGGCGGCTTCGGCGGCCCGGCCCTTCTCCTCGTACTTCCTGGCCAGCGCGACCAACTCCTCGCGCAGCTCGCCCAGTTCTGTGGGCGTCAGGCGCAGCAGGGACTCGCTGTCCGGGGCGGAGGAGTTCCACTCGGGGCCCCAGGTGGCGCGCTCGTCGAGATAGCGGCGGTACAGGTCGGCACGCTGGTCGTGGAAGAGCCGGGTGGCCGCCAGATGGGCGGCGGCCTTGCCCGGCTCACCGCGGAAGTCCTTGTCCTGGATGCTCAGCCCGTCGGACGCGGGCTGCCACCACCGCTCGCGTCCGTCACCGCTTTGCGCCCGCGCCTCCTCGATGAGCCCGTGCTCGGCGAGCTTGCGCAGGTGGTAACTGACCAGGGACACGGCCTCGTCCACGTGCTCGGCGAGCTGGGACGCCGTGGCGACCCGCTCGACGCACAGCAGCCGGTACAGGTTCGCCCGCAGCGGATGCGCGAGCGCCTTCAGCGTCCCCACGTCGGTGATCCGCCGGTTCTCCTTGCCTGCCATGCCCCGCACTCTAGAAGCGAAAGAAAGGTTGCGCAATTAATATTGCGCAACCTTTCTTTCGCTTCCTGGGGTGACGCGCACACAGTTGCGCTACCGCGGCCGCGCAAGCCCCTCGATCAAGGCATCATGCGCCAGCCGCTCAACCGGAATGTCCCACTCCTCGGCCTCCGCGCACAGCTCGGCCAGCTCTTCCTCGGTGAAGTCGATCGTGATGACAGGCATCTGCGCAGCCTAGGAACGCGGACCGCAGTGCCGCCACCGCGTTCCCCACCAAGAGCGACCCCCCGAACTAACGAACGGGATGCCCCGCCTCCCGCAACGTCTCCTTCACCTCGCCGATCCGCAGGTCGCCGAAGTGGAAGACCGAGGCGGCGAGGACCGCGTCCGCGCCCGCCTCGACCGCCGGCGGGAAGTCGGCGAGCTTGCCGGCGCCGCCCGAGGCGATGACCGGGACCCGGACGTGCTTACGGACGGCGGCGAGCATCTGGAGGTCGTAGCCGTCCTTGGTGCCGTCCGCGTCCATGGAGTTGAGCAGGATCTCGCCGGCACCCAGCTCCGCCGCCCGGTGCGCCCACTCCACCGCGTCGATGCCGGTGCCGCGGCGGCCGCCGTGGGTCGTCACCTCGAAGCCCCCGGACGGGGTCCGGCGCGCGTCCACCGACAGCACCAGGACCTGACGGCCGAAGCGCTCCGCGATCTCGCGGATCAGGTCCGGGCGCGCGATCGCGGCGGTGTTGACGCCCACCTTGTCGGCGCCCGCCCGCAGCAGCTTGTCGACGTCGTCGGCCGTGCGGACGCCGCCGCCGACCGTCAGCGGGATGAACACCTGCTCGGCGGTGCGGCGCACCACGTCGTACGTCGTCTCGCGGTCGCCCGAGGACGCGGTGATGTCCAGGAACGTCAGCTCGTCGGCGCCCTCGGCGTCGTACACCTTGGCCATCTCGACGGGGTCGCCCGCGTCGCGCAGGTTCTGGAAGTTGACGCCCTTGACGACCCGGCCGTTGTCCACGTCCAGGCAGGGGATGACTCGGACCGCCAGGGTCATGACTCCACGGCTCCTCTTACTGTCCCGGTGAATGCTTCTAGTTCGACTTCGACCAGGATGCGCGGGTCGACGAAGCCCTCCACCACCAGGAGGGTCGCCACCGGGCGCACCGCGTCGAACAGTTCCTTGTGGGCGCGGGCCGCCTCGTCGACGTCCCGCGTGTGCGTCAGGTACATCCTCGTACGGATCACGGACTCGATGCCGAGCCCGAACTCGCCGAGCGCCTCCAGCGCGCTGGTGAAGGCGACCTTGGCCTGTTCGTACGGGTCGCCCTCGCCGTACAGCACCTGGCCGCGGAAGGACGACGTACCGGCCACCAGCACCCGGTCGCCCGCCGCGACGGCGCGCGCGAAGCCGATGGCGTCCTCCCAGGGACTGCCGCTCTGCACGCGCCGTACGGGGGCATCGGGTGTCACGACGACACAGCCTCCAGGGCCTCTTCCAGGGTGAACGCCTTGGCGTACAGGGCCTTGCCGACGATGGCGCCCTCGACGCCGAGCGGCACCAGGTCGGCGATGGCGCGCAGGTCGTCGAGCGACGAGACGCCGCCGGAGGCCACGACCGGGCGGTCCGTCGCCGCGCAGACGTTCCGCAGCAGCTCGAGGTTCGGGCCCTGGAGCGTGCCGTCCTTGGCGATGTCGGTGACGACGTAGCGGGCGCAGCCTTCCTGGTCGAGGCGCGCCAGCGTCTCGTAGAGGTCGCCGCCGTCGCGGGTCCAGCCGCGGCCGCGCAGCGTGGTGCCGCGTACGTCCAGGCCGACCGCGATCTTGTCGCCGTGCTCGGCGATGACCTTGGCGACCCACTGAGGGGTCTCCAGGGCGGCGGTGCCGAGGTTGACGCGAGTGCAGCCGGTGGCCAGGGCGGCGGCGAGCGTGTCGTCGTCGCGGATGCCGCCGGACAGCTCCACCTTGATGTCCATGGCCTTGGCGACCTCGGCGATCAGCGCCCGGTTGTCGCCGGTGCCGAACGCGGCGTCCAGGTCGACCAGGTGCAGCCACTCGGCGCCGGAGCGCTGCCAGGCGAGGGCGGCCTCCAGCGGGGAGCCGTAGGAGGTCTCGGTCCCGGACTCGCCGTGCACGAGGCGGACGGCCTGGCCGTCGCGTACGTCGACGGCGGGGAGGAGTTCGAGCTTGGCCATGGTCTACAGGGTTCCGATCCAGTTGGTGAGCAGCTGTGCGCCGGCATCGCCGGACTTCTCGGGGTGGAACTGCGTGGCGCACAGGGCGCCGTTCTCGACGGCGGCCACGAAGGGCTTGCCGTACGTGGACCAGGCGACCATGGGCGGCCGCATCGCCGGGTGGGTCGCCTCCATGGTCCAGTCCTGGCAGGCGTAGGAGTGCACGAAGTAGAAGCGCGCGTCGGGGTCGATGCCGGCGAACAGGTCGGAGCCGGCCGGCCAGTCGACGGTGTTCCAGCCCATGTGCGGCACGATGTCGGCCTCCAGCGGCGCGACCGTGCCGGGCCACTCGTCGAGGCCCTCGGTCTCGACGCCGTGCTCGATGCCGCGCGCGAACATGATCTGCATGCCGACGCAGATGCCCATGACCGGGCGCCCGCCGGCCAGCCGGCGGCCGATGATCCAGTTGCCGCGGGCGGCCTCCAGGCCCTTCATGCAGGCGGCGAAGGCGCCGACGCCCGGCACGAGCAGGCCGTCGGCGTTCATCGCCTTGTCGTAGTCGCGGGTGATCTCGACATCGGCGCCCACGCGCGCGAGGGCGCGCTCGGCGGAACGGACGTTGCCGAAGCCGTAGTCGAAGACCACGACCTTCTTGGTGGCGCTCAACTCCACACCCCCAGACGCATGACGCCGGCGACGAGACACATGCCGGCGCCGATGGAGAGCAGGACGACGAGGCTCCTCGGCATGTCCTGCTTGACGAAGGAGATGATGCCGCCGGCCAGGAAGAGGCCGACGACGATCAGGATGGTGGACAGGCCGTTCATGGGGTTACAGCGCGCCCTTCGTCGAGGGGAGGATGCCCGCCGCGCGCGGGTCGCGCTCGCTGGCGTAACGCAGTGCCCGCGCCAGTGCCTTGAACTGGCACTCCACGATGTGGTGGGCGTTGCGCCCGTACGGCACGTGCACGTGCAGCGCGATCTGCGCCTGGGCGACGAACGACTCCAGGATGTGCCGGGTCATCGTCGTGTCGTACTCGCCGATCATCGGCGCCATCTTCTCGGGCTCGGTGTGCACGAGGTAGGGGCGGCCGGAGAGGTCGACGGTGACCTGGGCGAGGGACTCGTCCAGCGGGACCGTGCAGTTGCCGAAGCGGTAGATGCCCACCTTGTCGCCGAGCGCCTGCTTGAAGGCGGCGCCGAGCGCGAGGGCGGTGTCCTCGATGGTGTGGTGGGAGTCGATGTGCAGATCGCCGTCGGTCTTGACGGTCAGGTCGAACAGACCGTGCCGGCCGAGCTGGTCGAGCATGTGGTCGTAGAAGCCGACACCCGTGGAGATGTCGGTCTTCCCGGTGCCGTCGAGGTCGATCTCGACCAGGACCGAGGTCTCCTTGGTGGTGCGCTCCACGCGCCCTACGCGGCTCATGAGCTCTGCTCCTTCTTCAGCTTGCGGACCGCGTCGAGGAACGCGTCGTTCTCTTCGGGGGTGCCGGCCGTGACCCGCAGCCAGCCCGGCACGCCGTTGTCCCGGACCAGGACGCCCCGGTCGAGGATCCGCTGCCAGGCCTCGTGGGCGTTCTCGAACCGGCCGAACTGGACGAAGTTCGCGTCGGACGCGGTGACGTCGTAGCCGATCGCGCGCAGCTCGGCGACCAGCCGGTCCCGTTCCTCCTTCAGCTGCTCGACGTACTTCAGCAGCGTGTCGGTGTGCTCCAGGGCGGCCAGCGCGGTCGCCTGGGTGATCGCCGACAGGTGGTACGGCAGCCGGACGAGCTGGACGGCGTCCACGACCGCCGGGGCGGCGGCGAGGTAGCCGAGCCTCAGGCCCGCCGCGCCGAACGCCTTGGACATGGTGCGGGAGATGACGAGGTGCGGGCGGCCTTCGAGCAGCGGCAGCAGCGAGTCGCCGTGGCTGAACTCGATGTAGGCCTCGTCCACGACCACCATCGACGGCTTGGCCGCCTGCGCGGCCTCGTACAGCGCGATGACCGTCTCGGGCGGGACCGCGTTGCCCGTGGGGTTGTTGGGGGTGGTGATGAAGACGACGTCGGGCCTGTGCTCGGCGATCGCCCGCTCGGCCACCGCGAGGTCGATATCGAAGTTCTCGTCGCGGGGACCGGAGATCCAGCCGGTGCCGGTGCCGCGCGCGATCAGCGCGTGCATGGAGTACGACGGCTCGAAGCCGATGGCCGTACGTCCGGGTCCGCCGAAGGTCTGCAGCAGCTGCTGGATGACCTCGTTGGAGCCGTTGGCGGCCCACACGTTCTGCGGGCCGAGCCGGTACTTGCCCGTCCGCGTCAGGTACGCGGCGAGCTCGGTGCGCAGTTGGACCGCGTCCCGGTCGGGGTAGCGGTTCAGGTTCCGGGCGGCCTCGCGGACCCGCTCGGTGATCCGCTCGACCAGCGGCCCGGGCAGCGGGTAGGGGTTCTCGTTGGTGTTCAGCCGTACGGGGACGTCCAACTGGGGCGCGCCGTAGGGGGACTTGCCGCGAAGCTCGTCGCGGATGGGGAGCTCGTCCCAGGGGGACGAAGAGGGGTTGCCGGTCACTTGCTCGTCGGTACCTTCCAGCCGAACCTCGCCTTGACCGCCGCGCCGTGCGCGGGCAGGTCCTCCGCCTCCGCCAGCGTGACCACATGGTGCGCGACGTCCGCCAGCGCGTCCTCGGTGTAGTCGACGATGTGGATGCCGCGCAGGAAGGACTGCACGGACAGACCGGAGGAGTGGCAGGCGCAACCGCCGGTGGGCAGCACGTGGTTGGATCCGGCCGCGTAGTCGCCCAGGGAGACGGGCGCCCAGGGGCCGATGAAGATCGCGCCCGCGTTCTTCACACGGTCGGCGACCGCGGCGGCATCGGCGGTCTGGATCTCCAGGTGCTCGGCGCCGTAGGCGTCGACGACCCTGAGGCCCTCCTCGACGCCGTCCACGAGGACGATCGCGGACTGCCGGCCGCCGAGGGCCGGGACGATCCGGTCGTCGATGTGCTTGGTGGCGGCGACCTGCGGCTTCAGCTCCTTCTCCACCGCGTCGGCCAGCTCGGCCGAGTCGGTGACCAGCACGGCGGCGGCCAGCGGGTCGTGCTCGGCCTGGCTGATCAGGTCGGCGGCGACGTGCACGGGGTCGGCCGTGGAGTCCGCGAGGATCGCGATCTCGGTGGGGCCGGCCTCGGCGTCGATGCCGATCTTGCCGGTGAAGTAGCGCTTGGCGGCGGCCACCCAGATGTTGCCGGGGCCGGTGACCATGTTGGCGGGCGGGCAGGACTCGGTGCCGTACGCGAACATCGCGACGGCGGTGGCGCCGCCGGCGGCGTACACCTCGTCCACGCCGAGCAGCGCGCAGGCGGCGAGGATCGTCGGGTGCGGCAGGCCCCCGGCTGGATCATTTTCAAAAGCGGGGGCCTGGGCGGGCGAGGCAAGGGCGATCGACTCGACGCCGGCCTCCTGTGCGGGCACCACGTTCATGATCACGGAGGACGGGTAGACGGAGCGGCCGCCGGGCGCGTACAGCCCGACCCGCTCGACCGGCACCCACTTCTCGGTCACGGTGCCGCCGGGCACGACCTGGGTCGTGTGGGTCGTACGGCGCTGTGCGCGGTGGACGAGACGGGCGCGGCGGACGGACTCCTCCAGGGCGGCACGGACGTCCGGGTCGAGGGCTTCGAGCGCGTCGGTGAGCGCCTGGGCCGGGACACGGACGGATTCCAGCCGTACTCCGTCGAACTTCTCCGCGAAGTCGATCAGCGCCGCGTCGCCACGATGATGCACGGCCTCGCAGATCGGACGCACCTTCTCCAGGGCGGCCGCAACGTCGAAGTCGGCTCGGGGCAGCAGGTCACGCAGGGCGGGGCCCTCGGGGAGGGCGTCGCCGCGCAGATCGATTCGGGAGATCACGGTCCCAATTCTCTCAGACCGGAGTCGAACACTGTCCGCGCGTATCAATGGCTGATACAGAACCCACCGGGGACTGATACAGAACGTGAGGCAATCGCTGCTACAGAGCGTGGCCGGAACCAGAAGTTCCCCTCACGCTCAGTGTTCGAAGTGTCACCCAGCGGGCATCAGCGGTGTACGAGCCGCACGCAACAGACGAACCGCGTGGGGCTGAGGAGGAAGGAGGAGCCGTGACCGAAGTGGCGGCCCTCTCCACCGGGGACCTGCCCGAGGACCTGACCGCCACCGAGGCCGGGATGTGGCAGGCCTTCCGCAACGGCAGCGTGTACGACCTGAGCAGCGGGGACCGGGGCGTCGACGATCCGCACAGCGGGCATCCCTGGGGCGCCGGACGGAGCGTGCGCGCCCGGGTCGTCGCCTGGCTGCTGCTCGACGGGCCGCCCGCGCTCACCGGCCGGGTGGCCGCCCTGAAGCTGGTAGGCGTCCGGATCACCGGCGTGCTGGCCCTGGCGGGCGGCACGGTCACGCCGTACCTGGAACTGCACGACTGCCGCTTCGACCAGGAGGTCCGGCTGCCCGAGGCCCGCTTCACGACGCTGCGGCTGGTGAACTGCTCGGTGCCGCGCCTGGAGGCGGCGCGTGTGCAGACCGAGGGCGATCTGCACCTGCCGCGCTGCCGCTTCCGGTACGGCATCCGGCTGACCGACGCGCACATCGGCACCGACCTGCTGCTCAACCAGGCGGTCGTGCACCACGACCGCAGTGGCCGCTCGATCTCCGCGGACGGCGTGAGCGTCGGCCAGGACCTTCAGGCGGAGCTGCTGGAGTCGCACGGTGAGCTGCGGCTGCGCGGCGCCAAGGTCGGCGTGTCCCTGAGCCTGCGCGGCGCGCGGCTGATCAACCCGCGCGCGCGGTTCGCCCTGAACGCGCCCCAGCTCACCGTCGAGCGCAGCCTGTACCTGACCCCGGCCGGGGTGGGCAGCCCGCTGCTCAGCGGCGCGACGCCCGCGCGCGGGACGCGCATCCAGCGGTTCGAGTGCCAGGGCGGGATCCGGCTGGACGACGGGCGGTTCGGGGACGCGGTCGACCTGGAGCGGGCGCGGCTCACCCTCACCGACGACCAGGAACTGTCGCTGCGCCGGGTGCAGACGCCCGAGCTGCGCTTCCTCGGGGACCGGCCGCAGCGCGGGCGGGTGGTGCTGTCGGGGGCGCGGATCGTGACCCTCGTGGACCGGGCGGGCAGCTGGCCGGGACCGGGCGGCCTGCAGATGGGCGGCTTCGCGTACGAGAGCCTCGTCCCGCGCGGGCCGTTCCCGCTGGACCGGCGGCTGGAGTGGGTGGCGGCGGCGACCGCCGAGTACCACCCGGAGCCGTACGAGCGGCTGGCCGGGGTGCTGCGCGGCGCCGGCGAGGACGAGGACGCGCGCGAGGTGCTGCTGGCCAAGCAGCGCCGCCGCCGCGAGACGCTGCCCCTGGCCGCGAAGCTGTGGGGGTACGCGCAGGACTGGACGGTCGCCTACGGGTACCGGCCGGGCAGGGCCGCGGTGTGGATGGCGGTGCTGTGGGCGGCGGGGACCCTCGCCTTCACGCACACGACCCCGGCGCCGATGGACCGCGGCGGCCACCCGTCCTGGAGCCCGTCCCTGTTCGCCCTCGATCTGCTGCTGCCCGTGATCGACCTGGGCCAGGTGGACGAGTGGCAACTGCACGGCGGCTGGCAATGGCTGGCCGCATCGATGATCCTCCTCGGCTGGGTCCTGGCGACAACGGTGGCGGCGGGGGCGACTCGGCTGCTGCGGCGGGGGTGAGACGGGCGGGGTCCGTGGCGGGGCCGGGGCCGGAGCCGACGTGGCGCAGGCGCGTCGGCTCGGCAATGGCAGGTGCGCAACAATGGTTGAAGAATCACCTTTTACCGGGCCTTGACCGGTGCCCGTACAACTTTCCGCAGGTTGCCCGAACCCTCTGGCGCCGCGATGACCTGCGGACTTTCAATGGTCGACACCATGCCTCTGCTGCACGCCCTCCTCCGTTCCGTACGGAGGGCACGAACCGCCTCGCGCCCCGCCGACGGACTGCCGGCCGACGACGAGGTCCTGCTCGACGCGCCCGACGAACGGCTCGCCCCGGCGCTGGTCGCCGCGGCCGGCGGCGCGTACGAGCCCGCCGCGACGGTGCTGGCCGCGACACGCGCGGACCGCGCCTGGGAGGACCGGGACCGGTACCTGCGGCGGCTCGCCGCCTTCGCCCGCTCGCGCCCGGAGTGGGCGGACGCGTGGCGCGCGGCCGCCCCGGACGACCCGGACGCCCTGCTGCTGCACGCCCAGCTCGCCGTCGACCGCGCCTGGTGCTCCCCCGCCCGGGCCGAGCTGCTGCGCGAGGTGGAGCCGCTGATCACCGCGGCCGCCGGGGCCGACCGGCGCGACCCGGTGCCGTGGCGCCTCGCGCTGGACCGGGCGCGCGGCACGGACGCCGGGCGCGCGGAGGCCACCCGTCTGTGGGAGGAGGCGACACGCCGCTCGCCGCACCACTACGGCTGCCATGTCGCCGCCCTGCGCCACCTGTGCGACCGGGCCCTCCCGGACGCCCAGGACGAGCCCGGCGCGCCCGAGGTACTGTTCGCCTTCGCCGAGTCCGCCGCCCAGGACGCCCCGCCCGGCGCCCTGGTGCGGGCCCTCCCGCTCCACGCGGCCCACGCCTGCCTGACCCGGAACGCCGCGGTGCCGCGGGACAGCCTGGACACGGCCGCCGACCTGGCCCTCGACCTGTCCGCACGGCACCCCGCGGCCGACCCCGCCACGGCCCGGATACGTAACCTGCTGACGTACGTCCTGATACGCCTGGACCGTCCGCGGGACGCCCTCGGGCAGCTGCGGCTGATCGGGCCGTACGTCACGTCCTTCCCCTGGGACCGGTTGTCCGACGACCCGCTGGGTCACGTCCTGCGGCTGCGCGAGGAGCTCGCCGCGGCCGCGGACCGGCCCCGCGAACCCGCCGGATCCGGACGAACCGGCAGGCAGGGCGGGACACCACTCCGCCCATGACCATTAGGCTGTGACGCCGTGACCACCGTCCGTCTTCCCCTCTTCCCGCTGAACTCGGTGCTCTTCCCGGGCCTGGTGCTCCCCTTGAACATCTTCGAGGAGCGCTATCGCGCCATGATGCGCGAGCTGCTCAAGACCCCCGAGGACGAGCCGCGCCGCTTCGGCGTCGTCGCCATCCGCGACGGCCACGAGGTGGCCCCGAGCGCGCCGGGCATGCCGGATCCGACGGCGGTGCCCGAGCGCGGCCCGACCGCCGGCTTCGGCGCCGACCCGTCGCGGGCCTTCCACGGCATCGGCTGCATCGCCGACGCCGCGACCATCCGCGAGCGGCCGAACGGCACCTTCGAGGTGCTGGCGACGGGCACGACCCGGGTCCGGCTGCTGTCGGTGGATACGTCCGGCCCGTTCCTGACGGCGGAGCTGGAGGAGCTCACCGAGGAGCCCGGCGACGAGGCGGGCGCGCTGGCCGAGGGCGTGCTGCGCTCGTTCCGCCAGTACCAGAAGCGCCTGGCGGGTGCCAGCGAGCGGTCGCTCACGACGAACGCGGAGCTGCCGGACGACCCGTCCGTGGTCTCCTACCTGGTCGCCGCCGCGATGATGCTGGACACCCCGACGCGCCAGCGCCTGCTCCAGGCCCCCGACACGGCCTCCCGCCTGCGCGACGAACTGAAGCTCCTTCGCGCGGAGACGGCCATCCTCCGCAACCTGCCGTCCCTGCCGGCGGCCGAGCTGACGCGCTCGCCGACGAGCCTGAACTGAAGCCTGAACGAAAGCCCGAACTGAAGCCTGAACGGAAGCCCGAACAGAAGCCTGACCTGAAGAAGGCAATGCCGAAGAAGCAGCAGAAGCAGAAGCAGCAGTCCGGTGGCACCCCCGCCACGGTGGCCCTGACGGCCGCGGGCGTGGAGTACACCGTCCACGCCTACGACCACGACCCCGCCCACCCGTCGTACGGCGAGGAGGCGGCCGAGGCGATGGGCGTGTCCCCGGAGCGCGTCTTCAAGACACTCGTCGCGGACGTCGACGGCGCGCTGACGGTGGCCGTGGTCCCGGTGGCGGGCTCCCTCGATCTCAAGGCCCTGGCCTCGGCGGTGGGCGGCAAGCGGGCCGCGATGGCCGACCCGGCCCTCGCCGAGCGCACGACCGGCTACGTACGCGGCGGCATCTCCCCGCTGGGCCAGCGCAAGCGGCTGCGCACGGTCCTGGACGACTCGGTCGCCGCCCACGGCACGATCTGCGTCTCCGCGGGCCGCCGCGGCCTGGAGGTCGAGCTGGCCCCCGACGATCTGGCCAAGCTGACGGACGCCGTCCTCGCGCCCATCGGGCGTGCGTGACCTCTCGACGGACGCCCCGTCCTCGGCTACTACGAGGACATGTCGAAGAGAACCCGCAAACGCAGGTGGCGCACGAAGAAGGGCCGCGCGAACCACGGGCGGCGACCGGCGTAAGGCGCAGAGAGCGACCGGCGTAAGGCGCAGAGAGCTCGACGGGGCGCCGTTCGCTTCACGCGAGCGGCGCCCCGGTCTCCCTCACGACCTCACGCGGGCGGCGTCCCGTACGGCCCCGCCTGCTCCACGTGCTCGAAGGGGTCCGGGTCCCGCGGCCCGAACAGGGCCGTCAGCCCCAGGTGCACCAGCAGTGCGCTCACCGGCCAGGCCAGCAGCGCCCCCTTGGCGCCGAGCTTGAGCGGGGCGGAGAACATCACGCCCTTGCCGACGGCCTTCGCGTGCGCGATCACGTCCTGGGTGGGCCCGAGCCACACCCCGAGCCGCCACGCCAGCACCGAGCCGAGCAGCCCGCCGACGCCGAGCGCCACCGCGAGCGGCGCGCCACCGCGCCGCCGCAGCAGGAACACGGCGAGCGCGCTCACCAGGCCGAAGCCCAGTGCCAGCAGGGTGAACGTTCCGTCGACACCGGCCGCCTGCTCACCCTCGGTGTCCTTGAGGTAGACCACCCAGGCCTTGTCCACCTGGTCGCCCACCAGCGGCACATGGGGAGCCAGCCACCACCACAGCAGCCCGAGCAGCAGCCCGCCGAGCGTCATCGCCGCCGTGATCACGGCGGCCTCCCGCACTTCGGTCTTCATCCCGGGACCGTCCTGTTCGTACACGCCCCCGTCCGCTCCGGCAGGCGGCGACCCCTGCCAGGCCTGGTGCGGGGACTGGTCGTGCGGTGGCGGTGGCGGAGTCAGCGGTGCGGTCACCCTGACATCGTGCCAGGTCGCCCGGTACGGCGCGTCACCGGACGGCGGCCCGCCGGTAGGCCCAGGAGGCCACGGCGAGCGACACCACCCCGACGATCGCGCACACCCCCAGGTCAGCGGCGACGAGCGCCCAGTCGGGGTGCGGGGCGAAGGTGCGCGCGTAGGCCTCGACACCGTAGGTCGACGGCAGCAGGTCCCGCGCGAGGCGGACGATCCCCGGCATCCGGTCGGCCGGGAGCACCCCGAGCAGCAGGGCCGCCGACATGCCCAACTGGCCGAGCAGGGTCGCCAGTTCCGGCCGGGGCGCGAGCAGCCCGAAGGCGGCGCCGAGCCCGGAGAGCGCGGCGCCCGCGAGCGGGATCACGGAGGCCAGGATCCACAGGTTCGTCAGCGGCAGCCCGAACAGCACGGACCCGAGGACGGCGGTGACCAGGGTGCCGGGCACGGTGAAGGAGGCGTACGCGCCGGCCGCGCCGAGCACCACCGCGGCGGGCGGCACGGGCAGCGTGGCGTAGTGGTCGAGCCCGCCGCCGGCCCGCAGCTGCCCGAAGTACTGCGACAGCAGGTTCAGGGCGACGTAGGCGACGACCACGACCGACGAGCCGGCCACCACGGCCCGGGCCTCGGCCGGGGTGTCCACCACGCCGCGCATCATGACCATGATGCCGACGGACTGGAAGGTCGCCACGAACAGCAGCGGGATGCGTGCCACGCGCGCGCGGGACAGCTGCGCCCGGTAGACGGCGGCCAGCGACGGCCACAGCCGGGCGCGCGGTCCGAGCTTCGCGGCGCCGCGGACCGGCGGCTCCGCCAGGGTCCGGGCCCGGCCCGACACGGCCTCGGCGGATACGACACTCACGTAGTGCTGCCCTTCCTCACACCGATGACACCGATGCCCTCGCTCACGCCTTCACCAGCCCCTGCCGTGCGGCCCCGCCCAGCGTCAGGTAGACATCCTCCAGGCTGGGCGTGGTGAGCGTGAAGTCGTCCAGCGCGGCGAACGCGGCCCCGCCGGTCACCGTGGCGACGACCGCGCGGGCCTCCTCGGGCACCAGCCGGAGCGTCCAGCGGCGCCCGGACTGCTCGGCCCGCTCCCGCAGCGCGGCGATCTCGGGCACCCCCAGGGGCGCCGCCTCCCGCCACACCAGCTCGACGCGCACCTCGTCGGCGACGCGCTCCTTGAGCCCGGCCGGGGTGTCGCAGGCGATGACCCGGCCCCGGTCCAGGACGGCGACCCGGTCGAGGACGGACTCGGCCTCGATGACGTTGTGGGTGACCAGCAGCACGGTCGTGCCGTGCTCGGCGCGCCGCCGGTCGACGGCCGCCCAGACCGCGCGCCGGGCCACCGGGTCCATGCCGGTGGTCGGCTCGTCGAGGACCAGCAGGGGCCGCTGCCCGACGAGGGCGGCGGCGAAGCAGGCGAGCCGGCGCTGTCCGCCGGAGAGCTTCTTCAGCGGGCGCCCGGCGATCGGGGCGAGCCCCAGCTCGTCGAGGACGTCGTCCCGCGCGGCCCGCGCCTGGCGTACGTCGAGTCCGCGCAGCCGTCCGGTGGTCTCGGCGGCGAGGGAGACGGTCAGCTCGTCGAGGGCGGTCGACTCCTGGCCGAGGTAGGCGAGGATCCGGGCGGCCCGCTCGGGGTGCCGGACGATGTCGTGGCCGAGGATCCCGACGCTGCCGTCGTCGGGGCGCAGCAGCCCGGTGAGCTGCCGTACGAGGGTGGACTTGCCGGCGCCGTTCGGCCCGAGCAGTCCGAAGATCTCCCCGCGCCCGACGTCCAGGTCGATCCCGTCGGTGGCCCGGACCTCGGGCACGGCCGGTGTGCCGCGGCGCGCGGGGACGGCCGGGTAGGTCTTGGTCAGCCCGCGTACGGCGCACACGACGTCGTGCTGATGCCGAGGTGCCGGTGCCGCGCGCGTACTCACAAGGGAGGAGACTACGGGGTGCGCGGCCTTTACTCGCCTTTGGGGCCGCTCCCGCGGATCCCCCGCGGTGTGCCCTGCGGGTTCACTCCCCGGCGGCCGCG
Source organism: Streptomyces sp. V3I7 (assembly GCF_030817495.1). NCBI lineage: Bacteria > Bacillati > Actinomycetota > Actinomycetes > Kitasatosporales > Streptomycetaceae > Streptomyces > Streptomyces sp. V3I7. Next base: position 1,673,024 of record NZ_JAUSZK010000001.1, read on the forward strand.
TGCTCCGCCGCCGTGCGGACGTCGATCTCGCGCCAGAAGCCGGCTCGGATGGCGTAGCGGTCGTGCTCGTCGATCTGGTCGTCCTTGTGGGCGAGCAGGCCGAACCGGGCGGCGTAGCGCAGCAGTTCGCCGTCGATGCGGTGCGGGATGCGCGGGTACATGCCGGACAGCTTCTGCAGGTGGACCTGGTCGCCGAGCCGGGCCATCCAGCGCCGGGCGAAGACCTGTCCGACCTCGTACGGGTCACCGCCGACGGTCGTGATGTCCTCCTCCCGGTCGGCCCAGCGCTGCTCGGCCGTGGTGAGCTGGGCGAGCGTCGGCATGGAGGCGGCGTCGGCGGACTCCGCGGTGCCGCCGGGCCGGTCGACCCAGCCCTTGTCGGAGGACCAGCGCAGGGTGGCGGTCGAGGGGGTCCCGGGGTGCTGGACGCCGTGGGTGCCGGGGGCGTGCAGCGCGGCGAGGTCCTTGGGGGTGGGGACGCCGCCGCCCTTGGCCGCGGCCGTGCGCTCCTGCGTCCCGTTGCCCGGCGCGTGGGCGGCGGAGGCGTGGTCCTCCTGCTCGGCGGCCCGCTCGGCCGCGGCGGCGAGCGCGGAGTCGGGCAGCGGGGCGGAGAGAATCGCGGCGATCTCGGGCCGGGGCACCGGGGGCGGGGCGCAGACGCCGGTGAGTTCCTTGGCGCGGACGGCCTTGGTGATCCACGTCCGGTCCAGCACGCGCCGCTCGTCGGCCTCGGCGACCAGGTCCTCGGACTGGTTGTAGTCGCCGTCGGCGGCCTGGACGGCCCACAGGTGGACGGCGACGCCGTGCTCCTTGGCAGCCATCATGCCCGGCAGCAGGTCGCCGTCGCCGGTGACGAGGACGATGTCGGAGCAGGCGCGGTTGCGGGCCAGCTCGGTGAGCTCGGCGTGCATGGCGGCGTCCACGCCCTTCTGGGCCCAGCGTCCGTCGCTGCGGGTCAGGGCGCCCAGCCGGACGGTGACCCTGGGCATCACGCGCAGCCTGCGGTGCTCGGGCTGGGGGACGCGGTCCGGGGCGCCGTCGAACCAGTAGATGCGCAGCAGGGGGCGCTCGGTGTCCGACTCGGCTCGCTCGCGCAGCGCTTGGACCAACGCGGGGTGGTCGACGGTGATCCGGGACCGCGACGGCTCACCGGCGAGGAGGCTGGCGGCGGCCCCCAGCAGATACCCGGCGTCCACCAGCACGATGCAGCGGTCCACGCGACTCACCCTCTTTCCGGGAGGTTTGCTTCGGGCTGTGCTTCGAGTCTGCCCGACCGCGCGGGCGTTAACGGCCCGAACTCGATCTTCGGCGTGGCGTTTCGGGGTGCGGTATGCCCGACGAGCCCTGTCACAGACGGTAATTGTCCGACATGCGAGTTATGTCGACACATGTGAATCTGAGGACGGCCCTGGCCCCTAGATTCCCCCTCAGGAGGCAGATCACCATGGCCAAGAACAAGAACCGCAAACAGGGTGCCCCCCAGAACCGCGCCTCGCAGGCCGAGCAGGCCAAGGAGCAGGCGCACCGGGCGTCCACGGAGGCGCACGAGTCCCCCGTCATGCACGCCCCGGGCAGCCCGGCGGATGTTGCTCGTAAGCAGCAGAAGCGCTTCGGCCACAACTGAGGCCCGCGCAGGCAGCCGAGAGGGGTGCACCCGTGACGACGGGTGCACCCCTCTCGCGCTGTGGGCCGCGCTCACGCGGCGCCGCTCAGCCGGCCAGGCAGGACGGGCCCAGCAGCACCTTCAAGTCGCCGAACAGCGCCGGGTCCGGCTTCACCCGATGCCGGTCCAGCCGCAGCACCGTCGTCTTGCGCGGGCCCTGGAGCTTGATGCGGACCTCGCTGTCGCCCTTGTGGTGGGTGAGGATCTCACCGAGGCGGCTGATCATCGGCGGGGTCACCTTGACCGCCGGAATGGTCAGCACCACGGGCGCGTTGGTGCCCGCGTTGGACAGGTCCGGGACCATCAGCTCCATCGCGACGAGCCGCGGCACGTCCTCGCGCTTGTCCAGGCGTCCCTTGACGAACACCACGGCGTCCTCGACGAGTTGGGTCGACACCAGCTGGTACGTCGCCGGGAAGAACATGCACTCGATGGAGCCCGCGAGGTCCTCGACCGTGGCGATCGCCCAGGCGTTGCCCTGCTTGGTCATCTTGCGCTGCAGGCCCGAGATGATGCCGCCGATGGTGACCACCGCGCCGTCGGCGTGCTCGCCTCCGGTGAGCTGGGAGATGCCCGCGTCGGCCTTGTCGGACAGCACGTGCTCCAGGCCGAAGAGCGGGTGGTCGGAGACGTACAGACCGAGCATCTCCCGTTCCTGGGCGAGCAGATAGGTCTTGTCCCACTCCTCGGTCGTGAACTCCACGTCGAGTCCGAAGCCGGGCTCGCTGCTGTCCTCCTCGCCCATGCCGCCGAAGAGGTCGAACTGCCCCTCCGCCTCCTTGCGCTTGACCGCGACCACGTTGTCGATCATCGGCTCGTACTGCGCGGTGAGGCCCTTGCGGGTGTGGCCCATCGAGTCGAACGCGCCCGCCTTGATCAGGGATTCGGTGGTGCGCTTGTTGCAGGCGACCGCCTCGACCTTGTCGAGGTAGTCGGGGAAGGAGCTGTACTTCCCCTTGGCCTTGCGGCCGCGGATGATCGCCTCGACCACGTTGGTGCCGACGTTGCGGACCGCGGAGAGGCCGAAGAGGATCACGTCGTCGCCCTGGGCGGCGAAGTTGGACTCGGACTCGTTGACGTTCGGCGGGAGCACCCTGATGCCCATGCGGCGGCACTCGTTGAGGTAGACCGCCGACTTGTCCTTGTCGTCCTTGACGGAGGTCAGCAGCGCGGCCATGTACTCGGCGGGGTGGTTCGCCTTCAAGTAGGCGGTCCAGTACGACACCAGGCCGTACGCGGCCGAGTGCGCCTTGTTGAACGCGTAGCCGGCGAACGGGACCAGCACGTCCCACAGGGCCTGGATGGCCTCGTCGCTGAAGCCCTTGTCGCGGGCGCCCTTCTGGAACAGGACGAAGTTCTTCGCCAGTTCCTCGGGCTTCTTCTTGCCCATCACGCGGCGGAGGATGTCGGCCTCGCCGAGCGAGTAACCGGCGATGATCTGGGCGGCCTTCTGCACCTGCTCCTGGTAGACGATCAGGCCGTGGGTGACGTCCAGGACCTCCCTGAGGGGCTCTTCGAGCTCCTTGTGGATCGGCGTGATCTCCTGGAGGCCGTTCTTGCGCAGCGCGTAGTTGGTGTGCGAGTCCATGCCCATCGGGCCGGGACGGTAGAGCGCGGAGACGGCGGAGATGTCTTCGAAGTTGTCGGGTTTCATCAGCCGCAGCAGGGAGCGCATGGGCCCGCCGTCGAACTGGAACACGCCGAGGGTGTCGCCGCGCTGGAGCAGTTCGAAGGTCGTCGGGTCGTCGAGCGGCAGGCTCAGGAGATCGATGTCGATCCCCTTGTTGGCCTTCACCATCTTGACGGCGTCGTCCATGATCGTGAGGTTGCGCAGGCCCAGGAAGTCCATCTTCAGCAGGCCGAGCGACTCACAGCTCGGGTAGTCCCACTGCGTGATGGTCACGCCGTCGGTGTGCCTCACCCAGACCGGGACGTGGTCGGTGATGGTCTCGCTGGACATGATCACGCCGGCGGCGTGCACACCCATCTGCCGGACCAGGCCCTCGACGCCCTTGGCGGTGTCGATGACCTTCTTCACGTCCGGCTCGTTCTCGTACATCCCGCGGATCTCGCCGGCCTCGCTGTAGCGCGGGTGCGAGGGGTCGGTGATCCCGTTCAGGTCGATGCCCTTGCCGAGGACGTCGGCGGGCATCGCCTTGGTGAGCCGGTCGCCCATGGCGTACGGGTAGCCCAGCACGCGCGCGGAGTCCTTGATCGCGTTCTTCGCCTTGATCTTGCCGTACGTGCCGATCATGGCGACCTTGTCGGCGCCGTACTTCTCCGTCACGTACCGGATCACCTCGACGCGCCTGCGCTCGTCGAAGTCGATGTCGACGTCGGGCATGGAGACGCGCTCGGGGTTGAGGAACCGCTCGAAGATCAGGCCGTGCGGGATCGGGTCGAGGTCGGTGATGCCCATGGCGTAGGCGACGATCGAGCCGGCCGCGGAGCCTCGGCCGGGGCCGACCGCGATGCCGTTGTTCTTGGCCCACATGATGAAGTCGGCGACCACGAGGAAGTAGCCCGGGAACCCCATCTGGATGATGACGTCCATCTCGTACTCGGCCTGCTTCTGGCGGTCCTCGGGGATGCCGCCGGGGAAGCGGCGCTCCATGCCGCGGCGGACCTCCTCCTGGAACCAGGTGATCTCGGTGTAGCCCTCGGGGATGTCGAACTTGGGCATGAGGTCGCGCTTCTCGAACATGCCTGTGGTGTCGATCTGCTCGGCCACCAGCAGCGTGTTGCGGCAGCCCTCCTGCCAGGCGTCCGAGGAGTCGATGGCGTACATCTCGTCCGTGGACTTCAGGTAGTAGCCGGTGCCGTCGAACCTGAAGCGGTCGGGGTCGGAGAGGTTCTTGCCGGTCTGGATGCACAGCAGGGCGTCGTGCGCGCCGGCCTCGTGCGCGTACGTGTAGTGCGAGTCGTTGGTGACCAGCGGCGGGATGCCGAGCTTCTTGCCGATCTCCAGCAGGCCGTCACGGACCCGGCGCTCGATCTCGATGCCGTGGTCCATCAGCTCCAGGAAGTAGCGGTCCTTGCCGAAGATGTCCTGGTAGTCGGCCGCCGCCTTCAGGGCCTCGTCGTACTGCCCGAGGCGCAGCCGCGTCTGGAGTTCGCCGGAGGGGCAGCCGGTGGAGGCGATCAGGCCCTCCGACCACTGGGCGATGGTCTCCTTGTCCATACGCGGCCACTTCTGGAGCCAGCCCTCGGCGTACGCGTCCGAGGACAGCCGGAAGAGGTTGTGCAGGCCCGTGCTGTTCGCCGCCCAGATCGTCTTGTGCGTGTAACCACCCGAACCGGAGACGTCGTCCCGCTTCTGGTGCGGCTGGCCCCACTGGATCTTGCGCTTGTTGCGCCGGGACTCGGGCGCGACATAGGCCTCGATCCCGATGATCGGGGTGACTCCGGCCTTCTGCGCGGAATGGAAGAAGTCGTACGCCCCGTGGAGGTTGCCGTGGTCGGACATGGCGATGTGCGTCATGCCCATCTCATTGCAGGCGTTGAACATGTCCTTGAGCCGCGCGGCACCGTCCAGCAGCGAGTACTGGGTGTGGACGTGCAGGTGCGTGAAGGGCGGCTTGGACACGGTTCGGGCCTCCAAGGGAAACTGCCGCGGACGATCCGGGGATCGCCTGCTGACCGTTTGCGGACGGACTGGGGGACAGCTCGGAAGTCTATGCCCCGGCACTGACACTCGACGGGCTTCAGCGCGTACGGTCGTGCGCGGGCCCGGGCACGACCGCGTACCGTCGCCCGTTGGACACGGCAGAAACGCCGTCGTACCCGATCCAGCACCTGCACCAGGAGGCACCCAGCGATGTCGGTCCCCCAGCTCAGCGACGAGCAGCGCGGCGAGGAGATCCTCGCCGTCTTCGACACCGCCTTCGGCCAGCTTCTGGCCGCCGACCCCGCCGCGTTCCACGTGAAGTTCCGGAAGATGGCGGCGTCGGCCTTCGCGTTCTACCGGGGCACGGCGTGCCTCTTCTACCACGACCTGGACGCCGAGAAGCGCGGCGGACCGTACCTGGACGAGCGCACCTCGCGTGTGTGGATCCACGGTGACCTGCACGCCGAGAACTTCGGCACGTACATGGACGCGAACGGCCGCCTGGTCTTCAACGTCAACGACTTCGACGAGGCGTACGTCGGCCCCTTCACCTGGGACCTGAAGCGCTTCTCGGCCTCCGTCGCCCTGATCGGGTACGCGAAGGCGCTCAGCGACGAGCAGATCACCGACCTGGTGCGGGTGTACGCGGGCGCGTACCGCGAGCGCGTCCACGACCTGGCGACCGGCGCCAAGAGCGACGAGGTGCCGCCGTTCACGCTCGACACCGCGCGCGGGCCGCTCCTGGACGCGCTGCGCGACGCCCGTTCGCTGACCCGGTTCGGGCTGCTGGACTCGATGTCCGAGATCCGTGACTTCGAGCGCCGCTTCGCGCCCGGGGCCGGCTCCATCGAGCTGGACGCCGCCACCCGCTACAAGGTGCTGGCCGCCTTCGACGGCTACCTGGAGACGCTCCCGGAGACCTCCCTGGCCCGCCCGGACTCCTACCGGGTCAAGGACGTGGTCGGCCGGCGCGGCATCGGCATCGGCTCGGCGGGCCTGCCGTCGTACAACATCATGCTGGAGGGCCACAGCGACGCCCTCGAGAACGACGTCGTGATCTACATGAAGCAGGCCCAGACCCCGGCGGTCTCCCGGCACATCACGGACCCGGCGATCCGCGACTACTTCCAGCACGAGGGCCACCGCACGGTGATCTCCCAGCGCGCCCTGCAGGCGCACGCCGACCCGTGGCTGGGCTGGACCGAGCTGGACGGGGCCGGTCAGCTGGTCGCCGAGATCTCGCCGTACGCCGTTGACCTGGACTGGGGCGACATCGACGACCTGGAGGAGATCGCGGCCGTCGTCGCCGACCTGGGCCGGGCCACCGCCACGATGCACGCGGCCGCGGACACCACCTCGGGCGAGTCGCTGGTGCCGTTCTCCACGGAGCGGGCCATCGACGCGGCGATCGCCGCCGACGAGGAGGGCTTCGCGGACGTACTGGTGGACTTCGCCCACGACTACGGCGCCCGCGCGCGGGCCGACCACCAGATCTTCGTCGACCTGTTCCGCAACGGCCGGATCCCCGGCCTGTGACCGCCCCCGGGCTCACAGGAACCCTTTAGGGGTGTCTTACCGGAGCCCGTGACACACTCTCCACGCTATGGACATATCCGGGACCCAGCTCAGAGCCGTGCGCGCGGCGCTGTTCACGGCCTTCGTCGTGACGCTCAGCACCGCGTCGCACGTGCTGCTGTCCCGGGTTCCGCTGCCGCTGCCGACCGTGGGCGCGGTCGCCGCCGGGGTCTTCGCCACCGCGTTCGCGCTGGCGGGCCGGGAGCGCGGCGTCGGCCGCATCGCGGCCCTGCTGGTGCCGCTGGAGCTCGCCGCCGACACGGTGTTCACCACCGGCCAGCACGCCTGCTACGGCCGGGCCGGCGGTCCGGTGGCCGGCCCGCTGCACGCCGTCGGGCTGGACGTGCTGTGCCGCGGCGGGGCCGTGGGCACACCGCTGGCCCGGATGACGGACGGCCCCGGCCGCGCCTCCGCGCTGCTCGCGCACGCCGAGCCGGCCGCCGCCTGGCTGCTCCTCGCGGCGCACGTCGCCGTCGGGCTCCTCGCGGCGGCGTGGCTGCGCCGCGGCGAGCGGGCGCTGACCCAGTTGCTGCGGGCGGCCGCGGCCGTCACCTTCCGCCCGCTGCTGGTGGCCGTGGCGGCGGTGGCGGTACGTCCCGCTCCGGTGCGCCGGCCGGCGCGCCCCGCACCGCTCGTGGCCGCCGCCCGCGACCGGCTGTTCGTGTACTCCCTGGGACGCCGTGGCCCACCGCGTCCGGTGGCCGCCGCCGTCTGAGCGGCTCCCCCGGCCCCCGAACAGGACCACCTCCCCACACGTATCCCGCGTACGACAGGTGCGCGTCCCACAGGAGATCACCCATGAGCAAGCGGAACGCCCAGGCGGCGAAGACGGCGGCACGGGAGCGGCTGCGCGTCGAGCGTGAGCGGCAGGCCAAGCGCGACAAGGTCAAGCGGCAGGCGATCGTGGCCGCCTCGGCCGTCGCGGTGCTGGCCGCGGCCGGCGGCATAGGTTACGCGGTGGTGCAGGCGAACCAGCCGAGCCACTGGCAGAGCGTGCAGGACAGCAAGGACGTGAAGGCCGGCAAGATCGTCGCGCCGGCGAACACCACGGGCCGGAACGGCACCACGGTCGTCATCGGCAAGAGCAGCGCGAAGAAGACCCTGAAGGTCTACGAGGACCCGCGCTGCCCGGTCTGCGCCGGCTTCGAGCAGGCGGTCGGCCCGACCGTGAAGAAGGACGTCGACAGCGGCAAGTTCAGGATCCAGTACATCGGCGGCACCTTCCTCGACGGCGACGCGCTCGGCAAGGGCAAGATCGGCAAGAACGGCGAGGGCTCCAAGAACGCGATGAGCGCCATGGGCGCCGCGCTGAACGTGAGCCCCGAGGCCTTCCTCGACTACAAGTCCGCGCTGTACTCGGCGAAGTGGCACCCGGACGAGAAGGTCGACAAGTTCAAGGACGACGCCTACCTGATCGAGGTCGCCGACACCGTCCCGGCGCTCAAGGGCAACGCCCAGTTCCAGAACGCCGTGAAGAAGGGCACCTACGACGCCTGGGCGCTGGCGATGTCGAAGACCTTCGACACCAACAAGGACGACGTGACGGGCACCCCGAGCTTCGTCATGGACGGCAAGAAGCTCACGAGCGGCCCCCAGGGCTACCCGCCCATGACGGTGGCGGCCTTCAACTCGGTGGTGGGCGCGGCGCTGAAGGGCTGACGGGCCGCCGGAAACCGGTACCGCGGCAAGCTCCACGCAAAGAGCGGGCGAACTTCACGAGTTCGCCCGCTCTCGTGCGTACCGATCAGTAGCCTGATCGGTCGTGACCAGTCGACACAGATCACTCGCAGCGGCCGCGGGACTCAACTCCCCCGCGCCGCGCCGCCGTACGGTCGTCAAGGCCGCGGCCGCCACCGCCGTCCTGGCCGGCCCGATCGCCGCCGCGCTGCCCGCTCGCGCCGCCACCGGCGCCCCCTCCTTCCTGCACGGCGTCGCCTCCGGCGACCCGCTCCCGGACGGCATCCTGCTGTGGACCCGGGTGACCCCGGTCCCCGAGGCGATACCCGGCTCCGGGGTCGGCCCGGACACCGAGGTGAGCTGGGTCCTCGCCACGGACAAGGCGCTCGGGAACGTCGTCGCCCGGGGCTCCACCACCGCGACGGCCGCCTCGGACCACACCGTCAAGGCCGACATCCGCGGCCTGGCCCCGGCCACCGACTACTGGTTCCGCTTCTCGGCGGGCGGCACCGACTCCCCGGTGGCGCGCGCCCGTACCGCCCCGGCGGCGGACGCGGCGGTGCCGGGCCTGCGCTTCGGCGTGGTCTCCTGCGCCAACTGGGAGGCGGGGTACTTCTCCCCGTACCGCCATCTCGCCGCCCGCGGCGACCTCGACGCCTGGCTGCACCTGGGCGACTACATCTACGAGTACGGGACCGGCGAGTACGGCACGCGCGGCACGGTGGTGCGCCCGCACACGCCCACGCACGAGATCCTCACGCTCGCCGACTACCGTGCCCGGCACGGCCGTTACAAGACCGACCCGGACCTCCAGGCCCTGCATCTGAAGGCGCCCGTCGTCGCCATCTGGGACGACCACGAGTTCGCCAACGACGCCTGGTCGGGAGGCGCCGAGAACCACACCGAGGGCGTCGAGGGCTCCTGGGCGGCGCGTCAGGCGGCCGCCAGGCAGGCCTACTTCGAGTGGATGCCGGTCCGCCCGGCCATCGCGGGCACCACCTACCGCCGACTGCGCTTCGGCAAGCTCGCCGACCTGTCCCTGCTGGACCTGCGCTCCTTCCGCTCCCAGCAGGCCGCCGTCGGCAGCGGCGCGGTCGACGACCCGGACCGCACCCTCACCGGCCGCGCCCAGCTCGACTGGCTGAAGGCCGGGCTGAAGAGCTCCGACACCACCTGGCGGCTGGTCGGCAACTCGGTGATGATCTCGCCGGTCGCCTTCGGCTCGCTCACCGCCGATCTGCTGAGGCCGCTCGCCGAGCTGCTCGGTCTGCCGCAGGAGGGCCTGGCCCTCAACCCCGACCAGTGGGACGGCTACACCGACGACCGCCGTGAGCTGCTGGCGCATCTGCGCTCCAACGCCATCGGCAACACCGTCTTCCTGACCGGCGACATCCACATGGCGTGGGCTTGTGACGTGCCGGTGGACGCGGGCACCTACCCGCTGTCCGCGTCGGCGGCCACCGAGTTCGTGGTCACCTCGGTGACCTCCGACAACCTCGACGACATGGCCAACCTGCCCGAGGGCACCGTCTCCGCGGTCGCCGCGCCGGTCCTGTGCTCCGCCAACCGGCACGTCCAGTGGGTCGACACCGACCGCCACGGCTACGGCGTCCTGGACATCACCGCGGACCGGGCGCAGATGGACTACTACGTCGTCTCCGACCGCACGAACGCCGACGCGACCTCGTCCTGGGCGCGTTCGTACCGCACGCGCAGCGGCACGCAGAAGGTCGAGCGGACGTACGACCCTGTGTAAATCCTGTGCGGCAAGGCCTGTTTCGGTCAACCGTGCCGCGACCAAGGTCTGTTGACCGGGGATCGCGGCGATGCGGCGGGTGGTGCCGACCGCGCACCAAATCCGGACACACCACCCGCCAGCGTCATCCAGCTCGTGACACCGGGATCCCGGACTCCGGCTCGCGGCACGGACCACTGCCGTCAATTGTCAGGATCTGCCGGACATTTGATTGGGCTTGATCACGACTCCTCGCGGTTGGTCATGTCCACGTAATCTCCGGGCGGCGGCTGGGAAGACCCCAGGCCTCCTTCCCCACAACGCATCAGCTAGGAGTCAGCATGCGTGCGCTCGCCCGGATACCCCGCCTTACGCGCAGACGCCTCGTCGGCACGGCCCTCGCGGCCGGAACGCTGTTGCTCTCCCCCGTGTCGGGGCCGACCCAGGTGGCCGCGGCGCACGCTCCGGCCGCCAAGTGCGCCGGGGAGACCGGTCAGTCCGCGGCCCGCAAGGCCCGCCCCGTACACGGCGACGAGGGCCTCGCCGAGCCCAACGAGGTCAGCACCGCCAAGGCCGAGGCGATGAACGCCGACCTGCGCAAGAAGGTCGACAGGCTGCCCTCCTCCGGCAGTCGCAGTCTCGCCGCCGCCGCGGCGGCCACGGTCCCGGTGTACTTCCACGTCATCCACGACGGCGCGGCCGGCCAGCTCAGCTCGACCGACATCAACGCCCAGATGAACGTGCTGAACGCGGCCTACGCCGGCCAGGGCACCGGCAACACCGACTCCGGCTTCCAGTTCAGCCTGGCCGGCACCGACTACACGGACAACGCGGCCTGGTACAACGTCGGCTCCGGCTCGCAGGAGGAGAAGGCGATGAAATCCGCCCTGCGCAAGGGCGGCGCGAACGCGCTCAACATCTACACCGCCAACCTCGGCGGCGGCCTGCTGGGCTGGGCCACCTTCCCCAGCTCCTACGCCTCCAGCCCCTCCATGGACGGCGTCGTCATCCTCGACGCGTCCCTGCCGGGCGGCTCGGCCGCCAACTACGACGAGGGCGACACCGCGACGCACGAGGTCGGCCACTGGCTCGGCCTCTACCACACCTTCCAGGGCGGTTGCAGCGGCCAGGGCGACTACGTCTCCGACACCCCGGCCGAGAAGAGCGCCGCGTTCCAGTGCCCCGAGGGCCGGGACACCTGCACCCGCTCGGTCGGCGCCGACCCGATCCACAACTTCATGGACTACACGTACGACTCCTGCATGTACCAGTTCACGGCCGGTCAGGTGGCGCGCATGCAGCAGAGCTGGGCGGCGTACCGCGCGGCGGGCTGAGCGGCCACCGCTGACCAGCCACGGCTGACCGGCTACAGCGAGTCGAGGAAGCCGAGCGCCACCCGCCAGGTGGCCTCGGCGGCCTCCGCGTCGTAGTCCGGCAGGTCGGGGTCCATGTACAGGTGTCCGGCGCCGGGGTAGCGGTAGATCTCGACGTCGGCGCCCGTCCGGCCCATCTGGAGGTACCAGGAGCTCAGCCACTCGTCCGTCTCGTAGGGGTCGGGTTCCGCCACGTGCAGCTGGACCGGCAGGTCGTCGGCCGTCGCGTTCGACGCGATGTCCGAGGTGCCCTGAAGGAGCAGCAGTCCGCGCGCCTTGTCGTCGCCCAGGGCCAGCGTCTGCGCGACGGAGGCGCCGAGCGAGAAACCGGCGTACACGAGCCCGCGCTCCGAGTAGGGGCGCTGAAGCGAGGACCGCCCTCTTCAGCAGTTCGTCCTTGCCGACCTCGTCCCGGTAGGCCGCGGCCTCCTCCATGGTCTCGAACGTCCGCCCCTCGTACAGGTCCGGCGTCCACACCTCGTGCCCGGCGGCCCGCAAGCGGTCCGCGGCCTGGCGCACGGCGGGGGTGAGGCCGTAGGCCGAGTGAAAGAGCATGATGTTCATGGGGCCATGGTGCCAGCCGGGTACGACAGCACCGTGCCGCGAGGCGCTCAGCGCAGGCTCCGTACGTCCAGGTGCCGCAGCACCCGGTCCACCACCTCCGGGTCGGCCCCGGGCTCGCTGCGCGCCGAGAGCACCGCGTGCCGCGCGGCGCTCAGCATCTCGCCCTGGATGCGCCGCACCCGCTTCAGCCGCCGTACCCGCTTCTCGTGGCCCTCGCGCCGCTCCTCCTCGCCGACGTCCGGGCTGATCCGCGCCCCGATGTCGAAGGCCCGCCGCAACATCTGCTCGGACAGCTCCTCCGGCAGTTCCTCGTCCTGCTCGATCTCCCGCAGCCGCTGCTTGGCCGCTTTCGCCGCCCGCAGCGCCAGTTGCTTCTCGAAGTCCTTCTCGCGCTCGGTGTCGGCCCGCACCCCCAGCCGTTTCACCAGCCAGGGCAGGGTCAGCCCCTGGAGCACCAGCGTCGCCATGATCACCGCGAAGGCGATGAAGATGATCTCGTTCCGGTCGGGGAACGGCCCGCCGTCCCGGGTCGTGAGCGGGATGGCGAGCGCCAGCGCGACCGACGCCACCCCGCGCATCCCCGCCCACCACATGACGACGGTCTCCCGCCAGGTCATCGGAATGTCCTCGTCGCGAACCGCCTTCGCGTGCCAGCGCTGGGTCAGCGCGGTGGCGGGCACCAGCCACAGCAGGCGGACGACCACGACGACCGCCACGACCGCGGCCGACCAGACGAGCATCTCCGCCCAGCGCCCGGCCGCCGTCCGGATCGCGGTGTGCAGCTCCAGCCCGATCAGTCCGAACGCGACCCCGGTGACGAGCGTCTCGACGATCTCCCAGAAGGTGTGCCCGGCCAGCCGCGTCGTCACGTCGTCGGGATCGGCGGCGTACTCGGCGAGGTACAGCGCGACGGTGAGCACGGCCAGCACGCCGGAGCCGTGCAGCACCTCGGCGAGCACGTACGAGGCGTACGGCACCAGCAGCGTGAGCCCGATCTGGAGCGTGGCGTCGCCGAGGAAGTCGAGCAGCCGGTTCGCGCACCAGCCCAGCACCAGTCCGACGCCGACCGCGACGACGGCGGACAGGACCAGGTCCAGCCCGGCCCGCCAGGGCGAGAAGCTTCCGCTGACGACGGCGGCGATCGCCACGTGGTAGAGCACGATGGCCGTGACGTCGTTGAACAGCCCCTCGCCCTCCAGGATCGACACCAGCCGGCGCGGCAGCCCGAGCTGACCGGCGACGGCGGTGGCGGCGACCGGGTCGGGCGGGGCGATCAGCGCGCCCAGCGCCAGGGCACCGGCGATGGGCAGCCCGGGCACGATCGCGTGGGCGACCGCGGCCACGCAGAACGTGGTGACGAACACCAGGGCCACGGCCAGCAGGAAGATCGGCCGCTTGTTGGCCGTGAACTGCCGCCAGGAGGTGCGCCGTACGGCCGCGTACAGCAGCGGCGGGAGCAGGGCGGGCAGGATCAGCGCGGGCGGGATGCTGACGTCCGGCACGAAGCTGGCCAGCGAGAGGGCGATCCCGAGGAGTGTCATGAGCACCGGCGCCGGGAGCCGGAAGCGGTCCCCGACCGGGACGCTCACCACGGCACCGAGCAGCAGCACGAACAACAGGACCAACTGATCCACGGCCGGCACTCCGGGAGTCGACGTTCACACAGCGGGCCTCAAGCCTGCCATGTGACCTCGCTCACCCGACTCTTTCGCCGCCCGGCCGCGAAGCGCGCCGCAGCGCCCCGGCCCGCCCTACAGAGCGCGCCGCATCGCCTGGTGCGGGATCCCCGCCTCGGGGTATTCCGGGCCGTACGCCGCGTAGCCGAGCCGCTCGTAGAAGCCCAGGGCGTGTGTCTGCGCGTGCAGGTCGACCGCGGTCAGGCCCCGCGCGCGGGCCGCGTCCTCGATGGCGCGCACGAGGGCGACGCCGACGCCCAGTCCGCGCGCCTCCCGGGCGACGGCGAGCCGCCCCAGCGCGCCCACCGACGGGTCGGCGCCGGCCTTCGGGGCGGCCGCCTCGCCGTACAGCAGCCGGCCGGTGCCGAGCGGCGTGCCGTCCTCACGGACCGCCAGCACGTGCACCGCAGCGGCGTCGTACGCGTCGTACTCCAGGTCCTGCGGGACGCCCTGCTCGACGACGAAGACCTCCTTGCGGACCGCGAAGCACGCCTCGCGGTCGGCGGGGTCCTCGGCGACGCGCACCACGTACGGCGCACTCACGCGTAGGTCTCCTCGCGGACCTGGTCGAGGGCCTGCTGGAGGTCCTCCGGGTAGTCGCACTCGAACTCCACCCAGTCACCGGTGCCCGGGTGCTCGAAGCCGAGCCGCACGGCGTGCAGCCACTGGCGGGTCAGGCCGAGCCGCTTGGCGAGCGTGGGGTCGGCGCCGTAGGTCAGATCGCCGACGCACGGGTGGCGGTGGGCGGCCATGTGGACGCGGATCTGGTGGGTGCGGCCCGTCTCCAGCTTCACGTCGAGCAGGGAGGCGGCGCGGAAGGCCTCGATGAGGTCGTAGTGGGTCACGGAGGGCTTGCCCTCGGCCGTGACCGCCCACTTGTAGTCGTGCTGGGGGTGACGGCCGATGGGGGCGTCGATGGTGCCGCTGGTCGGGTCGGGGTGGCCCTGGACGAGCGTGTGGTAGCGCTTGTCGACCGTGCGCTCCTTGAACTGGCGCTTCAGCGACGTGTACGCGCGCTCCGACTTGGCGACCACCATCAGGCCGGACGTGCCGACGTCGAGGCGGTGGACGATGCCCTGGCGCTCGGCGGCGCCGGAGGTGGAGATGCGGTAGCCGGCGGCGGCGAGGCCGCCGATGACGGTCGGACCGGTCCAGCCGGGCGAGGGGTGGGCCGCGACGCCGACCGGCTTGACGATGACGACCACGTCATCGTCGTCGTGGACGATCTCCATGCCCTCGACCGGCTCGGCGACCACCTGTACGGGCGCGGGCGCCTGGGGCATCTCGACCTCGAGCCAGGCGCCGCCGCTCACCCGCTCGGACTTGCCGACCACCGTGCCGTCGACCTGGACCTTGCCGGCAGCGGCCAGCTCCGCCGCCTTGGTGCGGGAAAAGCCGAACATGCGCGAGATGGCGGCGTCGACGCGCTCGCCCTCCAGGCCGTCGGGCACGGGCAGGGTACGGATCTCGGGAATCGTGCTCACCCGTCGAGTATGACGGACGGCTCC
This sequence comes from Streptomyces sp. V3I7, assembly GCF_030817495.1. Taxonomy (NCBI): domain Bacteria; kingdom Bacillati; phylum Actinomycetota; class Actinomycetes; order Kitasatosporales; family Streptomycetaceae; genus Streptomyces; species Streptomyces sp. V3I7. The sequence goes on from NZ_JAUSZK010000001.1 coordinate 1,688,402, forward strand.
GACGGCACCGACCGAGCCTGTGGACAAACCCCCCGGACCGGGGCCTCAGTCCTTGTGGACGGTGCCGTCCGGGTCCAGGCCGCGGAAGGACAGCAGCACGATCAGGATGCCGCCGCACACGATCGCCGAGTCGGCCAGGTTGAACACCGCGAAGCCCCGGGGCGCGATGAAGTCGACGACCTCGCCCTCGAAGAGCCCGGGCGAGCGGAAGATCCGGTCGGTGAGGTTGCCGAGCGCGCCGCCGAGGAGCAGGCCGAGCGCGATCGCCCAGGGGGCGCTGTAGAGCTTGCGGGCCAGCCGGATGATCACGACGATCACGGCGGCCGCGATCACGGTGAAGATGATCGTGAAGGCCTGTCCGAAGCCGAAGGCGGCGCCCGGGTTGCGGATGGCGTTGAGCTCCAGCCAGCCGCCCACGATCTCGATCGGCGGGTGGTGCTCCAGCTTCGCGACCACGAGCAGCTTGCTGATCAGGTCGAGGGCGTACGCGAAGACGGCCACCACGAACAGCACGGCGATGCGGCGCTTGCCCCGGGGCCGCGCCGCCGCGTCCTCGGCCGCGCCCGCGCCGGGCCGCGCCGGCTGCTCGCTTCTGTCGTCCGGAGTGTCCGGCATGCCGATGGTGCGCTCCGCCTCTGCCACGTGAGTCCCTCAACCTAGGTGCCTCGACCGAGGATGAGACTACGGCACGCCCCCGACGGCCCTCGCGCTCAGGAGCGGCGTTCCTGCTTCTGCTTGCACTCCACGCACAGTGTGGCGCGCGGGAACGCCTGCATACGGGCCTTGCCGATGGGGTTGCCGCAGCTCTCGCACAGTCCGTACGTGCCCGCGTCCAGCCGCTGGAGGGCGTGCTCGGTCTGGATCAGCATCTCGCGCGCGTTGGCGGCCAGCGCCATCTCGTGCTCGCGCGTGATGTTCTTGCTGCCGGTGTCCGCCTCGTCGTCGCCCGCGCCGTCACCGGAGTCACGCATCATGCCGACGAGGGAGGCCTCCGACGAGCTGATCTCGGTGCGCAGCCGCTCTCCCTCGGACAGCAGTTCGGCGCGCGCCTCCTCGACCTCCTGGGGCGTCCACGGGTCCTCCCCCGGGCGGACGGCGAGTTCGCCGGGCGCCGCCGGCCGTGCCTTGGGAACGGCGGTCTTCGCCGCCGTGGCCGTGCCAGGGGTCTTCTTCGCAACCACCGTCGTGGCTCCCGTCTGCTTCGCGGCCTTGGCCGCGCCCACCTTCTTGGCCGTGCTCTTCTTCCTGGCCGTGCTCTTCGCGGCGGTGTCCTGGACAGTGCTCTTCTCGGCCGGGCGCTTGGCCGCGCTCTTCTTGGACGTGCTCTTCCTGCCCGCGCGCGCGGCGGTGCTCTTCGGGGGGGCCTGCTCCGCGACCGCCGCGGTGCCGGCCTCGGCGACCGGCTTCTTGGCCGCGGCCCGCTTGGCGGTCGTCTTCTTGTCGGTCGTCCTCTTGTCGGTCGTCTTCCTGGCGGCCGTCTTCTTCGCGGGGGCCTTCGCGTTCGCGGGGCTCTTCGCGGCGGCCGCCTTCGTGGTGGCGGCCTTCCCGGACGCGCCCTTGGCGGCGCCCGCTCTACTGGAGGCCTTCTTGGGGGCGGCCTTCTTGGCAGCCGTCCTCTCGTCCTCGGCCTCTGCACTCATCGTCGTCATCACGGCCGCCTTCTTGCCCGCCGATTTCTTCCTGCTCACCGACTTCTCCGCGCCCGGCCCCTGGTGGGCGGACGCACCGCTTCCGTTGACCGCTCCCCCGGTCCTGGCCGGACCTGCCCGCGTGCTCTTCTTCCCCCCGGCGCCCCTGGCCGCACCAGCGGAGGCAGCCGCGCGCCCGGACCTGCCGGACGCCGGCTGCTGTACGGCCGTCTTCTTCGCCACCATGGCCGCGGCCCCTTCACATATTGTGATTTCGCTCGCGAATCGTTATGGGACGATAAATCGACTTCAGCCCCGCGGCAACGGGGCACGCTGTCCGATTCGTCCGCCCCCGTACCGCCCGCGCGGACCCTTTTGCGTTGTGCCCCGCTCCCCGCCGGGTAATCCGCCGGGCCGGGCATCCCCGGATACGCTCCCCCGCACCTCCCCATTCGGGTCATCGCCGCCGGGGCCGGTGCCGGAAAAGCGGTCGGCCGCTGTCTGTGCCGCGCCGTACACTGGGCAGAGCGAAAAGCGTGGATGGGGACGAGTAGCGGCGTACGCAGCCCAGAGCGACCCGGGGACGGTGGGAGCCCGGGGGCGAGCGCGACGTGAAGATCACCCCGGAGCCGCCGGAAGAACGCCTTGGACAGTGGGCTCCGCCCACTGTCCGCCCAGGGCCAGTAGAACCGGTATCGCGACCCCAATGAGGGGGCTCACCGGCGCGCAGGGCGCCTGGAGAGCCAAGGAGGGTGGTACCGCGGGAGCGCGCCGCACGGCGCACGTAGCACTTACGGCTCTCGTCCCTCCGACGGAAGGCAGCAAGTCCGTTGGAGGAAGCTCGCAGATGACAGAGCCGACGTACCGCCAGGTGCCCGCCCAGGTCGACCTGCCCGCGCTCGAGCACGAGGTGCTCGACTTCTGGCGCGAGCAGAAGATCTTCAACAAGACCCTGGAGCAGTCCGCGGGCCGTCCGGAGTGGGTGTTCTACGAGGGCCCGCCCACCGCCAACGGCATGCCGGGCGCCCACCACATCGAGGCGCGCGTCTTCAAGGACGTCTTCCCCCGCTTCCGCACCATGCGCGGCTACCACGTGGGCCGCAAGGCCGGCTGGGACTGCCACGGCCTGCCCGTGGAGCTGGCGGTCGAGAAGGAGCTGGGCTTCAGCGGCAAGCAGGACATCGAGGCGTACGGCATCGCCGAGTTCAACGCCAAGTGCCGTGAGTCCGTGCTGCGACACACCGACGCCTTCGCCGCGCTCACGACCCGCATGGGCTACTGGACCGACCTCGAAGACCCGTACCGCACGATGGACCCCGAGTACATCGAGTCGGTCTGGTGGTCGCTGAAGGAGATCTTCGACAAGGGCCTGCTCGTCCAGGACCACCGCGTCGCCCCCTGGTGCCCGCGCTGCGGCACCGGCCTGTCCGACCACGAGCTGGCGCAGGGCTACGAGACGGTCATCGACCCCTCCGTGTACGTCCGCTTCCCGCTCACCTCCGGCCCGCTCGCCGGCGAGGCCTCGCTGCTGGTGTGGACGACGACCCCCTGGACGCTCGTGTCCAACACGGCCGTCGCCGCGCACCCCGACGTCACCTACGTCGTCGCGAGCAACGGCGAGGAGAAGATCGTCGTCGCCGAGCCGCTCCTCGAGAAGGCGCTCGGCGAGGGCTGGGAGACCACCGGCCAGAGCTTCACCGGCGCCGAGATGGAGCGCTGGACGTACCAGCGTCCCTTCGAACTCGTGGAGTTCCCCGAGCCGGCCCACTTCGTGGTGAACGCCGACTACGTCACCACCGAGGACGGTACGGGCCTGGTCCACCAGGCCCCCGCCTTCGGTGAGGACGACCTCAAGGTCTGCCGCTCCTACGGCCTGCCGGTCGTGAACCCGGTCCGCCCCGACGGCACCTTCGAGGAGGACGTCCCGCTCGTCGGCGGCGTCTTCTTCAAGAAGGCCGATGAGCAGCTCACCGCGGACCTCGACGCCCGCGGTCTGCTCTTCCGGCACCTGGCGTACGAGCACAGCTACCCGCACTGCTGGCGCTGCCACACCGCGCTGCTCTACTACGCGCAGCCGTCCTGGTACATCCGCACCACGGCCGTCAAGGACCGGATGATCGCGGAGAACGAGGGCACCAACTGGTTCCCGGAGACGGTCAAGCACGGCCGGTTCGGCGACTGGCTGACCAACAACATCGACTGGGCCCTGTCCCGCAACCGTTACTGGGGCACCCCGCTGCCGGTCTGGCGCTGCGAGGAGGACCACCTCACGGTCGTCGGCTCGCGCGCGGAGCTCTCCGAGCTGACCGGCACCGACCAGTCCGAACTGGACCCGCACCGTCCGTACATCGACGCGGTCACCTTCCCGTGCCCCGAGTGCGGCAAGACGGCCACGCGCGTGCCGGAGGTCATCGACGCCTGGTACGACTCGGGTTCGATGCCGTTCGCGCAGTGGGGCTACCCGCACAAGAACAAGGAGCTGTTCGAGAGCCGCTACCCGGCGCAGTTCATCTCCGAGGCGATCGACCAGACCCGCGGCTGGTTCTACACGCTGATGGCCGTCGGCACGCTGGTCTTCGACAAGTCGTCGTACGAGAACGTCGTCTGCCTGGGCCACATCCTCGCCGAGGACGGCCGCAAGATGTCCAAGCACCTGGGGAACACCCTGGAGCCGATCCCGCTGATGGACCAGCACGGTGCGGACGCCGTGCGCTGGTTCATGGCGGCCGGCGGCTCGCCCTGGGCGGCCCGCCGCGTCGGCCACGGCACGATCCAGGAGGTCGTCCGCAAGACGCTGCTCACGTACTGGAACACGGTCGCCTTCCAGGCCCTGTACGCCCGTACGTCGAACTGGGCGCCGTCCGCGGCGGACCCGGCCCCGGCCGACCGCCCGGTCCTGGACCGCTGGCTGCTCTCCGAACTGCACGCGCTCACCGACCAGGTCACCCAGGCCCTGGACGCGTACGACACTCAGCGCGCCGGAAAGCTCCTGTCGGCGTTCGTCGACGACCTGTCCAACTGGTACGTCCGCCGCTCGCGCCGCCGCTTCTGGCAGGGCGACAAGGCCGCGCTGCGCACGCTGCACGAGGTCGTCGAGACGGTCACGAAGCTGATGGCGCCGATCACCCCGTTCATCACCGAGCGGGTGTGGCAGGACCTGATCGTGCCGGTCACCGCGGGCGCGCCCGAGTCGGTGCACCTGGCGTCCTGGCCGGAGGCGGACCTGTCCGCGATCGACCCGGAGCTGTCGCGGCAGATGGTCCTGGTCCGCCGCCTGGTGGAGCTGGGCCGCGCCACGCGCGCGGAGTCGGGCGTCAAGACCCGCCAGCCGCTGTCGCGTGCGCTGGTGGCGGGTGCGGGCTTCGAGACCCTCGACCCCGAGCTGCACACGCAGATCACCGAGGAGCTGAACGTCAGCTCCCTGGCCTCGCTCTCGGAGGTCGGCGGCTCGCTGGTGGACACGACCGCCAAGGCCAACTTCCGTGCGCTGGGCAAGCGGTTCGGCAAGCGAGTCCAGGACGTCGCCAGGGCCGTAGCCGACGCCGACGCGGCCGCGCTGTCCCTGGCGCTGCGCGAGGGCACGGCGTCGGTCGAGGTCGACGGCGAGACGATCACCCTCGCCCCCGACGAGGTGATCATCACGGAGACCCCGCGCGAGGGCTGGTCGGTGGCCTCGGACTCCGGCGCGACCGTCGCGCTGGACCTGGAGATCACCGAGGAGCTGCGTCAGGCGGGCCTCGCCCGTGACGCGATCCGCCTGATCCAGGAGGCCCGCAAGAACAGCGGCCTCGACGTGGCCGACCGCATCGCGCTGCGCTGGACCTCGACGGACCCGGCGGTCATCGCGGCCCTGACCGAGCACGCGAACCTGATCGCGGACGAGGTCCTGGCCACGGACTTCGCCCAGGGCGAGGCGGACGACTCCTACGGCACCCCGTTCACCGACGAGGGCCTGTCCCTCACCTTCCGCCTCCGCAAGGCATAAGGACCCCGGCACCCGAGGGCCCGGGTCCCGAGATTCGTCTCGGGACCCGGGCCTTCGGCATTGCGTACGCCGAAAACCCCCTCACCACCCGAACGAACACCGCACCCGCCACGAACAGACGTCCGACGCGCCCCACTCGCGCCGACCCCCGTCAACACGCGTAAAAAGGGCGAGGCCCCGGATCGAAATCCGGGGCCTCGCCCTGAACGCTGCCGACGTTCTGGCCGTACTACTGGCCGTCAGTTGTCGTCCTCGTCGATCAGGAACCCGCGCATCGGCGACGGTGCCTGACCCATCGGGGACGGGCCCTGCGGGCGGACCGGCGCCATCGGCTGGGTCATCGCCGGGGACATCTGCTGCTGACCGCCACCGTAGGAGGGGGCGGACGGCGCAGAGGAGCCGCCCATCGTCTGGTTGCCGCCGCCGTAGGACGGGGCACCCGCGCCGGCCGGAGCCATCGAGGGCGCCGGGGACGGCGGCAGGGACGCCGCGGCCGGGGTACGCGGCGGAGCCAGCGAGTCGTCGGCCTGGGTCTCCAGCTGACGCAGCTGCGACTCCAGGTACGACTTCAGGCGCGTGCGGTACTCGCGCTCGAAGCCGCGCAGGTCCTCGACCTTGCGCTCCAGCGTGGCGCGCGCGGACTCCAGGGAGCCCATGGCCACGCGGTGCTTCTCCTGCGCGTCCCGCTCCAGGGCGTCGGCCTTGGCACGGGCGTCACGCTCGAGACCCTCGGCGCGGCTGCGGGCCTCGCCGACGATCTTGTTGGCCTCGGAGCGGGCCTCGGCGATCGCCTGGTCGGCGGTCTGCTGGGCCAGCGAGAGGACACGCGCGGCGCTGTCGCCACCGGGGCCACCCTGACCGGGGCCGCCGGGACCACCCATCGGACCGCCCATGGGGCCGCCCATCGGGCCACCCATCTGCTGCGGCATGGGGGGCTGACCACCCATCGGGCCGCCCTGACCCATCGGACCGGGACCCTGACCCATCGGGCCGGGACCCTGCGGACCGCCCTGACCGCCGGGACCGGCAGGCAGCTGCGGGGCACCGCTCGGCAGCTGGGGCGGGCCACCCATGGGGCCACCCATCTGCTGCTGCGGCGGGCCCGATATGCCGGCGGGCACCGGGCCGCCGGGGCCTCGCATGCCCTGCTGCGGCATACCGCCCTGCTGCATCCCGCCCTGCTGCATGCCACCCTGCTGCTGCATGCCACCCTGCTGCTGCATGCCACCCTGCTGCTGCATGCCGCCCTGCTGCTGAGGCGGGCCGTCCTGCTGCTCCGGGGGCTTGCGCATGTTCTGCTGGTTCTGCGCAGCCGCGCGCGTGGCAGCGGCCAGCTTGGCGCGCAGGTCCTCGTTCTCGCGGAGCATTCGGGTCAGCTCGGCCTCGACCTCGTCGAGGAAGGCATCGACCTCGTCCTCGTCATAGCCTTCTCGGAGGCGTACGGTCGTGAACTGCTTGTTCCGCACGTCCTCGGGGGTCAACGGCATCTCTTCACCTCAACGTAGTCGTCGGCATCGGCAAGACGGTAGTTCACATCGCTCACAGCCGGCTCACGATAGAGATCAGGATGTAGACGATGATCATCAGCACGAAGAAGGACAGATCGAGCGCCACGCCCCCGAGACGCAGCGGCGGAATGAACCGCCGCAGAAGCTTGAGCGGTGGATCGGTGACAGTGTAAGTGGCCTCCAGAACGACCACCATCGCCTTGCCGGGTTGCCACGAGCGGGCGAACTGGAAGACATAGTCCATGACCAACCGGAAGATGAGCACAACGAGGAAGCACATCAGCGCGATGTAGATGACATCCAGGACCACGCCCATGACCCCTGCTTCCCTCTCCCCTGGTTTTCGTGCAACTGCCGGTCTTGCGTCTCAGCTCTGGTTGAAGAACCCGCCCTCTGCGATACGGGCCTTGTCCTCCGCCGTGACATCGACGTTAGCAGGCGACAACAGGAACACCTTCTGCGTCACCCGCTCGATGCTGCCGTGAAGACCGAACACCAATCCGGCCGCAAAGTCGACAAGTCGCTTCGCGTCCGTGTCATCCATCTCGGTCAGATTCATGATCACCGGGGTGCCCTCGCGGAAGTGTTCCCCGATGGTACGGGCCTCGTTGTAGGTCCGGGGGTGGAGCGTGGTGATCCGGTAAGGCTCTCGCTCGGACACGACCTTGGGCATGATCACCGGCGCACTCTTCTCCAGGGACTGGCGTTCTTGTGTGATGGACGCCACGGGCGCGATACGCGCAGGGCGCCCCGATTCCGCGGCTAGCGAAGCCGAATGGGACACCGGCTCGCGCGGCGCCGGAGGCTGCACCACACGTACCGATTCGTCCCTTTGGGGTTGGTGTGCACTGTGCGACTGGTGTGACGGCTCATGCCGTCTGTGGTCACGCTCGGGCTCCGGGTCGAGTTCGGGCTCGAAGTCGTCGTCGGGGTCGAATCCCCGGCCGTCGTACCCATCGTCCTCCACGAGGCCGAGGTAGACCGCCATCTTGCGCATCGCGCCGGCCATGCTCTGAGTCCTCCGCTCTGTGGTGGATCGGGTGACGACTGCCAAGTGCCCGCGATCCACTCGGTCGTTGCGGCCGCCTTTCGGCCGTATTGACCATATTTTCTGCTGTGGTCCGACTTCTTGGCGACGTTACCCGAGCCCGGGGCGGACTCCGAGTACCGCAGTGCCGACGCGCACATGTGTCGCTCCGGCCGCCACGGCCTGCTCGAGGTCCGTGCTCATCCCCGCCGAGACCATGTTCGCAGCCGGATGAGCTCGGCGCAGGCTGGTCGACAAATCCATCATCCGCTCGAACGCCTGTTGTTGGCGCCCGGCGTACTCCCCCGTGAGAGGGGCGACGGTCATCAGTCCGTCGAGCCGCAGTCCCGGCGCGACGGCGACATGGTCGGCCAACTCTTCGATTCCGCCCGGCGCGACGCCGCCCCTCTCGCCCCGGCCGCTCTCCCCCGCGTCGAGCGCGACCTGGAGCAGGCACCCCACCTCGCGCCCGGCCCGGACGGCCTCCTTGGACAGGGCCGTGACGAGCCGTGAACGGTCGACGGACTGCACGAAGTCGGCGTAACCGACCACGGAGCGCACCTTGTTGGTCTGCAACTGACCGACGAAGTGCCAACTCAGGGGCAGGTCCGCGCACTCGGCGGCCTTGGGTGCCGCGTCCTGGTCGCGGTTCTCGGCGACGTGGCGCACACCGAGTTCTGACAGGATCCGCACATCGCTCGCGGGGTAAGTCTTGGTGACCACGATGAGGGTCACGTCCTCCCGCTCACGGCCCGCCGCCGCACACGCGGCGGCGATCCGCTCCTCCACCTTCGCCAGATTCGCGGCGAGTTCAGCCTTACGGTCCGTCATGTCCCATCAGTCCAGCCACACATAGCCCGCGAGCCGCCCGGTGGTGCGGTCGCGGCGGTACGAGAAGTGGTCGCCCGACTCCCGCGTGCACACCGGGGAATGCTCCCGGTCGTGCACCCCGAGCCGTTCGAGCTGCGCGTGCACGCCGGCGCTCACGCCGACCGCCGGTGTACCCCAGCTCGTCTCGGCGTGCGCCGCCGGTTCGACGGCGGCCACCTCGGCGCGCATCTCCTCCGGCACCTCGTAGCACCGGCCGCAGACGGCGGGTCCGGTGCGTGCGACGATCCGGGCCGGATCCGCGCCCAGTTCGGTCATCGCCCGTACGACGGCCGGAACGACTCCGGCGACCATGCCGGGGCGCCCCGCGTGCGCCGCCGCGGCGACCCGGGCGACCGGATCGGCGAGCAGCACCGGGGTGCAGTCGGCGGTGAGTACGGCGAGGGCGAGCCCGGGGCGCGCGGTCACGATCGCGTCGACCTCGGGCACGGGCCGGGTGCCCCAGGGTCCGTCCACCACCGCGACGACCGCCGAGTGGACCTGGTTCATCCAGACCACGTTCGCCGGGTCGAGTCCCAGCGACTTGGCGGCCAGTTCGCGGTTGGTGCGTACGGCCTCGGGGTCGTCGCCGACCGCCCCGCCGAGGTTGAGCTCCTCGTACGGAACGGCGCTCACCCCGCCCCACCTGTCGGTGAAGGCGAAGTGCGCGCCGCTCACGGTGTCGCGCTGTCCTATCACTTCAGGAAGTCCGGCACGTCCAGTTCCTCGGCCGTGCTGTCCGAGTAGCTCCGCGGCGCGGGCGGCGCCGGCGGGGTGACCGGGATGTCCGGCACCGGCGCCGGGGCGGGCTCGGGCTCCTCCTTCGGCGTCACGCTGCCGAGCGAACCGAAGGACGGGCGGCTCTCGGTCTGCCGTGCCGGAGCGGGCTCCTCGCGGCGGGCCGAGGACGGGGCCGACGACGAGCCGGCGGAGTTCTCCCGGCGGGCCGGCGGCTGTCCGCCGTCGAAGCCGGCCGCGATCACGGTGACCCGGACCTCGTCGCCGAGGGCGTCGTCGATGACCGCGCCGAAGATGATGTTGGCCTCGGGGTGAGCGGCCTCGCTGACCAGCTGGGCGGCCTCGTTGATCTCGAACAGACCGAGGTCCGAGCCGCCGGAGATGGAGAGCAGGACGCCGCGGGCGCCGTCGATGGACGCCTCCAGCAGCGGCGAGGAGATCGCCATCTCGGCGGCGGCCACCGCGCGGTCGTCGCCGCGGGCCGAGCCGATGCCCATGAGGGCCGAACCGGCCTCGGACATGACCGACTTGACGTCGGCGAAGTCGAGGTTGATCAGACCCGGGGTGGTGATGAGGTCGGTGATGCCCTGGACACCGGAGAGCAGGACCTGGTCCGCGGACTTGAAGGCGTCCAGGACCGAGACCTGGCGGTCCGAGATGGACAGCAGCCGGTCGTTGGGGATGACGATGAGGGTGTCGACCTCTTCGCGGAGTTCGGCGATGCCGTCCTCGGCCTGGTTCGCGCGGCGCCGTCCCTCGAAGGTGAACGGGCGCGTGACCACGCCGATGGTGAGGGCGCCGAGCGAGCGCGCGATGTTGGCCACGACGGGTGCGCCGCCGGTGCCGGTGCCGCCGCCCTCGCCGGCCGTCACGAAGACCATGTCGGCCCCCTTGAGGACCTCCTCGATCTCCTCGCGGTGGTCCTCGGCGGCCTTGCGGCCGACGGCCGGGTTGGCGCCGGCGCCGAGTCCGCGGGTGAGTTCACGGCCGACGTCGAGCTTGACGTCGGCGTCGCTCATCAACAGCGCCTGAGCGTCGGTGTTGATGGCGATGAACTCGACGCCCTTGAGACCGACCTCGATCATCCGGTTGATGGCATTGACACCACCGCCGCCGACACCGATGACTTTGATGACTGCGAGGTAGTTCTGCGGTGCTGCCACGTCGAAGGCCTCTCGCCTCGAGTTACGTGTCGACGACTCGCGGCGCTGCCGCGATCCGACGACTGATGCCGATTGGGACGGTCCGAGTGCCGACCCGAACCCTAACGCTGAAGTTTAGGGTTACCAGTGTGTCTGTTCCTTGGACTCTTCCGAACAGGACACTAAGTCGACAAGTGGCGCGCGTTCAACGAACACGCCGAACCTCCCGTTTTTCTTTTCACCCTATGTGATCAGCCCTGGCAGTACCCAACCAGGGTGTTGGCCTGCGCTGATGTGCGTCAACTCCCCGATGACACCGGGGCGGTGGGAACGGCGACGTCGAAGTGCCGTGCGTTCGGGGCCGCTTTCATGAGCGCGGTGAGTGCGCGCGCCTTCGCGCGGCCGTTCTCGCCGCTTCCCCAGTCGACCGTCCGACCGCCGCCCAGCTGAAGCGAGATGGCGTCGTAGGAACGGACTTTGACGCTCCCGGTCTCGTGCAGGACGGCGGCCGGGAGGGCGCCCGCGACGCGCACCGCGGCCCGCGTGAGCCGGTCGGTGCCGAAGCGCCGCAGACTCGCGGAGGCCGAATCGGACCGGGAGGCAGCGAGGTCCAGAACCGGAATGTTCTTCGGTGCCTTGGGAACGGTGGCGAAACGGACGCCCTCGTCGTCGACTTCGACGAACTCGCCATTTCTGCGCACCAGGAGGACCGGAGCCCGCTCGGTCACCTTCAGCCCGATGCCGTGCGGCCAGGCGCGCACGACCTCCACGGTGTCAATACGCGGCATTTTCCGGCGGAGTCGGGCCTCGATCGCGCCGGTGTCGACGGAGACCAGCGGGGCACCGACGGGCGCCTCGGAGGTCCGGCGGACCTGATCGGACGTCAGAATCCGGGTACCGGCGACGGATACGCGCTCCACCCGCAGCCACGGGGAGCCGTACAACACCCAGACGGAACCGGCACCGAGCAGCACGACGGCGACCGCCAGGATGACGATCGTACGAAGACGGGGCAGGCCTGGTCGCCGAAGGAGCGGCGGGCCGGACGACCCCTGCTGGCGTTCACCGCGCTCGGCAACGGTCGGTCCGGCCACGCTACTGCCCTTTCGTCATACGGTCCTAACGGCGCGAGGCGATGGCCTCGTACACCATGCCGACGAGCAGCTCGTCGGCGTCGCGGCGGCCGAACTCGCCCGCGGCGCGGGACATCTCGTACAGCCGGTGCGGATCGGCCAGCACGGGAAGGACGTTCTGCTGCACCCACTCCGGCGTGAGGTCGGCGTCGTCGACGAGGAGACCGCCGCCCGCCTTGACCACCGGCTGGGCGTTCAGCCGCTGTTCGCCGTTGCCGATGGGCAGCGGGACGTAGGCGGCGGGAAGTCCGACGGCGGAGAGCTCGGCGACGGTCATCGCGCCCGCGCGGCACAGCATCATGTCGGCCGCGGCGTACGCGAGGTCCATCCGGTCCAGGTAACTTACCGGGATGTACGGGGGCATTCCCGGCATCTGCTGCACCTGCGGCAGTTCGTTCTTCGGACCGACCGCGTGCAGGATCTGGATGCCGGCCTGCTGCAGCCACGGAGCGACCTGCTGGGTCACCTCGTTGAGGCGGCGGGCGCCCTGCGAGCCGCCGGAGACCAGCAGCGTGGGCAGGTTGGGGTTGAGGCCGAAGTAGGCGCGGGCCTCGGGGCGCAGCGCCGACCGGTCCAGCGTCGCGATGGTGCGGCGCAGCGGGATGCCGATGTAGCGGGCGTCGCGCAGCTTGCTGTCGGGCGTGGAGACGGCGACGCGGGAGGCGTAGCGCGAGCCGATCTTGTTGGCGAGACCGGGGCGGGCGTTGGCCTCGTGGATCACGATCGGCACCCCGAGCCTCTTGGCGGCCAGGTACGCGGGCAGCGCGACGTAGCCGCCGAAGCCGACCACGGCGTCCGCCTTGGTGCGTTCCAGGATCTCCTCGGTCGCCTTGATCGTGCCGCGCAGCCGGCCCGGGACGGTGATCAGCTCAGGCGTGGGCTTGCGCGGCAGCGGCACCGCCGGGATCAGCGCGAGCTCGTAGCCGCGCTCGGGAACGAGCCGGGTCTCCAGACCCCGCTCCGTGCCCAGGGCCGTGATCCCCACGGTCGGGTCCTGCCTGCGCAGGGCGTCCGCGAGGGCGAGCGCGGGCTCGATGTGGCCCGCGGTGCCCCCGCCGGCAAGTACGACATGCACCGAAATTCACCGCTCTCCGGACGATCGCGCCACCGTGGCGCGCCGTCGCATCGTGTTCCATCTACGGGGCCCCGCAGGACCCCCAGCACTCCGCTTTCTACCAAAGCGAGGTTGCCGCATCGCAAGCGCCGCCCTCGCCGCGGGCTCCTCGCGCGCGAAGGCGATCAGCAGCCCGATGGCGAACATGGTCGGCAGCAGGGCGGACCCTCCGTAGGAGAACAGCGGGAGGGGGACGCCGGCGATCGGCAGCAGACCGAGCACCGCACCGATGTTGATCACCGCCTGCGCGGTGATCCAGGTCGTCACGCCTCCCGCGGCGTACCTCACGAAGGGGTCCTCCGTGCCTCCGGCCACGCGGATACCCGCATAGCCTAGGGCCGCGAAGAGCGCGAGTACCGACAGCGTCCCCGCGAGGCCCAGTTCCTCACCGGTGACGGCGAAGATGAAGTCGGTGTGGGCTTCGGGGAGTTGACCCCATTTTTCCACACTCGCGCCCAGTCCGGATCCGAAGAGGCCGCCGGATGCCAGGGCGTAGATCCCGTGCACGGCCTGCCAGCAGTCGGCTACTCCGGAGCGTGGTTCGGTGGCGCCGACGCAGGCGAGCCTGGCCATGCGGTTGGGGCTGGTCTTGATGAGGATCACACCGATCGTGGCGGCGATCGAGAGCACGCCGACGAACAGCCGGGTCGGCGCTCCCGCGAGCCACAGCAGGCCGAACAGGATCGCCGTGAGAATGATCGCGGTGCCCATGTCGCCGCCGAGCATGATCAGCCCGAGCAGCAGGAAGGCGACCGGGACCAGCGGCACCAGCATGTGTTTCCACTGGGTCAGCAGCTTCTTGTCCTGCTTGCGCGCGATCAGGTCGGCGCCCCACAGCACCAGGGCGAGCTTGCCGAACTCACTGGGCTGGATCTGGAAGGAGCCGCCGAGCGAGATCCAGTTCCGGTTGCCGTTGACCGCCATCCCTATCCCCGGGATCTGCACCAGGGCCATCAGGAAGACGGCGCCGGCCAGGATCGGGTAGGCCAGCGCCCTGTGCAGCTTCACCGGCATGCGCGAGGCCGCGAACAGCAGGCCGCCGCCGATCACCGCCGCCAGGAACTGCTTGCGGAAGAAGTACGACCCCGGCAGCGACAGCTGGAGCGCGGTGATCTGGGAGGCCGAATACACCATCACCAGGCCGAGCACGGTGATCAGCAGACTGCCGCCGAGGATCAGGTAGTACGCCGTCAGCGGCCGGTCCCAGGCCTTCCGCGCGCGGGTGTAGAACCGCCGTACCGGGTTGTCGTGCGAGGACTGCGGGGAAGCGGGCCGTCTCGGGGTCCGCTGGACCGGGGGACGGCTCGTACGGCTAGCGGCCATCACCGGCTCCCGCCCCGCCGCCGGCTCCCGCCCGCAGGCTCCGCCTGAGCCACATCCGAGTCACGCGTCCCTCCAAGGGTCCCGAAGTACCCGTCCTGGCCGAGACCCGCCGTCAGGCGCCCGCGCCGAGTTCGCGCACCGCCTGCGCGAACGCGTCACCGCGCTTGTTGTAGTTGGTGAACATGTCCATGGAAGCGCAAGCCGGGGCCAGCAGCACCGTGTCGCCGGGCTGTGCGAGCCGCGCCGCCTCCTGGACCGCCTGGAGCATCGCCCCAGTGTCGGCCCGGTCGAGGTCGACGACGGGTACTTCCGGCGCGTGTCGCGCGAGGGCTTCGCGGATCAGACCGCGGTCCGCGCCGATGAGGACGACGCCCCGCAGCCGCTTGGCCGCGCCCGCGACGAGTTCGTCGAAGGAGGCGCCCTTGGCGAGGCCGCCCGCGATCCACACGATCGGCTCGTACGCCGCCAACGAGGCTTCCGCGGCGTGGGTGTTGGTGGCCTTGGAGTCGTCGACGTACGCCACGCCGTCCACGTCGGCGACGTGGGAGATGCGGTGGGCGTCGGGGGTGAAGTTCCGCAGACCGTCGCGTACGGCCTCGGCGGGCACCCCGAAGGAGCGCGCGAGAGCCGCCGCGGCAAGGGCGTTGGCGATGTTGTGCGGGGCCGGCGGGTTCACGTCGCAGACCTCGGCGAGCGCCGCCGCGTTCTTCTGCCGGTTCTCGACGAAGGCGCGGTCGACCAGGATGCCGTCCACGACGCCGAGTTGGGAGGGCGCGGGCGCGCCCAGGGTGAACCCGATGGCCCGGCAGCCCTCCTCGACGTCGGCCTCGCGGACCAGGTCCTCGGTGAGCTTGTCGGCGACGTTGTAGACGCAGGCGACCCGATTGCCCTCGTAGATACGGCCCTTGTCCGCGGCGTAGGCCTCCATGGAGCCGTGCCAGTCGAGGTGGTCCGGGGCCAGGTTGAGCACGGCCGCCGAGTAGGCGCGCAGCGAGGGCGCCCAGTGGAGCTGGTAGCTGGACAGCTCGACCGCGAGGACGTCGTACTCCTCGTCGCCGAGGACCGCGTCCAGCAGCGAGACGCCGATGTTGCCGACGGCGGCGGTGCGCAGGCCCGCCGCCTTCAGCATGGAGGCGAGCATCTGGACGGTCGTGGTCTTGCCGTTGGTGCCCGTCACGCACAGCCAGGGCGCGGCGTCCGGGCCGCGCAGCCGCCAGGCCAGCTCGACGTCGCCCCAGACGGGGACGCCGGCCTGCTCGGCGGCCGCGAACAGCGGCTTGTCCGGCTGCCAGCCGGGCGCGGTGACGATCAGCTCGGTGCCTTCGGGCAGGGTCGCTCCGTCACCGAGGCGCACGGTGATCCCGAGTGCCTCCAGTTCGGCCGCCTGCGCCCGGGCGCGCTCGTCGTCGCCGTCGTTGACGACGGTGACGATCGCGCCGAGACCGTGCAGGACCTTGGCCGCCGGGACGCCGGAGACGCCGAGCCCGGCGACGGTGACGTGCTGGCCCTGGAATTCCGAAGGCACCGAGTCGGTCACTTGTCTGCTGCCCATCCTGCGTAGAAGAGACCCAGTCCGACGATCACACAGATGCCCTGAATGATCCAGAAGCGGACCACGACAAGGACTTCGGACCAGCCCTTGAGTTCGAAGTGGTGCTGCAGTGGCGCCATCCGGAAGACGCGCTTGCCGGTGAGGCGGAAGGAGCCGACCTGGATGACCACCGACATGGTGATGAGCACGAACAGGCCGCCGAGGATGGCCAGCAGCAGCTCCGTACGGGAGCAGATGGCCAGACCGGCGAGCACACCGCCGAGGGCGAGCGAGCCCGTGTCACCCATGAAGATCTTCGCCGGCGAGGTGTTCCACCACAGGAAGCCCAGGCAGGCGCCCATCAGCGCGGAGGAGACGACCGCGAGGTCGAGCGGGTCGCGCACCTCGTAGCAGGCGCCCGGGTTGGTCAGCGTCATCGCGTTGGCGCAGGACTCCTGGAACTGCCACACGCCGATGAAGGTGTACGCGCCGAAGACGAGGACGGAGGCGCCGGTGGCGAGGCCGTCCAGACCGTCGGTGAGGTTCACGCCGTTCGACATCGCGAGGATCATGAACAGCGCCCAGACCACGAACAGCACGGGGCCGATCGTCCAGCCGAAGTCCGTGATGAACGACAGCTTGGTGGAGGCCGGGGTGTTGCCGCGGGCGTCGGCGAACTGGAGCGAGAGGACCGCGAAGGCGATACCGACGATCAGCTGGCCGGCCATCTTCGCCTTGGCCCGCAGACCCAGCGAACGCCGCTTGACGATCTTGATGTAGTCGTCGAGGAAGCCGACCAGGCCCATGCCGAACATCAGGCCGAGCACCAGCAGGCCGGAGAAGGTGGGCGGGTAGCCCGTGATCACCTTGGACAGGAAGTACGCGGCGATCGTCGCCAGCATGAAGGCGATACCGCCCATGGTCGGCGTACCGCGCTTGCTGGCGTGCTCGCGCGGGCCGTCGTCACGGATGTACTGGCCGTAGCCCTTGCGGGCGAGGAGCTTGATCAGCAGCGGGGTGCCGACGAGGCTCAGGAAGAGACCAATGACTCCTGCGAACAGGATCTGCTTCATCATCGGGCGGCAACCTCACCCTCGGCACCGGTCGCGAGCAGCGCCTGGGCGACACTCTCGAGACCGACCGAACGGGACGCCTTCACGAGGACGACGTCTCCCGGGCGCAACTCGCTGCGCAACAGGTCGATCGCCGCCTGTGCGTCGGACACGTGCACCGACTCCTCACCCCACGAACCCTCGTTATATGCGCCCAGTTGCAGCCAGGACGCTTCCCTGCCCCCGACCGCGACGAGCTTGCTGACGTTGAGCCGGACGGCGAGCCGTCCGACCGCGTCGTGCTCGGCGAGCGCCTCGTCACCGAGCTCGGCCATCTTGCCGAGCACCGCCCAGGTGCGCCGCCCGTTGCCCATGGCCGCGAGCGCGCGCAGAGCGGCTCGCATGGACTCGGGGTTGGCGTTGTAGGCGTCGTTGACGATGGTCACGCCGTCCGGGCGCTCGGTGACCTCCATCCGCCAGCGGGAGAGGGAGCCCGCCTCCGAGAGCGCGGTGGCGATCTCGTTCGCGGACATGCCCAGCTCATGGGCGACGGCGGCCGCGGCGAGCGCGTTCGACACGTGGTGCTCACCGTACAGGCGCATGGTCACATCGCTTGCACCGGAGGGTGTGTGAAGCCTGAACGAGGGCTGTCCACTGTCCGTGAGTCGCACGTTCTCGGCCCGTACGTCCGCTTCGGCCGACTCTCCGAAAAGGACCACCTTCGCCTTGGTACGGGCGGCCATGGCGCGGACCAGCGGGTCGTCGGCGTTGAGGATCGCGGCGCCGCCGTCTTCGGCTGAGGGCAGGCTCTCCACGAGCTCGCCCTTGGCCTCGGCGATCTGCTCGCGGCCGCCGAACTCGCCGATGTGGGCGGTGCCGACGTTGAGCACGAGGCCGATCCTCGGCGGGGTGAGGCCGGCGAGGTAGCGGATGTGGCCGATGCCGCGGGCGCCCATCTCCAGCACGAGGAACTTCGTCTCCTCGGTGGCGGACAGGGCGGTCAGCGGCAGCCCGATCTCGTTGTTGAGCGAGCCGGGCGTGAACACGGTCGGCGCCTTGCGCTGGAGCACCTGGGCGATGAGGTCCTTGGTGCTGGTCTTGCCCGCGGAGCCGGTGAGGCCCACGAGGGTCGCGCCGAGGAGGGTCACCACGTGCCGGGCGAGGGCGCCGAGCGCGGCCTGGACGTCGTCGACGACGATCGCGGGCACGCCGACGGGGCGCGACGCCAGTACGGCGGCCGCCCCGGCGTCCACCACCTGGCGGGCGTAGTCGTGGCCGTCCGCGCGCTCGCCCACGAAGGCGACGAAGAGGCTGCCGGGTCCCACCTCACGGGAGTCCCGGACCACCGGCCCGGTGACCTGGACGGACGGATCCGGTATGTCGTGCGTCTGCCCGCCGACGACTGCTGCGATCTCGGCGAGGGAGAGGGCGATCACAAGTTCATCCCTGGGTCTTCTGGATAGCTTCGCGAAGCACCTGGCGGTCGTCGAAGGGACGGACCACTCCGGCGATGTCCTGGCCCTGCTCGTGGCCCTTGCCCGCGACCAGCACGGTGTCGCCGGGCTGGGCCCGGCCGACGGCGGCGGCGATGGCGGCGGCCCGGTCCTCGAAGAGGAGCACCTCTCCGCGCTCGTGCGCGGGCACGGAGGCCGCGCCCTGGAGCATGGTGGCGAGGATCGCGAGGGGATCCTCGGAGCGGGGGTTGTCGGAGGTCAGTACGGCCGTGTCGGAGAGCCGGGCCGCGGCGGCGCCCATCGGGGCGCGCTTGGTCTGGTCGCGGTCGCCGCCGCAGCCGAGCACGATGTGCAGCTGCCCCTTGGTGACCTTGCGGAGCGCCTTGAGGACCGACTCGACGGCGTCGGTCTTGTGGGCGTAGTCGACGACGGCGAGGTACGGCTGCCCGGCGTCCACCCGCTCCAGCCGGCCCGGTACGCCGGGGACGGCGGCGATGCCGTCGGCGGCGCTCTGCGCGTCGAGGCCGGAGGCGGCGAGGGCGGTGATCGCGGCGAGGGTGTTGGCCACGTTGAAGGGGCCCGCCAGCGGCGACTTGGCCGCGATGCACTGGCCCTCGGGGCCGATGACGGTGAACGTCGAGTCCATCGGACCGACCTCGACGTCCTCGGCGCGCCAGTCGGCGTCGGGGTGGCCCTCCGCGGAGAAGGTGACGACCGGGACGGATGCCTCCCGCGCGAGCCGGCGGCCGTACTCGTCGTCGAGGTTGACCACACCGAGCCGGCTGCGGCGCGGGGTGAACAGCTGCGCCTTGGCCCGGAAGTAGTCCTCCATGTCGGAGTGGAACTCCATGTGTTCCGGGCTGAGGTTGGTGAACACCGCGATGTCGAAGACGCAGCCGTCGACCCGGCCGAGGACCAGCGCGTGGCTGGAGACCTCCATGGCGACCGCCTCGACCCCGCGCTCGCGCATGACGGCGAACAGGGCCTGGAGGTCGGTGGCTTCGGGGGTGGTGCGCTCGGACTTGATGCGCTCGTCGCCGATGCGCATCTCGACCGTGCCGACCAGTCCGGTGGACCGGGCCGTACGCAGGCCGCCCTCGACGAGGTAGGCGGTGGTGGTCTTGCCGGAGGTGCCGGTGATCCCGATCTGGAGCAGATCGCGGCCCGGCCGGCCGTAGATGGTGGCCGCCAGTTCGCCCATCCCCGCGCGCGGGTCGTCGACCACCAGGACCGGCAGTCCGGTCGCGGCGGCGCGTTCGGCGCCGGCCGGGTCGGTCAGCACGGCGACCGCGCCGAGGCCGGCGGCCTGGGTGGCGAAGTCGGCGCCGTGCAGGCGGGCGCCCGGGAGGGCGGCGTACAGGTCGCCGGGACGGACGGCGCGCGAGTCATGGGTGATACCCGTGACGGCAGCGGCGGTCGCCGGCGTGGCGGCACCCAGCTGATCGGCGAGCTCCGCGAGTGGGGTGGCGGAGACCTGAACCGGTCGTGGCGGTCCCGGATATGTCACGGAAGCGCCCTTCTGGGTGGTTTGGGACTGATCAGCGTGTGGCACGGCGGTGAGCGTACCGGGCTCACCCGCTCCAGAGCTAAAAAGGGGCCCGCGCCCGGCGCTGGGGGGCGTGGAGCCGGAATGGTTCCCCGGCTCGGGAGTGATCGTTGTCACGACTGGTTCCTGTGCTCTTTCCCGACGTTCTGCTCAGGGCTTGTAGGCGACGGGCAGGTTCGCGGCCTTGGCGCCGGTGGGCGGGACCTGGAGGGTCTTCAGCGCGAACTCCATCACCTGCTTGTAGATGGGGCCGCAGATCTGACCGCCGAAGTAGCTGCCCTTGGTGGCGTTCTGGATGGCGCAGTAGACGGTGACGCGGGGCTTGTCCGCCGGGGCGAATCCGGCGAACGAGGAGGTGTAGCCGCGGTACTTGCCCGTGGCCGGATCCACGCGGTTGGCGGTGCCCGTCTTGCCCGCGACGCGGTAGCCGGGGATGCGGGCCTTGATGCCGGTGCCCTGCTCGTCGTCGACGACGGACTCCAGCATCTGGGCGAGGGTCTTCGCCGTCTTCTCGCTGACGACCCTTGTCCTCTCCGGCTGTGGGGCGGGCGCGAAGCGGCCGTCGGCGCCGCGCGTGCCGCGCACGAGGGTCGGCGCGATACGGACACCGCCGTTGGCGATCGTCGAGTAGACGGACGCCGCCTGCATCGCGTTGATGGAGAAGCCCTGGCCGAAAGGAATCGTGTACTGCTGCGAGGTGGACCAGGTGTTCGCGGGCGCCAGGATGCCCCGGGTCTCCCCGGGGAAGCCCAGTCCCGTGTACGCGCCGATGCCGAACTTGCGCAGGTACGAGGAGAGGACCTTGTTGGCCTCCGGCTGGCTCTTTCCGAGCTGACCGGTGGCCAGGATGGTGCCGATGTTGCTCGACTTGGCGAGCACGCCGTTGAGCGTGAGGTGCCAGGTCGGATGGTCGACGTCGTCCTGGAAGAGCCGGTCGCCGCGGTGCAGCCGGTTGGGGACCACGACGTGGGTGAACGGGGTGGCCGCGTTCTCCTCCAGGACGGCCGCCATCGACATGACCTTGGCGGTCGAACCGGGCTCGAAGGCGTCCTGGAGGGCCGCGTTGCCCATGGCCAGGGGGTTCGCCTTCGAGAGGTCGTTGGGGTCGAAGCCGGGCGAGTCCGCCATGGCGAGGATCTCGCCGGTGCGGGTGTCCTGGACGATCACGTAGCCGCGGTCGGCCTTGGACTTCCTGACCTGCTCGCTGATGGCGTTCTGTGCCGCCCACTGGATGTCGCGGTCGAGGGTGAGCTCGACGTCGGCGCCGGACACGGCGGGGGTCTCGGTGGAGCCCACGGTGGGCACCTGGCGCCCGCCGGACTGGGCGTAGCGGACCTTGCCGTCCTTGCCGGACAGCTGCTTGTCCAGCTGCTGCTCGATCCCGCCGCCGCCCTTGCCCTCGGCGTTGACCCAGCCCAGCGTCCCGGCGGCGAGGTCGCCATTGGGGTACACGCGCTGGCTGCTGGGGTCGCAGAAGACGCCGGCGAGGACGTTGGCGGCGCTCTTGTCGTGCTGCGCCTTCTGGGCGAGCGCGTTCTTCAGGTCCTTGATCTGCTTCCAGACCTGCGGGGTCTGGCGTGCGGCGAGCTTGACGTAGCGTGCGTTCTTGTTGCTCGGCCGGAGCTTGTGGACCAGGTCGGCCTGCTCCTGGCCGAGGATGGGCGCGAGGAGCGCGGCGGCCCGCTCGGGGCCGTCGTCGATGCCCAGCTGCCTGCGGTTGAACATCGTCGGGTCGGCGGTGATGTCGTTGGCGTCCTCGCTGATCGCGAGGGCCACCCCGGAGCGGTCGGTGATCCCGCCGCGCTCGGCGGTGATGGTGTGGACGACATAGCGGTTCTGCTCGGCCTTGGCGGCGTACGCGCTGGCGTCGACGGCCTGCACCTGGAGCAGCCGTACGAAGAAGACGAGCAGCACCAGCGTCAGACCGAGCCCGACCATGCGCAGCCGCGGCCGCGGACTGCCGAGCCGGAGGCTGCGGGGCCCCGGGGGCCGCCCCCCGCCGGGCCGCCGCACCGGCCGCGCCCCGTTACGGGGACGGGGAGGCCGCGGAGGACGGGCCGGACCGGGCACACGGCGACGCGGCGGATTCCTGTCGGGCACTTGCGTCACCTGCCGGGAGTCGGGGTCGTGGCGAACCGGGGAGCGGTTACCGAGGCACTCCGGCCCCTGCTTCCCGCCCGACGCACACCGGAACCCACCGGCCGCCCGCCACCGCTCGCGCGGCGGAGCGGCATCGCGGGACCGGACACACGGCGGCACGGCGGACACCCGCCGCCGCTTCCGCAGCGGAGCGGCATGGCCGGACCGGGCACCCGGCGACGCGGCGGATTCCTGTCGGGCACTTGCGTCACCTGCCGGGTGTCGTGGGCGGGGTGGAGCTCGGGGCGGTGGGGGCCTGCGGGCGTGCCGACGAGGAGGCGGCGGGGGCCGGGCCGGCCGGGGGCTGCTGCGACGGGCCGGCCGGGGACTGCGTCGGCGCGGCGGACTGGGTGAGCGCCTCGGGGGCCGGCGGCTGGGACGGGCGGGGTGCGGACTGGGGGGCGGCGGGGCTGGGGGCGCCCTTGACGGAGCCGTCGGGGGCGAGGAAGGCGGGGTCACCGCCGGGCACCATGCCCAGTTCGCGGGCGCGGCGCTGGAGGGCGTCGGGCGCGGAGTAGGCGTCGATACCGCGCTGGAGGGCCTGCTCCTCGTCGGTGAGGCTCTTGGTCTGTTTCTGCAGGTCGTCGAGTTGGAACGAGCCCTCGCTGAGGGCCGAGTTCAGCACCAGCAGCCCGATGAGGCCGCCGCCGAGGAGGAGGACGACGAGGAGGACGAACGGAGTGCGCGCGGCCTGACCAGAGCCGCTCGGGAGGAGCCGCGCGAGCCGGGCGGCCCTCCCCCGCAGTTCGGGTTTCCTACGCACTTGCCCTCCGGTGAGTCCGGGGACCCGACTCGCTCACTCGGCGTCCTCCCTGATGCGCTCCACCCCACGCAGCCGCGCCGGAGCGGCCCGGCGGTTCTCGGCGATCTCTTCCTCGGTGGGAAGTTCGGCACCGCGCGTGAGCAGCTTGAGCCGGGGCTGGTAGCGCTCGGGCACGACGGGCAGCCCGGGGGGCGCGGTGGACGTGGCACCGGCCGCGAACACCTGCTTGACCAGGCGGTCCTCCAGCGACTGGTACGACAGGACGGCGATCCGCCCGCCCACGTCGAGCGCCTTCACCGCGGCAGGGATCGCCCGTTCCAGGACGGACAGCTCGCCGTTGACCTCGATGCGCAGCGCCTGGAAGGTGCGCTTGGCGGGGTTGCCGCCGGTGCGCTTGGCCGCCTGCGGCAGCGCGTCGCGGATCAGCTCCACCAGCCGGGCGCTGTTGGTGAACGGCTCCTTCTCGCGCTCGCGGACGATCGCGGCGACGATCCGCTTGGCCTGCTTCTCCTCGCCGTACGCGCGCAGGATCCGCACCAGTTCGCCCGCTGGGTAGGTGTTGAGGACCTCGGCCGCGCTGATGCCGCTCGTCTGGTCCATGCGCATGTCGAGCGGGGCGTCCTGGGCGTAGGCGAAGCCGCGGTCGGCCTCGTCGAGCTGCATGGAGGACACACCGAGGTCGAACAGAATGCCCTGCACGCGCGGGATGCCGAGCCGCTCCAGGACCTCCGGCAGCTCGTCGTAGACGGCGTGCACGAGGGTGGCCCGGTCACCGAAGGGGGCGAGCCGCTCCGCGGACAGGCGCAGGGCCTCCTTGTCGCGGTCGAGGGCGACGAGCCGGGCCTCCGGGAAGCGGGTGAGCAGGGCCTCGCTGTGACCGCCGAGGCCCAGGGTGCAGTCGACGACCACCGCTCCCGGCTGCTCCAGGGCAGGTGCCAGCAGATCCAGGCACCGCTGGAGCATCACCGGGACGTGTCGACTCTCGGTCAAGGGGGGCCTCTCAGGTCCGGCGCGGTCGTACGCACCGCCGGGTCCCCGCCCTCCCTCGGTGAAGGGGAGCTCTGCCGGCGCCGGAGGCGTCAGCCGACCGGAGCGGGGGGAGGCCGAGCCGTACGTACGCGCCGCGCACGTGGGGAGACGCACCGCGCGGGTGGCGGGGTCTCCGGGGGAATTCAGTCCAGCGGGGAGGGTCTCGCCTCCCGCTTCGCGTCACTTTAGTCCACCCTGTCGTACGGTCAATCAACCGGCCTGCGCGTCGCCCGCCCCGTCCCGAACGGCGCCGAATTTCGCCCGGAAACACCCTTTCAGCGCAGCTTTATCCACCCTGTGGGGTAGCCCACAACAGGCCGCGATGACGTTCTTTGTCCCCCCTCACAACGGGACCGGACGGCACGTGACCAGTAACGTCATGAGTATGACGACTTCTGCAGCAGTTCCCGCCGGGTCCGAGAACGCCATAACAGGCGGCAGCGCCGTAACGAACCGTCTCGTAGAGGCCAACGAGCGGTACGCGGCCGCCTTCACCGACCCGGGGATGGACGCCCGTCCCGTCCTCCAGGTCGCCGTCGTGGCGTGCATGGACGCCCGTCTCGACCTGCACGCCGCGCTCGGCCTGCAGCTCGGTGACTGCCACACCATCCGCAACGCGGGCGGTGTCGTGACCGACGACGTGATCCGCTCCCTGACGATCAGCCAGCGGGCCCTCGGCACGCGCAGCGTCGTCCTCATCCACCACACCAACTGCGGCATGGAGTCCCTCACCGAGGACTTCCGGCACGACCTGGAGATGGAGGTCGGCCAGCGTCCGTCCTGGGCCGTCGAGGCCTTCCGGGACGTCGACCAGGACGTACGGCAGTCCATGCAGCGCGTGCGCACCTCGCCGTTCCTGCTGCACACCGACGACGTGCGCGGCTTCGTGTTCGACGTCAAGACGGGTCTGCTGCGCGAGATCGACCCGGCCTCCTGACCTCGGCCCGGCCGGCCCGGCCGCCCCGGGCCGGCCGACGGCCCGAGCCGCTCCCTCTGGCCCGGAACACCCCGCCTTACCGCATCGGCGGACGGTCGAAAAGACCGCAAGACCGACATCGTGCGGGCAGTTATCCACAGGCGAGTGACACGAATCGGTAACGGCGGCAAGATTGCGGGATGAGGCGTCACGCGGAACCGTTCTCGCGTGGTGCCCGTTTTCGGGGAGGGCCGGTCCGCGCACGGAGCGACGGCCCGGGCAAGTGCGGGCCGAGGAGGGCCGGGTGACGACCTATGACGATCGAGCGAGCCTCACTGATCTGACTGCCACCGTGGAGCGGATTCGCGGGTCGGTGGAGGGAGTGATCGAGGGCAAGTCCGAGGTCGTGCGGCTTTCGCTGACCGTGTTGCTCGCCGAGGGGCATCTCCTGATCGAGGATGTCCCCGGCGTGGGCAAGACGATGCTGGCCAAGGCGCTCGCGCGGTCCATCGACTGCTCGGTGCGGCGCATCCAGTTCACGCCCGACCTGCTGCCCTCGGACATCACCGGTGTGTCCATCTGGGACCAGCAGCGTCGGGACTTCGAGTTCAAGCCGGGCGCCGTCTTCGCGCAGATCGTGATCGGCGACGAGATCAACCGCGCCTCGCCCAAGACCCAGTCCGCGCTGCTGGAGTCGCTGGAGGAGCGCCAGGTCACCATCGACGGGAAGACCTACGAACTGCCCAGCCCCTTCATGGTGGTGGCCACGCAGAACCCGGTCGAGATGGAGGGCACGTACCCGCTGCCCGAGGCCCAGCGCGACCGCTTCATGGCCCGCGTCTCCATCGGCTACCCCAGCGCGGACGCCGAGTTGCAGATGCTCGACGTCCACGGCGGGGTGAGCCCGCTGGACGACCTCCAGCCGGTGGCGCACGCGCACGAGATCGTGAAGCTGATCGAGGCGGTGCGCGGCGTGCACGTCGCGGAGTCGGTCCGGCGCTACACCGTGGACCTGGTCGCCGCGACGCGCACGCACCCGGATCTGCGGCTCGGCGCCTCCCCGCGCGCGACGCTGCATCTGCTGCGCGCGGCCAAGGCGTCGGCGGCCCTCAGCGGCCGGGACTACGCGCTGCCGGACGACGTCCAGGAGCTCGCCGTCCCGGTCCTCGCGCACCGGCTGCTGCCCACCGCGCAGGCCCAGCTCAACCGGTGCACGGCCGAGCAGATCGTCGAGGAGATCCTCCTGAACACCTCCGTGCCCGCCTCGCCGCATCAGGACAGCGGCTTCGGGCTGGGCGGCCGGGGCGCGTCCGCCCTGGGCCGGCCGTCGAGGCGGAGCATGTGATGAGCACCGGGGGGATGCATCAGCCGGAGGCCGAGCGCGGGGAGTACGGGGAGGGTGGCGGCTTCCGTGCGGCCCTGGCGGGGCTGACCACACGCGGGCGGTCCTTCTTCGCGGCCGGGGTCGCCGCCGCGATCTGCGCGTACGTCCTCGGGCAGAGCGATCTGCTCCGGGTCGGGCTCCTGCTGGCCCTGCTGCCGCTGATCTGCGTGATCGTGCTCCACCGGACCCGCTACCAGGTGGCGGCCGCCCGCCGGCTCTCCCCCGCGCGCGTGCCCGCGGCCGGCGACGCCCGGGTGCAACTGCGGATGGACAACGTCTCGCGGCTGCCCACGGGTCTGCTGATGCTCCAGGACCGGGTGCCGTACGTGCTCGGTCCGCGCCCCCGCTTCGTCCTGGACCGGGTCGAGCCCGGCGGCAGCCGCGAGGTGTCCTACCGGGTCCGTTCGGACCTGCGCGGCCGCTATCCGCTGGGCCCGCTCCAGTTGCGGCTGACCGACCCGTTCGGGATGTGCGAACTGACCCGCTCCTTCTCGGCGTACGACACCCTGACCGTCGTCCCGCGCGTGGCGGCGCTGCCGCCGGTGCGGTTCGGCGGCGAGGCGAAGGGGTACGGCGATGGGCGGCAGCGCGCGCTGGCGCTGGCCGGCGAGGACGACGTGATCCCGCGCGAGTACCGCCACGGCGATGACCTGCGCCGCGTGCACTGGCGCTCCACCGCGCGCTACGGCGAGCTGATGGTGCGCCGCGAGGAGCAGCCGCAGCGCGCCCGCTGCACGGTGCTCCTCGACACCCGGGGCGTCGCGTTCGAGGGCGCGGGCCCGGAGTCGGCCTTCGAGTGGGCGGTGTCGGGCACGGCGTCCGTCCTGGTCCACATGCTCGAACGCGGCTTCACGGTACGGCTGTTGACGGACACCGGCAGCTCGGTGCCCGGGGAGGGCGCCGAGGGGTTCTCGGGCGAGGCCACGGCGGACGCGGCCGGGCTGATGATGGACACCCTCGCCGTGGTCGACCACTCGGACGGCACCGGCCTGTCGCGCGCGTACGACGTGCTGCGCGGCGGCAACGAGGGGCTGCTGGTGGCGTTCCTCGGCAGTCTCGACGAGGAACAGGCCACGGTGGTCGCCAGGATGCGGCGGCGCAGCGGGGCCGCGGTCGCCTTCGTCCTGGACAGCGACACCTGGGTGCGCGGGGCGGCGGAGGATCAGATGCCGGACCCGGCCGCGGATCCTCTGCGTCTGCTGCGCGAGGCCGGCTGGACGGCGCTGAGCGTGCCGCGCGGTGCCGCGTTGGCCGACCTGTGGCGTCGGGCGGAGCGCGAGGGCACAGGAGTGGCCGCGGTGGGCGGCGGGGAGGCACGGAGTTGAGCGTGGGGGCGGGGTCGTGGCGGGGGCAGGAGGGGTGGGCATGAGCGGGCGTGCGCGGCTGGCGGTGTGTGCCGTGGCGGCGACGATGATGGCGGCCTGCGCCCTGTTGCCGCTGGTCTCCCCGGCGACATGGATCATCCAGGCGGCCTTCCTGCTGTCCGTGCAGGCGGGGGTGGGCGCGGCGGCCCGCCGGGTGCCGCTGGCGCGGACGCTGACGGCGGCGGCGCAGGTGCTGGTCACGCTGATGCTGCTGACCCTGTTCTTCGCGCGCGGCCACGCGATCGTCGGCGTGATCCCGGGTCCGGAGGCCCTCGGCCACTTCGGTTCCCTGTTCGTCCAGGGTGCGGACGACGTCGGCCGGTACGCGACGCCGGCGCCGCTGTCGGACGGCATCCGGCTGATGCTGCTCTGCGGTGTCCTGGTCATCGGGCTGCTGGTGGACACCCTCACGGTGTCCTTCCGCAGCGCGGCCCCCGCCGGGCTGCCGCTGCTCGCGCTGTACTCCGTCGCGGCGGGCCTGAACGGCAGCGGCGCCGACTGGCTGTGGTTCCTGGTCGCGGCGGGCGGCTATCTGATGCTGCTGCTCGCCGAGGGCCGGGACCGGCTCGCGCAGTGGGGCCGGGTCTTCGGCACGGCGCCCCGCGCTCCCGGTGATCCGGCGCCCGACGTGGCGGCCCCGGCCCGCACCGGGCGGCGCATCGGCGCGGCCGCGCTGGGCCTCGCCCTGTTCGTGCCGTTCCTCCTGCCCGCGATGCAGGGCGGCCTGCTGGGCGACGCGGGCACCGCCGGGGGTGCGGACAACGGCTCCGGCGACACGATCTCCGCGGTCAACCCGCTGGTCTCGCTGCGCGACAGCCTGAACGCGGACGAGGACCGCCAGGTGCTGTCCCTCAGGACCACGTCGACCGACATCTCGCACCTGTATCTGCGCATCGTCTCCCTGGACGACTTCGACGGCACCACCTGGAAGCCGTCCCGGCGGCGCATCACCGGCGTCCCCCATCCGTTCCCGGCCCCGGCCGGTCTGAGTCCCGCGGTCAAGCGCACGCCGGTGCGCACCTCGATCGAGGCGGCGGACTGGTACGCGCAGGACTGGCTGCCGATGCCGTACCCGCCGAGCGAGGTGAGGATCGGCGGCCGCTGGCGCTATGAGCCGGAGGGCATGACGCTGGTCGGCGACCACGGCCAGACCACGCGCGGCGCGACGTACGACGTGAGCAGCCTGACCGTGGAGCCGACCGCCGAGCAACTGGCCGACGCGCCGAACCCGTCGGCGGAGCTGGTGGACGCGTACACGCGGGTGCCGCCCTCGCTGCCGCCGGTGGTGGCCAGAACCGCCCGGCAGGTCACCGAGGGGACCCGCAGCCACTACGACCAGGCGGTCGCGCTCCAGGACTACTTCGCGGTGAACGGCGGCTTCCAGTACGACACCGAGGTGGCCGTCGGCCGGGGCCCGGGCGCGATAGCGACCTTCCTGCGCAAGAAGCAGGGCTTCTGTATCCACTATTCGTTCACGATGGCCGCGATGGCCCGCACGCTGGGCATCCCGGCCCGGGTCGCGATCGGCTTCGCGCCCGGCTCCCCGCAGCCGGACGGCACGGTGTCGGTCGGTCTGAAGGACGCGCACGCGTGGCCCGAGCTGTACTTCGAGGGCATCGGCTGGACCCGCTTCGAGCCGACTCCGACCCGGGGCGACGCGCCGGCGTACACGCAGCGGGAGGCGCCCGGGAGCAGTGTCCCGGACCCGGCCCGTCCGTCGCGGGGCGCCTCCGTGGAGCCCTCGGTGTCGGCGTCGGCGAGCGAGAGCTGTACGGCGATGCGGCGGAAGCTGGAGGAGTGCGGGGGCCCGTCGGCGCAGGTCGGGGCGGGGTCCGGCGGGAGCGGCCCGCGGTGGTGGGAGCCGGTGCTGTGGACCCTCGGCGCGCTCGCGGTCGTGGTGGTCCCGCTGCTGCCGATGCTGTGGCGCAGGAGGCTGCGGGCCGTACGGCTGGGCGCGCACGCCCGCACGGACGAGGGCGCGGCGGCCCACACGCTGGCGGTCTGGCAGGAGGTCACCGACACGGCCTGGGACGTCGGCATCCCGCCGGACGACTCGCGGACCCCGCGCAAGGCGGCCGACCGGATCGTCCGGCTCGGCCAACTGGATCCGGCGGCCGCCTCCGCCGCGCACCGGCTGGCGGACGCCGTGGAGCAGGTGCTGTACGCGCCGCGGCCGCGGCCGGTTGCCGGGCTCGCGGAGGACGCGCGCCAGGTGATCGGCGGCCTGACCGGCGCGGTCGGCGAGCGTACGCGGCTGCGCGCGCGGCTGGCCCCACGGTCGTGCGTCCGGGTGCTGTGGGCGGTGTCGGCCCGGTGGGCGTCGCTCATGGAGCGGGCGGCGGCGGCCCGGCCGGTCCTGCGCAATCCGTTCGGACAGCGCGGCTGAGAACGCCCGGCGCGCCGAGCACGACCGAGGGGTGACCACCCGGACCGGGTGGTCACCCCTCGTGCTTGTCCAGAGATGCGCTGGTGGGCGCTAGTGGCCCTGTTCGTCGCGGCGGCGCTGCCAGCGCTGCTCGATGCGGTCCATCATGGAGCGTCGCTGCCGTGCCTGACGGCGGGTGTGCGGGGTGCCCGCGGGCTGCTCGCCCGGCTTCGGAGCCTTGCGCCAGCCTGTGACGGCGAGTACCGCGCACCCCAGCATGACGAGGAAGCCCACCACGCTGACCCAGATCTGCTGCGCGACCATTCCGGCCATGAGGAGCGCGATACCCACGAGGAATCCGGCGCCTGCCTGATAGACCCGTCGCCGGGTGTGCGTGCGCAGCCCGTTTCCCTCAAGCGCTGTCGCGAACTTGGGATCTTCGGCGTACAGCGCTCGCTCCATCTGCTCGAGCATGCGCTGCTCGTGCTCCGAGAGCGGCACGGAGTCCTCCTCATCGTGCAGTCGCCGGGGCGGCGACCCGGGGGTCCCTTAAGGATAGGCAGGGAATCGCCCCCGTGAAACCCGCCCCTCTGCGCCAATTGGCCAACCAGAACCCACCACGACGGACCCGGCTCGCTGAGGCTTCCATTCCCCTGCGGCCGCCCCGTCATGCCGGGCGGTCTCCCTCGATCATACGGCGCAAACCCCTCGATCGGGGGGCGTGTGCTGTAGTCCATGTGCCGCCGAGGCCCTGATCAGGGGCGTGACGGGGGCGGTTGCTCAGTCCTGTGCAGCGCCGTGCGTCTCGCCGAGCACATGGAGCTGGGTGGCGACGGAATGGAACGCCGGGAGCTCGGCCGCCGCGGCCTCCAGCTGGAGCAGGGCGTCGAGGGCTCCGGGTTCGGTGTCCACGAGGACTCCGGGGACCAGGTCGGCGAAGACCCGCACGCCGTGCACGGCCCGGACGCTGAGCCCGGCCGCCTCGACCAGCTCGGTGAGCTGCTCGGCGGTGAAGCGGTGCGGCACGGGGTCCGCCGCGCCCCAGCGGCCCTGGGGGTCGTCGAGGGCGTGCTTGGCCTCCCGGAAGTGACCGGCCAGGGCGCGGGCGAGCACGGCGCCGCCGAGGCCGGCCGCGAGCAGGCTGAGGACGCCCTCGGGGCGCAGGGCGGCGACGGTGTTGCGGATGCCCTCGGCCGGGTCGTCGACGTACTCCAGGACGCCGTGGCACAGCACCGCGTCGTAGCTGCCGCGCTCGACCACGTCGAAGAGGCCGAGGACGTCGCCCTGGACGCCGCGCACCCGGTCGGCGACGCCGGCCTCGGCGGCCCGGCGCTCCAGCGCGAACAGCGCGTTCGGGCTGGGGTCGACGACGGTGACGCGGTGGCCGAGGTGGGCGAGGGGCACCGCGAACCTGCCGCTGCCGCCCCCGAGGTCGAGGACGTCCAGCGCGTCACGCCCCGTGGCCTTGACGCGGCGGTCCAGGGCGTCCTGGAGAACGTCCCGGACCACGGCAGTACGGAGGGAGGCGCGAGAACGGCTCGGGTCCGGCACGGCAGTTGGCTCCTCGGCGCGGCACCGCCTGCTGCCGGCGGTGCGAACGGAGTGCCTCCCCCGCCCGGCAACGGGAGCGGGAGGCTTCAGGCGTTCCCCACCCT
This sequence comes from Streptomyces sp. V3I7, assembly GCF_030817495.1. NCBI lineage: Bacteria > Bacillati > Actinomycetota > Actinomycetes > Kitasatosporales > Streptomycetaceae > Streptomyces > Streptomyces sp. V3I7. The sequence goes on from NZ_JAUSZK010000001.1 coordinate 1,720,065, forward strand.
ATTGCCTCCCCCGCCGCCCCCGGTCACCACGGTGACCTGCGCCGCCCCGAGTCTCGCAGGGTGGACGGCACGGGCCGCACGAAGCGCGCCCTCCCGATCGAGCACCAGGCGCGCACCGCAGCCGTCACGCCCGACGGCCGGCCCCGACCCGTCAGGGAGAAGGCCGAGCAGGCCGGTGGGCGTCCACGTCGGTCACGCGACCGCCGGCGAGAACAGCAGGCGCCCCGCAAGGGCGGACGCGGCACTCCTGGCCGGGTCAAGGCCCGCCCTTGGCACAGCCCGCCCCGCCTACCTCCCCCTTCAGCCGCCTCCGGCCCGCCCCGGACAGCGGTCACGCGGCCGCCAGTGCGAAACAGCAGGCGCCCCGCACGGGCGGACACGGCGCTCCCCGCCGAACCGGGGCCGGCCCTTCGCACAGCCAGCCCCGCCTACCTCCCCCTTCAGCCGCCTCCGGCCCGCCCCGGACAGCGGTCACGCGGCCGCCAGTGCGAGCGGCAAGGCGCCCCGCACGGGCAGACGCGGCACTCCTGGCCGGGGCACGGCCCGCCCCCGCCCGCCTCCCCCTTCAGCCCGCGTCCGGCATGTTCCGATCGGTGGCTGAGGTGTCCGGGCGGGGTCGGGGCAGGGCCGGCGGGAGCTTCAGCAGGCGTTCGACGATGCGGACGAACATCGCCACGTCCCGTATGAGGTCGTCGGCGTCGCGGCGGCCTGCCGCGCCCTGGATGCCCGCCTCGGCGCGGGCGCGGCGGTCGGCGCCGGAGGCGAACAGGGCGCTCCACTCGGTGAGTTCGGGCGCGATCTCGGGCAGCACCTCCCAGGCGCTGCGGATGCGGGCGCGACGCCGCGGCGAGGGTTCGGGCCGGGCGCGCGCGGCGAGGACGGCGGCGGCCGTCCGCAGGGCGGCCAAGTGGGCCGTGGCGTAGCGCTCGTTGGGCGTTTCGAGGGCGGTGGCCTCGTCGAGTCCCGCGCGGGCCTGGGCGAGCAGGGAGAGGGCGGCGGGTGGGACGGCGGCCGGCCGCTGCACGGGGTGGACGTCGCTCGCCGGGTCGCCCGGCGAGGGGGCGGGGAGGGCAGGGCCGGTGGCGCTGCGCCGACGGGCGGCGGCCGCGGACGAGTTGGCCATGACGAACCTCCTGTCGTCTGGATGACGGCACCGTGGCCGTATGTGCCCATCATGAGGTATGCCACCGACAACCCGTTCTGACCTGGACTTTCTCCTCGATCGAAAGTTCGGACGGCAGCGGGGCGACCGATCGGCCCGCGTTCCGGCCGGGGCGCCCTTCCTGTGAGAATCGGGGCCATGGAAAGCAGCAGCGCCCGGCCGGGCGGCAGCACACGCCGTGAGGCCACGCGGCAGAGGCTCTACGAGGCGGCCGTCACGCTCATCGCCGAACAGGGCTTCTCCGCCACCACGGTGGACGAGATCGCCGAGCGGGCCGGGGTCGCGAAGGGGACGGTGTACTACAACTTCGCGAGCAAGTCGGTCCTCTTCGAGGAGCTGCTGCGGCACGGGGTGGGGCTCCTGGCCGCCTCCCTGCGCGAGGCCGCCGAGCGCACCGCGCGCGCGGGCGGCGACAGTACGGCCGCCCTGGACGCGATGATCCGCGCCGGGCTCGTCTTCATCGACCGCTACCCGGCCTTCACCCAGCTCTACGTCGCCGAGCTGTGGCGCACCAACCGCGCCTGGCAGTCCACGCTGATGATCGTCCGCCAGGAGGCCGTCGCCGTCGTCGAGGGCGTTCTGCACGAGGGGATGGCGAACGGCGAGCTGAGCGCGCGGACGGACGTCCAGCTGACGGCCTCCGCGCTCGTCGGCATGGTGCTGGTGGCCGCGCTGGACTGGCAGGCGTTCCAGCCGGAGCGCTCCCTGGACGACGTCCACGCGGCGCTGTCCCTGCTGCTGCACGGACGGTTCGGCGGCCGGGACTGACCCGGTTCCGCTCCGCCCGCGCGCGGGCACGGGAAAGCGCCGGTCCGCCGTGGCCGCGTCCCCCGCGGACCGCCGTCGGACCGGCGCCTTCGTGTTCCCCCGTTCCCCACCGGGCTCCGCAGCCGCACTCCCCGTGCGGACCCCCGTCGAAGCCCCTGCCGGTCGTTCCCCGCTTCCCCCGTACCCCCGTTGCCTCTCTTCCGCCGACGGCATCGGCGGAAGGAGCGGTCAAGGGCGCGAGCCGCGTTCCGCCGCCCCGTGTCGGCGGTGCCGGAGCCGCGCCCCCTTCCGTGCCTCCACTCTCCCGTTCCCGCAGGTCGCGCCCCATCCGCGCACGTACTCAACTCGCTCCCTAGGTACGGATACTCAGTTCTGCGCACGCAGGCCCAGCAGCCGGCGCCGCCGTCTGGTCCCGAGCGCGTCCGCGCTCGTACTCCCGCCCGCGCGGGGGACTGTCAGTGGTGGTGGATAAAGTCGCAGGCATGGCACGGATTGCGGTGATCGGCGCCGGGATGGGCGCGATGGCGTCCGCCGCCCGGCTGGCCGTCGCGGGCCACCGGGTGGTGGTGTACGAGCGGACGGAGACGTACGGCGGAGCGGTGCGCCGGTTCGAGCGGGACGGGTTCCGTTTCGACACCGGTCCCGGTCTGCTGCCGCTGCCCGCGGTCTACCGCGACCTGTTCGTCAAGACCGGCAAGGAGCCGCTGGAGGACTGCGTCGATCTGGTGCAGGTCGACCCGTCCTCGCACCACGTCTTCGCCGACGGTACCGAGGCCCCGCTGCCCAACGCCTCGCGCGCGGGCGTCGTCTCGGCGCTCGACGAGGCCCTCGGCTCGGGCGCCGGGCAGCGCTGGGGCGACTTCCTGGTGCGCGCCCGCGAGGCCTGGGACCGTACGCGCCGCCCCCTGCTGGAGGAGCCGCTGTGGCCGAACTGGCCGGTGCTGGCCGAGCGCGAGCCCTATCCGGCCGTCCCGCACAAGAAGCTGCTGCGCACCCGTCGCGCGGGCACGCTCGCCGAGGTCGGCGCCTGGGAGCTGCGCGACGAGCGCCTCACCGCGCTCCTGGAGGGTCACGCGCTCGCGTACGGCCTCGACCCCCGGACCACCCCGGCGAGCGCGGCCGTGCTGCCGTACATGGAGCACGCCTTCGGCACCTGGTACGTCCGCGGCGGCATACGGGAGTTGGCGCGCGCGGTGTACGAGCGCTGTCTGCGGCGCAAGGTCGAGTTCGTCTTCGGCGCCGAGGTCACCGGGATCGTCCGGGAGGACGGCCGGGCGGCGGGAGTGGAGCTGGCCGGGGGCACGGTGGCCGAGGCCGACTTCGTGGTCGCCGGTGTCGCTCCCGAAGCCCTCGACGGCGTCGTCGCGGACGCGCCCGTGCGCGGCGACGGCGAGGTGGCGCCCCAGCAGGGACGGGCGAGTCGGCTGACCGTGCTGCTGGCGCTGCGCGGCGCACGGCCGGACGGGACGCCGCACCGGACCGTGGTGCACGCCCAGGACCGCGACGCCGAGCTGGACGCTCTGTTCGGCGCCCCGGCGGCCGCCACCGCGCACCCGACCGTCACCGTGCCGCGCCCGACCGTCACCGTGCTGCGCCCGGACGACCCCTCGCTGGTCCCCGACTCCGCGCACGAGGCGGTCACCCTCGTCGCGCCGGTCCCCGCCGGGTTCGGCGAGGGCGGTCAGTCAGCGCGGCGGGCCCTCGACGCCCACGTGGAGGCCATGATCGGCGCCGCCGAGCAGGCCGTGCCCGGCCTGCGGGACCGCATCCTGTGGCAGCACACGTGCACACCCGCCGACATCGCGGAGGCGACGGGCGCGGTGGGCGGCGCAGTCCCGGCCCCAGCGCTCGCGGCCGGCGGCGGACGCCTGCTGCATCCGGCCAACTCCACCGCTCTGCCAGGGCTGTTCACCGCCGGAGGCTGGTCACACCCCGGCGGCGGCCTCCCGCACGCGGGCATGTCGGGTGCGCTGGTCGCCGGACTGATCGTGGAGGGGCCGGAGTTCAAGGGCTCCCAATGACGCCCCGGCAGCGCGGCTAGGCCGGCGACTCAGAAGCGGTACTGCTCGTCGTAGCCGTGCCCCTGCTGCTGCTGTCCGTGGCCCTGCTGCCCGTACTGCTGCTGCTCGGGCGGGAGTTCGCCGCCGTAGGCCTCGTCGGTGCGCTGCTGCGGTACCCACGTCCCGCCGCCCTGGGTCTCGCCGTAGCCGCCGGACGCGTACTGATCCTGGCCGTAGCCCTGCTGCCCGTACTGCTGCTGGCCGCCGTACGTGGAGTCGTACGAGCCCTCGCCATAGGTCTGGGCGCCGGTGTACGGGTCGTACTGCACGTACTGCTGCTGGCCGGTGGCGTCGTAGCCGTACTGCTGCTGTCCGTATCCCGAGTAGTCGTAGGCGTAGGCCTGGTCGGCGCCCTGGCCCGCGGTGGCGTAGCTCTGGTCGTGGTGCTGTCCGGCGGCCGCGTAGGCGGGGTCGGCGGAGGCGGTCGCGTACGAGCCGGTGTCGTAGATGCCGTACGAGCCGGTGTCGTCGGGCAGGGGCTGGGGCTCGTAGACGGCGGTCGCCTCGGCTGCCGCGCGGGCCGGCGTGAAGACGTCGTCCCGGTCGTAGTCGGCGGCGGCCGCAGGGGAGTTGACCTGGTCGTACGGCGCGCCGTCCTGGCCGGCGTAGCCCGGCGCGGGCGTCGCCGCCTCGTAGGCGGGACCCTCGTCGCGCGCGTCGTCGTAGGCGCCGCCCTCGTGGTCCGCCTCGTCCCGGCCGTCGTCGGCGCCGGGGCGCTTGACCGCCCAGCCCTCGGCGAAGCCGCGGCGGAACGACAGCGTGACGTAGGTCTGGCCGACCGCGAACGCTGCCGCGCCCAGCCCGATGACCACCACGGAGGGGATGAGCACACCGATCACGACACAGAGGAAACCGCCGAAGGCGAGGAGTCGCCAGCGCAGCCGCGCCTTGTACTGCAGCAGCACCTCGCCGAGCAACCACAGTGCGACGATGCCGAACGCGATATAGAGGACCGTCCAGCCCATGTACGCCCCTCTCCCAGTGACCGTTACGCAGTGTGTCGTATCCGGGTGTGGCCGGTCTAGGCCTGCGGCGGGTCGTGCAGGCCCAGGTTTTCGTAGATTTCCAGTGGTGCCGTGGAGTTGTTGAGCGTGATGAAGTGCAGCCCGGGCACACCTTCGGCCAGCAGCCGCGCGCAGAACTCCGTGGCGAACTCGATGCCAATGGAGCGTACCGAAGCCGGATCGTCCTTCGCCGCGAGGATGCGCTCCCGCAACGCGGACGGGAACGTCGCGTTGCTGAGCTGGGGCAGCCGCTCCAGCATCTTCACGCTGGTCACCGGCAGGATCTCGGGGATGACGGGTGTCTCGCACCCCGCGGCGGCGACCCGGTCGCGCAGGCGCAGATAGGACTCCGGCTGGAAGAACATCTGCGTGATGGCGTAGTCGGCGCCGGCCCGGCACTTGTCGACGAAGTGCGCGACGTCCGTATCCCAGTCGCGCGAGCGCGGGTGCATCTCCGGGAAGGCGGCGACGCCCACGCAGAAGTCGCCCGCCTCCTTGATGAGTTGGACGAGCTCGACGGCGTAGGTCAGGCCCTGGGGGTGTGCCAGCCAGTCGCCCATCGGGTCGCCGGGCGGGTCGCCGCGCACGGCGAGCATGTTGCGGATGCCCGCGTCCGCGTACTGGCCGATGATGTTGCGGAGTTCGGCCACGGAGTGGTTGACCGCGGTGAGGTGGGCGACCGGGGTGAGCGTCGTGTCGACGACGATCTGCTGGGTCTCCTTGACCGTGGTCGCGCGCGTGGTGCCGCCTGCGCCGTACGTCACGGAGACGAAGTCGGGGGCCACCGCCTCGACCCTGCGAAGCGCCGCCCACAGGTTCTTCTCACCTTTGGGGGTCTTCGGCGCGTAGAACTCGAACGAATACGTCGTCTTGCCGGTCCCCAGGATGTCGCGCACGGTGCGTGCGCGGTCGGTCCTGGTGGATGCGGTTCCGAGGGCCATACCCGCAGGTTAGTCAGGGGTGGGCGGTGTCCCAACCGGGCACGGGAAAATGGCACGAATTGCCGACTTCTTGTCCACCCCTTGGACAGCTCCGCGCTACCGCTACCGCTACCGCTGCCGCAGTCGCTTCGCGAAGTCGGCCGCGGCGGCGCCCGGGTCGTCCGCCTCGGTGAGCGCGCGGACGACGACGACGCGGCGGGCGCCCGCGTCGAGTACCTCGTCGAGGTTGCCGAGGTCGATGCCGCCGATCGCGAACCAGGGGCGGTCCGTGCCCAGCGCGGCCGTGTGCCGGACCAGGTCGAGGCCGGGGGCCGGGCGGCCGGGCTTGGTGGGGGTCGGCCAGCAGGGGCCGGTGCAGAAGTAGTCCACGCCCTCCTGGACGGCGGCCGCGGAGGCCTCGGCCTCGGTGTGCGTGGAGCGGCCGATGAGGACGTCGTCGCCGAGGATCGCGCGGGCCGCGGGGACCGGCAGGTCGCCCTGGCCGAGGTGGAGGACGTCGGCGGAGGCGGCGTGGGCGACGTCCGCGCGGTCGTTGACCGCGAGCAGCTTGCCGTGCCGGGCGCAGGCGTCGGCGAGGACCTCCAGGTACTCCAGCTCCTCGGCGGCCTCCATGCCCTTGTCGCGCAGCTGCACGATGTCGACACCGCCGGCCAGGACGGCGTCCAGGAACTCGGCCAGGTCGCCCTGGCGCCTGCGGGCGTCCGTGCACAGGTAGAGACGGGCGTCGGCGAGCTGGGCACGGGCGGTGGTCGTGGTGTCGGGCATGGCGGAACGTCCCCCCGGGGTCGGTGCGTGGTGGGTGGCCGAGCGGTGACCCGTGGCCATGAGGAAAGACCCTAGGTCACCGCCCGGCCGGGGACGGAGCGTGCCCGCCCCCGGCCGCCGCACCTGTGCGTGGTGTCGGTGTACGGGTCAGACGGCGAGCGCCTGGGCGCGGCGCTTCACCTCGGTGCCGCGGTTCTCGCTCAGGGCCTGGGCGGGGGTTCCGGGCAGGGACGGGTCGGGGGTGAAGAGCCACTCCAGCATCTCTTCGTCGGTGAAGCCGTCGTCCCGCAGGAGCGTCAGGGTGCCGGTCAGGCCCTTGACGACCTTGTCCCCGTCGATGAAGGCGGCGGGGACGTGCAGTGCCCGGTTCTCACCACGGCGTACGGCGATGAGCTGGCCCTCCTTGACCAGCTGCCGCACGCGCGTCACCTCGACACCGAGCATCTCGGCGATCTCGGGGAGGTTGAGCCAGGCAGGGACGAGAGCATCGATCTTTGCGTCAATCTCGGTCACGGAAACAGCGTGCCATCCCGGACTGACAGTCGGAAGTCGGGCCGGTCCAACTCGGGACATTTCTGGTCATCTCATGGCTTCCTTCGGCCGACCAGGCCACGGGCTCCCCGAAGCGACCGCTCAGAGCGTGGCCGCCTTCAGGGGCCGGGCGTGGTCCGCCAGCAGCTCCGGATCCATCGGCGCGCCGCTCTCGATGAGCCGCCGCCCCTGGGCCAGGTCACGCGGCCGGCCCACCGCCAGCAGGGCGACCAGCCGGCCCTCGCACAGCCAGCAGACGGACCAGGCCGGGCCGACGGGGTCGCCGCGCCAGACCAGCGTGTCGGCCGACGCGTGGTGGCCGGCGTACTGGACGAAGCGGCCGAACTGCTCGGACCAGAAGTACGGCACCGGGTCGTAGACGGCGTCGGTCTCGCCCATGACGGTCGCCGCGACCGTGCGTGGCCCCTGCAGGGCGTTGTCCCAGTGGTGCACCAGGAGCCGCTCGCCGTACCGGTGCGAGGGGAAGGAGGCGCAGTCGCCGACGGCGTACACGTCCGGGGCGGAGGTGCGCAGCCGGTCGTCGGCGACGACCTCGCCGTGCGCGCCGAGTTCGATGCCGGAGCCGGCCAGCCAGGCCGTGGCGGGGCGCGCGCCGATGCCGACGACGACGGCGCCCGCGGGCAGCCGCGCGCCGTCGTCGAGGACGACCGCGCCCTCCTCGACGCGCTCCACGCGCGCGTGGGTGCGCAGGGTGGCGCCACTGTCGGCGTACCAGGCGGTCATCGGCGCGGTCACCTCGGCGGGCAGCGCCTCGGCGAGCGGGCGGTCGGCGGCCTCGACGACGGTGACCGCGCAGCCCGCCTCGCGGGCCGCCGTCGCGAACTCGGCGCCGATCCAGCCGGCGCCGACGACCACGATGTCGTGCTGCCGGGCGAGCACGGGCCGCAGCCGCTCGGCGTCGTCGAGGGTGCGCAGCAGATGGACACCGGGGACGCCCTCCGAGCCGGGCAGGCTGATGGGTGCGGCGCCGGTCGCGAGGACGAGGACGTCGTACGGGACGGGTCCCGCCTCGGTGTCCAGTTCGTGGTCGGCTGGGCGCACGCCCAACGCCTCGCGGCCCAGCAGGAGTTCGATGCCGAGTCCCTCGAAGTCCACGTCGAGGGCCGAGCCCTCCGCCTTGCCGAGCAGGACGGCCTTGGACAGCGGCGGCCGGTCGTACGGCTGGTGCGGCTCCGCCCCGATGAGCGTCACGATGCCGGTGAAGCCCCGTTCGCGCAGGGCGACCGCGGTCTGCACCCCCGCCATCCCCGCCCCGACGACGACCACGCGCCGTCCCTGTGCCGTGTCCGCGTCCCGCGTCTCGTCGCTCACTCGATCACCATAGACAATCCGGATTCCCTCGGTCAGGGGGCGAGCGAGGGCCGGGGGACGTGCTGGCAGGCCTGCGCGGCCGCGGGCTAGGGTGGCGGGGACAACGCACTCGCGGGAGCCCGGACGCACCGGGCTGAGAGGGAGGCTGACGCGGCCTCCGACCGTACGAACCTGATCCGGGTCATGCCGGCGAAGGGAGGGGCTGGACGCCCATGTCGTCACGTACGTCCGACGTGCTCGTCGTCGGAGGCGGGATCATCGGTCTGGTCACGGCCTGGCGTGCCGCGCAGCGCGGCGTGGCCACGGCCGTGGTGGACCCCGGCCCCGGCGGAGGGGCCGCCCAGGTCGCCGCCGGGATGCTGGCCGCGGTCACGGAACTGCACTACGGCGAGCAGACCCTGCTGGCCCTGAACCTGGAATCGGCCCGCCGCTACCCCGACTTCGCCGCCGAGCTCACCGAGCTGACCGGCCTCGGCCTCGGCTACCGCCGGTGCGGCACGCTCGCGGTCGCGCTGGACTCCGACGACCGGGCCCACCTGCGTGAACTGCACGCGCTGCAACAGCGCTCGGGCCTGGAGTCGGTGTGGCTGACCGGCCGGGAGTGCCGGCGCCTGGAGCCGATGCTCGCGCCGGGCGTGCGCGGCGGGCTGCGCGTCGACGGCGACCACCAGATCGACCCGCGCCGGCTGGCCGCGGCCCTGGTCGCCGCCTGCGAGCGCACCGGAGTGGTCTTCCACCGCACGCGCGCCGAGCGCCTCGACGTCATCGGGGACCGGGTCACCGGCGTCACCACGGCGGACGGCACCGCGCTGGCCGCCGGGCAGGTCGTGCTCGCGGCCGGCAGCCTGAGCGGCGAGCTGGCGGGCGTACCGGACGACGTAAGGCCGCCGGTGCGCCCCGTGAAGGGGCAGGTGCTGCGGCTGACCGTGCCGAAGCGGTACGCGCCGTTCCTCAGCCGCACCGTGCGGGCCGTGGTCCGCGGCGGCCAGGTCTATCTGGTGCCGCGCGAGAACGGCGAGCTGGTCGTCGGCGCGACGAGCGAGGAGCTGGGCTGGGACACGACGGTGACCGCGGGCGGCGTGTACGAGCTGCTGCGCGACGCCCACGAGCTCGTGCCCGGCATCACCGAGCTGCCGCTGACCGAGACGCGCGCGGGGCTGCGTCCCGGCTCCCCCGACAACGCGCCGCTGCTCGGCCCGACCGCCCTCGACGGACTGCTGCTGGCCACCGGCCACTTCCGCAACGGCGTCCTGCTCACGCCCGTCACCGGCGACGTCATGGCCCACGTCCTCGCCACCGGCGACCTCCCCCCGGAGGCGCGCCCCTTCACGCCGCGGCGCTTCGACGCCGCCCTCACCCCTGTCTCGCCTGTCTCGTCTGTCTCGGAGCAGCCCGCATGAGCACGCCCGTCACCATCTCCGTCAACGGGCAGCGCCGCGAGGTCGCGCCCGGCACCGTGCTGGACGCGCTGGTGCGGAGCCTCACCGCGGCGCCCGCCGGAGTGGCCGCCGCTCTCAACGAGACGGTGGTCCCGCGCGCGGAGTGGCCGTCGACGGCCCTCGCCGAGGGAGACCGCGTCGAAGTCCTCACCGCCGTCCAAGGAGGCTGACCCATGGCCGACGATCCCTTCGTCCTCGGCGGTACGTCCTTCACGTCCCGCCTGATCATGGGCACCGGCGGTGCGCCGAGCCTCGACGTGCTGGAGCGGGCGCTGGTCGCCTCCGGCACCGAGCTGACGACCGTGGCGATGCGCCGGGTCGATCCGGGGGTGCACGGCTCCGTGCTGTCGGTCCTGGAGCGGCTCGGCATCCGGGTGCTGCCCAACACGGCCGGCTGCTTCACCGCCGGCGAGGCCGTGCTGACGGCCCGGCTGGCGCGGGAGGCGCTGGGCACCGACCTGGTCAAGCTGGAGGTCATCGCCGACGAGCGCACCCTGCTGCCGGACCCGATCGAGCTGCTGGACGCCGCCGAGACGCTGGTCGACGACGGGTTCACGGTGCTGCCGTACACCAACGACGACCCGGTCCTCGCGCGCAAGCTGGAGGACGTGGGCTGCGCGGCGATCATGCCGCTCGGCTCGCCGATCGGCTCCGGTCTCGGCATCCGCAACCCGCACAACTTCCAGCTGATCGTCGAGCACGCGCGCGTGCCGGTGATCCTGGACGCGGGGGCCGGTACGGCGTCCGACGTGGCGCTGGCGATGGAGCTGGGGTGCGCGGGTGTGATGCTCGCCTCGGCCGTCACGCGCGCGCAGGAGCCGGTGCTGATGGCGGAGGCGATGCGGCAGGCGGTCAGCGCGGGCCGGCTGGCCCTGCGGGCCGGGCGCATCCCCCGCAGGCACTTCGCGGAGGCGTCGTCGCCCACCGAGGGACTCGCCCGTCTGGACCCGGAACGCCCGGCGTTCTAGTCCGTTCGGTCTTCCGTCCGGTCTCTGCGTGGCGCGTCACAAGTGGGCTGCGGTAACGCCCTGAACCCGGTCCCGGCCGGGCGGCGTGTCAGTCTCCCCTCGTAGACTCGCCTGCGTGGATACGACGCTTCAGGACCCCCTCGTCGGGCAGGTGCTCGACGGCCGTTACCGCGTCGAGGCGCGGATCGCCGTCGGCGGCATGGCCACGGTCTACCGGGCCCTGGACACCCGTCTGGACCGGGTCCTCGCCCTCAAGGTGATGCACCCCTCGCTCGCGGCCGACGGCTCCTTCGTCGAGCGGTTCATCCGCGAGGCGAAGTCGGTGGCCCGGCTCGCCCACCCCAATGTGGTGCAGGTCTTCGACCAGGGGGCCGACGGGTCGTACGTCTATCTCGCGATGGAGTACGTCGCCGGGTGCACCCTGCGCGACGTGCTGCGCGAGCGCGGGGCGCTTCAGCCGCGCGCCGCCCTGGACATCCTGGAGCCGGTGCTGGCCGCGCTGGGCGCCGCGCACCGGGCGGGGTTCGTGCACCGGGACATGAAGCCCGAGAACGTGCTCATAGGGGACGACGGCCGGGTCAAGGTCGCCGACTTCGGGCTGGTGCGGTCCGTGGACACGGTGACGAGCACCACCGGTGCCGTGCTCGGCACCATCTCCTACCTCGCGCCGGAGCAGATCGAGCGGGGCGGCGCCGCGGACGCCCGCGTCGACGTGTACGCCTGCGGTGTCGTCCTGTACGAGATACTGACCGGCGACAAGCCGCACACCGGCGACTCCGCCGCCGCGGTGCTCTACCAGCACCTCCACGACGACGTACCGCCGCCCTCGGCCGCCGTGCCCGGGCTGCCGTACGCGCTGGACGAGCTGGTCGCCGCGGCCACCGCGCGCACCCCGGACGTCCGGCCGCACGACGCCGTGGCGCTGCTCGCCCAGGTGCGTGAGGCCCGCGCGGGCCTGACCGCCGAGCAGCTGGACGCCGTACCGCCGCAGGCGCTCTCGGCCGGGCACGACAACGCCGGGGACCGCACGAGCGTGATCCCGCGCTCGCTGACCGTGCCGCGGCTGCTGCCGGTCGGCGAGGCGGACGACCCGACCACGCGCGTGGAGTGGACCGCGTCCGTCGAACGGACCAGCCTGTACGAGGTGCCGCCCGCCCCGCCGTCCGGTGGCGCCGGACGCGGGCTCTCGCGCGCGCGGCGCGGCATCGTCACGCTCGTGGCGGCCGTGCTCGTGGTCTTCGGCGTCGGGGCCGGCGTCTGGTACATCAACTCCGGGCAGTTCACCAAGGTCCCGCCGCTGCTCGCGAAGACGGAGGCACAGGCCAGGGCCGAACTGAAGGGGGACGGGCTCGACGTCAAGCAGGTCAGGCACGCCTACAGCGACACGGTGAAGCGGGGCACGGTCATCAGCACCGATCCGGGGGCCGGCGCCCGCATCCGCAGCAGCGGCGCGGTGACGCTGACCGTCTCCGACGGGCCGGAGACCGTGCGGGTGCCGGGTCTGCAGGGCTACCGGCTGGACAAGGCGCGGGCGCTGCTGAAGGACCAGAGTCTGGAGCCGGGCATGGTCACCCGGGAGTTCAGCGACGACGTCGCCAAGGGCATGGTGATCGGCACCGACCCGGAGGCCGGCACCGAGCGGCACGCGGGCTCCGCCATCGCGCTCACCGTCAGCAAGGGCAGCCCGGTCGACGTTCCGGACGTCACCGGCGAGGACCTGGACAGCGCCCGGGAGGAGCTCACGGACGCCGGCCTGCGGGTGCGGATCGCCACGCGCGAGGTCGACTCGGAGTACGACAAGGGCGAGGTCGCCGAGCAGACCCCGGCGGGCGACGGCGAGGCCGCCGAGGGCGACACGGTGACGCTGACGCTGTCCAAGGGCCCCGAGATGGTCGGGGTGCCGGACGTGGTCGGGGCGAAGGCCGACGACGCGAAGAGGCGGCTGGAGAAGGCCGGCTTCGAGGTCAAGGTGAGCCGCGGGCTGTTCGGCCTGTTCGGCGACACCGTGAAGCGGCAGTCGGTGCGCGGCGGCGAGAAGGCGCCCAAGGGCTCGCAGATCACGATCACCGTCCGCTGAGCGGCCGGGGCGGGGCTGGCCGATGACCGGTGTTTTCCTCGGGCCGGACCGGGCGTGACACCCTGAACGGGTGATACGTCAGCAGTCCGGCGCCCCCGCCCCCCTCAGCCCCCTCCGCAACCCCGTCGGCGGCCACGTCCCCGTGGCCGGCGGCCTGCACTCGGTGGGACTCACCTACGCCCACGATCTGAAGGCCGAGGCCGTGCAGGTCTTCGTCGCCAATCCGCGCGGCTGGGCGACCCCGGCCGGGAACGCGCGGCAGGACGAGGCGTTCCGGGAGACCTGCGCGCGGGAGTCGGTCCCTGCGTACGTGCACGCCCCCTACCTGATCAACTTCGGCTCGCACACCGAGGCGACCGTGGAGAAGTCGGTGGAGTCACTGCGGCACTCGCTGCGGCGCGGGCGGGAGATCGGCGCGCTGGGCGTCGTCGTGCACACGGGCAGCGCGACGGGCGGACGGGACCGGGCGGTGGCGCTGAAGCAGGTACGGGAGTTCCTGCTGCCGCTGCTGGACGAGCTCACCCACGACGACGACCCGTACCTGCTGCTGGAGTCCACGGCCGGGCAGGGCGCCTCGCTGTGCTCGCGCACCTGGGACTTCGGGCCGTACTTCGAGGCGCTGGAGGCGCACCCGAGGCTGGGCGTGTGCCTGGACACCTGCCACGTCTTCGCGGCCGGGCACGACCTGACCGGCCCGAGCGGCATGCACCAGACGCTCGACCTGCTGGTGGAGACGGTCGGCGAGGGCCGGCTGAAGCTGATCCACGCCAACGACTCCAAGGACGTCGTGGGCGCGCACAAGGACCGCCACGAGAACATCGGCTCGGGCCACATCGGCGAGGACCCGTTCCGGGCCCTGATGACCCACCCCGCCACCGAGGGCGTCCCGCTGATCATCGAGACCCCGGGCGGCAAGGAGGGACACGCGGCGGACGTGGAGCGCCTGAAGAAGCTGCGGGAGGGATAGTCCGGCCCGGAATCCAGAACCTCGGGAATACCCCTGGGGGGTATCTACGTTCCAGTCGTCACGGGAAACGGCACTCAGCACCGGAGGCACCCATGACGCACGAGGCGCACGCACACGCACACCACACCCATGAGCACGGCCACGCGCCAACGGCCACGTGGTCCATGGCCGCGCAGGCCACCCTGCACTGCCTCACCGGCTGTGCCATCGGCGAGGTGCTCGGCATGGTCGTCGGCACGGCGTTCGACTGGGGCAATCTGCCGACGATGGTCCTGGCGATCGCGCTGGCGTTCCTCTTCGGTTACGCGCTCACGCTGCGCGGGGTGCTGCGGGCGGGCGTCGGTCTGCGCACCGCCGTGCGCGTGGCGCTGGCCGCGGACACGCTGTCGATCGCCGTGATGGAGCTGATCGACAACGGCGTGATCGCGCTCTGGCCGGGCGCGATGGACGCCCACCTGGGCGACCTGCTCTTCTGGACCGCGCTGGCGATCTCGCTAGTGGCGGCCTTCGTGGTCACGACGCCCGTCAACAAGTGGACGATCGGCCGCGGCAGGGGCCATGCGGTGGTGCACCGGTACCACCACTGACCGGCGCCGGCCGGGAGGAGAGCGTCAGAGCTCGGGGCCGTCCCCGGGCTCCTCCTGGTAGGAGTAGCGCTGTTCCTTCCAGGGGTCGCCGAGGTTGTGGTAGCCGCGCTCCTCCCAGAAGCCACGGCGGTCCTCGGTCATGTACTCGACGCCGCGGACCCACTTGGGCCCCTTCCAGGCGTACAGGTGCGGGACGACGAGGCGGACCGGGAAGCCGTGCTCGGCGGTGAGGAGTTCGCCGTCCTTGTGGGTCGCGAAGATCGTGCCCTCGGCGGCGAAGTCCGACAGGCGGAGGTTCGCGCTGAAGCCGTACTCCGCCCAGACCATCACATGGGTGACGCCGGAGGCGGGCGGCGCCGCCTTCAGGATCGCGCTCGCCGGGACGCCGCCCCATTCGGCGCCGAGCATGCTGAACTTGGTCACGCAGTGGAGGTCGGCGACGACGCTGGTGTACGGCAGGCCCGTGAACTCCTCATGGGTCCAGCAGCGCTTGTCGCCGTCGGCGGTGGCCCCGAAGACCCTGAACTCCCAGCGCTCGGGGCGGAACTTGGGCACCGGGCCGTAGTGCATGACCGGCCAGCCGCGCTGGAGCCGCTGCCCCGGCGGAAGCTCGGACCGTACGCCCTCTCCGAATTCTCCAGATTCGTGCTCCACCGGCTGCCCCATGGTTCCATCCTGACAGACGCGGAGCAGTGCGTTTGACCAGGTGTCCCCCGAAGCGGACAACTGATGACAAGCGTGGATGTACTTACTAAGTACGCACTTACTGGACGATCTTTGGCACCCGGTGCAATCATGCGCCCGCAACCTCCCCATCCCCCATGCGGAAGGAGCCTCTGCGATGCAGGGCGACCCCGAGGTCCTGGAATTCCTGAACGAGCAGCTCACCGGCGAGCTCACCGCCATCAACCAGTACTTCCTGCACGCCAAGATGCAGGAGAACTTCGGCTGGACGAAGCTCGCGAAGTACACGCGGCACGAGTCGTTCGACGAGATGAAGCACGCCGAGGTGCTGACCGACCGGATCCTGTTCCTGGAGGGGCTGCCCAACTACCAGCGGCTGTTCCATGTGCGGGTGGGTCAGACCGTCAAGGAGATGTTCGAGGCGGACCGGCAGATCGAGGTGGAGGCGATCGACCGGCTGACGCGCGGCGCGAAGGTGATGCGCGAGAAGGGCGATCTCACATCCGCGAACATCTTCGAGGACATCCTCGCCGACGAGGAGCACCACATCGACTACCTGGACACCCAGCTGGAACTGGTGAACAAGCTCGGGGAGGCGCTCTACCTCGCGCAGCTCATCGAGCAGCCGGACAGCTGAACCGGCTCCGCACGAGGAGACTAGGTGTATTGATCACGAGCGTTGTTGACACTCGCTGGGCTTGATCATGGCGAAGACCTCCGGTGTGGTGGAGCTGTCTAGGACTGCACCGCACGGAGGTCTTCGTGTCCCACCGTAATGCCCGGCTGACCGTTCACGGCAGGCGGCTTCTCGTTGAACGTGTCTGCGCAGGTCGCCCCGTTGCGCATGTCGCGGCGGAGATGGGCATCTCGCGGGCCACGGCTCACAAGTGGGTCCGCCGCTGGCGGGCAGAGGGCGAGTCGGGCCTGCACGACCGTTCCAGCAGGCCGCGGACGACACCCCACCGCACGCCCGCGATGGTGGAGGCCCACGTGTGCCAACTGCGTCAGGCCCGCAAGCTCGGCCCGGCCCGCATCGGCCCCGTCCTGGGCATGCCCGCCTCGACCGTGCACCGCATCCTGGTCCGCCATGGCCTGAATCGCCTGGCCCATCTTGACCGGCCCACGGGTGAGGTCATCCGCCGCTACGAACGCGACCGCCCCGGCGAGCTCGTCCACGTCGACGTCAAGAAACTCGGCCGGATCCCGGACGGCGGCGGTCACAAGGTCCTGGGCCGCCAGGCAGGCCGTGCCCGACGCAGCAGCATGGGCTTCGACTACGTCCACTCCGCCGTCGACGACCACAGCCGTCTCGCCTACAGCGAGATCCACCCGGACGAGAAGGCCGACACCTGCGCAGGCTTCCTCCGCCGGGCCGCAGCCTTCTTCGCCACCTGCGGCATCGAGCACATCGAACGCGTTCTGACCGACAACGCCTGGCCCTACCGCAAAAGCTTCGCCTGGCGGCAAGCCCTGGCCGACCTCGGTGCGGCCGGCAAGCTCACCCGCATCTACCGGCCGCAGACCAACGGCAAGGTCGAACGCTTCAACCGCACACTGCTCGACGAATGGGCCTACCTGCGGCCCTACACCAGCAACACCGAACGCGCCGAAGCCCTGCCAGACTTCCTCCACACCTACAACCACCACCGCTGCCACACCGCACTCGGCGGCCACCCACCGATCAATCGTGTGAACAATGCTGCGGGTCAATACAACTAGGGCCTGTCGTTTGGATCATCCCGGCGTCGCGGACGGTCGAGAAGTACCGCACCTCACAGCCGGCCTGATCCAAACGACAGACCCCTAGGCCGCTTCCGGGAACGCGGGTGCGGACGGGAGGTCGGAGAGTACCGGCCTGCCCTGGTCGGCCAGCTCGCGGCGCGGGCAGGCGCCCCGGCCGAGGATCGCCTGGATGCGGCGTACGCACGACCCGCAGTCCGTGCCCGCCTTGCAGGCGGAGGCGATCTGGCGCGGGGTGCAGGCGCCGCCCTCCGCGTGCTGCTTCACCTGTTGCTCTGTGATGCCGAAGCAACTGCAGACGAACACGCGGATCCACCTCCAGCCGGGGATTGAAAGGTCATGCCGCCCCGATTGATCGGTGAGGCAAACCTAACCTTACCCGCGATGCGGGTACGGAGAAAGCGATGGGGCGCGGATCGTCTGTGATCCGCGCCCCACTCACGCCTCGGTCAGAGGCCGGAACCTCACTGGTCCCGGTACATCTCCGCCACGAGGAACGCCAGGTCGAGCGACTGGCTGCGGTTCAGCCGCGGGTCGCAGGCCGTCTCGTAGCGCTGGTGCAGGTCGTCGACGAAGATCTCGTCGCCGCCGCCCACGCACTCGGTGACGTCGTCGCCGGTGAGCTCCACGTGGATGCCGCCCGGGTGCGTGCCGAGCTCCTTGTGGACCTCGAAGAAGCCCTTCACCTCGTCGAGCACGTCGTCGAAGCGGCGGGTCTTGTGGCCGGAGGCCGCCTCGAAGGTGTTGCCGTGCATCGGGTCGGTCACCCAGGCCACCGTCGCGCCGGACGCCGTGACCTTCTCGACCAGCTCGGGGAGCCTGTCGCGGATCTTGTCGGCGCCCATACGGACGATGAAGGTCAGCCGGCCCGGCTCGCGGTCGGGGTCGAGGCGCTCGATGTACTGCAGCGCCTCCTCGGCCGTGGTCGTCGGGCCGAGCTTGATGCCGACCGGGTTGCTGATCCTCGAGGCGAACTCGATGTGCGCGCCGTCCAGCTGCCGGGTGCGCTCACCGATCCACACCATGTGCCCGGAGACGTCGTACAGCTTGCCGGTGCGCGAGTCGATCCGGGTCAGGGCGGTCTCGTAGTCCATCAGCAGCGCCTCGTGCGAGGCGTAGAACTCGACCGTCTTGAACTCCTCGGGCTCCGCGCCGCAGGCCCGCATGAAGTTCAGCGCGTTGTCGATCTCGCGGGCGAGCTGCTCGTAGCGCTGGCCCGAGGGGGACGACTTCACGAAGTCCTGGTTCCAGGCGTGCACCTGGCGCAGGTCGGCGTAGCCGCCGGTGGTGAAGGCGCGCACCAGGTTCAGCGTCGAGGCGGAGGCGTGGTACATCCGCTTCAGCCGCTCGGGGTCCGGGACGCGGGCGGCCTCGGTGAACTCGAAGCCGTTGACGGAGTCGCCGCGGTAGGTCGGCAGGGTCACGCCGTCGCGGGTCTCGGTCGGCTTGGAGCGCGGCTTGGAGTACTGGCCGGCGATCCGGCCCACCTTCACCACGGGCACGGACGCGGCGTAAGTGAGCACGGCGCCCATCTGCAGCAACGTCTTCAACTTGGCCCGAATCTGCTCGGCGCCCACAGCGTCGAAGGACTCCGCGCAGTCGCCGCCCTGGAGCAGGAACGCCTCCCCCTTGGCCACAGCCGCCATACGGGCACGCAGCTGGTCGCACTCGCCCGCGAAGACGAGCGGCGGATACGACTCGAGGTCCGCGATCACTGCGCGCAGAGCCTCGGGGTCGGGGTACTCGGGCTGCTGCGCCGCGGGCAGGTCTCGCCAGGTGTTGCCAGCGTGGGAGCTGGTCTTAGCGTTCACGGTCACGCGCTCAACATTACGGGGTGATGTCACGTGATCCCGTCCGCGCCCAGCAAATGAGACACGGCGTACGCAGTGCGGACATGCATGCGATAGGGTCCGACGCATGTTCGCGCTTTCGATCCAGAACTGGTGGTGGACCGCTCATCCGGCGGCCCACTGACTGCGCGTACCCACAGACTTCGCGAAGGCCGCCCGAGGGCGGCCTTCGGCGTTTCCGGGCCGCCCCTCTCCCACCCGAGAAGGATCACGGACCCCATGGACCTGCTGGACCTGCTGCACGACCCACGCCCCTTCGCCCTGCTCCGCCGCCGCTCCCCCGGGCGCGACGGGGACACGGTGGAGGTGCTCGTCGGGCCGGTGACCACCCGCGAGCGGCTCGCCGACCTCCCGGAGGAGGGCCTCGCACTCGTCCCGTTCCGGCAGATCCGCGAGCGCGGCTTCGACGTCCGCGACGACGGGACCCCGCTGGCGGTGCTCACGCCCGAGGAGTCGTACGAGATCCCGCTGTCCGAGGCGCTGGAGCAGCTCCCCGCGCACGACGTCCGTGTCCGGGGCGGCGGCTTCGACGTCGATGACGAGGAGTACGGCGAGATCGTCGGGCGGGTGCTGCGCGAGGAGATCGGGCGGGGCGAGGGCGCGAACTTCGTGATCCGGCGGACGTACGAGGGTGAGGTCCCGGGGTTCGGGCGCGCCGACGCGCTGGCGCTGTTCCGGCGGCTCCTCGAGGGCGAGCGCGGCGCGTACTGGACGTTCGTCGTGCACACCGGGGAGCGGACGCTGGTCGGGGCGAGCCCGGAGGTGCATGTCCGCATGTCGAATGGAAGGGGCGAGCGCGAAGCGCTCCCGGCTGAGGGCGGTGGTGGGAGACGGGCGGGCGGGACGGTCGTGATGAACCCGATCAGCGGGACGTACCGCTACCCGGCCGAAGGGCCGACGCCCGAGCACCTGCTGGACTTCCTCGCCGACGGCAAGGAGATCGAGGAGCTGTCGATGGTCGTCGACGAGGAGCTCAAGATGATGTGCACCGTCGGCGACATGGGCGGGGTGGTGGTCGGCCCGCGCCTGAAGGAGATGGCGCACCTCGCGCACACCGAGTACGAGCTGCGCGGGAGGTCCTCGCTGGACGTGCGCGAGGTGCTGCGGGAGACCATGTTCGCCGCCACGGTCACCGGGTCCCCGGTGCAGAACGCCTGCCGGGTGATCGAGCGGCACGAGAGCGGCGGGCGCGGCTACTACGCCGGGGCGCTGGCGCTGCTCGGCCGGGACTCCGGGGGCGCCCGGACGCTCGACTCCCCCATCCTCATCCGCACCGCCGACATCGACGCGGCCGGGCGGCTGCGGGTCGGGGTGGGCGCGACGCTCGTCCGCGGCTCGGACCCGGCGAGCGAGGTGGCGGAGACGCACGCGAAGGCGGCGGGGGTGCTGGCGGCGCTCGGCGTAGGGCCGTCGCGTCCGCGCGCGGAGCGGGCCCGGCCCCGGCTGGCCGACGACCCGCGGGTGCGGGCGGCGCTGGACGGGCGGCGGTCCTCGCTGGCGCCGTTCTGGCTGCGGATGCGGGAGCAGGCGCCGTCCCTCGGGGAGCACGCGCTGGTCGTCGACGCGGAGGACACCTTCACCGCGATGCTGGCGCATGTGCTGCGCGCGTCCGGCCTGGACGTGACCGTGCGACGGTACGACGAGCCGGGACTGCGGGAGGCGGTGCTCGCGCACGAGGGTCCGGTGGTGCTCGGCCCGGGCCCGGGGGACTCCTCGGATCCTGCCGACCCGAAGATGCGGTTCCTGCGGGAGCTGACCGCCGACGTGCTGCGCGAGCACCGGCACGGCGTGCTCGGGGTGTGCCTCGGGCACGAGCTGATCGCGGCGGAGCTGGGGCTGGAGATCGTCCGCAAGGAGGTGCCGTACCAGGGTGCGCAGACGGAGATCGACCTGTTCGGCAGGATCGAGACCGTCGGCTTCTACAACAGCTTCACGGCCCGCTGCGAGGACGAGGCTCAGGCGGAACTGGCAGCCCAGGGCATCGAGGTGAGCCGGGCCGCGAACGGTGAGGTGCACGCGATCCGGGGCCAGGGGTTCGCCGGGGTCCAGTTCCACCCGGAGTCGGTTCTGACCCTCGACGGGGTCTCGGTCGTGCGGGAACTGGTGGGGCAGCCGCGCCGCACGACCGTGTAGCGTCCGGGGGCTTTCGTCAGCCGAAGAAGACGCCGACCTCCTCGTACAGCTTCGGGTCCACGGTCTTCAGCCTGGCCGTGGCCTCGGAGATCGGGACGCGGACGATGTCCGTGCCGCGCAGGGCGACCATCTTGCCGAAGTCGCGGTCGTGGACGGCGTCGATGGCGTGCAGGCCGAAGCGGGTGGCGAGCCAGCGGTCGAAGGCGCTCGGCGTGCCGCCGCGCTGGACGTGGCCGAGGACCGTGGTGCGCGCCTCCTTGCCGGTCCGCTTCTCGATCTCCTTGGCCAGCCACTCGCCGACGCCGGAGAGCCGGACGTGGCCGAAGGCGTCGAGCGAGCCGTCCTTGAGCACCACGTCGCCGTCCTGGGGCATGGCGCCCTCGGCGACGACGACGATCGGGGCGTACGACGCCTTGAAGCGGGAGGTGATCCAGGCACACACCTGGTCGAGGTCGAAGCGCTGCTCGGGGATGAGGATGACGTTGGCGCCGCCTGCGAGGCCGGAGTGCAGGGCGATCCAGCCGGCGTGCCGGCCCATCACCTCGCAGACGAGGACCCGCATATGGGACTCGGCGGTGGTGTGCAGCCGGTCGATGGCCTCCGTGGCGATGCCGACGGCCGTGTCGAAGCCGAAGGTGTAGTCGGTGGCGGAGAGGTCGTTGTCGATGGTCTTGGGCACGCCGACGCAGGGCACGCCGTACTCGTCGGACAGCCGCGCGGCCACGCCCAGGGTGTCCTCGCCGCCGATCGCGACGAGCGCCTCGACCTCCTGCTTGGCGAGGTTGTCCTTGATCCGGCGGATGCCGTCCTGGAGCTTGAGCGGGTTGGTGCGCGAGGAGCCGAGGATGGTGCCGCCGCGGGGCAGGATGCCGCGCACGGCGGGGATGTCGAGACGGACGGTGTCGCCTTCGAGGGGGCCGCGCCAGCCGTCCCGGTAGCCGGTGAATTCGTAGCCGTACTCCTGGACGCCCTTGCGGACGATGCCGCGGATGACGGCGTTGAGCCCGGGGCAGTCGCCGCCTCCGGTCAGTACTCCGACCCGCATGGATGTGTCCCTTCGCCGCGGTTGCCTGACGAGGGCCACGCTAATGGTGATGCACGTCACTCATGCAGGGGCGGGAAGGGCAATTCCGGTGAATTGCCGGTCGGTTGGTTGACGCGGGCGGCGGCGCCGCTCACTCCTCGTCGAGCCCCCGCTCGATCGCGTACCGCACCAGCTCGACGCGGTTGTGCAACTGGAGCTTGCCCAGAGTGTTCTGGACGTGGTTCTGCACCGTGCGGTGGGAGATGACCAGGCGCTCGGCTATCTGTTTGTAGCTCAGTCCCTTGGCGACCAGGCGCAGCACCTCGGTCTCGCGGTCGGTCAGCCGCGGCGCGTTCGGCTCCTCGGCCTCGGCCGCGGCGCCGCCCGGATCGGAGGCCAGCCGCCGGTACTCGCCGAGGACCAGTCCGGCGAGTCCGGGCGTGAACACCGGGTCGCCGACGGCGGTTCGGCGCACCGCGTCGAGGAGTTCCTCGGTGGACGCCGACTTCAGCAGATAGCCGGTCGCCCCGGACTTCACGGCCTCCAGGACGTCGGCGTGCTCGCCGCTGGCCGACAGCACCAGGACGCGCAACGCCGGGTTGGCGCCGACGAGTTCCTTGCAGACCTGGACGCCGGGCTTGGCCGGCAGGTTCAGGTCCAGGACGAGGACGTCCGGGCCGGCGGCCAGCGCGCGGCGCACCGCCTGCTCGCCGTCCCCGGCGGTGGCGACCACCTCGAAGCCGGACTCGGCCAGGTCCCGGGCGACCGCGTCGCGCCACATCGGGTGGTCGTCGACCACCATGACCTTGATCGGGCCCTGTGCCTGCGTCATCGCTTCTCCGCCTTCCCCCGCGGGGCCTTCGACCGGGCCCTGGGAACCGTCAACTCCACTTCGGTGCCCTGTCCCTGAACCGACACCAGCTCGGCGCTGCCGCCCAGGTCGCGCAGGCGCCCCCGGATCGACTGGGCCACCCCGAGCCGTCCCTCGCCCTCGGCCTGGGCGAGCCGGCCCTCGGGGATGCCGGGTCCGTCGTCCCGGACGGTCACGACGACCTCGCCGGGCTCGTCCTCGACCAGGATCCAGGCCCGGGCGTCCTCTCCCGCGTGCCGGCGGACGTTGTCCAGGGCGGCGCCCACCGCCGCGGCCAGCTCGCGCGCGGCGGCCGGCGGCAGCAGGACGGGCGCGCCGGGTTCGGCCAGGCTGACGTGGGCTCCGGCGTGCGGGGCGAGCAGGGCGCACAGGTCGACGGGGGCGGTGGCGTCGTCCGGCTCCTCGACGGTGCGGACGACCGCTCCGGCGTCCGCCGATGTCCGGGGGACGGGGACCAGTCCGCCGGAGACCAGCGTGCGCAGCGCCGCCTCCTGCTCGCCGGCCAGGCGTCCCAGCTCGGCCGCCTCGCCGCCGAGCACCGCGCCCCGGCGCTGCACCATCGCCAGCACCTGGAGCACGCCGTCGTGGATGTCCCGGGCGAGCCGCTCCCGCTCCCGGGTCACGGCCTCGATCTCCAGGGCGCGGGCGAGGGTGCGCTCGGAGGCGCGGGCGACCTCGACGACGTACCCGATGCCGATGGAGGCGATACAGACGAGGAGCACGTTGTGCACGGTGTCGCGGGTCGGGGCCCCCCGCTCGACCAGGTTGGCGCAGGCGACGATCGTCGAGGCGCAGGCCGCCCACCGCCAGCCGCCCTTGATGGCGAAGGCCAGCACGGCGCCGGCGGTCCATATCGACGGCAGGGTCGGGCCGCCGTCGGTGATGCGGTGGTGGGTGACGGCGAACGGGGTGAGAAGGATGCCGACGAGGGCGATCGTCAGGTCGGCGACGAGGAAGCGCCGGGTGCAGTGCGCCGCGCCGGCCACCTTGGGGAAGGTGGCCAGGGTCCAGAGCAGCAGGACGGCGTAGTAGCCGATCGCGATCCAGGGGCGGGCGAACTGGGCGTGGGCGGCGACGCCGAGACCGATGGCGTACAGCGCCGTCAGCACGCGGTACGCCGTCAGGGCACGCCACAGCGGCTGCTCGACGGACATCGTCATGACCCGCTCACGCTTGGACATGTCCCCCCATGATGTTCGGTTCGCCGCCCCCGGCCCCGGATCCGTCCCGATCCTGACGAAAGACCCTAGGCCTCGGAATTCTTCTTCCCTGACTTGCCTGGCTTGCCTGGCTTGCCTGACTTCTCGGCCTTCTCGGCCTTCGCCGCCTCCGCGATCTGCCGCTTGGCGGCGGTCGCGTACATGTCGACGTACTCCTGGCCGGAGAGCTTCATGATCTCGTACATGACCTCGTCGGTCAGCGCCCGCAGGACGAAGCGGTCGTGCTCCATGCCCTGGTAGCGGCTGAAGTCGAGCGGCCTGCCGATCCGGATGCCGGGCCGCATCAGCTTCGGCACGACCTGGCCGGGCGGCTGGATCTTCTCCGTGTCGATCATCGCGACGGGGATGACCGGCGCACCGGTGGCGAGCGCGACGCGCCCGAGGCCCCCGGGCTTGCCGCGGTAGAGGCGGCCGTCGGGCGAGCGCGTGCCCTCGGGGTAGATGCCGAACAGTTCACCGCGCTCGATGACCTCGATGCCGCTCCTGATGGCCGCCTCGCCCGCGCCGCGCGCGCCGGAGCGGTCCACGGGGAGTTGGCCGACGCCCTTGAAGAAGGCGGCGGTCATCCTGCCCTTGAGACCGGGGGTGGTGAAGTACTCGGCCTTCGCGATGAAGGTGACCTTGCGGTCGAGCATCACGGGCAGGAAGAACGAGTCCGAGAACGACAGGTGATTGCTCGCCAGGATGGCGGGGCCCTCGGCGGGGATGTTCTCCAGCCCCTCCACCCAAGGTCTGAAGGCGACCTTCAGCGGTGCCCCGATGGCGACCTTCATCGCGCCGTACAACAACCGAGTGCCTCCTGTTTCCGTCGGTCAGACCATAACCCGGACCACTGTCAAAGGACCCGACGACCCTGGTCGGTGTCAGTACGGTCGCGTACGGTGAGGGGGCCTGGAGTCGTGCACGCCCGCTCCACGCCCGTTTCGTGATCACATCCCGTACGTCCTTCTCATGAACAGGAGTACCGAGGTGCCGGTCCTGCCTGGAGCCGAGCCGTACCGCCACGACGGCGGTGAGGTCGGGATCCTCCTCTGCCATGGTTTCACCGGCTCGCCCCAGTCGCTGCGCCCCTGGGCGGAGCACCACGCCGCGCACGGCCTGACCGTGTCGCTGCCGCTGCTGCCCGGCCACGGCACGCGGTGGGAGGACATGCGGCTCACCGGCTGGCGGGACTGGTACGCGGAGGTGGACCGCGAGCTGCGGTCCCTGCGCGAGCGCTGCGCGCGGGTGTTCGTGGCGGGCCTGTCGATGGGCGGCGCGCTGGCCCTGCGGCTGGCGGCCCGGCACGGGGACGCGGTCGCCGGCGTGGTGGTCGTCAACCCGGCGAACAAGGTGCACGGCGCGTCGGCGTACGCCCTTCCGGTGGCCCGGCACCTGGTGCGGTCGGCGCCGGGGATCGCGAGCGACATCGCGCTGGAGGGCGCGCAGGAACTCGCCTACGACCGGGTGCCGCTGCACGCGGCCCACTCCCTGCGGACCTACCTGCGACTGCTGGACGGGGAGCTTCCGCAGGTCACCCAGCCGCTGCTGCTTCTGCGCAGCGCCCAGGACCATGTGGTGCCGCCGGCCGACTCGGCCCGGGTGCTGAGCCGGGTGTCCTCGCGGGACGTACGAGAGGTCGTACTGGAACACAGCTACCACGTCGCGACGTTGGACCACGACGCGGACCGGATCTTCGAGGAGAGCCTCGCTTTCACCGGCCGGCTCGCACCCCGTGTCGGCAAGGAAGGGACGGCCGCAGTTGGCTGAGCACGACTCCGACCGCGAGGATCGCGAGCCGGACGAGAAGGGT
Organism: Streptomyces sp. V3I7; assembly: GCF_030817495.1. Taxonomy (NCBI): domain Bacteria; kingdom Bacillati; phylum Actinomycetota; class Actinomycetes; order Kitasatosporales; family Streptomycetaceae; genus Streptomyces; species Streptomyces sp. V3I7. Next base: position 1,745,980 of record NZ_JAUSZK010000001.1, read on the forward strand.
GTCCCCTTCGACGAGAACGCCGCCTGGGCGGCGATCGTCGCGGGGTACGGGGACGAGCCGCCGGACCCGCCGGGCACCGAGCCCTACCGGCCGGTCCGGGATCTCGCGCTGCCCGAGCCGGAGGAGTCCCCGGAGGAGTCCGGCGAGGAGGACCGCGGCACGGAGACGGGCGGTGCGAGCCGTCCCGGCGGGCCGCTGGGCAGCTCGATCTCGTTCGCGCCCGGCGTCGGACCGCGCGACTACCGGGTGTCCGAGGCGTCCGAGGCGTCCGACGACGATCTCGGCGAGGACGACGAGGGCCACTTCGTGCCGCCCGAGCCGCCGCCGCTGCCCGCCGCCGACACCACCGCCAAGTTCGCCTGGCTCGGTGTGGTGGGCGGCCCGATCCTGCTCCTGCTGGCGATACTGCTCGGCTGGGAGATGACCTGGTGGCTGGCCACGCTCGGTATCGGCGGCTTCCTCGGCGGCTTCGTCACGCTGGTGACGCGGATGCGGACGGACGACGACGAGGACGACGGCCCGGGGAGCGGCGCGGTGGTCTGAGCAGCGCGGTGGTCTGAGCAGCGCGGTGGTCTGAGCGGCGCCGCGTTTTTCACGCCGCGCCTTTCACAACGCTGGGACCCGGAGGGCGGCCAGGACCGGGAGGTGGTCCGTGGCCGCCCTCAGGTCTTCCTCCGTCACGCCCGGCAGGCCGGCGGTCGGCACGCCGCAGCCGAGCACCTCGACGCCCTTCGTCGCGAAGATCGCGTCGATGCGCTGGTGGGGGTCGGCGGGGGTGGACGTGTACTCGCCGCCCCAGGGGGCGGTGGCCCAGCCGTCCTGGAGTTCGCGGGCCAGCCGCCGGAAGGTGCGGCCGCCGGGGCGCTCGTTGAGGTCGCCGCCCGCGACGGCGTGCTCCACGCCGAGGCCGGCCAGCCGGTCGAGCAGCAGACCGCCCTGCGCGTACCGCTCGTCCTTCTGCAGGCTCAAGTGGCAGCTGAGCACGCCGATCCGGGCGGCGCCGAAGCGTACGACGGCGGTGGCGAAGCCGCGGCGGTGCAGGCCCGGGGTGTGCGGCAGGAGGACGTCCTCGGTCCGCTCGACAGTGGCCCGCAGCGAGCAGAGGATCGCGGGTCCCGTCGCCGTGGCACCGCCGGTGAGGACGACCTGTCCCGAGGCCGCCGCGAGCCGGGCGAGCTTCTTGCGCCAGCGGAAGAAGCGGGGGGCCTCCTGGAGAAGGACCAGGTCGGGGGCGCAGGCGGTGATGACCCTGGCCAGCGCGTCGGTGTCGTCGCGCATCGAGCGGACGTTGTAGCTCAGGACGCGGACGAGGGCTGAACCGTCGGGCTCTGTGCGGGAGTCGGGTAGCGGTGGCGGTGTCGGCATGCGGGTCAATTTAGTTGGCACCCGGGGCTGGTGCGCCTATGAGATCGGGGCGCGGGGGTGGGTGCGCGACTGCCAGTCGTCGGTGGCTGGTCGCGCCGTTCCCCGCGCCCCTTGGGTGGGCACAGGCGCCGTGGCCCGAAAGGCGAGCGTCACATGATCGGGTCGGGCTCGCGGGCGAGGTCCGCCGCGCCGACGAGGCCGGCCTTGTTGCCCAGCTGAGCCGCGATCACCTCGGCGACCGGACGCCAGTTGCCGCCGACCAGCCAGCGCTTGTACGACTTGCGGATCGGGTCCAGGACCAGCTCGCCCTCGTCGGAGAGACCGCCGCCGACGATGAACGCGGAGGGGTCGAAGAGGGAGGCCAGGTCGGCGAGACCGGCACCGGCCCAGCGGGCCAGCTCGCGGTAGGAGTCCACGGCGACCGGGTCGCCCTGGCGGGCGGCCATGGAGATGTGCTTGCCCTCGATGCCGTCGGGGGTGCCGTCGCCCAGGGAGAGCAGCAGTTCGGCAAGCTCGGGGGTGGCGTTGGCGCGCTGCTTGGCGTACCGGACGAGGGCGCGGCCGGAGGCGTACTGCTCCCAGCAGCCCTGCGAGCCGCAGCCGCACATCAGGCCGTCCGGCACCATTCGGATGTGGCCGAACTCGGCGGCCACGCCGAAGTGGCCGCGGCGCAGCTTGTTGCCGATGATGATGCCGCCGCCGAGGCCGGTGCCGAGCGTGATGCAGATGACGTTGCGGTGGCCCTTGCCCGCACCGAACTTGTACTCGCCCCAGGCGGCCGCGTTGGCGTCGTTCTCCACGACGACCGGCAGGCCGACGCGGGCCTCGACCTTGTCCTTCAGCGGCTCCTGGCGCCAGTCGATGTTGGGCGCGAAATAGACGGTCGAACGCTGCCGGTTCACGTAGCCGGCCGCGCCGATGCCCACGCCGACGATGTCGTGCCCGGCGCGCGCGCCCTCCACCGCCGAGGCGATGGCGTCCACGATGGCCTCCGGCGTGGTGGGGGTCGGCACCTTGAAGGTCGAGAGGATGTTGCCTTCCTCGTCGACCACCCCGGCCGCGATCTTCGTGCCGCCGATGTCGACGCCGATGGTGAGTCCCATGAATCCCTCAGTTCCGGTCGAGCCCCGCTAGGGCCAACCGTACCCGAGGCGGTTTCAGTCCAGGTCGATGCGTTCCCCGGGGCCGTCGTCGTCGCCCTTCGCGGGGTTCGTACGGGACGTCCAGCGCCCCTCCTGGCCCTGCACGGCGGAGCGGTAGGCGGCGAGGAGTTCGGTGCCGGCCGCGGCCAGGTGGTCGAAGACGTCCGGGTTGCGCTCGATGACCGGCTCGACGGCGGCCTTGGCCTGCTGCACGGCCTGCCGCACCGCCTGCTGGGCGGCCGGCCCGGCGATCGCGCCCAGGAGGGGCGACTGGACGCCGGACAGTTTGTCGGCGACGGCGTCGACGAGCTTGCGCAGCTCCTCGGCGGCGGACCCCGGCGGCGGGGCCTGCTCGGACCGGCGGCGGGCCTTCTCCGCCGCGAGGTCCTCGGCGCAGGCGGTGGCCCACGCGTCGGCGTCACTCACCCGCACCTCGTCGGCCGCTTCCGGCTCCGGGGCGTCAGGCGTGGGGCGCTCTTCGCTCATGGCGGACTCCTGACTACGGTTCGTCTCTCCGACGTTACCCGAACGGGCGTACCGGGTTCACCACGCGCTCGCGTCCGCGAGGCCGGCCCTGGGCAGAGCGGGCGGCGACCACGCCCCGGGGTGGGGCGGCTGGCGCCGTTCCCGCGGCCGCGGTGCCACCTCTTCTGTCTTCGGCCGGTGCGCGGGCGGTTCGGGCGTGGGGGGCATGGCCACCCATGGTCTCGACCGGTGCGCGGGCGGTTCGGGCGTGGGGGGGGCGATCCGGATACGCAGTTCGCTGTCACGCAGCCAGGCGCCCGCCAGAGTGCAGCGGCGCAGAACGCCGCGACCGCTCCCCCGGTGTCACTTCCCCCGTGGCCACAGTCCCGGGTCCGGGGTGAAGCGGATGCGGAGTTCGCCGTTGCGGAGGGCGGCGCCTGCGACGGTGCAGCGGCGGAGGGCGGAGGGGAGGGGGACGATGCGGTGGAACGCGCCGGTGGTGACGACCAGTTCGTCGCCGCGGCGGATCAGGTCGAGTTCCTCGCGTATCGCGCCGGGCAGCGGGATGTGCCAGACGAGGACGCCGTCCTCGGCGATGGAGTCGGTGACGTGCCACTCGACCGGGGCGGGCGCCGCGTTGACGCCGGGTGCGGTGAGCGCGGCGAGGTCCTCCGGGCCGCGCGGGTCGCGGCCGAGGTGGGGCACCTCGTGGACGTCGTACGGCTCCCCCGGCTCGCGCCAGTCGGCCAGGGCCTTGCGCTGCTGGGCGAGGAGGCAGGCGAGCCAGCTGTCCGGGGCGGTCTCGGGCAGGACGCGGTTGGCGACGAGGGCCTCGGTGCGCAGGCCGCGCAGGGCGATGCCGAGACCGGCGGCGCGCACGGCGGCGGCGCCGGCCGGGCCCGGCTCCGCGACCAGGCGGACGGTGGTGGCGCGGTCGGCCAGGACGGCCTCGACGGCGGCGAGTTCGACGTCCCACCGGCCGGCCGTCTCGTACAGCCACTCGGCGGGCATGGGGACGCCGGCGAGCCGGCCCAGGACCGGGCGCAGGGCGCGGGCCGCCTGCCGCTCGGGCGGGAGCAGGCGGCGCAGGTAGCGGCGCAGCTCCTCCGGGAGCGCGAGCAGGGCGAGGGCCTGCGGAGTGGGCGGGAGGTCGACGACGAGGAGGTCGTAGCGCTCCGAGAGGGCCGCGTCCCTGAGGGCGCGCAGGAACGACAGCTCCTCGGCGCCGGGGAGCGGCGTGACCTCCTCGGCGTCCAGGCGGGAGGCACCGAGCAGGTCGAGGACGTTCGCGGCGCGGGTCTGGAACGCGGTGAGGTCCTCACGGAAGCGTTCGACCGCGTCGGGGCGCCAGGCCGTGAGGCCGGGGGCGGCTTCGACCGGGACGGGCCCGGTCTCCGTGCCGAGCGCGGCCCCGAGGGTGTCGGTGCGGTCGGCGCTCAGCACCAGGGTGGTGGTGCCCTCGCGCGCGGCCCGCAGGGCGGTGGCCGCGGCAACGGTCGTACGGCCGCAGCCGCCCGGACCCGTGATCAGGATGGTGCGCATGACGGTGAACGGTACCCGCGCGCGGGGCGCGAGGGCGCCATGCTCACTGCTCGCCCGACTCCACGCGCTTCTTCAGGCCCGCGAGCGCCCGGTCGATGATGACCTTCTCGGCCTTGCGCTTGATCATGCCGAGCATGGGGATCTTGACGTCCACCGTCAGCCGGTACGTCACCTCGGTGGCGCCCGCGCTGGCCGGCTTCAGCACATAGGTGCCGTCGAGGGAGCGCAGCATCTGGGACTTGATCAGGGTCCAGGAGACCTCGTGGTCGCCGGTCCAGGTGTAGCCGAGGACCTGGTCGTCCTTGATGGCGCCGGCGTCCATCACGAGGCGGACCTGCTCGGCCCGGCCCTGGGCGTCGGTCTCGAGGATCTCGGCCTGCTTCACTTCGCCCGTCCAGTCCGGGTAGCGGACGAAGTCGGCGATCACCGCCATCACGTCGGCCGGTGCCGCCTCGATGGTGATGCTCGAGCTGGTGTGTTCCGCCATCGCCGTGGCTCCTCCAGATACGGGCCGGTTGTGCGCGCTGCGTGCGCACGCGTGTGCAGCGTGAAGGCTACCGCGCGGCCTCCCGGCCGACTTCACCGCCCGCCCCCACACGCCGCTCTCACCACTGAAGCACCCACGGCTGTCCGGTCCCCGCGAAGTGGCCCACGTTCACGCACTCGGTCGCCCCGATCCGCATGCGGCGCACCAGCGGCTGGTGGACGTGGCCGAACAGGTGGTAGCGGGGCCGGGTGCGGCGGATCGCGGCCAGCAGGGCCCGGCTGCCGCGCTCGAAGCGGCGCGCCACCGTGTCGTACACCAGCTCCGGGACGTCCGGCGGGATGTGCGTGCACAGCACGTCGACCTCGCCGACCGCCTCGACCTTCGCGGCGTACTCCTCGTCGCTGATCTCGTACGGCGTCCGCATGGGCGTGCGCAGGCCGCCGCCGACGAAGCCGAAGACGCGGCCGCCGATCTCCATCCGCTCGCCGTCGAGGACCGTGGTGCCGGGCCCGGCGTACTCGGGCCACAGCGGCGGCATGTCGACGTTGCCGTACGTCGCGTACGTCGGGGTCGGGAACGCGGCGAACATCTCGGCGTACTGTCTGCGCACCGCCGCCTCGATCACCGTGCGCCGGTCGGAGCCGAGGCCCGCCCACAGCCGGGCGCCGAACTCCCGGGCCTCCTCGAAGCGGCGGGCGGTGCGCAGCTCCACGATCCGGCGGGCGTTCTCGGCGCCGAACAGGTCGGGGAAGATGCCGCGCGAGTGGTCGCGGTAGTCCAGGAAGAGCACGAGGTCGCCGAGGCAGATCAGGGCGTCCGCGCCCTCACCTGCCCGGGCGAGGTCGCGGGCGTTGCCGTGCACGTCGCTGACGACGTGGACGCGGGTCCTCGGCTTGCCGGCGGGTGTAAGTGCCATGGTGATCGAGCGTAGGCGTGTGTGGCATACGTGAACAGTGGCGTCCTGGCCTCCGGTTACTGGCACCTCAGGAAAGGCGTGGACTACTGTGCGCGAAGAAGCACCGATCGGTGTGACGCGGCGAACATCTCGCCGAGACCCCCTGTCGAAGAAGCCATACCGGCGGGTAACGTCCGGCCAGTCCAGTCGTGCTCTGGATTTCAACCACCGGGCCCCGGGCTCCTGGTGATTCCGGAGCACCTGCCCGCGCCGTGGACCGCACTGTCGCATGCACAACGTCGTGGCGCCGGCGCCTTAAGAGGAGCAGCAGTCTTGCGCGAGTTCAGCCTTCCGGCCTTGTACGAGGTCCCTGCCGACGGCAATCTGACCGACATCGTCCGCAGAAACGCCGCGCAGCACCCCGACGTCGCCGTCATCGCGCGCAAGGTCGGCGGCACCTGGCAGGACGTGAACGCCCTGGACTTCCTGTCCGAGGTGCACGCCGCCGCGAAGGGCCTCATCGCCTCGGGCATCCAGCCCGGCGACCGGATCGGCCTGATGTCGCGCACCCGCTACGAGTGGACACTGCTCGACTTCGCCATCTGGAGCGCGGGCGCGGTCACCGTGCCGGTGTACGAGACCAGTTCCCCGGAGCAGGTGCAGTGGATCCTCTCCGACTCGGGCGCCAAGGCCTGCGTCGTCGAGATGGACAACCACGTCGCCGCCGTCGACTCCGTGCGTGACCGGCTGCCCGCCCTCGATCACGTCTGGCAGATCGAGGCCGGCGCCGTGGAGGAGCTCGGCCGGCTCGGCAAGGACGTCAGCGACGCGACGGTCGAGGAGCGCAGCTCGCGCGCCAAGGCCGACGACCCGGCGACCCTCGTCTACACCTCCGGGACGACCGGCCGCCCCAAGGGCTGCGTGCTGACCCACCGCAGCTTCTTCGCCGAGTGCGGCAACATCGTCGAGCGCCTGCGTCCGCTGTTCCGCACGGGCGACTCCTCGGTCCTGCTCTTCCTGCCGCTCGCGCACGTCTTCGGCCGGCTCGTGCAGGTCGCCTCGATGATGGCGCCGATCAAGCTGGGCCTGGTCCCGGACATCAAGCAGCTCACGGACGAACTGGCGTCCTTCCGCCCGTCGATGGTCCTGGGCGTGCCGCGCGTCTTCGAGAAGGTCTACAACTCGGCGCGCGCCAAGGCGCAGGCCGACGGCAAGGGCACGATCTTCGACAAGGCGGCGGACACCTCCATCGCCTACAGCAAGGCGCTGGACACCCCGGCGGGCCCGGGTCTGCGTCTGCGGCTCAAGCACAAGACGTTCGACAAGCTGGTGTACAGCAAGCTGCGCGCGGTGCTCGGCGGGCGGGGCGAGTACGCCATCTCCGGCGGCGCCCCGCTGGGCGAGCGCCTCGGCCACTTCTTCCGCGGCATCGGCTTCACGGTCCTGGAGGGCTACGGCCTGACCGAGTCGTGCGCCGCCACCACGTTCAACCCCTGGGACCGGCAGAAGATCGGCACGGTCGGCCAGCCGCTGCCGGGCTCCGTCGTCCGGATCGCCGACGACGGCGAGGTGCTGCTGCACGGCGAGCACCTGTTCAAGGAGTACTGGAACAACGCGGGCGCGACCGCCGAGGCGCTGGCCGACGGCTGGTTCCACACCGGTGACGTCGGCACGCTCGACGAGGACGGCTACCTCAGGATCACCGGCCGCAAGAAGGAGATCATCGTGACCGCGGGCGGCAAGAACGTCGCCCCGGCCGTGATCGAGGACCGCATCCGGGCGCACGCGCTGGTCGCGGAGTGCATGGTGGTGGGCGACGGCCGCCCGTTCGTGGGCGCGCTGGTCACCATCGACGAGGAGTTCCTCGGCCGCTGGGCCGCCGAGCACGGCAAGCCGGCGGACTCCACCGCCGTGTCGCTGCGCGAGGACGCGGAGCTGCACGCCGCGATCCAGGCCGCGATCGACGACGGCAACGCCGCGGTGTCGAAGGCCGAGTCGGTCCGCAAGTTCCGTATCCTGTCCGGCCAGTTCACCGAGGAGTCGGGCCACCTGACCCCGTCACTGAAGCTCAAGCGCAACGTGGTGGCGAAGGACTTCGCGGACGAGATCGAGGGGATCTACCAGAAGTAGTCGCCCGTACGACGCTCCACGTGCCGTGGCGCGGCCTCCCGTCGGGGAGACCGCGCCACGGCGCGTTTCAGGGAGCTGGTCTCAGAGCAGCGCCTTGAGGTTCTCGGCGAGCAGGTCCCAGCGCCACTTCTCCTCGACCCAGGCCCGTCCGCGCTCGCCCATCCGGCGGCGCAGCGCGGGGTCGCCGAGGAGGGCGACGATGCGGTCGGCGGCGTCCTCGGGGGAGCCGCCGCGCACGACCCAGCCGGTCTCGCCGTCGAGCACCGCGTCTGGCGCCCCGCCGGAGTCGCCGGCGACGACGGGCAGTCCGGTCGCCGAGGCCTCCAGGTAGACGATCCCGAGCCCCTCGACGTCGAGGCCGCGGCGCCGGGTCCGGCACGGCATGGCGAAGACGTCACCGGCGCCGTAGTGCGCGGGCAGCTCCGCCCAGGGCACGGAGCCGGTGAAGCGCACGGAGTCCGCGACCCCGCTCTCGCGGGCGAGCCGGCGCAGGTCGTTCTCGTACGGGCCGCCGCCGACGATCAGCAGCACCGCGTCCGGCTCCTTGGCCAGGATGCGCGGCATGGCCCGGATCAGGGTGTCCTGGCCCTTGCGCGGCACGAGCCGCGAGACGCACACGACCACCGGCCGGTCGGACAGTCCGAGCCGGGCCCGTACCTCGTCGCCGCCGGAGCCGGGGTGGAAGGTCTTCTCGTCGACGCCGGGCGGCAGTTGCACCATCCGCGCGGCCGCCTCGGGGGTCAGCGCCCCGGCGATCCGCGAGCGGGTGTACTCGCCGAGGTAGGTGAGTGTGTCGGTGTCCTCGCCGATCCGGCGCAGCAGTTGCCGGGCGGCGGGCAGCTGGGCCCAGCCGGCCTCGTGCCCGTGGGTCGTGGCGACCAGCCGCTCGGCGCCCGCGGCCCGCAGGGCGGGCGCCATCAGGCCGAGCGGCGCCGCCGCCCCGAACCACACCGAGGTGCAGCCGTGCTCGCGCAGCAGCCCGGTGGCGCGCCGGGTCGCCCCGGGCGTCGGCAGCAGCATCGTCGTACGATCGCGTACGACCGTGAAGGGCTGCTCGGCGTCGAAGGCGGCCGTGGCCTCGATCCCCTCCCGGCTCCGCTTCCAGGTGGAGGCGTAGACGACGAGGCGCTCCGGGTCCAGCCGCAGCGCCATGTTGTGCAGGAACGCCTGGATGCCGCCGGGCCGGGGCGGGAAGTCGTTGGTCACGATGAGGGTCTTGTGCATCGCCGCCGACCCTACCGGGCGCGTGTCCGGAACGGGTCCGGCGGACCGGGTGGCGACGGGCAGCGGACGAACAGGGGCTCAGGTGAACAGGACGGCCGTGGGACGGCCCGTGGCGTGGCTGCTCGGCGCGTGGGGGGCCGGCCGGCTGGTGCTGCTGCTCCTCGTCTTCCGGGTGGTCGCCCTCCCGGGCGCGGACGTCACGACCGACGTGTCGGTGATCTACCAGGGCTGGTTCGAGGTGCTGCGCCAGGGCACGTTCCCGCTGGACGACGTGACCTGGCAGTACCCGCCCGCCGCCGCCCTCGCGATCCTCTCCCCCGCCGTCCTGCCCTTCCTCGGCTACGCCTCCGCCTTCTTCGCCCTGGCCTGCCTCGCCGACCTGGCCGTCCTCGCCCTGCTGGTGTCCGCGGGCCTGCGCCCCGGCCGGTCGCTGTGCGGCGCCGGGGTGTGGGTGGCGGGCCTGCCGCTGCTCGGCCCGACGGCCTACGCCCGCTACGACGTGATGGTGACCGCAGTCGCCGTGGCCGCGCTGCTCACCGCGGCGCGGCACCCTCGGGCGGCGGGAGCGCTGGCGGGCTTCGGGGCGATGCTCAAGGTGTGGCCTGCGCTGCTGCTCCTGGGGGCCGTACGGCGCCGGACGTGGGCGGCGGCCGCGCTGACCGCCGCGTCCGTGGCCGCGCTGTTCGCGCTGGCGATGCCCGGCGCCTTCGCGTTCCTCACCTTCCAGCGCGACCGGGGCACCGAGGTGGAGTCGCTGGGCGCCCTGGTCTTCCATGTGGCCCGGCACTTCGGCTGGCAGGGTCAGGTGCTGCTCAACTACGGCTCGGTGGAGTTCCTGGGCCCGTACGTCGGGGCGGTCAGCACGGCCGCGCTGGGCCTCACCGCCGCCGCCTTCGGCTGGCTGCTGCTGTGGCGGCTGCGGGCGAGACGGTTCCTCCCGCACACGCTCGCCGACGCGGCCTTCACTGCGGTGCTGATGTTCACGGTCACCAGCCGGGTGATCAGCCCGCAGTACCTGGTGTGGCTGATCGGCGTGGCCGCCGTCTGCCTCGGCTACCGCGCCGGACGCATGGCGCTGCCCACCTGGCTGCTGCTGGCGGCGGCCCTGGTGACGACCGTGGAGTTCCCGCTCTGTTTCGGCAACGTCGTGGCCAGTGACCGGTACGGTGTCGGCCTGCTCGTCCTGCGTAACGGCCTGCTGCTCGCCGCCGCCCTCCTCGCAGCCCGCCGGCTGTGGCGGGACTCGGTGATGCCGCCCGCCGCGGCCCCCGTCCCGAGCCAGACCCCCCACACGAAGGCGACCGCGGACGCCTCCTGACGACACCCCGGCACCGCCGCTCACCCCAACTGCACCCGCAGACAGTCCCGTCACCGCCCGGTGAACCTCTCCGGCGTCGTCCCGAGCACCGCCCGCAACGCGCCGCCCAACACACCCGCGCGCCCACGGTGGCCACGCAGGCGACCCCGATCGGCCGCCTGACCAGGCACCGTCGAAGGCCGCCCGCCTCAGCCCAACTGCACCCGCAGGCAGTCCCCGCCACCGCGCAGTGAACTTCTCCAACGTCCACCGCAACGCCCCGCCCAACACGCCCGCGCGCCCACGCAGGCGACCCCGATCGGCCGCCTGACCAGGCACCGTCGAAGGCCGCCCGCTCACCCCAGCTGTGCCCGCAGGTAGTCCCGCCACCGTGCCGTGAACTTCTCCGGCGTCGTTCCGAGCACCGTTCGCAGTGCCTCCTCCAGCGCGCCCGCTCGCTGGGGATGGGCGCCGACGGCTCGGTAGAACTCGCCGAGCCGGACCTCGCCCCAGTGGTCGGCGATCATGCGGCAGGCCAGCCAGCCGCTCTCGTAGGCCTGCGCGAGCTGGGTGGCGTCGCCGCTGAAGGCGAAGTCACGGTCCTCCGGCAGGCTCGCCGGGATCCGGCCCTGGCGGACGGCGCGGGACAGTTCCGGGGCGGCCTGGAGGGGGGTGCGGCCGGTGCCGAGGTAGCCGGCCCAGTCGGCGTAGCCCTCGGAGAGCCACAGCGGGGTGGCCGCGGAGGTGTCGGCGCGGGTGGCGACATGGGTGGTCTCGTGGGTGAGCACCACCTGCTTGCCGACGTCGCCGAGGTCGGCGTACGCCTGCGGGTTCACGGTGATCCGGTCCGCAGGCGCCCGGCCCGAACCGCCCGCCTCGCCGGTGGTGACGGCGGCGATGCCGCGGTAGGAGGAGGCCGGCGAGCCGAGGAGCGCCGCTATGTCGTCCAGGGACCGCGGGACCAGCAGGACGACGCGCCGGGCCCAGGAGGTGCCCCAGGTCTGGGTGACGGCGGGGACCGCGCGGTCGGCGAGCCGGGCGTACCCGCGCAGCGCGCCGGCGGACTGCCCGACGCCCAGCACCAGGCTGCGCTCGCCCCGGGCCACCGCCACCGTGCCCTGGTCCCACAGCTGCGCGGAGGCCTCCTTCGCGGGCCGGTCGGCGGCGACGTACCAGTGCCCGTCGGCCGTGCGGCCGAGGGTGAGGCTGCGCTCGGCGGTGACGGGGGACCGGTCGTAGCCCCGGATGCGGTAGCGCAGTTCGGCGTCGGCCGTGGTGGTGGGGCCGCCGCGGTGCAGGCCGGTCAGGCGGTACGTCCAGGACGCGAGCGGCAGCGCGCGCAGGCGCCCGTACGGGGTGCTGCTGCCGGTGTCGGCGTACGCCCGCTCGTCGTGGCCGAGGAGGGCCGCCGCGCGCCGGTCGAGGACGTGCTGCACCTCGGTGCGCGCGGGGTCGGCGGCGGGCTGTCCGCCGCACCCCGTCAGGGAGACGAGCAGCAGACAGAGCCCCACGGCACCCGGGCTCCACGCCCGCCTGCGACCCCTGCGACCCCTGCGACCAGCCATCCGCCGATCGTACGGCCCCCGCCGCCGGTCAGACGCGGGTGACCGAGGAGACCGGCATCATGCCGACCGGGTCGTAGCGCACGGCCGCGCCGGGATGGGGCGCGTGGATCACCTGGCCGTTGCCCACGTACATGCCCACGTGTCCGGCGTCGGAGCGGTAGATGACCAGGTCGCCGGGCCGGGCCTCGGCGAGCGGGATCCGGCGTCCGGCGAACCGCTGTTCCTGCGAGGTGCGCGGCAGCTGGATCCCGGCGCGGGCGTACGACCACTGCATCAGGCCCGAGCAGTCGAAGCCGGAAGGGCCGCTCGCGCCCCACACGTAGGGACGCCCGAGGGCGGAGCGGGCGGCGGCGACGGCCGCGGCGGCCCGGGCGCTGGGCGCGACGGCGCCGCCGAAGCCGGGCAGGCCGGCCAGGTCCGGGCGGCCGTCGCGGGAGGTCCGCTCGTAGGCGGCCCGCTGCTCGTACGGCAGGGAGGCGAGCAGCAGCCGGGCCCGGGCGAGCTTCTTCTCCACGGTGCGCTTGTGGTCGGCGACGGCCCTGCGGCTCCGCTCCAGGTCGTGGAGCGCGCGGGCGGTCTCGGCCCGCTCCTGGGTGAGTTCACGCAGGGCCGTGCGGAGTCTTCGCAGCCGGCCGGCCTGGCGGGCGTCGATCCGGCCGAGCGTGGTCGCCTTGTCGAGGTAGGCGTCCGGGTCGTCGGAGAAGAGCAGGGCCACGGCGGGGTCGATGCCGCCGGAGCGGTACTGGGCCCCGGCCAGCGAACCGAGCTGCTCCCGCAGGGAGTTCACGCGCTCCTGCTGGCGGGCGATCTCGTCCTGCGCGTCGCCGATCCGCCGGTGCAGCACGCCGGCGCGCTCATGGGCCTTGTTGTAGGCCTCGGTCGCCTTCTCGGCCTGCTCGTAGAGGCGGTCCACCTCGACGCGGGGATCGGCGTGCGGCGCGGCGCCCGCCGGTACGGCGCCGAGGACGGCGGTCGCGGTGGACAGCGCGCACAGGGCGGCGCCGGCGCCCCGGTCGAACCCGGACGGTACAAGGCGGCGATGGAACCCCACGAAGCCGCACCCCTTCCGCTGGCGGACATGACAGCTCCGAGCGGTCACGCTCCCCGGGACGCATGGCTGCGAGGGGAACGTGACCGCTCGAAAACGCGCCAGACAGTAGCCGTGCGGACCCGTACCGGCCAAAGACGTCCGCGGGCACAGACGGTGACACCCCGCCGCCGACGCAGGTCAGCAGCGGGGTGCGGGGCAGAACGCGCCCTGGCAATTCGCCCGTTCGGGCGGACGGGGGCGGGTCCGGAAGAACCTCAGACGCGGACGCCGAACATGAACGGACCGCCGATGGTGCTCATCGACTCGTAGCGGACGACCGTGCCGGTTCGCGGGGCGTGCAGCACCTGGCCGTTGCCCGCGTAGAGGCCGACGTGGTGGATGTCGTTGAAGAAGAAGACCAGGTCGCCGACCTGGAGGTCGTTCATCGACGAGATGCGCGTGCCGATGTTGGCCTGCTGCTGCGCGGTGCGCGGGATGGAGACGCCGGCCTGGGCGTAGGCCCAGGAGGTCAGGCCCGAGCAGTCGAAGGAGGACGGGCCGGTGGCACCGTAGACGTAGGGCTTGCCGATCTGGCTCTGGGCGGCGGAGAAGGCCGCGGAGGCCCGGCCGGAACCGAGGTGCAGGCCCAGCTCCACGCGGGCGGCGGCGGAGCGGCTGGCGCGCGCCTCCTTGGCGGCGAGTGCCGCCTTCTCCTGCGCGGTCAGGGTGTTGAGCAGTCTCTGCGCCTCGGCGAGCTTGCCCTGGACTTCCTTCTTCTTGTTGCCCAGCTCGGTCCGGGTGGAGGCGAGGTCCTTGAGCTTCTCGGCCGCCTCGGCGCGCTCCTGGGCGAGTTCGCGCTGCTTGTCCTGGATCTTCTTCAGGGCCTCGACCTGCTGGCTGCTCAACTGGTCGAGCGTGGAGGCCTTGTCGAGGTAGTCGTCCGGGTCGGCCGACAGGAAGAGCTGGACGGAGGGATCTATGCCACCGGAGCGGTACTGGGCGGAGGCCATCGAACCCAGGCCGTCGCGGAGCTTGTTGAGCTCTTCCTGCTCGCGCGCGACGTTGTCCTGGATGGTGGAGATCTCCTTCTGGAGCTTCTCCTGCTTCTCCTTGGCGCCGTTGTAGCGCTCGGTGGCCTGCTCCGCCTGCTCGTAGAGCGCGTCGACCTTGGCCTTGACCTCGTCCTTGTTCGGCTTCTCGCTCGGAGCCGCGTTGGCGGCCTGTGCGCTGAGGACGACGGCAGCGGCGGCTGCGGTGGTCAGCACGGTCACGCGTGCGCGGCTCGGCTGCTTCGGTCGACGGTGGGACGCCACGGAGCTGGGCTCCTTCGTTTGAGTGATAACCCGTGCGGAGGTTCGAGCCCAGACCCTAGTGACCTTGCTGTGATCAGTTCAAATCCTCAGATGAAAAAATGCGTCACACCCTGCATTCTTTGCACACAATTCACATGCGGTGACGCTCACTTGACGCTAGGTCGTGCGACGGAACCGTCAATTCAGGCATTGAGCCCGTACGTTGACCTTCACGACAGACGCTTGAGAAGCACCGCGGAAGCCACGGGACGGGCCCCGGCCTTGGCGACCCCGTCGGCCACCTCGCGGTCGGTCGAGGCGACGATGACCGGACGGCCCGGCGGCTCGGCGCGCACCAGCTGGCGGATCAGCTCGTCGGCCGTCACACCCGGCTTGGAGAACAGCACCCGCACCCCGCGCGGCGGGGCGAGCAGCACGGGCGCGGCGAGTTCGGCGCCGTCGAAGACGCATGTGACCTCGGCGCCGGTCTGCGCGGCGAGCTGCGAGAGCTGACCGAGCAGCCTGAGCCGCTGCTTCTCCAGCGGCATCTGCGGATAGCCGGTCTTGGTGACGTTGTAGCCGTCGACGACCAGATGCGCCTGCGGCAGCGCGAGCAGCTGGTCGAGGATCGCGGGGTCGCTGTCGGACAGCGCCCGCGCCGCGATGTCCTTCGGCGTCATCCGCCCCGGCTCGACCGCGTCCACGGTCTCGGCCGGGCGTACGGAGACGGGCGGCAGCGCCAGTTCCCTGCGCAGCCCCTGGGCCGCGTCCAGCACGGTGTCGAGCAGCAGCCGCAGCCGCATGTCCTCGACGCTGCGCCCCTCGCGGACCGCCCGGCGGCCGGCCTCCAGCGCCGCCTCGGCCTCGCCCAGGCGGGCCTTGAGCCGGCGCGTCTCGCTCTCGGCGGCGGACACCTGCGCCTGCCCCTCGGCGCGCACTGCCTCGATCTCGGCCTGCGCCTTGCGCAGCGCCGCCTCGCCGCGCTTGACGTCACTGAGGGCCGCACGGAGCTTGCGGTGAAGCGACTCCGCTTCCTTCTTCGCCGACTCCAGCTCCCCGCGCAGCCGCTCGGTCTCGGCGCGGGCCTGCTCCCGGGCACGGTCGCGCTCCTCGCGCAGCCGCTCCAGTTCGGCCCGGCTCTCCTCGTCGGCGCGCTCGGCGTCGGCGCGCTCGACCTCCTCGCCGGCCGCGCTGACCAGCTTCACCCAGCCCGTGGGGCGCAGCACATAGGCCGCGGCCGCCACGTCGAGCGGATCCGCGGCCGGGGGCGCCGAGCCGGCGTCGAGGGCGCCGGAGAGCTCCGGCTGGGCCTCTCTGAGCTTCTCGCCGATGCGCTGGCGGAAGAGGGTGTCGGTCTCGACGGCCGCGGCCATGGCGCTGCCCGCGAACTTGGCCCGGCGATTCGGGGCGAAACGGGCGTACTGCCGTAGCTGGGCGGGCAGTTCGCCGACCGTCAGCCCACCGAAGCCGTCCGCCACGATCTGCACGACCCGGCGCCGCACGCCGTCGGGCAGCGGACGGTCAAGCACCTCGGCGGTGCCGTCGCCCGGCCCTCCGCTGGTGGTCTCCACCATCCGTCACACCCCAATACGTGTACGGGGCCCGCTCCCTGACTCAGGAGCCGGCGCCCGGCCTGTCCACGAGTTCCACCTGATCCAGCGCGTTGCACCAGCGGCAGCGCACCGACTCGATGGTCTCACTGAGCACCTCGCGCTCCTCGACCGTGGGTTCCCCGCCGAGATCGAGGTGGACGAACTCGACGACCTTCGACTCGCGCGTCACGTCGAAGCGGGTGAGGTTGCCGCAGAGGGTGCACCGCCACCGCGTCGTGGCGGTCGGCAGGGGAACCGGCATCGTGGCCTCGCTTCCGTCTTCTGCTTCCAGTGTCCGTGACGCGCCGTCTGCCCGACGCCTGTGGCTCGTAACCCTACGGCCTGGGGGGTCCTCGACGCCCGCCCGGCCACGGCGGCGAGGCGGTCCGTGCTACTGCGTCCCGTTACGTCATGCTCTGTATTCATGATCGGCAATTGGAGCGGGGCGCGTGGCAGGACCCTTCGGACCGTCCGGCGCGCGCCGGCACCCGTGACGCACGCCCTGATCACCCTGTGCTGTCTGATCTTCGCACTCGGCCCGGCGTCGGGACTCAATCCCTCGTACGGGACCGGCCAGACGCTGTTCCTCGCCCAGCGGGCGTACTTCCGGCACTGGGGCGTGGTCCCCGCGGACCTCTTCGACGGCCCCGCCGGCGAGGTCCTCACCCCGGTCACGGCCCTGTTCCTGCACGGCAGCTGGGTGCATCTGCTCGGCAACATGCTCTTCCTGTACGTCTTCGGCGCGATGGCCGAGGAACGGATGGGCCGGGTGCAGTTCACGCTGTTCTACCTCGGCTGCGGCTATCTGGCACTGCTCGGCTACGCGGCGGCCAACGCGAACTCCGAGCAGTCGCTGGTCGGAGCCTCGGGGGCGATCTCGGCGGTGCTCGGCGCCTTTCTCTTCCTGTTCCCCGGGGCCCGTGTCACCAGTCTCCTCCCCTTCCTGCTGTTCCTCCCGGTGCGCTTCCCCGCCTGGGTCGTGCTGCCCTTCTGGGCGGCCCTGCAGTGGGTCGCGGCGGGGCGGGCCTCGCAGGGGCCGGGGGTCGCGTACCTGGCCCACCTGGTGGGCTTCGGGCTGGGCTTCGTCTACGCGTGGGGGCGGTTCGGGCGTGGGACTAGAGTGAAGGTCACCGCAGCTCCGGCCCCCGAGGGAGAGAACCAGCCGTGATCACCGCGATCGTGCTCATCAAGACCAGCGTGGACCGGATCCCCGAGATCGCGGAACAGATCGCCTCACTGGACTCGGTGAGCGAGGTCTTCTCCGTCACGGGCACGTACGACCTGATCGCGATGGTGCGGGTGCGCGAGCACGAGGACCTCGCGGACGTCATTCCGGGGCGGATCAGCCGGATTCCAGGCGTGGAGGCGACGGATACGCATGTGGCGTTCCGTACGTATTCGCAGCACGACCTGGAGGCGGCGTTCTCGATCGGGCTGGACGCGTAGGCCTGAGGCCTGCTTGAGCGCCTGCTCGTCTGCGGGGCGCGGATCGTGGGCGACTGCCGGCACGTGGTGGCTGGTCGCGCCCGCGCGGCGGAGCCGCACATCGATGCAGCCCCGCGCCCCTAGAGGTGCGCTATCCCTGAGCGTTGCTCGCCAGTACCCAGCGTTCCAGGGCTCGCTTTGCCGCGCCTGAGTCGATCGACTCCGCCGCCTTCGCCATGCCCTCGCGGATCTGGTCCGGCAAGGGGGCCTCGGTGGGGTTCAGGGCTACCAAGGCCGCCGCCGCGTTCAGGAGGACCGCGTCTCGGACCGGGCCCTTCTCGCCGTCCAGGACGCGGCGGGCCACCTCCGCGTTGTAGGAGGGGTCACCGCCACGGAGGGCCTCCACCGGGACCAGGTCGATGCCGACGTCGCGCGGGTCGAAGGTCTCCTCGGTGACCTTGCCGTCGCGGACCACCCACACCCTCGAGGTGGACGTCGTGGTCAGCTCGTCGAGGCCGTCGTCGCCCCGGAAGACCAGCGACGAGTTGCCGCGCTCGGCGAAGACGCCCGCCACGATCGGCGCCATGCGGGGGTCCGCGACGCCGACCGCCTGGGACCGCACCTGCGCGGGGTTGGTCAGCGGGCCCAGGATGTTGAACGTGGTGCGGATGCCCAACTGACCGCGCGCGGCGGCCACATGCCGCAGCGAGGGGTGGAACTTCACCGCGAAGCAGATGGTGATGCCCGCTTCCTCGGCGACCTCGGCCGTGCGCTTCGGCGTCAGGTCGAGGTTGATCCCGAGCTTCTCCAGCACGTCCGAGGAGCCCGACGCCGAGGACGCCGCCCGGTTGCCGTGCTTGACCACCTTCACGCCCGTACCGGCGACGACGATCGAGGCCATCGTGGAGATGTTCACCGTCTTCGCGCCGTCGCCGCCGGTGCCGACGATGTCGACGGCGTCCCCCGGCACCTCGATGACGTTGGCGTGCGCGTACATCGTCCGTACGAGGCCGGTGATCTCCTCCACCGTCTCGCCCTTGGCCCGCAGCGCCACCGCGAAGCCGGCGATCTGGGCGTCGGTCGCCTCGCCGCGCATGATCCGGTCCATGGCCCAGGCGGTCTCGTCGGCGCTCAGGTTCCGGCCGCTCAGCAGACCGTCCAGCAGGGCAGGCCAGGAACGGCCCGCCGCGGTGTCGCCTCCAGCGGGGGTCACAGCGCTCATGAGCACGCTCCTGGGTCACAGGTCCCGGAGGTCCGGGACGCGAATCTAGACAGTCCCACCCTATCCAGCCTCCGGGTGTGCGAAGGGCCCCCGTCCCAAGAGGACGGGGGCCCTTCGACCGTGGCGTGGCGTGCGCAGCGATCAGTGGTGGCCGTGGCCGCTCGTGATCTCCTCGTACTCCTCGGCGGTCGCCTTCGGGATCTGGGAGTCGTCGCCGTAGTAGGCGTTGCTGAGCTTGGCGCGCAGCTTCTCGGCACCCGTGATCTTCCGCTCGACGCCGTTCTCGTCCACCGCCGGGCCGACCAGGGCCGGCTCGTACTGGTGGTGGGCGGTGAGGGTGTGCAGCTGCTCCTGGCTGAGCGGCTCGTGGACCTCGATGAACTCACCGTGCGGCAGGCGCTTGATGATGCCGGTCTCCCGACCGTGCAGCACCTTCTCCCGGTCGCGGCGCTGGAGGCCGAGGCAGATCCGCTTGGTGACGAGGAACGCGATGACCGGTCCGACGAAGAAGAAGATCCGGACGAACCAGGTGACGGCGTTGATCGACAGGTGGAAGTGCGTGGCCCACAGGTCGTTGCCGCCGCCGACCAGCGTGATCATGTAGATCGTGATCCAGGCGACGCCGAACGCGGTACGCGTCGCGGCGTTGCGCGGACGGTCCAGGATGTGGTGCTCGCGCTGGTCGCCGGTGATCCAGGACTCGATGAACGGGTAGACCGCGAGCGCGACCAGGACCAGCGGGAAGAGCACCAGCGGGATGAACACGCCCAGGACGAGCGTGTGGCCCCAGAAGTTGATCTCCCAGCCCGGCATGAAGCGGATCAGGCCCTCGGCGAAGCCCATGTACCAGTCGGGCTGGGCGCCGGTCGACACCTGGTCCGGGCGGTAGGGGCCCATGGCCCAGATCGGGTTGATCTGCGCGATGGCCGCGATGGCCGCGATGACACCGAAGACCAGGAAGAAGAAGCCTCCGGCCTTGGCCATGTACACCGGCAGCAGCGGCATGCCGACGACGTTCGTTTCCTTCTTGCCGGGGCCCGCGAACTGCGTGTGCTTGTGGTAGAAGACCAGGATCAGGTGCGCCACCATCAGGCCGAGCATGATGCCCGGCAGCAGCAGGATGTGGACCGCGTAGAACCGCGCCACGAAGTCGTGGCCGGGGAACTCGCCGCCGAAGAGGAAGAACGACAGGTACGTGCCGACGATCGGCACGGACAGGATCGCGCCCTCCATGAAGCGGACACCGGTGCCGGAGAGCAGGTCGTCCGGGAGCGAGTAACCGGTGAAGCCGGTGAACATGCCCAGGACGAACAGCAGGAAGCCGAACAGCCAGTTGATCTCACGCGGCTTGCGGAACGCGCCGGTGAAGAAGACGCGCATCATGTGCACGAACATGCCCGCGAGGAAGATCAGGGCGGCCCAGTGGTGGATCTGCCGGATGAGCAGACCACCGCGCACGTCGAAGGAGATGTGCAGGGTCGAGCTGAACGCCTCGGACATCAGCTGTCCCTGGAGCGGGACGTAACTGCCGTGGTACTCCACCTCGTTCATCGACGGGTGGAAGAACAGCGTCAGATACACACCCGTCAGGATGATGATGATGAAGCTGTACATGCACACTTCGCCCAACATGAACGACCAGTGGTCGGGGAAGATCTTGCGCATGTTGGCCTTGGCCAGGGAGTAGATCCCGAGCCGGCCGTCCGCCCAGTCGGCGATGCGCTCGCCGCGGGGCGCCTGCCCGCCGGAGCGGGGCTGTTCGTTGGCTGCAGTACTCATCCGCGCTCCCAGAATGCAGGACCGACGGGCTCCTCGAAGTCGCCGAGCGCCTGGAGGTAACCCTCGTCGTTCACGCCGATGCGGAGCTGCGGCAGGGCGTGACCGGCGGGGCCGAAGATCACTCGGGCACCGTCGGAGAGGTCGAAGGTGGACTGGTGACACGGGCACAGGACGTGGTGCGTCTGCTGCTCGTACAGGGAGATCGGGCAACCCACGTGGGTGCAGATCTTCGAGTACGCCACGATGCCCTCGTGCGACCACTCGAGCTCGCGCTTGTCCTTGATGTCGTCCGGCTGGAGCCGCACGATCATCAGGGCCGCCTTGGCGATCTCGGTCTGGAAGTCCTCGGCCTTGTCCTCCAGGCCCTCGGGCTTGGCGAACGTCAGCGAACCGACGGCGACGTCCTCGGGACGCAGCGGCTGGTTGGTGTTGACGTTGACGAGGAGCTTGCCCTTCGACCACAGCGTGTGCCGCAGCGAGGTGCCCGGCAGCGGGCCGAGGTCGCGCAGCAGGACGAGGCCGGACAGCGGCACCAGGGTGAGCGCGCCGAGCATCGTGTTGCGGATCAGCTTGCGGCGGGCCGAGCCCGGACTCCTTGGCGCCCGCCCGGAAGTCCTCGAAGACCTTCGCGCGGACCTCGGGGGTCGCCGAGATGTCGTGCCGCTCGTCGGTCAGCTCCACGTCGGACATCAGGGTGCGGGCCCAGTGGACCGCGCCCGCGCCGATGCAGAACAGCGCCGTGCCGAGGGTCAGACCCAGCGCGAAGTTCAGGGCGCTGAGGTGACCGATCGGGAAGACGAAGACCGACTTGTCGGCCGGGATCGTCACATACGCGGCGATGAAGGCGAGGGCGGCCAGCATCGACACCGTGAACAGCATGGCCACGACGCGCTCGGACCGCTGGGCGGCCCGCTCGTCGATGTCCTGGATCCGGTGCTCGTGCGGCGGCAGACCGGGGTCGGCGAACGGGTGCTTCTCGTCCGCGACGCTGACGGCCTCGTGCTCGCTGTGTCCTGCGGGCCGCTGGGCCGGCAGGTTCTCTTCTGGAATGTCTTGGCTACTCATGACTTCTTGGCCTTTGCGGTCCGAGCGGCGACCCAGACGGCGACCGCGATCAGGGCACCCAGTCCGAAGATCCATCCGAACAGGCCCTCGGTGACCGGGCCGAGACCGCCCAGCTCGAGACCGCCGGGGTTCTCGGTGTTGCTGCTGTTGACCGCGTTCAGGTACGCGATGATGTCCTTCTTGTCCTTCTCCGGCATCGTCGTGTCGGGGAAGGAGGGCATGTTCTGCGGGCCGGTCTGCATGGCCTCGTAGATGTGCTTCGGGGCGACACCCTCGAGGGTCGGCGCGAACTTGCCCTTGGTCAGCGCACCACCCTTGCCGGTGAAGTTGTGGCACTGCGCGCAGTTGGTGCGGAACAGCTCGCCACCGTGGGCGATGTCGGCGCCCTGGGGGCCGTACTGCTGCTCGGTCGGCACCTCAGGACCGGCGCCCAGCGACGCGATGTACGCCGCGAGCTGGTCGATCTGGGCCTGGTCGTAGATGGGCTTCTTGCTCGGGACCTGGGCACCCTGGGAGGTGGCGGCCGGCATGCGGCCGGTGCTGACCTGGAAGTCCACGGCCGCGGCGCCCACGCCCACCAGGCTCGGCCCGTCGGAGGTGCCCTGGCCACCGGTGCCGTGGCAGCTGGCGCAGCCGACCGAGTAGAGCTTCTTGCCCTCCTCGATCGTCAGGGACTGGGCCGTTTCATCGGCCTGTGCCTTGCTCGCGGGCGCGAACGCGGCGTACAGCCCCCCAGTGGCCGCCAGCGCAAGGAGTAGGACGACGACCGCCGCCAGCGGATGGCGTCGTCGTACGGAGAGCTTTTTCACGGATTACCCCGGTGTCAGGATCTTCTGCGTCGATGCTTCAGGGATTGGATCGGCCCGGCCGTCTCCGGCGCGCCGATTACTTGATCAGGTAGATCGTTGCGAAGAGGCCGATCCAGACGACATCGACGAAGTGCCAGTAGTAGGACACGACGATGGCGGCGGTCGCCTGCTCGTGCGTGAACCTCTTGGCCACGTAGGTGCGGCCGAGGACCAGCAGGAAGGCGATGAGACCGCCCGTCACGTGCAGGCCGTGGAAACCGGTGGTCAGGTAGAACACCGAGCCGTACGGGCCGGAGGAGAGCGAGAGCCCGTCCTTCGTGACCAGCTCCGTGTACTCGAAGATCTGACCGCCGATGAAGATCGCACCCATCACGAAGGTGACGGCGAACCAGGCCCGGAGCTTCTTCACGTCACCGCGCTCGGCGGCGAACACGCCGAGCTGACAGGTGAGTGAGGAGAGCACCAGGATCGTGGTGTTGGTCGCCGAGAACGGAAGGTTCAGCGCGGACGCCATTTCCTTCCAGTACTTGGGACCGGTCACCGATCGCAGGGTGAAGTACATCGCGAAGAGGGCCGCGAAGAACATCAGCTCGGAACTCAGCCAGATGATGGTTCCGACGCTGGTGAGGTTCGGCCGATTGACCGACGGGTGCGCGTGCCCGGTTTCTACTGTCGTTGCTGTCGCCACGACCGACATTATGTCGGTCGCTTATCTGGCCCTCACCCCGGGGGTCCCGTTCGGAGTGTCCGTGCGGTGTGTACTGCTTTGATGCCGCCGCGCGGACCCATCGAAGGCCTGTCCGAACCGGTGTTGACGAGGTGTCGGAAGGGGTAGCATCCGCGCCATCGGTACCCGGAAGTTCCCGACCCATACTGTGTCTTTCTAGGCGTGGAGGAACAATGCAGGCGACCGCGACGGTGCTGGTCTACAGCGATGACGCAGGCACCCGTGAGCAAGTGCGGTTGGTCACGGGCCGCCGGCCCGCCCCGGACGTCCCCCTCGTGGAGTTCGTGGAGTGCGCCACGCCCGCCGCCGTCATGCGGGAGCTGACCAAGGGCGGCATCGACGTCTGTGTCCTGGACGGCGAGGCCGTGCCGATGGGTGGCATGGGCCTGTGCCGGCAGATCAAGGACGAGATCTTCGACGCCCCGCCGGTACTGCTGCTCATGGGCCGCCCCCAGGACGCCTGGCTGGCCACCTGGAGCCGCGCGGAGGCCGCTGTGACGCTCCCGGTGGAGCCGGTGGAGTTCGCGGGCGCCCTCGCCTCCCTGCTGCGGCAGAAGAGGCTCCAGAGCGCCTAGGAGACGCAAGGGGCGTGCGGGGGGGCGTACAGCGGCTGTACGGCCCCCCGCACGCCCCTGTGTGTTCAGAGCGCCGTCGGCTGGAGGCGGGCCATGTCCTCGGGCCGCTGGGTGTCCGGCGTGCCGGCCATCAGGGCGCTGCCGCCCCGCCACTTCTCCCAGGGGACGTTCCAGTCGCCGAAGCCGTTGTCGAACGGGGTCATCTCCTGGCCGTTGGAGTTGACGACCTGGACGATGTCGCCCTCTCGGACGGTGTTGAAGAACCACTCCGCGTTGCCGGTGCTCATGCCGGTGCAGCCGTGGCTGACGTTGGCGGCGCCCTGGGAACCGACGGACCAGGGTGCGGCGTGGACGTACTCGCCGGACCAGGTGACCCGGGTGGCGTAGTACACGGGCAGGTCGTAGGAGTCGGAGGTGCCCTCGGCGATGCCGACCGTGGTCCCGCGCATGCGTACGAAGTACTCCTTGCCCAGGATGACCTTGACACCGTTGCGGGTCTCGAAGCCGGGCTTGCCCGTGGTGATCGGGATCTCCTTGATCACCGCGCCATTCTTGTAGACCTTCATGGAGTGCGTCGCGGCGTCGGTGACGGCGATGATCTGGTCACCGGTGGTGATCTTCAGGGGTTTGCCGGTGCCGCCGCGCAGCCGGTCGCTGATCTTGACGCCCTCCAGGTTGCTGCGCACCTGGATCGTGGCGTGGGTGGGCCAGTACTCCTTGGGCCGGTAGTGCAGTTGCTTGTCGTTCACCCAGTACCAGGCGCCCGCGACACCCGGCACCGAGTCGACCTGGAGGGACCGCTCGACGAGGGCGCGCTGGGCCTTGTCCCGTACGGGCTGGCTGAGGTCCGCGGTGATGGGCTGGCCGACGCCGTACTCCCCCGTCTTGGGCCCGAACGTGACGTCCAGGGCCTTCTTGGCGGTGGGCTTGGTGGTGTCGAAGTCCAGGACCTTGCGGCCGGGCGCCCCGTCCTCGCCCTCCGTGCTGACCCGCACGGTGTAGTGGGCGTTGGCGGCGAGTGGGGAGGTGCTGTGCCAACGGCTGCCGTCGGCGGCGAGTTCGCCCGTCACGTAGCGGCCCGTGGCGTCCATCGCCGTGACGTCCGTGATGCGGTCGTCCCCGGTGGCGCTGACCTCGAGGGGCTTGTCCGGGTCGGCCTTCTTGCCGGAACCCGTGGGGGCGTTGAAGGAGATCCTGTCCGCCGCGTCGTAGGGCCGGGCTGACAAGGATTCGCTGTCCGAGCTACAGGCGGTCAGGCCCGCACCGAGGGCGGTCACCAGCAGGGTGCAGCCGATGACGGTGCCGGCTCCCGCGCCGCGAAAACGCACAGTGTGGCTCATGCCGCCACGCTAAGCAGATGAGCGGACCGGTGCGCGGTAGGACAGTCCGATCGTGGGCCTTTTGTCCGGCAAATGGGGGAAGCCCGGGCCTCCTGACGGAGTGCCCGGGCTTCCCCGGAGTGCGCTGCGTGCGCTACTGCGTGCGGCTCTCACCGTGGTAGTACTCGAACACCCAGCCGAACAGACCGATCAGGATGATCGGCGCCGAGAAGTACATCAGCCACCAGCCGACGGCGATGCCGAGGAAGGCCAGCGCGCCGCCGATGCCGAGCGCGAGCGGCTGCCAGCTGTGCGGGCTGAAGAAGCCCAGCTCGCCGGCCTCGTCCGCGACGTCGGCCTCCTTGTTGTCCTGGGCACCCGCGTCGACCCGCCGGGCGGTGAAGCCCAGGTAGTAGCCGACCATGATGCACAGGCCGAAGGCCATGACGAGCGCCGTCGTACCGACCGGCTCCTTCGACCACACGCCATAGACGACCGCCATGACGAGGATGAAGGCGCTCAGCCACATGAACATCCTGCCCTGGATCTTCACTTGCCGGCCTCCTTGCCGCCCGCGATGGCACCGGCGTGGCCGGCGTGCTCAAGCTGCTCGAGGGCCGCGATCTCAGGGTGGTGCAGGTCGAACGCCGGGGATTCGCTGCGGATCCGCGGCAGGGTGAGGAAGTTGTGCCGCGGGGGCGGGCACGAGGTGGCCCACTCCAGCGAACGGCCGTAGCCCCAGGGGTCGTCGACGCCGACCGGCTTGCCGTACTTGGCCGTCTTCCACACGTTGTAGAGGAACGGCAGGATCGACAGGCCGAGCAGGAACGAGCTGATCGTGGAGATCGTGTTCAGGGCGGTGAAGCCGTCGGCCGCCAGGTAGTCGGCGTAACGACGGGGCATGCCCTCGGCGCCCAGCCAGTGCTGGACCAGGAAGGTGCCGTGGAAGCCGATGAACAGCGTCCAGAAGGTGATCTTGCCGAGGCGCTCGTCGAGCATCTTGCCGGTGAACTTCGGCCACCAGAAGTGGAAGCCGGAGAACATCGCGAAGACGACGGTGCCGAACACGACGTAGTGGAAGTGCGCCACCACGAAGTACGAGTCCGAGACGTGGAAGTCCATCGGCGGCGAGGCCAGGATGACACCCGTCAGACCACCGAAGGTGAAGGTGATCAGGAAGCCGACGGCCCAGAGCATCGGGGTCTCGAAGCTCAGTGACCCCTTCCACATGGTGCCGATCCAGTTGAAGAACTTCACACCGGTCGGGACCGCGATCAGGAAGGTCATGAAGGAGAAGAACGGCAGCAGCACACCGCCGGTGACGTACATGTGGTGCGCCCACACGGTCACGGACAGACCGGCGATCGAGATCGTCGCGGCGATCAGACCCATGTAGCCGAACATCGGCTTGCGGGAGAAGACCGGGATGACCTCACTGATGATGCCGAAGAACGGCAGGGCAATGATGTACACCTCTGGGTGTCCGAAGAACCAGAAGAGGTGTTGCCACAGCAGTGCGCCACCGTTGGCCGCGTCGAAGACATGGGCACCGAACTTGCGGTCCGCCTCCAGGGCGAACAGCGCGGCGGCCAGCACCGGGAAGGCCAGCAGGACCAGGACACCGGTCAGCAGCACGTTCCACACGAAGATCGGCATGCGGAACATGGTCATGCCCGGAGCACGCATGCAGATGATCGTGGTGATGAAGTTGACCGAGCCGAGGATCGTGCCGAAGCCGGAGAGGGCCAGACCCATGATCCACATGTCGGCGCCGAGGCCCGGCGAGCGGACCGCGTCCGACAGCGGGCTGTACGCGAACCAGCCGAAGTCGGCCGCGCCCTCGGGGGTGATGAAACCACCGACCGCGATCGTCGAGCCGAACAGATAGAGCCAGTAGGCGAACATGTTCAGCCGCGGGAACGCCACGTCGGGCGCGCCGATCTGCAGCGGCATGATCCAGTTCGCGAAGCCGGCGAAGAGCGGGGTCGCGAACATCAGGAGCATCACGGTGCCGTGCATCGTGAACGCCTGGTTGAACTGCTCGTTGGACATGATCTGCAGGCCCGGCCGGGCCAGCTCGGCGCGCATGAGGAGCGCCATCACGCCGCCGATCAGGAAGAACGCGAACGACGTCACGAGGTACAGCGTGCCGATCGTCTTGTGGTCGGTGGTCGTCAGCCACTTCACCACGACGTTGCCGGGCTGCTTGCGCCTGACCGGCAGCTCGTGCTCGTACGAGTCTTCAGCTGCCGCGGCACCCTGGGGTTCGTTGAGGATGCTCACAGGTTGTTCGTCTCCCGGTTCTTCTCATGCGGCGTCTGCTTGATGCCGGCGGGAATGTAACCGGTCTGCCCCTTCTTGGCGAGGTCCTTGAGGTGCTGCTCGTAGCGCTCGGGGGAGACGACCTTCACGTTGAACAGCATCCGGGAGTGGTCGACGCCGCAGAGCTCCGCACACTTGCCGAAGAAGGTGCCCTGGTGGTTCGGGGTCACCTGGAAGGCGTTGGTGTGGCCCGGGATCACGTCCTGCTTCATCAGGAACGGCACCACCCAGAAGGAGTGGATGACGTCACGCGAGGTGAGGATGAAGCGGACCGTCTTGCCCTCAGGGAGCCAGAGCGTCGGACCGGGGTTGTGCGTCTGCGGGTTCCGCGTACCGGGCGTGCCGACGTCGTAGACGCCGCCGGCGTTCGCCGGGAATTCCTTCACGAACCGGTTCGGAATGGCGTCCAGGTTCGGATCGGTCTTCGCGTTGCCCTTGGAACCGGGAACGTTCTCGATGTAGTTGAAGCCCCAGCTCCACTGGAAGCCGACCACGTTGACCGTGACGTCGGGCTTCTTGGAGAGGCTGAGGAGCTTCGCCTCGTCCCGGGCCGTGAAGTAGAAGAGCACCGAGATGATGATGATCGGGACCACCGTGTACAGGGCCTCGATCGGCATGTTGTACCGGGTCTGCGGAGGTACCTCGACCTTGGTGCGGCTGCGCCGGTGGAACATGACGCTCCACAGGATCAGGCCCCACACCAGCACGCCGACGGCGAGCGCGGCAGCCCAGGAACCCTGCCACAGGGAAAGGATCCGCGGAGCCTCTTCCGTGGTCGGGGTGGGCATACCAAGGCGGGGGAAGTCCTTGTATGTGCAACCGGTCGCGGTCGCCAGGACCAGGCCCGCGGTCAGTGCCTGCAGCAGCTTCCGCCGCATCGGGCGCCGCGGCGAGCGGTCGGAGCCGTTGGGACTCACGTAGCGCCTTCCCGAGAGTCTCGCCCGCGCTGTACGGCTGCGGCCGTCTCGCTGGTCGGTCGCCGCCCTGCGTCGGGCAGGGGTTTGATGTTTATGCGGACCAAACCCTACTGGACGCATTTCGGGGTCGCGCGGGAGGGGTGGGCAACGCGTCGCGCCTCCCCCCGAGGGGCCCCGGACACCCCGCCGTACACCGCCATCTGACGGGGATTCGACGCTTTCGGGGGCCTATGTCTCGGGGTCGTTACGGACGCTCGTGCGGGGGGTGACGACGAGGGGTCGGGATTGTGCGTGTTCAGGCGGATCTCCCACGAAAAGCCCGACAGGTGAGCCGGGCCGCCAGGACGGGTCGGCGCACCGAGGATTAGCGTGGCGGTGTGTCCTACTTCGACGCGGCCTCCGCCGCTCCCCTCCACCCCGTCGCCCGGCAGGCGCTCCAGGCCTCGCTCGACGAGGGGTGGGCCGATCCCGCACGGCTGTACCGGGAGGGGCGGCGGGCGCGGATGCTGCTGGACGCGGCGCGCGAGGCGGCCGCGGAGGCGGTGGGGTGCCGGCCGGACGAGCTGGTGTTCACCTCCTCCGGGACCCGGGCCGTGCACACCGGCGTCGCGGGCGCGCTGGCGGGACGGCGCCGGACCGGACGCCACCTGATCGTGTCAGCCGTCGAACACTCCTCGGTGCTGCACGCGGCGGACGTGTTCGAGGCCGACGGCGGATCGGTGACCCGGGTCCCGGTCCTGCGTACGGGCGCGGTCACCGCGGACTCCTACGCCGGGGCGCTGCGCACCGACACCGCGCTGGCCTGTCTGCAGTCGGCCAGCCACGAGGTGGGGACCGAGCAGCCGGTGGCCGCGGTGGCCGAGGTGTGCCGGGCGGCCGGGGTGCCGCTGCTGGTGGACGCGGCCCAGTCGCTGGGCTGGGGGCGCGTCGAGGGCGACTGGTCCCTGCTGACGGGCAGTGCCCACAAGTGGGGCGGGCCGTCGGGGGTCGGGCTGCTCGTCGTACGCAAGGGGGTGCGGTTCGCGGCCCAGGGGCCGGTGGACGAGCGCGAGTCGGGGCGGGCGCCCGGGTTCGAGAACATCCCGGCGATCGTGGCCGCGGCCGCATCGCTGCGGGCGGTACGGGCCGAGGCGGCCCAGGAGGCCGTACGGCTGCGGGAGTTGACCGAGCGGATCCGCACCCGGGTGCCGGAACTGGTGCCGGACGTCGAGGTGGTGGGCGATCCGGCGCGCAGGCTGCCCGGGATCGTCACCTTCTCCTGCCTCTACGTCGACGGCGAGGCGCTGCTCGACGCCCTGGACCGGGAGGGCTTCTCGGTGTCGTCCGGGTCGTCCTGCACGAGCAGCACGCTGATCCCGAGCCATGTGCTGAAGGCGATGGGTGTGCTGAGCGAGGGCAACGTACGGGTGTCGCTGCCGCCGGGGACGCCGGCGGAGGACGTCGAGCGGTTCCTGTCGGTGCTGTCCGGGGCGGTGGCCGGGGTCCGCGAGAAGCTGGGGGCGCCGGTCGGGACGGCTTCTGCGACGCCGGTCGAGGAGCTGATCGTGGACGCACTCGGCCGGCGCTGCCCGATCCCCGTCATCGAGCTGGCGAAGGTCATCGGGGACGTGCCGGTGGGCGGCACGGTGCGCGTCCTGTCGGACGACGAGGCGGCACGGCTGGACATCCCGGTGTGGTGCGAGATGCGCGGCCAGGAGTACGTCGGCGAGGAGCCGGCGGAACGAGGCGCCGCGTACATCGTCCGCCGGGTGAGCTGAACAGAGGCTCAGGGGCAGCCGACTCAGGGGCGCGGGGAACTGCGCGACCAGCCCCGACGGACCCGCGGTCGACACGGGACCCGTCGAGGCACACGCGTGGTCGCCCGCAGATCAGGCCAGGTGCGCCCGCACCTCCGCGGCGGCGTCCTCGCCGTAGGCCTTGGTGAAGCGGTCCATGAAGTGACCGCGGCGCAGCTGGTACTCCTGCGTGCCGACCGTCTCGATGACGAGGGTGGCGAGCATGCAGCCGACCTGGGCGGCGCGCTCCAGGGAGACGCCCCAGGCCAGACCGGACAGGAAGCCGGCGCGGAAGGCGTCGCCGACGCCGGTCGGGTCGGCCTTCACGTCCTCCTCGGGGCAGCCGACCTCGATCGGGTCCGCGCCGACCCGCTCGATGCGCACGCCGCGCGAGCCGAGGGTGGTGACCCGGTGGCCGACCTTGGCGAGGATCTCCTCGGCGCTCCAGCCGGTCTTGGACTCGATGAGCCCCTTCTCGTACTCGTTGGAGAAGAGGTAGGTCGCCCCGTCCAGCAGTATCCGGATCTCCTCCCCGTCCATGCGGGCGATCTGCTGGGAGAAGTCGGCGGCGAACGGGATGTTCCGGGAGCGGCACTCCTCGGTGTGGCGGAGCATCGCCTCGGGGTCGTCGGCGCCGATCAGGACCAGGTCCAGGCCCTCGACACGGTCGGCGACGGTCTTCAGCTCGATCTGCCGGGCCTCGCTCATCGCACCGGTGTAGAAGGAGCCGATCTGGTTGTGGTCGGCGTCGGTGGTGCACACGAAGCGGGCGGTGTGCAGGGTCTCGGAGATGCGGACCGACTCGGTGTCCACGCCATGCCGCTCCAGCCAGGCGCGGTACTCGTCGAAGTCGAAGCCCGCGGCGCCGACCAGGACCGGCCGGGTGCCGAGCTGTCCCATGCCGAAGGCGATGTTGGCGCCGACGCCGCCCCGGCGTACGTCGAGGTTGTCGACCAGGAAGGAGAGCGAGACCGTGTGCAGCTGGTCCGCGACGAACTGGTCGGCGAAGCGGCCGGGGAAGGTCATGAGGTGGTCGGTGGCGATGGAGCCGGTGACTGCGATGCGCACGGCTGGGACTCTCCTGAGGAATGTGGTGGGGCGCGGCGCCCGCGCACGTCCGAGGGGCGGCGGGGAGGAGACGGGCGGGCGGTTGACAGTTAACGCTACCCGCTCCGCTCTCCGTACCGGCCCGAATGCGGACGTCGCGGCCGACAAACCTACCCGATAGTAGATCTTTCGCCACCACCCGCACCATGCCTACGGTGCGTTCATGACGAACCTCAAGGCCCCCGCTCCGGCCGACCTCGACGGCGATCTGGCCTCTCTGCGCGGCGACTGCGCCCGGATGGCCCGGCACTGGACGACGCCCAAGCGCGCCGCGTCCCGGCCGGTACCACCCTCGCTCATCCACGGGGTGGACGTCCCGGCGAAGTCCGCCCGGCTGCTGGACGCGATGTCGGAGTACGGCGACTAGCCGACTCCCGTCTTCGAGGGAACCGCACGCTCCTCTCCCGCGTCCCATCGCCGTCCCCCATGAAGGGGACGCGGGCCACGACTCACCAAGGAGCGATGCGGTGAACAGCGAGCGACCGGACAACCCCGACCACGCCCCCGGCGAGGACGCGGCCGCGGGGAGCGACAGGCAGGCCCTTGCCGGGGACGGCAGGCCCGCGCGCCGCCGCTCACCCGTGGTCATCGCCTCGGTCGCGGCCGCCGTGCTGGTGGCCGGGGGCGGCGGCGCCTACCTCGCCACGACGGCCGCGGGCGGGTCGGGCGGACGTACGGACTCCGAGGCACCCGGCACCGACGCGGCTCCCCCGCCCCTCGCCCTGGACGGCTTCACGGCGGGCGACACGGGCGGCGGCACCGGCAGTGGGAGCGGCGGAAGTGGAGGGGGCAACAACGGGATCGCGCCCGGTGAGCCCGATCCGTACGGCCCGACGTACCGGGTGCGCGGTTCGCTGCCCGAGGGACCGGGCTCGGCGCCCGTGTACCGACCGGCCGGTGAGGTCACCCGCGGTGAGGTCACCCGGTTGGCCGAGGCGCTCGGGGTGAAGGGGACGCCGGTGGCCGAGGGGCGGCAGGGCTGGCGGGTGGGACCGGAGAAAGGCGGCGCGGGTCCGACGCTGCGGGTGACCCGGCAGGCGCCGGGGACCTGGACCTTCCAGCGGTCCGGAGCCGGGAGCGACAACTGCGCGAAGGGCCCGGTGTGCGCCCAGCCGCCGAACGGCCGGGACGCCGGCCCGGTGAGCGCGAAGGACGCGGAGAAGGCGGCGGCGCCGGTGCTGAAGGCGCTGGGCCAGGACGACGCCAAGGTCGACGCGAGCCAGGCCGCCGGTGGCCGGCGCATGGTGAACGCCGATCCGGTGGTGGGCGGACTGCCCACGTACGGCTGGCGGATCGGGCTGTCCGTGGACGAGCGGGGCGACGTGGTCGACGGCAGCGGGCTGCTGAAGGCGCCGGCGAAGGGGGTCACGTACCCCGTCGTGAGCGCGCGCCGGACGCTGGAGCTGATGAGCAAGGCGCCGCGGACCGAGCAGCGGATGGGCATCGGCGGCTGCGCCAGTCCTGTACCGCTGAAGGACCGGGCGGAGCAGCCGTGCGGGGCGTCGGGGAGCCCTTCGGGGCAGGAGGCGGCGACGGTGGAGAAGGCGGTGTTCGGACTGGCCGCGCAGTCCGTCGCGGGGCGGCAGACGCTGGTGCCGTCCTGGCTGTTCGAGGTGCGGGCGGCGGGGGCGCGGGACGCGTTCACGGTGACGTATCCGGCGGTCGACCCGAGGTATCTGGCCTCACCGTCGGAGCCGTCCGGGAAGGCGACCGGGGTGCCGCGGACGCAGGACGTGAAGGTGGCGGGTTACTCGGCCGACGGCCGGGAGCTGACCGTGCGCTTCACGGGCGGGGTGTGCGCCGAGTACCGGGCGACAGCGGCGGAGAGCGGGGAGCAGGTGACGGTCAGGGTGACCGAGACGGTGCGGTCGGACAAGCCCTGCATCCTCATCGCCAAGGAATACGGGCGGACCATGCGCCTGGACGAGCCGCTCGGCGACCGGAAGGTGGTCGGGACGTTGGGCACGCGGGTCCCGCTGGCCAAGCCGGGCGCGCGTCTGCCGCAGGCTCGTTGAGGGCCGGCGGCGGCAGGTCTGGGTGAACGCGAAGGCGGCGGCCCCCGTCGAGTGGGGGCCGCCGCCTTCGCGTTCACATGAGGTCGTACGGCCGGGGCCGTACGGGGGGCTCAGCTGAAGGAGTCGCCGCAGGCGCAGGAGCCCGTCGCGTTCGGGTTGTCGATCGTGAAGCCCTGCTTCTCGATCGTGTCCACGAAGTCGATCGTGGCGCCGCCCAGGTAGGGGGCGCTCATGCGGTCGGTGACGACCTTGACGCCGCCGAAGTCCTTCTCCACGTCGCCGTCGAGCGAACGCTCGTCGAAGAAGAGCTGGTAACGCAGGCCGGAGCAGCCGCCGGGCTGGACGGCGACGCGCAGGGCGAGGTCGTCACGGCCTTCCTGGTCGAGCAGGGCCTTGACCTTTTCCGCGGCGGCGTCGGTCAGAACGATGCCGTCGGTGACGGTGCCGGTCTCGTCCGATACGGACATCTACATCTCTCCCGGGTTGTACGGAGACTGCTTGCGGACCAGTGCAACCAGCGAGGCCGCGGATTCATTCCGGGCCCGCGGATTCGGTTCCGGTTCGAGCACATGTGTTTCTTTTCCGTCCTCATGCTCGCACATGCGCCGCGGGGCGGACAGCGAGCTGTGGACGACCGCGGGCGCGTCACGGCACCGCGAGAGGCCTTCGGGATTCATGTCACACCGACGCGATGGCCATCGTCAAAGTGACATAAAGCAGTTATCATAGATAGCGTCAGTTAGACGAAAAGTAGAAAGGGTGCGTGCCGTGACCACCGCCCAGACCCCGGAGCTCGACGTACAGCCGACTCCCCTCGCCCTGCTGCTGCTCGGCCGCGAGGCCGATCCGAAGAGCGAGCGCGGCGTCGAGTGCCCCGGTGACCTCCCCTCGCCGTCCGACCCCGACCTGGTGGCGCGCGCCCGCGCGGCCAAGGAGAAGCTCGGCGACAAGGTCTTCGTGCTCGGCCACCACTACCAGCGCGACGAGGTCATCCAGTTCGCCGACGTCACGGGCGACTCCTTCAAGCTGGCGCGGGACGCGGCGGCGCGCCCCGAGGCCGAGTACATCGTGTTCTGCGGTGTGCACTTCATGGCGGAGTCCGCGGACATCCTGACGGGCGACGACCAGAAGGTCGTCCTCCCGGACCTGGCCGCGGGCTGCTCCATGGCCGACATGGCGACGGCCGAGCAGGTCGCCGAGTGCTGGGACGTCCTGACGGAGGCGGGGATCGCCGAACAGGTGGTCCCCGTCTCGTACATGAACTCCTCCGCCGACATCAAGGCCTTCACCGGCAAGCACGGCGGCACCATCTGCACCTCCTCCAACGCCAAGCGCGCCCTCGACTGGGCCTTCGAGCAGGGCGAGAAGGTGCTGTTCCTGCCCGACCAGCACCTGGGCCGCAACACCGCCGTCCGCGACATGGGCATGTCCCTGGACGACTGCGTCGTCTACAACCCGCACAAGCCGGGCGGCGGTCTGACGGCGGACGAGCTGCGCGCCGCGAAGATGATCCTGTGGCGCGGCCACTGCTCGGTGCACGGCCGCTTCAGCCTGGACTCGGTGAACGACGTGCGCGCCCGCATCCCCGGGGTGAACGTCCTCGTCCACCCCGAGTGCAAGCACGAGGTCGTGGCCGCGGCGGACCACGTCGGCTCGACCGAGTACATCATCAAGGCCCTGGAGGCGGCCCCGGCCGGCTCCAAGTGGGCCATCGGCACGGAGCTGAACCTGGTCCGCCGCCTGGCGAACCGTTTCGCGCCCGAGGGCAAGGAGATCGTCTTCCTCGACAAGACGGTCTGCTTCTGCTCGACCATGAACCGCATCGACCTCCCTCACCTGGTCTGGGCCCTGGAATCCCTGGCCGAGGGCACCCTCGTCAACCGGATCACGGTCGACAAGGAAACGGAGGCGTTCGCGAAGCTGGCCCTGGAGCGGATGCTGGCGCTGCCGTAGGTCTCCCACCGACCCGCCCCCGCTGTCGATCACGCCGCCCTCACCGACGCGCCTACGGCGCCCGGCGGGGGCCCGGTCGGGCTCGGGGGCGGGCCGACGGAGGGTCCGGGAACGGCCGGCGGCGTGCCCGGCGTGGCTGGCGCGGGCTCCGGGCACGGGGCCGGCGGAGGCTGGCGGGGGTATGGGGGCGCAGCCCCCAAAAGGGGCGCGGGGAACTGCGCGACACGCCATCACGCACCCGCAGCCGTCGACGGGCAAGTGACGGCAGACGAGGTGAACGCACCGAGGCCCGGCACGCACCACCGTGCGTGCCGGGCCTCGGTCATGAGCAGGCGGGCGGCGCTACACCCCCGCCGGCTCCGGCTCGTCGGAAGCCGGCGTCGCCTGCGAGGTGCTCCCCGCCTTCCTCGCCCGCTTGATCTCCCGCTTCTTCGCCCGGCGCTCCTTGCGGAGCTCCAGCATCGCGTAGAGCGTCGGGACCAGGAGGAGGGTCAGCAGGGTCGACGTGATGAGACCGCCGATCACGACCACCGCGAGCGGCTGGGCGATGAAGCCGCCCTCGCCGGTGACGCCGAGCGCCATCGGCAGGAGGGCGAAGATCGTCGCCAGGGCCGTCATGAGGATCGGGCGCAGACGGTGGCGGCCGCCCTCGATCACGGCCTCCACGACGCCGTACCCCTGGCCGCGGTACTGGTTGATCAGGTCGATCAGCACGATCGCGTTGGTCACCACGATGCCGATCAGCATCAGCATGCCGATCATCGCGGGCACGCCCATCGGGGTGCCGGTGGCGATCAGCAGACCGATCGCACCCGTCGCCGCGAAGGGGATGGAGACCAGCAGGATCAGCGGCTGGGCCAGTGAGCGGAACGTCGCCACCAGCAGCATGAAGACGATCGCGATCGCCGCCAGCATGGCCAGGCCGAGGTTCTTGAACGCGTCGTCCTGGTCGGACGACACGCCGCCGATCTCGGCCGTCGCGCCCGCCGGGAGCTTCAGCGCCTTGATCTTGGTCTGGAGCGCCGCACTCACCGCGCCCGTGTTCTCGCCGTCCGGCTTCGCGGTGATGGTCGCCGCGCGCCGGCCGTCGATCCGGGTCATGGAGACCGGGCCGTCCACCAGCTTGACCGTCGCGATGTCACCCAGCTTCACCGCGCCGAGACGCATCGCGCGCAGCTGGGCCAGCGTCTTCGCCGGCGTCGCCGACTTCACGACGATGTCGCGCTCGGTGTCGTCCAGGATCGCCTTGCCGGCCGGGGTGCCCCGCACTCCCTGCGCCACGGCGGCGCCCAGCGTCTGGTCGGTGAAGCCCGGCGCGGCGGCCTTCGCGTTCGCCTTGACCGAGATCCGCGGCACGCTCCGCGCGAGGTCGCTGGAGACGTCGGTGACGCCGTCCAGGCCCGCGACGACCGACCGCACCTGCTCCGAGGCCGTGCTCAGCACCTTCGGGTCGGCCGCCTTCACGACGACGCTCAGGTTCTGGTTGCCGAATGCGGCACCGGCCGCGACCGTGGTCGTACCGGCGCCCTTGAGTTCCTTCAGACCGTCCTCGATACGGCGCTGCACGTCGGCGGAGGACGCGGAGTCCTCCAGCATCACCTGGTACGACGCCTGGTTGGTGTCCGTACCGCCGCCGAAGGCCGCCATGAAGCCGGACGAGCCGACCGTGACCTGGTAGTCCTTGACGCCCTTGGTCGCGGCGAGGAGCTTCTCCACGCGGCGCGCCTGCGCGTCCGTGGCCGCCAGGCTGGTGCCGGGTTTCAACTGCTGCTTGACGGTGAGGACTTCCTGCTCGCCCTGGTCGAAGAAGTTCGTCTTCAGCAGCCCGCCCATGCCGAAGGTGCCGAACAGCACCACCACGGCGATCAGCACGCTGGTCAGCCGGCGGCGCGTCGCGAAGCACAGCACCGGGACGTACGCGCGCTGCAGAAGGCTGCGGGCCTCCTTCTCCTCCGCCTTGCGGCGGGCCTCCGCCGCGTCCTCGGGGGTGCCCTTCGGGGCGCGCAGGAACCAGTACGACAGGACCGGGACGACCGTCAGCGAGACGAGCAGGGACGCGAGCAGCGCGGCCGTCACCGTGAGGGAGAACGAGCCGAACATCGCGCCCACCATGCCGCCGACCAGGCCGATCGGCAGGAACACGGCGACGGTGGTGAGGGTCGAGGAGGTCACCGCGCCGGCCACCTCGCGGACCGCGCTGA
Organism: Streptomyces sp. V3I7; assembly: GCF_030817495.1. Taxonomy (NCBI): domain Bacteria; kingdom Bacillati; phylum Actinomycetota; class Actinomycetes; order Kitasatosporales; family Streptomycetaceae; genus Streptomyces; species Streptomyces sp. V3I7. The sequence goes on from NZ_JAUSZK010000001.1 coordinate 1,783,217, forward strand.
CGATGGCCTCGTGGCGCTCCTCGCCGTAGCCGAGGTGGCGCTTGATGTTCTCCAGGACCACGATCGAGTCGTCGACGACGCGGCCGATGGCGATGGTCAGCGCGCCCAGCGTCAGCATGTTCAGCGACAGGTCCCGCGTCCACAGGACGATCAGCGCGAGCACGACCGACAGCGGGATGGAGACCGCGGTCACCAGGGTCGAGCGGAGCGAGGCGAGGAAGACCAGGATGACGAGGACCGCGAAGAGCAGGCCGAGGGCGCCCTCGGTGGTCAGGCCCTTGATGGACTTCGAGACCGCCGGGCCCTGGTCGCTGACGACCGTGATCGTGACGCCGGAGCCGAGGTCCTGACGCAGCTTCGGCAGCTTGTCCTTGACCGCGTCGGAGATGGCGACCGCGCTGCCGTCGTGGTCCATGGTCACGTTGACGGCGAGGCTCGGCCGGCCGTCGGTGCGGGTGAGCGAGTCGGCCGGGGCCGGCTGCTCCTTGACCGTGGCCACGTCACCGAGACGAACCGGCTTGCGGACGCCCTCACCGGTGATCATCAGATCCCGGATCTGCTTCAGCGAGCTGAATCCGCCGCCGACCTGGACGGTGCGGTTGGCGCCGTCCTCGTCGAAGGAGCCCGCGGGGACGGTCGCGCCGCCCGCCTGGAGGGACTGGCCGATGGCCGCCGGGCTGACGCCCGCGCGGGCCAGCTTGGCGGTGTCGGGGGTGACGGCGACCTGGAGGTTCCGCACGCCCATGACCTGGACGCGGCCGACGCCGTCGACGTCCTTCAGTGCCGGGACCACCGTCGTGTCGAGCTGGTCGGCGAGGGCCTGCTGGTCCTTGCCGGAGGTGACGGCGAGGACGACGGTGGGCATGTCGTCGGTGGAGCCGGAGATCACCTGCGGGTCGACGGTGTCCGGGAGCTGGGCGCGGGCCCGGTTGACGGCCTGCTGAACGTCGGTGACGAGGCGCTTGGTGTCGTTGCCGTAGTCGAAGGACGCCATGATCACGGCGTTGCCCTCGCTGGCCGTGGAGGTGACACCGGTGATGCCGTCGACGCCCTCGAGGCTGGTCTCGATGGGCTCGACGACCTGCTTCTCGACGACGTCGGGGGACGCGCCCTGGTACGGCGCGATGACCGACACCATCGGCAGTTCGATGGTGGGCAGCAGCTGCTGCTTGATCTGGGGTATCGCGATCGCCCCGAAGACGATCGCGACGAGCGACACGAGCCCGATCAGGGCCCGTTGCGCGAGGCTGAATCTCGACAGCCAGGACATGTGTCAGGGTCTCTCTTCGGTGAGCGGCGTGAGCGGCGTGAGCCGCGGAGAAAGCGGAAGGGGGCACGTCTGCGCGCCCACCCCACCACCCTGGTCCATGCGCGGACGCCGATCCGTAGGCCCCAGGTCCATTTCCTCACCCCCCGCCTACTCCGACCGCAGTACGCCCGGTGGCGGTCAGTCCGTCCTCGGGCGGACCAGCCCCGATTCGTACGCGATCACCACGAGCTGGGCGCGGTCGCGGGCGCCGAGCTTGGCCATGGCCCGGTTGACGTGTGTCTTCACGGTCAGCGGGCTCACCTCCAGGCGCTCGGCTATCTCGTCGTTGGAGTGGCCGCCGCCGACCTGCACGAGCACCTCGCTCTCGCGTCCGGTGAGCGCGGCGAGGCGTTCGGAGCGAGCCGGGTCTCCGGCGTCGTCTGTCGCGTCGCCCTGGGCGAGGAAGCGGGCGATGAGCCCCTTGGTGGCCGCCGGCGAGAGCAGGGCGTCCCCGGCGGCGGCGACCCGGATGGCGTTGAGGAGTTCGTCGGGCTCGGAACCCTTGCCGAGGAAGCCGGAGGCGCCGGCCCGCAGCGCCCGCACCACGTAGTCGTCGACCTCGAACGTCGTCAGGATGACCACGCGGACGTCCGCGAGGGACGGATCGGCGCTGATCTGACGGGTGGCGGCGAGGCCGTCGGTGCCCGGCATCCGGATGTCCATGAGGACGACGTCGGCCTGGCGTTCCCGGGTCAGCCGCACCGCCTCGGCGCCGTCGGAGGCCTCGCCGACGACCTCCATGTCGGGCTCGGAGTCGACCAGCACCCGGAACGCGCTGCGCAGCAGGGCCTGGTCGTCGGCGAGCAGGACACGGATCGTCATGCGAACTCCCCCGTCGTCGTGCGGGTGCCCCGCACGTGTCATGCCGGCTCCCCCGTCGCGGCGGTCCGGGTCTTGACCGGCAGGATCGCATGGACACGGAAGCCGCCTCCGTAACGGGGACCGGTGGTGAGGGTGCCGCCGAGCGCGGTGGCCCGCTCGCGCATGCCGAGCAGCCCGTGCCCGCCGCCGGGCTGCGGGGCGGTGTCCTTCGCCGGGCCGTCGTCGAGGACGGTGACCTCGATGTTCGGTCCCACGCGGACGACGCTGACCTCGGCCTTGGCCTCGGTGCCCGCGTGCTTCTGCACGTTCGTCAGGGCTTCCTGGATGATCCGGTACGCGGCCAGGTCGACGGCGGCGGGCAGTTCGGTGTCCTGGTCGGCGCGGGCGACCTCGACCTGGAGCCCGGCGCTGCGGCAGGTGCCGGCGAGGTCGTCGAGGCGGCTGAGTCCGGGGGCGGGTTCGGTGGGGGCCTCGGGGTCGCCGGACTGGCGGAGCAGGCCGACGGTGGCGCGCAGTTCGTCGAGCGCGGAGCGGCTGGCCTCGCGGACGTGGGCGAGCGCCTCCTTGGCCTGGTCCGGGCGCTTGTCCATGACATGGGCGGCGACCCCGGCCTGGACGTTGACCAGGGCGATGTGGTGGGCGACGACGTCGTGCAGATCGCGGGCGATGCGCAGGCGCTCCTCGGCGACCCGGCGGCGGGCCTCCTCCTCGCGGGTGCGCTCGGCCCGCTCGGCGCGTTCGCGGATGGCCCGCACGACCGCGCGGCGGCTGCGGACGGCGTCCCCGGCGGTGGCGCCGATGCCGGTCCAGGCGACGAGGGCGAGGTTCTCCTGGGCGTACCAGGGCAGAGGGCCGGCGAGCATGGCGGCGCCGGTCAGCACGGCCATGGTGAGCAGGCCGACGCGCCAGGTGGTGGAGCGGTCGGTGGCCGAGGCGACGGTGTAGAGGGCGATCACGGCGGACATGGCGACCGGGGCGCGCGGGTCGCTGATGACGCACTCCACGACGGAGAGGGCGACGGTGACGGCGAGCACCGTGCGGGGTGCGGCGCGGCGGAAGACGAGCGCGGCCGCGCCGAGCGTGATGAGGACGAGGCTGAGCGGGTCCGGGGTGCGCACACCCCAGGTGACGCCGTGCGGTCCCCGGGGGTCGGCGAACGATCCCGCGACCATGCACACGAGCACGCCGGCCGCGATGGCGGCGTCCAGGGCGAGGGGGTGCGCGGTGAAGGGGCGGCGCGCGCGGTCGACGGTGCTCACCCGGTGAACAGTACGTCCCCGGCGCCCGCGCTCCCGGACCTCCGCATCGGACCGGATGCCCGCAATCGCGCCCCGGACCGGGGACGGGCCGGGTTCCCGCCCCGGACCGGAGACAGCAAGGGTTCCCGCCTCGGAGCGGACGCTCCGCAGCCCCGCCGTGCACGCGCCGGACGGGACGGCCCCGCCCCCACCCGGAACCGCACGGGCACCGGCACCGTCACCCCGGGATGAGGCCGTCGCCGCTGAGCAGCTCCCGGACCTCCTCCAGGGTGGCGTCCGGGGAGGGAAGAATGAGGTCCGACGGCTCCAGGAAGTCGTCCGGGACGGGCTCGCCCAGGTCGCGGACCTTGTCGAGCAGGGCCTGGAGGGTGCGGCGGTAGCCGGGGCCGTCGCCGTTCTCCATCTCGGCCAGGAGCTCGTCGTCGAGCTTGTTGAGTTCGGCGAGGTGGCTGTCCGCCAGCCTCACCTGCCCCTCCCCCATGATCCGCACGATCATGTCGGCCATCTCGCCCTCCGGCTCTCGCACCTGCGGGGTGGTCCTACTGCTTGTCGAAGCGCGGGGTGTCCTGCGGCTGCTGCTGGGACTGCCCCTGGCCGGCGCCGCCCTCGATCGCCTGCTGGGAGGTGCCCCCAGCCAGCTCGGCCTTCATGCGCTGGAGCTCCAGCTCCACGTCCGACCCGCCGGAGAGCCGGTCCAGCTCGGCCTGGAGCTCGTCCTTGGCCATGCCGGTGGGGTCGTTCAGGGCGCCGGAGGCGAGCAGTTCGTCGATGGCGCCGGCCCGGGCCTGCATCTGGGCGGTCTTGTCCTCGGCGCGCTGGATGGCGAGGCCGACGTCGCCCATCTCCTCGGAGATGCCGGAGAAGGCCTCGCCGATACGGGTCTGGGCCTGGGCGGCGGTGTAGGTGGCCTTGATCGTCTCCTTCTTCGTACGGAAGGCGTCGACCTTGGCCTGAAGGCGCTGGGCCGCCAGGGTGAGCTTCTCCTCCTCGCCCTGGAGGGTCGCGTGCTGCGATTCGAGGTCCGTGACCTGCTGCTGGAGCGCGGCGCGGCGGGAGAGCGCCTCGCGGGCGAGGTCCTCGCGGCCGAGGGCGAGCGCCTTGCGGCCCTGGTCCTCCAGCTTGGTGGACTGCTGCTGCAGCTGGTTGAGCTGGAGTTCCAGGCGCTTGCGCGACGTGGCGACGTCGGCGACGCCGCGGCGCACCTTCTGGAGCAGCTCCAGCTGCTTCTGGTACGAGTAATCGAGGGTCTCGCGCGGGTCCTCGGCCCGGTCAAGGGCCTTGTTCGCCTTCGCGCGGAAGATCATCCCCATACGCTTCATGACACCGCTCATGGGCTTCGCGCGCCCCCTTCTGACGGACTCCGGCTCACAGCTCTGCGACAGAACCCACAGTACGGGCCCTGCATCCATTACCGCACTGTTCGGGGACGGATGCGCTCCTCCCCAAGGACGATGGCGGACGGTTCCGGTCCGGCGCAGGGAGGAGGTGACTCCCAGAGGTGCGCCGGGTGAACCGTCTGCAACGTCCGCTCTGTCCCCCTACAGACGACTGGTGTTGCCGGATCGTTCCCCGCGGGGCTGGGGTCTATACCCGGCCACCACGTACCCTTGGATTTTGTGTTCCGTAGCCGTGCCAACAAGGACGAGAAGGGCCGGGCCGCCGACAAGGCGCCGGTGACCGACTCCAAGCAGCCCCGTGACCCGCAGGCCCCGAAGGGCCGCCCTACCCCCAAGCGGAGTGAGGCGCAGTCCCAGCGCCGCAGCATCGCCAGTACGTCGTCGTCACGCAAGGACGTCGCCCGTCGTCAGCGCGACGATCGCCGCGCCCAGATGGAGCGACAGCGCCAGGCCCTGGCCGGCGGCGACGAGCGTTACCTCCCCGCCCGGGACAAGGGTCCTGTCCGCAAGTTCGCCCGCGACTGGGTCGACTCGCGGTTCAACGTCGCGGAGTTCTTCCTGCCGGTGGCCGTGGTCATCCTGGTGCTGAGCATCGTGAAGGTGCCGGTGCTCCAGCAGGTCGCGCTGGGCCTGTGGGTGCTGGTGATCGTCCTGATCGTGCTCGACTCCGCCTTCAGCGGGTTCCGGCTGCGTACGCGGCTGGCGGAGCGCTTCCCCGACCACAACCGCCGGGGCGCCGTCGCCTACGGCCTGATGCGCTCGCTCCAGATGCGCCGTCTCCGGCTGCCGAAGCCGCAGGTCAAGCGCGGAGAGCGGCCCTGAGCGCTGCCTCTTTTCCCGAGGGCGCGGCAAGCGCCTGGCTCAGCACTCTGGGCGGGCTGCGCAATGTCGTACGGCAGGAACTGGTCGCCCGTCAGCTGGAGGAGCAGATAGCCGCGCGGTTCCCGGTGGGACAGCGGCTGCGGGTGCTCGACGTGGGCATGGGCCAGGGCACGCAGGCACTGCGGCTGGCCCGCGCCGGGCACCGGGTGACCGGGGTCGAGCAGAACACCACGATGATCGAGGTGGCCCGCGAGGCCCTGGCCGGTGAGCCCGAGGGCATCCGCGCGCGGATGCGTGTCATCCAGGGCGACGGTCAGGAGACCGGCGTCCACTTCCTGCCCGGCAGCTTCGACGTGGTGCTCTGCCACGGCGTACTGATGTACGTCGACGAGCCGGACCCCCTCATCGCCGGGCTGGCCCGGATGCTCGCCCCCGGCGGGCTGTTGTCGCTGCTGGTGCGCAACGGCGACGCCCTGGCGATGCGGCCGGGGCTGTCCGGGGACTGGGCGGGGGCGCAGGACGCGTTCGACACCACCTCCTACCGCAACCGGCTGGGGCTGGACGTACGCGCCGACCGGCTGGAGTCGGTCACCGCAACGCTGGCAGGGATCGGGGCTCCGCTGCACGCCTGGTACGGGGTGCGCGTCTTCACGGACCTGGCGCCGGACGGGGCCCCGGCTCCGGAGGACCTGGACGAGCTGCTGGCCGCCGAGGAGCGGGCCGGGCGCACGGATCCGTACCGCGCGGTGGCGGCGCTGCTGCACCTGTGCGGCGTACGGGGCTGACGGCCCCGCGCGCGGCGCCCGTTCGGAGGTACACCGCAGGCCCGGCCGTCCGCCGCGCAAGAGACTCTGGGCATGGACGCTTCCCGTGCCCCTGCCCTGCGGGCCGTCGCCTCGCTCTCCGCGCTCGTGTGCTGTGCGCTCCTGGTCTCCGGATGCACCGGCTCCGGTTCGCCGACCCGGACGGAGGTCGCGACCACGCGGTCCTCGGTGCACATGCCGAACAACGACCTGGAGCACGACTACCAGAAGGTGATCAAGGACGTCCTGCCGTCGGTGGTGCAGATCCAGGCGGCCCGGGACCTGGGGTCGGGCGTCGTGTACGACGACCGGGGGCACATCGTCACCAACGCGCACGTGGTGGGCGACGAGAAGATCTTCCAGGTGACGACGGCCAGCAGCAAGGACCCGCTCACCGCCCGGCTCGTCTACTCCTTCCCGGACCAGGACCTCGCCGTGATCAAGCTGGACCGGGTTCCCAGGGGGCTGAAGCCGGCGCGGTTCGGGGACTCCGAGAAGGTGGAGGTCGGGCAGATCGTCCTCGCCATGGGCTCGCCGCTCGGGCTGTCGTCCAGCGTCACGCAGGGCATCGTCTCGGCGACCGGGCGGACCGTCAGCGAAGGCTCGCAGGACGGCGGCACGGGCGCCACTCTCGGCAACATGGTGCAGACGTCGGCCGCCATCAACCCGGGCAACAGCGGCGGCGCGCTGGTCAACCTCGACGGGCAGGTCATCGGCATCCCGACGCTCGCCGCGACGGACCCCCAGCTCGGGGGCGGGGCGGCGGCCGGGATCGGGTTCGCCATCCCGGCGTCGATGGTGCGGACGGTCGCCGACCAGATCATCAGGACCGGCAAGGTCACCAACACGGGGCGGGCGGCGCTCGGCATCACGGCGCGGACGGTCGTGGACGACTCGTTCCAGCCCGTCGGGGCCGCCGTGGTCGAGGTGCAGAGCGGCGGGCCGGCGGACAAGGCGGGCATCGAGTCCGGGGACGTCATCACCCGGCTCGGCGACGCGGACGTCACGGATCTCACCTCGCTCGCCGAGGCGCTGGCGGCCGCGAAGCCGGGCCGGCGGACGACGGTGACGTTCGACCGCGACGGCACCGAGCACAAGGCGGAGGTCACGCTGGGCGAGCAGTGAGCGGGCGGGGGGCGGCCGGAGTCCCCGGCCCGCCCCCCGCCCCCTGCCCTCGGGCTCCTACGCCTCCTCGGCGTGCAGGCTCATCGGCCCGTAGATCTCCGTGGTGTCCTCGAACAGCCGTACCTGGTCCGCGCCGCCCTCCGTCAGGGCCTTCCAGTGCTCACCGATCCAGGACTCGGCGTCCCCCTGCGTGGTGAACTCCTCGGGCTGCACCGCGGGCTGGAGCTCCGCCCCGTCGGTCTTCTCGAACCGCCACGTCCATGCCGCCATGTGCGCCTCCCAGATGTGAGCACGTGCCGAGCGGAAAGCCTATACGGACGTCCCTTCGGCGCCACCGGTGCGCGAGACCTGGGGCGACACGGGAAAATCGGGTCTGTGGAACTGACTCTGCTCGGCACCGGTGCCCCCGCGGGACTCCCCCGCCCCGACTGTCCCTGCGCGGCCTGCGCGACCGCTCTGGGCCCGGACGCGCGGGCGGCCACCTCCGTGCTGGTCGACCGCGCGCTGCTGCTCGACCTCACGCCGGGCGCGGCGTTCGCGGCCGCGCGGGCCGGGCACTCCCTGGGCGGCGTACGCCAGGTGCTGCTGTCGCATCCGCACGACGGACCGGCGGTGGAGGTGCCGGCGGGCCTGCCGCAGCCCGTACGGGTCCCGGACGGGCGGGAGTTGACCCTGCTGACGGGACATCGGGTGCGGGCGCTGGCCATGGACGCGGGCGGTACGGGGTACGCGGTGACCGGGCCCGGCGGGCAGCGGCTGCTGTACCTGCCGCCGGGAGGCGCGCCGGCCGGTCTGGAGGAGGGGTCCACGGAGATGTACGACATGGTGCTCGCGGACGTCGTCGGACGTCCGGACGCGCTGGCCAGGCTGCGGGCGGTCGGCGCGGCCGGGCCGACGACGGACGTGGTCGCCGTCCATCTGGACCACGACGTGCCGCCGGGCCCGGAGCTGCGGCGCCGGCTGGCGGCGGCCGGGGCGCGGGCGGTGCCGGACGGGGCGACGCTGATGGTCGGGGCGTACGAGGACGTCCCGGACGTGCCGCGCCGGACCCTGATCCTCGGCGGCGCCCGCTCGGGCAAGTCGGTGGAGGCCGAACGCCGGCTGGAGGCGTTCCCGGACGTCCTGTACGTGGCCACCGGCGGCACCCGTGCCGGGGACTCCGAGTGGGCGGCCCGGGTGGCCGCGCACCGGGAGCGACGCCCGGGCTCCTGGCGTACGGCGGAGACGTGCGACCTGGTCCCCCTGCTCAGGGAGGACGGCCCGCCCCTGCTGATCGACTGCCTCGCCCTGTGGCTGACGGACGCGATGGACGCGGTCGGCGCGTGGGACGACGCCGAGTGGGCCTCGGGCGGCGAGCGCGCCCTGCGCGCCCGGGTGCGGGAGCTGACGGACGCGGTACGGACCACCCGCCGCAGCGTCGTCGCCGTCTCCAACGAGGTGGGCTCGGGCATCGTCCCGGCCACCCCGTCCGGCCGCCGCTACCGGGACGAACTCGGCAAGCTGAACGCGGCGTTCGCGGCCGAGTGCGAGCAGGTGGTGCTGGTGGTCGCGGGGCAGGCGCTGGTGCTGCGGGGCTGAGGACCGGCTGGGCCCGCTGGGCCGCTGGGCCGCTGCTAGGGCTTGCGGGCGATGAGGCGGTACGCGTTGGAGAAGCGCGTGCGGCGCAGGACGGGGGCCAGGGTGTGGTCGAGGGCGGTGGCCAGGGCGATCGCGGGGGTGCCGGCCCGGGCCAGGCGTTCGGGCAGGGTGTGGCGCAGGGCCAGGGAGAGGGCCGTCGCGAGGTCGTGCGGGGTGTGCGCGGCGCGGCGGTCCACCGAGAGGATCGTGCAGCCCTGGTCCTGGAGTTCGGCGCGGAGGTTGGCCAGGGGCATCAGGTGCAGCGGGCGTCTGCGGCCGTGCGGCAGCCACCACGTGCCGAGCAGGGCCGCGAACGCGCAGTGCGGGTCGGGGAGTTCGAGCAGCAGATGGCCGCCGGGGCGCAGGACGGCCAGGGCCGCGCGGAGTTCGGCGCGCGGGTCGGGGGCGTGTTCCAGGTGGTGGAACAGGCTGACGACGTCGTAGCGGGAGCGCAGCCGGGCGGCGACGGGCGGGTCGGTGAGCCGACCGACGTACGCCTCCTCCACGCGCCCGGCCGCCCGCGCCTCCATGACGTGCGGGCCGCGGTCCAGGCCGTCGAAGGCGGTGTAGGCGAGCAGTTCGCACGCAGCCTCTGGGAAGCGGGCGTCGCCGGTGCCGACGTCCAGCCAGCTCTCCGGCTCGGTGAACCCGGGCGAGCGGAGCATGGCGCGGGCGGCCGCGCGGTGACGGCGGGCGGAGCGGGGGCGCTCGGCGAGCGGGTACGGCTCCTCGTCGTCAGCGGCCCGCTGGTGGAGGGCGAGGCCCTCGGCGGTGAGCCGGGGGTTCTGAAAGGCGTGGGCGCACTCCAGGCACTCGTCGAGGTCGGACATCTCCGGTGCGCGGCGGCGCGGGCCGGGGGCGCGCAGCCGGGTGCGCAGCCGGGCGGAGCCGCACCAGGGGCAGTCGACGCGGCGCGGTTCGCGGAGGGGGTCGGCGGCCCGCGGAGCGGGGGCGCGAGGGGCGGGGGGTGTGGGCGGCTCCGGCGGCATGGGCGACTCCCGATCGTGCGACAATCCGCTGCAAACCGGAACGTAGGGGATGCCGATCTTGGGTGCCAAGGCGGCGCGGCGGTGCGGGGGCGATGTGGCCGGGAGAGGTTCGCGCGCTGCCGGTACTGTTCGGCGAATGAGCTCGCTTAATCTCGACGACTTCACCGATCTGATCGAGCGTCCCGACGGGGGCGTGCGCCGTGACGCCGAGGCGCTCCGGGAGTCTCGGATCGTGCCGCCCGGCGCGCTGGGGCGCCTGGACGAACTGGGTGAGTGGCTGTCGGCCGCGCAGGGCGCGGTGCCGGTGCGGCCGGTGGAGCGGCCGCGGGTGGTGCTCTTCGCCGGCGACCACGGGATCGCCGCGCAGGGCGTCTCGGCCCGGCCGGCGGGCAGCGCCGGGCAGTTGGTGCGGGCCGTCCTGGAGGGCGCGAGCCCGGTGGCGGTACTGGCGCGGCGGCTCGGGGTGCCCGTGCGCGTCGTGGACATGGCGCTGGACTGCGCGACGGACGGGCTGCCGGAGGAGGTCGTACGCCACCGGGTGCGGCGCGGCAGCGGCCGGATCGACGTCAAGGACGCGCTGACCCTCGAGGAGGCGGAGGCCGCCTTCCGTGCGGGCATGGCCGTGGCCGACGAGGAGGCCGACTCCGGTACGGACCTGGTGGTGCTCGGCGATGTGAGCGTGGGCGGGACCACCGCCGCCGGCACGCTGGTCGCCGCGCTGTGCGGGACCGACGCCTCGGTGGTGACCGGACGCGGGGGCCTGGCGATCGACGATCTGGCCTGGATGCGCAAGTGCGCGGCGATCCGCGACGCGCTGCGCCGGGCCCGGCCGGTGCTCGGGGAGCCGCTGGAGCTCCTGGCCACCGTGGGCGGCGCCGACCTCGCCGCGATGACCGGCTTCCTGCTCCAGGCCGCCGTACGCAAACTCCCGGTGATCCTGGACGGCATGGTGGTGTCCGCGTGCGCGCTGGTCGGGCAGCGGATCGCCTTCCGCGCGCCGGACTGGTGGCTGGCCGGGCACCGGTCGGGCGAGCCGGGGCAGGCGAAGGCGCTGGACCGGATGGCGCTGGAGCCACTGCTGGACCAGGGCGTGACCGTCGGCGAGGGCGTCGGCGCGCTGCTCGCCCTCCCGCTGGTCCAGGCCGCGGCGGCGCTGGCCGCGGAGCTCCCCGAGAAGGAGGAGGAGAAGAAGAAGGAGGAGGAGAAGGAGTAGCGCGGGGCGCGAGGCGCGAAAAGCGCGGTTCGCCGCATTTGCACCCATATGATCTTCCGTTATGGGAGATGTGCGTTTCGCTGCCCGAATTCCTGACCGAGCCGCCGCCTTCGCCGTCTGGTATTTGCGGGCCGTCGCGTTCGTCAACTTCCTCAGCGCGGTGTGGGTCTCCCTCGGCCAGGACGTGCGCCGGCACAACCAGGAGAACCTCTTCACGCCGTACCTGCTGACGGCCGGCTTCGCCTCCGGGGTGTTCACCGCGTTCCTCGCCGTCACCATGCGGCGCCGCAAACGCGCCGCGTGGATCCTCAACCTGGTGCTCGGCGGGGCCTTCCTCGCCCTGCTCGCCTTCGCGATGGCGTTCCCGGAGATCAGGCGGTCCGCGCAGAACTGGGTCTCGCTGGCCCTCACCGCCGCCTTCGTCGCCGCCCTTCTCGCCGGGCGCCGGGAGTTCTACGCCAAGGGCGACCGGTCCAACCCGCGGCTCGCCGCCACCGTCGCCGTCGGCGGCGGACTCGCCGCCTCGCTGCTGGCCGCGCTGCTGGTGACGGTGACCAACCAGGCGCCGGACGCCGGGAGTTCGACGTTCGCCGAGCGCTGGCAGTACGGCACCCTGCGGCTGATCTCGGTGTCCGCCGAGGAGTCCAGCTTCCCCGGGATCTCCTCGCCCACCTGGTCCGACGTCGCCGTCAACGTGCTCAGCACGGCCCTCGTCCTCGGCGTCCTCTACGCCGCCTTCCGCTCCCGGCGGGCCGTCGACCCGCTCACCGAGGACGACGAGAAGCGGCTGCGCGCCCTGCTCGACGCGCACGGCGAGCGGGACTCGCTCGGCTACTTCGCGCTGCGCCGGGAGAAGAGCGTGCAGTGGTCGCCGACGGGGAAGGCGGCCGTGGTGTACCGCGTCATGGGCGGGGTGGCCCTGGCCTCGGGCGATCCGATCGGCGACCCGGAGGCCTGGCCGGGGGCGATCGTGCCCTGGCTGGCGCAGGCGCGGGCGCACGGCTGGATCCCGGCCGTGATGGGGGCCGGCGAGGAGGCGGGGACGGTGTACGCGCGGCACGGTCTCGACGCCCTCGAACTCGGCGACGAGGCCGTCGTGGACGTCGCCGAGTTCACGCTGGAGGGACGGGCCATGCGCACCGTCCGGCAGGCGTACAACCGGGTCCGGCGGGCCGGGTACACGGTGCGAGCGCGGCGGCACGAGGACATCCCGGCCGACGAGATGGCGTACCTGATCGAGCGCGCGGACGACTGGCGCGACGGGGCCACCGAGCGCGGCTTCAGCATGGCGCTCGGCCGGCTCGGGGACGCCCGCGACGGCCGCTGCCTGATGCTGGAGTGCACCGGCGCCGACGGCGAGTTGAGGGCGCTGCTCTCCTTCGTGCCCTGGGGCCCGGGCGGCCTCTCCCTGGACCTGATGCGGCGCGCGAGGGACTGCGACAACGGGCTGATGGAGTTCATGGTCATCGACCTGCTGCGCCACGCCCGCGAACTCGGCGTCCGCCAGGTCTCGCTCAACTTCGCGATGTTCCGGTCGGTCTTCGAACGTGGCGCCCGCCTCGGCGCGGGCCCGGTGCTGCGGCTGTGGCGGTCGCTGCTCAGCTTCTTCTCGCGCTGGTGGCAGATCGAGTCGCTGTACCGGGCCAACGCCAAGTACCGGCCCATCTGGGAACCGCGGTTCCTGCTCTTCGAGAAGAGCGCGGACCTGCTGCGCATCGGCCTCGCGGCGGCGCGCGCGGAGGGGTTCCTCGGGGCGCCGCCGCCGGGACTGCCGAAGTGGCTGCACCGCAGACACCTGGAGTCGACGGGATGAGGGCCGCCGGATGACGACGCTCGCCCGCTGGGCCCGCACCGAATGGGGACCGCTGTACACCACCGTGCGCGGCCCCCTCCGGGAGCGGGGCTGGCGGGCGGCCCCGCTGACGCTCGGGGCGGTGTGTCTGACGGCGGTGCTGCAGTTCGCGCAGAACCGGACGTGGGGATACGGCCTGGTCCAGGAGTGGGGGACGGTGCGGGCGGCGGACCCGCTGCTGCCGTCCCTGCTGCGCACCCCGCTGTCGCTGTTCGTCCCGGCGCTGGACCTGCCGGTGTGGGGCGCGCTCGCCCAGGTCCTGTTCGTGATCGGGATCGCCGAGATCTGCCTCGGCCGCCGCCGGACGCTGCTCATCGGGTACGCCGCCACGCTCGCCGGAACCTTGTACGCCCGCGTCGGCGTCGCCCTGGGCCCGGGCCATCTACTGGGCCTGCCCGCCTCGGACGCGCTGGTCGTGGACACCGGCCCGTCGGCGGCCGTCGTCGCGCTCGCCGTGTTCGTGGCCTGGCGGTACGGCGCCCGGGTCACGGCCGGTGCGGTGGTGGTGGCGATGGTGGCCGAGGTGCTGGTGAAGAACAACCTCGCCGGCAAGGAGCATCTGTCGGCCCTCGCCGGCGTCGGCCTGCTGTGCGCGGCCTCGGCCCTGCGGGACCGCTACCGCGCGGCGGCTCAACGGGGGCCGGGCAGGCGGCCCTTCCCCGGGTCGGGCCTTCCGCCGATCCAGTCCTGAACGGCCCGGCTGGGGCCCATCCATCGCCGGTCGTGCCGGTAGGCGCGCAGGATCGACTTGGCCCGCGCGCGTGACCGGCGCCGGTAGAAGCGCTTGGCCCAGAGGGAGCCCGGGCGGGCGAGGCGGAGGGCGCCGAACAGGGCGACGGGCGGGACGACCACGCCGAACAGCGCGATGCGGGCCTTGCCCTTGCCCAGGGCGATGAGCGAGAAGAGGAAGTTCACCGCGATGGTCGCGATGACGGTGCCCCGGTCCTGGAGTTCGTCCTGGGTGAGGTCGTCGACGCCGAACGGGGCGAAGCCGGCGAGGAGCAGCCCGACCAGCGCCGCCGTGAGGACCACGACCTCGACGCTCTTGCGGCCCTGCTCGCTCCAGTACACGTCGTCGAGATGCAGGATCAGCGCGAACTCGTCCAGGACGAGCCCGACCCCGACACCGAAGACGAAGGCGGCGAGGACCCCGCCGAAGCCGTGCCGGTCACTGGCGACGGCCCCGAAGCCGCCGACGACGGTGAGGAGCACCCCGGGAACCACATGATGGATGTGCAGCCCGCCCGCCTCGACGTTGCCGAACGGCCCCTTGCCCGCCCGGATCAGACGGGTGATGAGCCGGGTCACGAGGAAGGTCAGCACGAACGCCGACAGGGCGACGAGCAGCGGGAGCTTGCCGGGTTCGACGACGTTCCGCTCCCACCAGTGCCCCATGTGCGCACTTTATCCGCACTTGCCCCTCGGGTGCCCGTTCGGCCCCGGCCGGGCGCCCGGTACCCTGCGCCGATGTCCAAGTCCCCCTGGCCGGACGGCCTGCGCTTCGCCTTCGGCACCCTCACCGTGTTCCCGGTCAAGGTCTCCCGCTGGGACCGCGAGGCCGCGCGCGGCGGCATGCTGTGCGCCCCGCTGGCCGGGCTGGCGGTCGGGGTGTGCGCCGCGGCGCTGGGCGTGCTCCTGCTGGTCCTCGGCGCCGGGCCCCTGCTCGCCGCCGTCGCCACCGTGGCCGTCCCCGCCGCGCTGACCCGGGGTCTGCACCTAGACGGCCTGGCCGACACCGCCGACGGGCTCGGCAGCGGCAAGCCCGCCGAGGACGCGCTGCGCATCATGAAGCAGTCGGACATCGGCCCGTTCGGGGTCGTCACCCTCCTGCTCGTACTGCTGACCCAAGTGGCCGCGCTGACCCAGGCCTACGCCGACTCGTGGGCCCGGGGCGCGCTCGCCGCCGTCGTCTCGGCGACCGCCGCCCGGCTGGCCCTGACCCTCGCCGCCCGCACGGGGATACCTGCCGCCCGCCCGGAGGGGCTGGGGGCGGCCGTGGCCGGGGTGGTGCCGGCGGGCGGCGCGCTGGTCGCCGCGCTCGCCGTGGTGCTGGCCGCCGCGGGCGCCGGCCTCGGACCGTACGACTCCGTCCGCACGGCCCTCGCGGTCGCGGCCGCCGTCGCCGCCGCCGAACTCCTCCTGCGCCGCTGCGTACGCCGCTTCGGCGGCGTCACCGGCGACGTGTTCGGCGCCCTCGCGGAGACCGCGGCGACGACGGCCCTCGTGGTGCTGTCGCTGCGCCACTAAGCAACCCGCACCCGTACCGGGAGGGGCTGCGCGGGCGCCGGCCTCGGACCGTACGACTCCGCCCGCACGCCCCTCGCGGAGACCGCCGCGACGACGGGGCACTCGTGGCGCTGTCGCTGCGCCACTAAACAACCCGCACCCGTACCGGGAGGGGCTGCGCGGGCGCCGGCCTCGGACCGTACGACTCCGCCCGCACGCCCCTCGCGGAGACCGCCGCGACGACGGGGCACTCGTGGCGCTGTCGCTGCGCCACTAAACAACCCGCACCCGTACCGGGAGGGGCTGCGCGGGCGCCGGCCTCGGACCGTACGACTCCGCCCGCACGCCCCTCGCGGAGACCGCCGCGACGACGGGGCACTCGTGGTGCGTCGCTGGGACGCTAGGAAATCCGCACCCGTACCGGAGGGGCTGGAGGCAGCCGTGGCCGGGGTGGCGCCTTGGTCGCCGCGCTCGCCGTGGCGCGTGGACGCCGGCCTCGGACCACACGACTCCGTCCGCACGCCCCTCGCGGAGACCGCGGCGACGACGGGGCACTCGTGGTGCCGTCGCTGGGCCGCTAAGCGACCCGCACCCCGTACGGCAGCGTGCCCCACGGATGGGGTCCCGTTCCGGGCACCGCGCAGTGCACCCCGGCGCCGCGCTCACGCGCGATGCTCTCCAGGTCGACGCCGGGCGGGACGCCGTACACCAGGTGGCACAGCCGCACGCCGGGGTCGTAACGGCCGGGTGGCGGACGGGCGGTGCGGTACGCCGACCAGGGGCCCTCGAAGGTGACGAGGACGTCGGCGAGCCTGGCGTAGGCGGGGTGCGGCGGCGTGCCGTGGTTGAGGACCAGCGTGCCGCAGCCGGTGCTCCAGGCGGCCGCCGCCAGATGCTGGTAGTGCCGCAACTGCTCGACGCCCGCGGCCGCCTGGTCCAGGAAGGCGCCGTCGGTCCCGTACCAGGAGCGGTAGCGGGCGAGGTCGCGGACGACGTCGGCGTGCGGGCGGCGGCCGTAGTCGGTGTCGACGTACCCGAGCAGCCGTACTCCCCCGGAGGGGGCGCCCCCAGCCGCCCGCAGCCGGGCGGCGGCCTCGGCGAACGCCGGGTCGGGACGCTCGCCCGGGCCGCTCGCCGGGTTGAGGACGACCCCGTACAGGCGCGGGGCGGCCAGGGCGATCGACTCCCATTCGGCGGGGCGGACGGACGGGTGCTCGTAGTAGGGGACCAGCAGCGCGCTCATCGGTGGGCGGTCGCCCTTCCCAGCAGGCCGCACACCAGGCCGGTCTGGGCGGCGGCGGCCGAGCCGTAGGCGGCCAGGGCGATCCAGTGCGGGCCGGCGGCGTGGGTGAGCAGGGCCGCGGTCTGGCCGGCGGCTGCCACGCAGCAGAGCACGGCCGCGCCGAGGACCGCGCCGAAGGACTGGAGCAGCAGCCCGGTCCACAGGACGACCCCGAGCAGGAGCAGGTCGGCGAGGCGGACGCCGGACAGGCGTGGGGTGTGCGGCCACAGGGCGGAGGTGGCCAGGCCCAGGGCGAGCAGGGTGAGCAGGAAGCCGGCCAGGCAGCGGACGAGGGTGAGGGCGGTCCTGCGCCGGAACGCCCTGGCCGTGCCGCTGGCGCGCAGCCCGGCGAGGCCGCCGCTGCGGAAGCGGTGGAGCAGCCATTCGGCGGGCCCCATGCTGAGCGTGAGCGCGACGGCGGCGGGCGCGGCGACCGCGCTGCGCGCCTCGCCCGCTATGACGTCGCCGAGCGCCGAGTACACCAGCAGCACCCCGCTGCCCAGCCCGAACGCGGCGTACGGGAGCGAGTCCGCGAGCCACGGACGGCCGAACCGCCGCCCCCGCGAGGGCACCAGCGCCACCAACCCCGCGCCCCACCGCCCCTGCCCCAACTCCTTCACCACCGGGGCGACTTCGAGCAGTCCGAGGACGGCCACGGTGGCGAGCGGGCCCAGCAGCAGGACCAGCCGGGCGGACAGGGGCACGGGATGGACCAGGGCCAGCAGCGCGCCCGCCGCCATCGGCGCGAGGGCGGCGAGCAGTACCCGTTCGCGGCCCATCACCAGCAGGACACCGGCCGCCCCCAGATAGCAGGACTGCCCGGCGGCGAAGGCGACGGCGCCCGGCCGGCCGGGGCCCGCGACGGCCAGCGCGACGAGCGTGCCGAACAGCATGCCCACCGGCGCCCCGACGAGCAGGCAGCGGCGGGCGGCCGTGCGGTCCCCCAGGCCCAGCCAGACGTACGCCCGGTGCGCCAGCCCCTGGTTCCAGGCCCAGCCGGCAAGGGCGCCCGCCAGCAGCGGGAGAGTGCCCGCGGGCAGGCCGAGGGCCTCGGGGCGGCCGGTGAGCAGGGGGCCGCCGAGGACGTAGGCGAAGCCTGGGAGGGCGAAGACGACACCGCGCAGCAGACAGCCCAGCAGCCCGATCCGCCACGGGTCGGGGGCGGGTCCCTCCGGTTCCGGGTGGCTGCGCGGGACGCGGTCGTAGAGTTCCTCGGCGAGCGCGAAGGAGTTCCTGACGCCGTACCGCTCGCGTATCTGGTCGTCCGACAGGCCGTCGGACTCCAGCAGCGCGGCGATCTCGTCGGGGTGGACGGCCGCGGCGACGAAGTCGTCGAAGCGCAGGGCGAGTTCGCCGATCGGATCGGGCGTGGCCCAGCCGGGAACGGAGGGCTGGCGGGGGACGTACGGGACGGTGTCGGGGACGGCGCCGGGCGGCAGCCGGACGCTGCCGCTCACCAGTCGGTCCCGTCCGTGGCGACCGCCGCGTACCAGGGGTCGCGCAGCTCGACGGTCCAGTCGGCGACCGTCTCGACGGCGGGCTCGTAGACCTCGGGCAGGCCCGCGAGCTCCAGGTAGATCGTGCGGAAGTTGTCCACGCAGCGACGCAGGGTGAAGCGGTCGATCACCCGCTGACGGGCCGACTCCCCCAGTTTCGCGCGCCGTTGATCGTCCTTGAGGAGGGTCAGCGCGGCGGCGGCCATCTTCTCGGGCTCGCGCGGCGGGACGACGAGACCGCTGTCGCCGACGGCCTCGCGGACCCCGCCGACGTCGGTCGAGACGGTCGTACGGCCGCAGGACATGGCCTCGATGAGGGAGAACGGGAAGCCCTCGGAGATGGAGGACAGCATGACGACGTGGCCGGCCGCGTAGGCCCGCCAGACCTCGCTGATCCGGCCCTCGAAGGTGAGCCCGTCGGTGACGCCGAGTTCGGCGGCGAGTTTCTCCAGCCGGGTGCGGTAGGCCTCGCCGCCGGGCGGGACGGGACCGAACAACCGCAGCCGGGTCTCGGGGAGTTCGGCGCGCACGAGGGCGTACGCGCGCAGGAGCGTTTCGAGGTCCTTGATGGGGTCGACGCGGCCGCACCAGGTCAGGGTGGGCACGTCGGGCTCGGGTCCGGCGCAGGGGAAGGCGTGCGGGTCGACCCCGTTGTAGACGGTGCGGATCCGGTCGGCGTCGGCGCCGCCGCGCTCCTCCCAGCGGCGGTTGTACTGGTTGCAGGGGGTGATCAGGTCGGCCGCGCGGTAGCCGAGGGAGTTCAGCTCGCGGTAGAAGCCGAGCATGAATGCCTTCACCGGCCAGCGCTGCCCGTCGCCGAGGTAGCCGAGGTAGCGCTCGCGCAGATAGATGCCGTGCTCGGTGAGCAGGAAGGGCACGCCGTCGAGGTGGCGGGCGGCGAGCGCGGGCAGGGTGGCCAGGCCGCTGCTGACGGCGTGCGCGACGGAGTCCTCGGGGATGCGCACGCCGAGCGGGCGCAGCGCGTGCTCCAGCAGGTCGGTGGCGGTCAGGGCGTCGTGCACGGTGGGCCGGGCGGCCGCGGTCGGCAGGTGCGGCATCGTCCAGATCCACATCAGCGAGCGCAGCGCGGACTCGGTGCGCAGGGCGGCCGAGAGCCGTCCGTCGCGGGCGAGCAGGGCGAGTTCGTGCAGCGCCGCGCCGAAGTCGCAGGGGGCGCCGGGGTCGAGGAAGGACAGCAGGAAGCGCTCGTAGGTGTCGGTGAAGCGGCGGCGGGCCCTGCCGTACGGAGGCCGCTTGTGGCCGGGGCGCGGGCCCCAGGTCGGTACGGAGACGTGCCGTCGGACGTTGGCCGGCAGCTCCCAGGTCACCGGTTCACGGCCGGTTCCGGTGAGCGAGACGAGGTGGAAGCCGACCTCGGGCATGCCCTTGACGAGCTGGTCGCACCAGGTGCTGACCCCGCCGTGGACGTGCGGATAGGTGCCTTCGGTGAGCATGGTGACATGACGGCCTGTTCGCCTCATGCGCGGTTCCCCCCTGTGGAACAACAAGTGCGACGCTCGCCGCACGCCTCGGCCGCCGGTGACCGGCGGCCGAGGCGTGGACGGTGTTCCGCTCGTTATGCGGGCAGCTTCAGCGTGACGGCGGACTGGAGCGTGCCCGACGTGGTCCACGCCGAGCGCTCCCCCGCGTACGGCGTCCCGAACGCGGGGCTGGTGAGCAGGAGTTGCTGCCTCGTTCCCTCGGGCGCGGTCACCGGGACCTGGGTGCCGGACGGGGCGGTGACGGTGACCGTGCTGCCGACGCGGTACGCCGTGACCTTGCCGGCGTCGAGCGCGTCCTGCCACTTGGCGCGGTTCTGGAGCTCGGCGCCGAGGGCGCTCTGGCGGAGGTTCACGATCGGGGTGTTGTCGGTGAACAGGGCCCGATAGCGGGCGAGCACCTCGTTCAGGACCGGGTAGAGGATGCGGTCCTCGGCCAGGTTGGACTGGTGCGCGTAGTGCGGGCGCGGGTCGTTGCCGAGCACATGCCCGAGGTCGGTACGGGCCTCGGCGGGCACGATGTGGGCGTCGTAGCCGGTGGCGGTGTCCAGCGGCGCGGGCAGGCAGGTCGAGGCGGGGTTGTTCTCGCAGACGCCACTGCCGCCATCGGCCCTGGACGTGTAGATGTAGTTGTACTCGTCGGCCATCTCGGCCTTGGTGCCCACGTTGTAGTACACGTTCATCGGGTAGCGGGGCACGGTCAGCGTGCTGCTGCCGACCGGTCGCTGCTCGGGCTCGCGGGAGTTGTCCGAGGCGGTCCACCTGATGCCGTTCGTGGCGAGGGCGCCCGCGAGGTTCGGGTTGTCCTGCGGCTGCTGGGGCAGCGTCTTCAGGCCCGAGTGCTCGCCGGTGACCAGTTCGGTGCGGTCGACCGACAGACCGTGGGTCAGCGCCCAGGAGTAGTTGTCGCCGATCTCCGCCGAGATGGCGGAGCGGCTCAGCCACCGCGTCGTGCCGTCGGCGTTCTCGGCGCAGCTCCACGGCACGGTCGAGGTGTCCTGCACACAGCCGAGGAAGCGGTGCGTGTAGGTGTGGTTGACCCAGCGGTACTGGGCCTTGTCGGCGAGCAGCCGATCGGTGAGCGCGTCGGCGCCGCCGTGCTCGCTCTTCCACTCCTCCCCGGCACCCGCGTTGAAGACCATGTCGAGCGTGAATCCATGCTCCCGCTGCCACTGCGCGGCGTACGCGGCGTCGTCGGCGGTCATCCGGATCGGCACGGTCCCCTCGCCGTCGCCGCCGACGCAGTCGAGGTCGCCGGGTGTGCAGTTGCGGGCGGTGTCCCAGCGGGCGTCGGGGGCGAAGACGTCGTCGACGTGCACCGCGAAGTAGTTGCGGGCCTGCCCCAGGTGCACGCCCTGGGTCAGCCAGTCGACGATGCCGCGGGCGAGGACCCGGAACTGCTCCTGGTACTGGTTGTAGGCGAAGGTCAGCACCAGCTCCCGCCGCCCGTCGTGGGCGTACTCCCCGAGCAGACTGCCGCTTCCCGTACCCCCCGGCACCGGCACGTCCACATAACTGGTGAACCCGCTGCGCGGCCGGGCGACGAAGGCGTAACTCTCTTGAACGCTCGACGAGTTGTCCTCGAACCGGAAGTCCCCGTCGAGGTAGCCGAAGGGCCCGGACCGTCCGGCCGCGGTGACGGAGGCGGTACGCCCGTCGAGGCTGCCGGTGTAGCCGCCCTCACCGGCGTAGTCGAGCCCGACCTCGGGATGGGCCCAGGTGTAGGCGTCGACCTGCGGGATGGCGTACGTCCGCTCGTACGCCTCCAGGGCGGTCTGCTCGGCGGAGCCGGCGCCGAAGGGGGCCTCGTCCGGGAGGATCACGCCCTGGTACTTGGCCCGGGGCACGCCGCCGACCGTGTCGCTCAGGAAGGCGCCGGTGACGACCGGACGGCCCGGGTCGTCGAGGTCGACGCTGGTGTACGGGATGCCCTGGCTCTTGAGCTGGGCGGTGAGGGCGTCGACGGGAGCGCCGCCGTCGTCCACCACCAGCACCTTCAGATCGATGCGCGGCGGGGCGGCCGCCGATGCGGCGGGCGCGCCGAGCCCCAGCCCGGCCACCCCCACCACCGCCGCGACGACGACCGTCGCTCTCCATCGGTGCGCACGGTGTGCCAATCTCGGTTCCTCCCCCCAGAAGACCCCCTGCGGTCAATTCCGTGGGGGATCAGTGGAAATCATGTGAACCGGCGGGCACTTGACCCTCCGGAACCCGACGAGTGTGGCTCAGCTCACCCACAAGGGGGGACGAGAAGCGACCATGACTCCCCGTACAGGTGAACGACCGCAGAAATGAGCGAACGGCCGCACGAGCGTAGTCTCATCCCGGGTGTTCACCGGGAGACCGGACAAGAACCCCGGTCGAGAGGCGCCCAGACCACATCGCGGGCCGGTCCCCGGGCCCGGTCGCCCCATCCGCTCGACCACAGCAACTTCACACCGGAAGCGAGATCTCACCACCGTGACTGCTCTGACTCTCAGCACCGCCGCGGCGCCCGGCCTGCGGGCCGACGCGATCGTCGTCGGCGTCGCCAAGGGCGCCAAGAGGCCCGTCGTCGCGCCGGGCGCCGAAGCCGTGGACGAGGCGTACGACGGCAAGCTGGCCGGCGTCCTGGAGACCCTCGGCGCCTCGGGTGCCGAGGGCGAACTGACCAAGCTGCCCGCCCCGGCCGGATTCAAGGCGCCGATCGTGCTGGCGGTCGGCCTGGGCGACAAGCCCGCGAAGGGCGCGTCCTACGACGCCGACGCGCTGCGCCGCGCGGCCGGTGCCGCCGCCCGCGCTCTGGCCGGCTCGAAGAAGGCCGCGTTCGCCCTGCCCGTCGCGGACGCCGACGCCGCCGGTGCGGTGGCCGAGGGCGTGCTGCTCGGCGCGTACGCGTTCGACGCGTACAAGCAGAACGGCGGCAAGGCGGACAACGGCAAGGCGCCGCTCGCGGAGGCCGTGCTGCTCGGCGGCAAGGGCCGCGACAAGGCGTACAAGGCCGCCGTCGAGCGCGCCACCAAGGTCGTCGAGGAGCTCAACCGCGCCCGCGACCTGGTCAACACCCCGCCGAACGACCTCGACCCGGCGGCCTTCGCGGCACTGGCCGAGACCGCGGCCAAGGAGCACGGCCTCAAGGTGCAGGTGCTCGACGAGAAGGACCTGGTCAAGGGCGGCTACGGCGGCATCCTGGGCGTCGGCGGCGGCTCGGCGTCGACCCCGCGCCTGGTGAAGCTGTCGTACACGAACCCGAAGGCGAAGAAGCACCTGGCCCTGGTGGGCAAGGGCATCACGTACGACTCGGGCGGCATCTCCCTGAAGCCGGCCGGCCACAACGAGACGATGAAGTGCGACATGGCCGGTGCCGCCGCGGTCTTCGCCGCCGTGGTCGCCGCCGCCCGCCTCGGCCTGGAGGTCAACGTCACCGGCTGGCTGGCACTGGCCGAGAACATGCCGTCGGGCTCCGCCGTCCGCCCGGGCGACGTGCTGCGCATGTACAGCGGCAAGACCGTCGAGGTGCTGAACACCGACGCCGAGGGCCGCCTCGTCCTCGCCGACGCGCTGTGGGCCGCCTCCGCGGAGAAGCCGGACGCGCTGATCGACGTGGCCACGCTGACCGGCGCGATGATGGTGGCGCTGGGCAGCCGCACCTTCGGGATCATGGCGAACGACGACGAGTTCCGCTCGACGATCCACGAGACGGCCGAGCAGGTCGGCGAGCCGGCCTGGCAGATGCCGCTGCCCGAGCACCTGCGCAAGGGCATGGACTCGGCCACGGCCGACATCGCCAACATGGGCGAGCGCATGGGCGGCGGCCTGGTCGCCGGCCTGTTCCTGCGCGAGTTCGTGGCCGACGGCATCACCTGGGCCCACCTGGACATCGCGGGCCCGGCCTTCAACGAGCAGTCCCCCTTCGGCTACACCCCCAAGGGCGGCACGGGCTCGGCCGTCCGCACCCTGGTCCGCCTGGCCGAACGCATGGCCGACGGCGAAGCCTGACGCAACGGCGCGGCGGCGACCTCTCGCCGCCGCGCCCGGACAGCCCCGCACCGTAAAGACGGCGCCCGCCCGAACACGGCCCCTACCGCGGCCCGCACCCAAGGACGGCGAGATCCCGCCCGCCTGCCCGCAGCCCGCACCGCAGGACGGCGAGACCCCCCGGCCCCTGCCCGCGCAGCCCGCACCGCAGGACGGCGAGATTCCGGCGTCCCTGCTCACTGCGCCACGCGCCCGCACCCGCACCCGCACCCGTACCCGGCCGGGTACTGCCATCCCCCATCCCTCCGCCCCCGTGCCCGCAGCCGCGGACGGCGGGAAGGGGACGTGGCGGGGGTGCCCGCCCGCAGCGGCCGGCGAAAAGTCCGGTCCCCTCGAAACCCACCGTGCGCCGGACCGAGGACGGGGACCCCCGTCGCGGCCCCGCCCCACGACCCAACCGCCCGCGCACCCGCCAAAGCCAGGCGCAGCCAGACTCCCCGAGCACACCGGTGTGATGGACGAGACGTCTCAGACACCGGCCCGGCGTCTCCTCCGCACGCGGCAAGTGCAAAGATGGGGCTCGGCAGGACAGGGCCCCCCAAGGGCCGAGAAAGAGCGGCCGGACACCAGCCGCCGCCCGGTCAGTGAAGACCGGCGTACGGCGCACATGCATGGAGGACGTGACGTGGCGAACGACGCCAGCACCGTTTTCGACCTAGTGATCCTCGGCGGCGGTAGCGGCGGTTACGCCGCGGCCCTGCGCGGGGCACAGCTGGGCCTGGACGTCGCCCTGATCGAGAAGGACAAGGTCGGCGGCACCTGCCTGCACCGGGGTTGCATCCCCACCAAGGCCCTGCTGCACGCGGGCGAGATCGCCGACCAGGCCCGCGAGAGCGAGCAGTTCGGCGTCAAGGCCACCTTCGAGGGCATCGACGTACCCGCCGTCCACAAGTACAAGGACGACGTCGTCTCGGGCCTGTACAAGGGCCTGCAGGGACTCATCGCCTCCCGCAAGGTGACGTACATCCAGGGTGAGGGCCGGCTCTCCTCCCCCACCTCCGTGGACGTCAACGGCCAGCGCATCCAGGGCCGTCACATCCTCCTCGCGACCGGCTCCGTGCCGAAGTCGCTGCCGGGCCTGGTGATCGACGGCGACCGCATCATCTCCTCCGACCACGCCCTCGTCCTGGACCGCGTGCCCAAGTCCGCGATCATCCTCGGCGGCGGTGTCATCGGCGTCGAGTTCGCCTCGGCGTGGAAGTCCTTCGGCGCGGACGTCACGGTCATCGAGGGCCTCAAGCACCTCGTCCCGGTCGAGGACGAGAACAGCTCCAAGCTCCTCGAGCGTGCCTTCCGCAAGCGCGGCATCAAGTTCAACCTCGGCACGTTCTTCGAGAAGGCCGAGTACACGCAGGACGGCGTCAAGGTCACCCTCGCCGACGGCAAGGAGTTCGAGGCCGAGGTCCTCCTCGTCGCCGTCGGCCGCGGCCCGGTCTCGCAGAACCTCGGTTACGAGGAGCAGGGCGTCGCGATGGACCGCGGCTACGTCCTCGTGGACGAGTACATGCGGACCAACGTCCCCACCATCTCCGCCGTCGGCGACCTGGTCCCGACGCTCCAGCTCGCGCACGTCGGCTTCGCCGAGGGCATCCTGGTGGCGGAGCGCCTGGCCGGTCTGAAGACCGTTCCGATCGACTACGACGGTGTGCCGAAGGTGACGTACTGCCACCCCGAGGTCGCCTCCGTGGGCATCACCGAGGCCAAGGCCAAGGAGATCTACGGCGCGGACAAGGTCGTCGCTCTCAAGTACAGCCTGGCGGGCAACGGCAAGAGCAAGATCCTCAAGACCGCGGGCGAGATCAAGCTCGTCCAGGTCAAGGACGGTGCCGTGGTCGGCGTCCACATGGTCGGCGACCGCATGGGCGAGCAGGTCGGCGAGGCCCAGCTGATCTACAACTGGGAGGCGCTGCCGGCCGAGGTCGCCCAGCTCATCCACGCCCACCCGACGCAGAACGAGGCGCTCGGCGAGGCCCACCTGGCCCTGGCCGGCAAGCCGCTGCACGCGCACGACTGACCCTCGGTCGACGGACGCGACGACAGACTTCCGCAATTCATAAGGAGCAACCGAAACCATGCCGGTTTCCGTAACCCTTCCGGCGCTCGGTGAGAGCGTCACCGAGGGCACAGTCACCCGCTGGCTGAAGGCCGAGGGCGAGCGCGTCGAGGCCGACGAGCCGCTGCTCGAGGTCTCGACCGACAAGGTCGACACCGAGATCCCCTCGCCCGCCGCAGGCGTGCTGGCCTCCATCAAGGTCGCCGAGGACGAGACCGTCGAGGTCGGCGCCGAGCTGGCCGTGATCGACGACGGCACGGGCGCCCCCGCTGCCGCCCCGGCCCCCGCCGCTGCCGAGGCCCCGGCCCCGGTGGCCGAGCCCACCCCGGCCCCGGCCGCCGAGGCCCCCGCTGCCCAGGCTCCGGCCCCCGCCGCCGCGGCCCCGGCCGGTGGCGCCGAGGGCACGGACGTGGTCCTGCCCGCGCTCGGTGAGTCCGTCACCGAGGGCACCGTCACCCGCTGGCTGAAGTCGGTCGGCGACAGCGTCGAGGCCGACGAGCCGCTGCTCGAGGTCTCCACGGACAAGGTCGACACCGAGATCCCGGCGCCCACCGCGGGTGTGCTGCTGGAGATCGTGGTCGGCGAGGACGAGACCGCCGAGGTCGGCGCCAAGCTCGCCGTCATCGGTGCCGCGGGCGCCGCCCCGGCCGCGGCCCCGGCCCCGGCCGCCGCTGCCCCCGCGCCCGCTGCCCCAGCCCCCGCCGCCGCAGCCCCGGCTCCGGCCGCCCCGGCTCCGGCCGCCCCGGCCCAGGCTCCGGCGCCCGCCGCTCCGGCTCCCGCCGCCGCTGCCCCGGCCCCGGCCGCCCCCGCGGCCCCGGCTGCCCCGGCCCAGGCTCCGGCTCCGGCTCCGGCTCCGGCCGCCCCGGCTCCCGCCGCAACCCCCGCCGCCCCCGCGGCCCCGGTCGCCGCCCAGGCGACGGACGAGGGCGCCTACGTCACCCCGCTGGTGCGCAAGCTCGCCGCCGAGAGCGGTGTGGACCTGTCCACCGTCAAGGGCACCGGCGTCGGCGGCCGCATCCGCAAGCAGGACGTCGTCGCCGCCGCCGAGGCCGCGAAGGCCGCCGCCGCTGCCCCGGCTCCGGCCGCCGCCGCGCCGGCCGCCAAGAAGGCCCCGGCGCTGGAGGTCTCCCCGCTGCGCGGCCAGACCGTCAAGATGACCCGCATCCGCAAGGTCATCGGCGACAACATGGTCAAGGCGCTGCAGGAGCAGGCCCAGCTGTCGTCGGTCGTCGAGGTCGACGTCACGCGTCTGATGAAGCTGCGCGCCAAGGCGAAGGACTCCTTCGCGGCCCGCGAGGGCGTCAAGCTCTCCCCGATGCCGTTCTTCGTCAAGGCCGCCGCGCAGGCGCTGAAGGCCCACCCGGTCATCAACGCCAAGATCAACGAGGCCGAGGGGACCATCACCTACTTCGACACCGAGAACGTCGGTATCGCGGTGGACTCCGAGAAGGGCCTGATGACCCCGGTCATCAAGCACGCCGGTGACCTCAACATCGCCGGTATCGCCAAGGCCACGGCGGAGCTGGCGGGCAAGGTCCGCGCCAACAAGATCACTCCGGACGAGCTGTCCGGCGCGACCTTCACCATCTCCAACACCGGTTCGCGCGGTGCCCTGTTCGACACGATCATCGTGCCGCCGGGCCAGGTCGCGATCCTCGGCATCGGCGCCACGGTCAAGCGCCCGGCCGTCCTGGAGACGGAGGAGGGCACGGTCATCGCCGTCCGCGACATGACCTACCTGACCCTCTCCTACGACCACCGCCTGGTCGACGGCGCCGACGCGGCCCGTTACCTGACGGCGGTCAAGGAGATCCTGGAGGCGGGCGAGTTCGAGGTCGAGCTGGGCCTCTGATCCCCTGAGGCAGTACAGCGCCCCGTCCGGAACTTCTCCGGACGGGGCGCTGCCGTTGCAGCCGGCGCTAGCCGCAACCCCCGGGGGCGCGGGGAACTGCGCGACCAGCCACAACCGGACCCGCACCCGCCCGACGACAGACCAAACCGAGCTCCAAGGCGCCCCAACCCACGTGTAAGCCTCGTCTCACCTGCGCAAAAGCACCCTCGTCGGCCTAACCCGCGGAGCGAACCGGCCTTATTGTCTAAGCGTCAAAGTCCTCCCGAAGGAGCCCTCATGACCGCCCCCGTCGTCCACTCGCTGCGCGAACAGATCCGCGAGCACATCGTGGAGGGGATCGTCAGCGGCCGCTGGCAGCCGGGCGAGCGGATCGTGGAGCGGCGGATCGCGACCGAGCTGGAGGTCAGCCAGACCCCCGTACGCGAGGCGCTGCGCGAGCTGGAGTCGCTGCGGCTGATCGAGTCGGCGCCCAACAAGGGCGTGCGCGTACGCAATCTCACCGCGGCCGACCTGGAGGAGAGCTACCCGGTCCGGGCGGGCCTGGAGGCCATCGCGGCGGAGCTGGCGGCCGCACGGCTGGCGGAGGACTGCTCGGCCCTGGAGCCGCACGTCACGGCCCTCTACGACGCCGACCGCAACGCCGACGGCACGGCCCAGGTGCGCCATACGGTCGGTTTCCACCGGGAGTTGGTGCGCGCGGCCGGCAACTCCGTGCTGCTGCACACCTGGGAGGGGCTGGGCATCGAGGTGTTCACCGCCCTGTCGATCCGCTGGCTGGGGACCGTGCAGCAGTCGTACGCGGAGGAGCACGAGGAACTGGTGCAGGCCTTCCGCCGCCGGGACCCGAGGATCGCGGACCTGGTCAAGTCTCACGTCCTGGGCTGCGCCCCGCGCGCGTAAGCAAGCCGCCCCACACCCAGCGAACCAAGGTCACCCCCGTCACTCACCTGCGAAAACCCGGATCTTCGGCGTCACCGGGTGCCATTTCCGAAGGCACGCCGTGCCGACTTTCTCGAAATCAAGGGGTTTTACCCCTTCCCCCTTTGATCGATCATCGATCAGCAAGTTACAGTCGCCGACGGACTTCCATCCCAGAGTCCGCGCCCTGTCCTGCCAAAGACCAAGGGCACCCCCGAACCCTTATCGATGAGGGAACCCCCTTCGCACTGAGGAAGGCGGCGACATGACCGACCCCAACGCCATCCAGCCGAGCGCGCTGGACCAGCTCCCGGACCGCGACCCGGAGGAGACCGCCGAATGGCAGGCCTCGCTGGACGCCGTCGCGCGGGAGGCCGGTCCGCACCGTGCCGCGTACCTGATGCGCCGCACGCTGGAGCGCGCCGAGGCGGGCGGCGTGGCGCTGCCGAAGCTCCTCGAGACCGACTACGTCAACACCATCCCGACCGCCGCCGAGCCCGAGGTGCCCGGTGACGAGGAGATGGAACGCCGGATCACCGCCTGGAACCGCTGGAACGCGGCCGCGATGGTCACCCGCGCCTCGAAGCTCGGCGTCGGCGGCCACATCGCCACCTTCGCCTCGGCGGCCTGGCTGTACGAGACGGGCTTCAACCACTTCTTCAAGGGCAAGGAGGCCGACGGTTCGGGCGACCAGCTCTACATCCAGGGCCACGCCTCCCCCGGCATCTACGCCCGCGCCTTCCTCGACGGCCGCCTCAGCGAGCACCACCTGGACAACTTCCGCCAGGAGGCGGCCGGTGGCGGTCTGCCGTCGTACCCGCACCCGCGGCGGCTGCCCTGGCTGTGGGAGTTCCCGACCGTCTCCATGGGCCTCGGCCCGCTGTCGGCGATTTACCAGGCGCGCTTCAACCGCTACCTCACCAACCGCGGCATCAAGGATGTCTCGGCGTCCCACGTCTGGGCGTTCCTCGGCGACGGCGAGATGGACGAGCCCGAGTCGACGGCCGCGCTCGCGCTGGCGAGCCGCGAGGGCCTGGACAACCTGACCTTCGTCATCAACTGCAACCTGCAGCGCCTCGACGGCCCGGTCCGCGCCAACTTCAAGATCGTGCAGGAGCTGGAGGCCCAGTTCCGCGGCGCCGGCTGGAACGTCGTCAAGACGCTGTGGGGCACCGCCTGGGACGAGCTGTTCGCCCTGGACACCACCGGCGCGCTCGTCCGCCGGCTGCGCGAGGTGCCGGACGCGCAGGTGCAGACGTACCAGACGCGCGACGCCGCCTACATCCGCCAGGACTTCTTCGGCAAGGACCCGGCGCTCGTCGAGATGGCGAAGCTGCTGAGCGACGACAAGATCCTCGAGTGCTTCCACCTCTCGCGCGGCGGTCACGAGGCCCGCAAGGTCTACGCGGCGTACAAGGCGGCCGTCGAGCACAAGGGCGTGCCGACCGTGATCCTGGCCCAGACGGTCAAGGGCCACACCCTCGGCGACGGCTTCGCGTCGAAGAACGCCAACCACCAGATGAAGAAGCTGTCGGTGGAGGAGTTCAAGCAGATGCGTGACCTGCTCGAACTCCCCATCTCCGACGAGCAGTTCGTCGACGGCGTGGTGCCTTACGGCCGCCCGGGCGCGGACTCCCCCGAGGTCCGCTACCTCCAGGAGCGCCGCGCGGCCCTCGGCGGTCCGGCCCCGGCCCGCCGTGTCCACCCGGTCGCGCCGCTCCCCGCTCCCGCCGACAAGGCGTTCGCCTCCTTCGACAAGGGCTCCGGCTCGCAGAACGTCGCCACCACCATGGCGTTCGTCCGTCTGGTCAAAGACCTGGTCCGCGACAAGGAGACGGGCAGGCGCTGGGTGCCGATCGTCCCGGACGAGGCGCGCACCTTCGGCATGGAGTCGCTGTTCCCCTCGCTCGGCATCTACTCGCCCAAGGGCCAGACGTACGAGCCGGTCGACCGCGACCAGTTGATGTACTACAAGGAGGCCCAGAACGGCCAGATCCTCAACGAGGGGATCACCGAGGCCGGTTCGATGGCCGACTTCATCGCCGCTTCGTCGTCGTACGCGACGCACGGCGAGGCGATGATCCCGTTCTACATCTTCTACTCGATGTTCGGCTGGCAGCGCACGGCCGACCAGATGTGGCAGCTCGGCGACCAGCTCGGCCGCGGCTTCCTCGTCGGCGCCACGGCGGGTCGTACGACGCTGACCGGTGAGGGTCTGCAGCACGCCGACGGCCACTCGCCCGTGATCGCCGCGACCAACCCGGCCGCGCTGTCGTACGACCCGGCGTTCGCGTACGAGATCGCCGTGATCGTCAAGGACGGTCTGCGCCGCATGTACGGCGAGGCGGCCCCGGGCGAGGACCCGAACGTCTTCTACTACCTGACGGTCTACAACGAGCCGCTGCCGCAGCCCGCCAAGCCGGCCGGCCTCGGCATCGACGAGGGCATCGTCAAGGGCCTGTACCGCTTCAACACGGCGGAGTCGGCGGGCCTCACGCCTGCTTCCCCCAAGCTCTCGACTTCGCTCGAGCAGGGAGGTACCCCCACCGCCCCGCGGATCCAGCTCCTCGGCTCGGGTACGGCGATCCACTGGGCGCTGGACGCGCAGAAGCTGCTCGCCGAGGACTGGGGTGTGGCGGCCGACGTGTGGTCGGCGACGTCCTGGACCGAGCTGCGCCGCGACGCGCTGGAGGCGGACGCCGCCCTGTTGCGCGGCGAGGAGCGGGTGCCGTACGTCCGCCAGGCGCTGCACGGCGCCGAGGGCCCGGTGCTGGCCGTCTCCGACTACATGCGCCAGGTCCCCGACCAGATCGCGCAGTGGGTGGAGCAGGACTGGTCCTCGCTGGGCGCCGACGGCTTCGGTCTGTCGGACACCCGTGCGGCCGCCCGCCGCCACTTCGGCGTCGACGCCGAGTCGATCGTCGTCGCGGCCCTGGCCCAGCTCGCCAAGCGCGGCGAGGTGCAGGTGACCGCGGTGAAGGAAGCGCGGGAGAAGTACGGCCTGTAGCAGGGTAGTAGGGCTTGATGTCCGGTGAAGGGGTACGGCGAACTCGCCGTACCCCTTCGCTGTCAGTGGGCCCCGGCATCATGGCCGTATGCGCGCCGCCCGCCTCATCAAGATGGTGCTCCTGCTCCAGTCCCGCCCGGTCATGACCGCGGCCGAGCTCGCCCGTGAGCTGGAGGTCTCGGAGCGGACGGTCACGCGGGACGCGCAGGCGCTCTCGGAGGCGGGCGTGCCGGTGTACGCGGACCGGGGGCGGGCCGGGGGCTACCGCCTGATCGGCGGCTACCGGACGCGGCTGACGGGGCTGGCCCGCGGCGAGGCCGAGGCGCTGTTCCTGAGCGGGGTGCCGGCGGCGCTCAGGGAGATGGGCCTGGAGGACGTGGCGGGTGCGGCCCGGCTGAAGGTGTCGGCGGCCCTGCTTCCCTCCCTGCGGGACGCTCCGCACACGGCGGCGCAGCGGTTCCATCTGGACGCGCCGGCCTGGTTCCGCGAGCCGGACCCGCCCGCGCTGCTGCCCGCGATCGCCGAGGCGGTGTGGGACGACCGGTGCGTCGTCGCCCGCTACCGGCGCGGCGAGGCCGAGGTGGAGCGGACGCTGGAGCCGTACGGACTGGTGCTGAAGGCGGGCGCCTGGTACCTGTGCGCGCGGGTCCCGGACGCGGACGCCTTCCGGACCTACCGCCTCGACCGCTTCACCGCCGTCAAGCCCTCCGGGCTCCGGTTCACCCGCGACGAGGCCTTCGACCTGCCCGGCTTCTGGGCGAACCAGGCGGAGCGGTTCGCCCGCTCGATCCTGCGCGCCGAGGTCGTCGTACGCCTCTCCCCGGAGGGCGTGCGCCGACTCCCGTACGCCGTCGACCCCCTGGCCGCGCGCGAGGCCCTGCGCGAAGCCGCCGAGCCGGACCCCGACGGCTGGCTGAGAGCGATCGTCCCGGTGGAGTCGGAGGAGGTGGCCCACACCCAGCTCACGGCCCTGGGCCCGGAAGCGGAGGTCCTGGCCCCGGAGTCCCTGCGCAAACGCTTCACGCAGGACGCGGAGCGGCTGGCGCGGCTGTACGCCCGCTGACTCGCGCGACTGTACGGGGTCCCTTCCCCCGTGGGCCCTGGTGCTCCCCGCCGGGTGAATCGTCGTACTCCACGTGCGTCGTACGCGATCAGGCCCGATGCTTGACGCGTGATGGACGAGATGGAGTTCTGGGAGCTGGTGGATGTCACCCGGGCCGGTGCCGAGGGCGATCCGGAGGACCAGGCCGACCTGCTCGTGGAGCGGCTTGTGCAGTTGGACCCGGAGTCGGTCCTGGACTTCGCCCGTCATTTCGAGGCCCGTTACAACCGTGCGTACCACTGGGACCTGTGGGGTGCCGCCTGGGTGCTGCTCGACGGGGCGAGCGACGACGCGTTCGACTTCTTCCGCTGCTGGCTGATCGGCCAGGGACGGGAGGTCTTCGAGGGCGCGGTGCACGACCCGGACTCGCTGGCCGACCTCCTGGGCGACTTCGACGAGGAGATCGACGGCGACGGCGAGGATCTGGGCTACGCGGCGGACGAGGCGTACGAGCAGCTCACCGGTGCCGTCGCCCCCGACCTGGGCATCGCGTCGGCGCCCGCGGAGCCGGAGGGCGACCCGGTCGACTTCGAGAACGACCGAGTGCTCGCGGAGCGTTATCCCCGGCTGTGGGACCGGTTCAGGGAGTGAGGCTCAGTGGGCCTCGGGCCGCAGGTTCTGCCAGCCGGGCCGTCGGCCGGCCGGTGGCACCGGCCGGCCCTGCAGCCGCGCCGCCGACGTCCTGATCTCCGGGAGCCGGGCGGTCAGCGCCGCGCCGGGGCAGCTCGTCCGGTACCCGGCGTCGTGGCCGGAGAGGACCGGGAGGCCGGCCGGGACGCCGGCCGGGTAGCGGCTGAGCCCGTTGCTGGAGACGAGGCGGGTCCGTCCGCGCGGGTCGATGCCGGCCAGGCCCAGCTTCCAGGCGGCGACGGCGGCGATCGCCTCGGTCATGGCGCGCGGCACGGGCACGCCGTCCGTGAAGGTGCCGATCGCGGCGATGCCCGCGGTGCGGTGGTTGAAGCCCTGGGTGTGGGCGCCGGTGACGGCGCGGTCGACGCCGCCCGCGCGGCCCTCGTAGATGGTGCCGCAGCGGTCGACGAGGAAGTTGTAGCCGATGTCGTCCCAGCTGCGGGCGCCGGTCTGGCCGGCGTACAGGTGGCGGATGATGCGGGGCGCGTCGGCGCAGGCGTAGTCGCCCGGCGAATCGGTGTGGTGGACGAAGACGGCGACGACCTTGTCGTCGTAGCGCGGCGGCGGCTGGGTGTGCGCCGCCGTGCCGTCCAGCCAGACCGAGCGCGGCACGATGGGCGGCCTGGGCGCGTGGTGCGGCGCGACGGGACCTCCGGGCCGGGCGGCGGGCCGGTCCTGCGCGACGAGGCCCACGGCGCCGCCGCCCGGCCACACCGCGAGCGCGAGGACGGCGGCGAGGACGGACAGGCAGCCGAGCAGCAGCATGAGGCGGGGTACGCGCACGCGGCGTCGGAGGGCACACATGGTCCCCACTGTCGACACGGCGCGTCCCGTCCGCGATGTGTGATGTGCCACCCGGCGGAACCATCGTCCTGGTCCGGGGCGTTTCTGGGGGTACACGCACGCGTGACCGGTTCCGGAGTTCACGGGCCGGACCCGGCCGCGCGCGCGTGGTCGTCCGGGACGAGAAGAAAGGCGGCTCCGTGGACGTACTCGACGTGCTGCTCGCCCTGGTGATGCTCCTCTACGCGGCGTCCGGCTACCGGCGCGGACTGGTGGCCGGCTGTGTCTCGCTGGCCGGGTTCGTGGGCGGCGCGGTCGTCGGGGTGTGGATCCTGCCGTGGGTGATGGGCCACGTCGCGCGCGGGACGACCCTGGCGACGGTGCTCGCGGTGCTGACGGTGCTGGTCCCGGCGGCGGTGGGGCACGAGCTGGCGGCGCAGTTGGCGCTGCGGGTGCGGCTGGAGCTGGACCGGGGGCCGCTCAGAGTGGCCGACGGCATAGGCGGCGCGGCGGCCAACGCGGTCGCCGTGCTGATCGTGGCCTGGGTGGCGGCGAGCGTGCTGGGCGCCTCGTCGACGCCGGTGGTGACGACGGCGATCCGGGACTCGGCGCTGCTGCGCACGGTGCAGAACACCATGCCGGACACCACTCCCACGTGGTTCTCCCGTGCCACGTCCGCGCTGACCGAGGCGGGCTTCCCGCAGGTCTTCAACCCGTTCGAGAGCGAGTCGGCCGCCCGGGTCGCGCGACCGTCCGGGGACAGCGTCACGGCCGACGCCGCGCGCGCGGCGCGGCTGAGCACGGTGAAGGTCGAGGGCGCCGTGGGCACGGAGGGCCGCGAGGGCAGCGGGTTCGTGTACGCGGCGCAGCACGTGATGACCAACGCACACGTGGTGGCGGGCATCGACCACCCGAGCGTGCGGATCGGCGGGGTCGGTGAGCCGCGCACGGCGCGGGTGGTGCTCTTCGACCGGTACCGGGACGTGGCGGTGCTCTACGTGCCCGGGCTGAGGGCACCCGTGCTGCACTTCGACGGCGTGGCCTCGCGCGGCGACTCGGCGGTGGTCGCGGGCTATCCGCGCAACGGCGCCCTGAACCTCCAGGCCGCGACGGTGGCGAGCCGGGTGCGGGCCCGGGGCCAGGACATCTACGGCGAGGCGACGGTCACCCGTGAGATCTACTCGATCCGTTCGACGGTGCGCCCCGGCAACTCCGGCGGCCCGCTGCTGACCACCGACGGCCAGGTGTACGGCATGGTGTTCGCCCGTTCCGTGTCCGACGCGGAGACGGGGTACGTCCTGACGGCGGACGAGGTGGCCTCCGACGCCGGGCGCGCGGCGAACGCGACGGCGCCGGTGGACACCGGGGAGCTGCTCACGTCGTAGCGCCGGCCCGGCCGGGTCGGTCTCACACGCGGCGCCCCATGATCACGTCGTCGACGTACGCGCCGTCGAGCAGGAACTCCTCCGGCAGCACGCCCTCCACGGCGAACCCCTCGGACTCGTAGAGCCTGCGCGCGGGGGCGTTGTGCCCGAGCACGCGCAGGGTGACGCGCCGGGCGCCGCGCCGGCCCGCCTCCGCGACGGCGGCGCGCACCAGCGCCCGTCCGACGCCCCGGCCGCGCGCCTCGTCGGCGACGGCGATGCCCTGGATCTGCCGGACGTGCGCGTTCGAGGCGAGCGGGGTCGCGGGGACGAGGCGGACGTAGCCGACGGCGCGTCCGTCGAGCTCGGCGACCAGATAGTCGTCGGGGAGGTGGCGCTCGTCGAAGAACGGCGGGTACGGCGGCGTCGGCTCGGGCTGGACCGCGTGCAGGGGCGACCAGGTGAGACGGTCGAGAAGGGCGAGTGCCTCCTCGTCCTCGGACAGGGCGGCGCGTATGTACGGTTCCGGCATGGCGGTCAGCCTACGTCGGCCGACAGGAGCACCTCGTCGGGTTTTCGGGCGCCCGCACCGGCATGCTGGGGTGCATGAAACCTTCGCGAATCGCGGTGGCCGGCGCGTCCGGGCTCATCGGCAGCGCCCTCGTACGGTCCCTGGAGGCGGACGGTCACGAGGTGGTGCGCCTCGTACGCCGTGAGCCCCGGGCCGGGAACGAGGTGCGCTGGGATCCGGAGCGGGGCGAGGTGGACACGGCCGGGCTGGCCGACTGCGACGTCGTGATCAACCTCGCGGGCGCCGGGGTGGCCGACCACCGCTGGACGGAGGCGTACAAGAAGACGATCCGCGACAGCCGGGTGCGCGGTACGGCGACGCTGGCCGGGGCGATCGCCGGCCTGGAGCAGCCACCGCGCGTCTTCGTGAACGGCAGCGCGATCGGCATCTACGGCGACACCGGGAACCTTCCCGTCGACGAGCGGACGCCGCCCGGGGAGGGTTTCCTGCCGTCCGTGTGCGTGGAGTGGGAGGCCGCGGCGGCGCCGGCGCGGGAGGCGGGGATCCGTACGGTGTTCCCGCGCACCGGCCTGGTGGTGTCCCGCGCGGGCGGCGCCTGGGGCCGGATGTTCCCCCTCTTCGCGGCCGGGCTCGGGGGCCGGATGGGCAGCGGGCGGCAGTACTGGTCGTACGTCGCGCTGGACGACGAGGTCGCCGCGATCCGTCATCTCATCGACCGGGACGACCTGTCGGGGCCGTTCAACATCACGGCGCCGCAGCCGCTGACGAACCGTGAGATCACCGGGGCGATGGGCCGGGTGCTGCACCGGCCGACGCTGTTCTCGGTCCCGGAGAGCGTGCTGCGGGTGGCGCTGGGCGAGATGGCCGGGGACGTGCTGGGCAGCCAACGGGTGCTTCCCGCCCGGCTGTTGCAGTCGGGGTTCACCTTCGCCTACCCCGGCATCGAGGACGCGATCCGCGCGGCGTGACGGCCCGCCGCCCGGCCGCCGCACGAGGGTGACACGGTCCGACCGCATGCGACCGCCGTGCGACCGTGCCCTGTCGATGCGCGACTGCCGCTGACCGGTCCCGGCCCTAACCTCGACCCGAACTCGGGTATCCCAGAAGCCGGTTGGGGGCATGACGTCTCCACCGGCCGCGCAACCTCGAGGAGGGGCCACGTGCTTGAGCCCGCGTACCAGGCGGACGTCGTCGTCGTGGGAGCCGGGATCGCCGGACTGTCGGCGGCCCATCGGCTGACCAGCGCCGGAGT
Organism: Streptomyces sp. V3I7; assembly: GCF_030817495.1. NCBI lineage: Bacteria > Bacillati > Actinomycetota > Actinomycetes > Kitasatosporales > Streptomycetaceae > Streptomyces > Streptomyces sp. V3I7. Next base: position 1,820,438 of record NZ_JAUSZK010000001.1, read on the forward strand.
GACGACCGCGGTCCTGGAGGCCGCCCCGTGCGTGGGCGGCCGCATGTCGACCGAGAAGGTCGACGGCTTCCGGCTCGACCGGATCGGACAGTTCCTGTCCACCGCGTACCCCGAACTGCGCCGGACGCCCGGGCTCGACGCCCTCGTCCTGCGCCCGTTCGCCCCGGGGGTCCTGCTGCACCACGACGGGCGCCGGCACCGCGCGGGCGCGCCGGGCAGCGGAGGGAGCGCAAGGGGCGCACTTCATGTGGCGCGCGCCCTCGCAAGCGCCCCTCGTGGGCCGGGCGGCTCCGGCCGGCCCGGCCCGAACACCGCCGCCGACGGCGGCAGTACGTCGTCGCCGGGCCGCCTCGCCCGCCACCGGCCGGGCGACCGCGCCCCGATGTCCTTCGGCCCCGCCCTCACCCGCCCCCTCGGCATCGGCGCCCCGCTCCGGCTGCGCGCCGAGCTCACCCGGATCGCCGCGACGCCCGTGGAGCGCATCCTGGCCCGGCCCGAACTGCCCGCCGCGCAGGCCCTCGCGGCGCGCGGGGCGACCGCCCGCACGCTCGACGGTTTTCTGCGCCCCCTGCTCGCGGCCCTGCTGTGCGACCCGGAGCTGACGACGTCCAGCCGATGCGCCGACCTGGCGCTGCGCTCCTTCGCGAGCGGGAGGCTGTGCGTGCCGGAGGGCGGTGCCGAGGTGCTGCCGGAGCTGCTCGCCCGCGCGCTGCCGCCCGGCACCGTGCGCACCGGCGTCCGGGTCACCTCGGTCTCCACGACCTCGGTGACCACCGCCGAGCACGGCGAGATCCGCTGCCGCGCCGTCCTGGTGGCGACCGACGCGCGCACCGCGGCCACGCTGCTGCCCGGCCTGCGCGTGCCGGACTTCCACCCGGTGACGGTGGTGCACCACGCGACCGACGAGCCGCCCGCCACGGGCACGTCGCTGCTGCTGGACGCGGACCGCGGCGGCCCCGTCGCGCACACCGCGGTCGCCAGCGAGGTCGACCCGAGCCGCGCACCCGCCGGCCGCGCCCTGGTCTCGTCGACCGTCCTCGGCACCCCGCCCGGGGACGTGGACACCGCCGTCCGCCGCCACCTGGCCCAGCTGTACGGCACCTCGACCCACCGCTGGGAGACCCTCGCCGTCCACCACACCCCCGAGGCCGTCCCCGCCATGCGCCCCCCGCACGACCTGCGCCGCCCGGTACGCCTCCTGGCCGGCCTCTACGTCTGCGGCGACCACCGCGACACCAGCACCGTCCAGGGCGCCCTCCACTCCGGCCGCCGAGCCGCCGCCGCGGTCCTCTCCGACCTGGACACCCCAGACTCCCTCCACCAAGCAGACCCGCCCCCGACGATGCACAGGGCAGCGTGAGGGGGGCGGCGGGCGCCTCCGGCACGGGCCCGACCGGGCCGCCCCACACGGGACTCGACCCACGGGACGACCGAACACGGCCCGCATCGTGGGCACCCGGCCTCACGCCGGACGGCCAGGGTCCGAACCCGCGCACAAGGCCCCTCCGGCACGGGCCCGACCGGGGTATCCCACACGGGACTCGACCCACGGGACGACCGAACACGGCCCGCATCGTGGGCACCCGGCCTCACGCCGGACGGCCAGGGTCCCAACCCGCGCACGAGGCCCCTCCGGCACGGGCCCGACCGGGGTATCCCACACGGGACTCGACCCACGGGACGACCGAACACGGCCCGCATCGTGGGCACCCGGCCTCACGCCGGACAGCCAGGGTCCGAACCCGCGCACAAGGCCCCTCCGGCACGGGCCCGGCGTAGGCCCTGTCCCGCCCGTGAAGCATGGCCGCCGGGGCGCCACAAGCCCGTCCCGGCGCGACCTCAGCCGAGCACGCCCCGAGCGCCCGGCTCGGGCTGCCCTCCCCCGCGCCGACCTGCTGCCGCAGTGCGGGCCGGCGAACCCGGCACAGACCTGCCCGAACCCGGTCACCCCTTCCTTTCGCCTGGCGCAAGCCTGGCGGCGCCGCCACCACCACCCACGCGGCCTGACCCGAAAGCGGCGCGCCCCTGACGCAGGGCCGCCGGGGCGCCGCCCCAAGCCGGCCCCAGACATGGCCCCTGCCAACACGAACCGCCCCTCCCGCGGCAGCCCCCACGCCGCGTCCCCTACCCCAACGCCGCCACCTTGTCCCGATACCCCCGTACCGGTGCCGCTTCCTTGTAGGGCGCCAGACGGCGCTCGAAGTCCTTGACGTACTCGACGGCCCGTACCGAGCGCATCTCGGCGGCCTGGGTGGCGGCTTCGGCGGCAAGGGCGCAGGCCTGGTCGAGTTCGCCGAGGCCCAGGCGGGCGGTGGCGAGGACGACGCGGCAGAACAGGCGGCTTCGGGCGAACGCGGGGGCGCGGAGCTGGAGGGAGCGCTCGGCGTGCTGGGCGGCCGCGCGGAACTGCTGGAGGTCGCGGTGGCAGTGCGCGAGATCGTCGGCGAGCTGGGCCTCGTCGAAGAAGCGGGCCCAGTGCGGCACCTCGTCCCCGGGCCGGGCCGTCTCCAGGGCGCGCTCGGCGCGGACCAGCGCGCCGGTGCACGCCCGCACCTCCCCCAGGACGCCGTGAGCCCGCGCCTCGGCCGCGTGCAGCAGTGCCTGGACGACCGGCGGGGCGCTCGTCCCGATGCCCTGCTGCGCCACCCGCACCAGCTGGACGGCCTCCCGCCCGTGCCCGAGGTAGACGGCCTGGCGGCTCATCGTGACCAGGACGTACGAGCCGTAGGCCCGGTCCCCGGCGGTCTGGGCGAGCCGCAGCGCCTGCACGAAGTAGCGCTGGGCCAGTCCGTGCGCGGCGATGTCGTACGACGTCCAGCCCGCGAGCCAGGTCAGGTCGGCGGCCGCGGCGAACAGGCGGCGGCCGGTCTGCTCCCCGTAGGTGCCGCGCAGCATCGGCTCGCACTCGTGTTCCAGGTAGCGCACCAGCGCCTGCCGGGCGTGGCCGCCGCCGTACTGGTCGTCGAGGGAGCGGAACAGCTCGGCGACCGAGCGCAGCGCGGCGATGTCGCCGCCGGTGACCCGGTGGCCGGGGGCGCGCTCGACCTGCACGCGCGCGCGAGGCGCGGTCCTGCCCTGCGCCGGGAGCGGGGCCGCGAGCCGGGGACCCGCGGGGCCGCCCTGCGCCGGCACCTTGGGCACCGCCTCGCCGTGGGCCACCCGGTCGTCGGCCCGGCCGATCAGCCAGTCCCGGCTGGGCACGACGAGGCCCGCCGGGGTGAACGCGATCTTGCGCAGCTCGGCATGGCTGCCGGAGTCCTTGCGCCACAGGCCGCTGACGATGTCCACGGCCTCCTCGGGGGTGATGGCGAACTCCAGCCCGGCGTACACCGGCGCACAGGCGTCCAGCCCGAGATCCTGGGCCGTGAGCCGGCGCCCGAGCCGGCGCGTGAAGACCTCGGCGATGAGCGCGGGCGTGGTGCCGCGCGGCTGCTGACCGCGCAGCCACCGGGTCACGGATGTCTTGTCGTATCTGAGATCCAGCCCGTGTTCGATCCCGAGCTGGTCCACGCGGCGGGCCAGACCCGCATTGGAGAACCCCGCTTCTGTGATGAGCGCGGCAAGCTGGCGGTTGGGAGTGCGCTGCGCGGGTCGTTCCGTCATCTGCGGTGCGGTCTCCTGCCTTCCGGACTGTCGAAGTGCCCGGATTGCCTGTGAGCAGCCCTTATGGCCTCATGAACGGCGCGAATGTAGCGGAGAGTGAGCAGCCGATCGCACACTTCCCCGTTCATTCATCCGATCGGGTGAGGAGTGACCGCTGAGCTGACGCGCGAAGGCCAGACGTACAGTGGCTTGGGCGCATGACGTGCCTGACACACCCTGTCGCCGAAGGAGGCGCTTGCCGTGAGTGAACTGCGGTTCGTCCGCATGGGGTTCGGCGCGAACGCCGTCGACTACCAGGAGGCGTGGGACGAGCAGCGCCGCGTGCACGCGGCCCGGTTCGCCGACGAGGCCCCCGACACCGTGCTGCTCCTGGAGCACCCCCCGGTGTACACCGCGGGCCGCCGCACCGAGCACAGCGAGCGCCCGCTGGACGGCACCCCGGTCATCGACGTGGACCGCGGCGGCAAGATCACCTGGCACGGCCCCGGCCAGCTCGTCGGCTACCCGATCCAGAAGCTCCCGCGCCCGGTGGACGTCGTCGCGCACGTCCGCCGCCTGGAGGAGGCGCTGATCCGCACCTGCGCGGAGTTCGGCCTGGAGACCACCCGGGTCGAGGGCCGCAGCGGCGTCTGGGTCCTCGGCGACCCCGTCGAGCAGCGCCCGGCGCTCGGCGGACTCTCCCTCGACCTCGACCCGCGGCTGAGCGACGAGGAGTTCGACCCCCGCCTGAACGGCCCGGAGTACGCCCCCTCCAACGCCGGCCAGCGCCGCGAGGACCGCAAGATCGCCGCGATCGGCATCCGCGTCGCCAAGGGCGTCACGATGCACGGCTTCGCCCTGAACGTGAACCCCGACAACAAGTGGTTCGACCGGATCATCCCCTGCGGCATCCGCGACGCCGGCGTCGCCTCCCTCGCGGGCGAGCTCGGCCGCGACGTGACGCTCGACGAGGTCCTGCCGGTCGTCGAACGCCACCTGAAGGAAGTACTCGAGAACGCGGACCTGAAGCCGCGCGTGATCGAGAAGACCCCGGCGGCATAAATCGCCCCGCGCAGCGCTTGAGAGCGAGGGACTGGGCCATAGGTCAGAACCACCGCCGGGCACCAGCGCCGGGCACCAAAACCAACGGGCGTACCCTGAAGGACGCCGAAGAACCAATCGCTAGGGAGCCGGTCGTGTCCGCAGTCGCACCCGACGGACGCAAGATGCTGCGCCTGGAGGTCCGCAACAGCCAGACCCCCATCGAGCGCAAGCCCGAGTGGATCAAGACGCGGGCGAAGATGGGTCCCGAGTACACGAAGATGCAGAACCTCGTGAAGAGCGAGGGCCTGCACACGGTCTGCCAGGAAGCCGGCTGCCCGAACATCTACGAGTGCTGGGAGGACCGCGAGGCGACCTTCCTCATCGGCGGCGACCAGTGCACCCGGCGCTGCGACTTCTGCCAGATCGACACCGGCAGGCCCGAGGCCCTCGACCGCGACGAGCCCCGCCGCGTCGGCGAGTCCGTGGTCACCATGGACCTGAACTACGCCACCGTGACCGGCGTCGCCCGCGACGACCTGGAGGACGGCGGCGCCTGGCTGTACGCGGAGACGGTCCGCCAGATCCACGCGCAGACCGCCGGGCGCCCGGCCGGCCGCACCAAGGTCGAACTGCTCGCGCCCGACTTCAACGCGGTCCCGGAGCAGCTCGCCGAGGTCTTCGCCTCCCGCCCCGAGGTCTTCGCGCACAACGTCGAGACGGTGCCCCGGATCTTCAAGCGCATCCGCCCCGGCTTCCGCTACGAGCGCTCGCTGAAGGTCATCACCGAGGCCCGCGACTTCGGCCTGGTCACCAAGTCCAACCTGATCCTGGGCATGGGCGAGACCCGCGAGGAGATCAGCGAGGCGCTGCGGCAGCTGCACGACGCCGGCTGCGAGCTGATCACCATCACCCAGTACCTGCGCCCCTCCGTGCGCCACCACCCGGTCGAGCGCTGGGTGAAGCCGCAGGAGTTCGTGGAGCTGAAGGAGGAGGCCGAGCAGATCGGCTTCTCGGGCGTGATGTCCGGACCGCTGGTACGGTCCTCCTACCGCGCCGGGCGCCTCTACCAGATGGCCATCGAGAAGCGCGGCACCTACATCGCCGTCCAGGCTGTCTGACGCTCCGTCACCGCCCTTGCGTCACCGAGTGCCAGGGCGGGATATGAGTTCGAGCACACAGAGCTACTCACCGGTAGGGGTAGCGACGACGCGGTCCTGACCGTCCTCGCAGCTGAGGGCGCCCGTCAGGGCCGCGTCAGCATTTCGGACGCCACCGTCCAGGCTTCATCGGTGTTTGACGGGTCGGTCACGCGCTGGTAACACCAATCAGTGACCCTGGAATCACAGCACGTGCACATTCACCCGTACTCGAACTCGAGCTCGTTCCGAGGGGGGACCCCCGCCATGCAGGCCGCGCCCGTCCGCGCCAACGCCATCCCGTCCATCACCGGGGCACTCCGTGCCGTCGAGTCGCTGCTGATGAGCGGCGGCCACCGCACCGCCCGCCGCAACGCCTGGACCTCCGTCCTGGAGGACCGCCGCCGCGCCCAGGACAGGGTCGAGGCGCAGCGTGTGATGGAGCGGGCCACCGCTCCCCGCCCGTGACCCTCGCCGTACGCTCCGTGCTCTGCGGGCACTGCCTTCGTGGGCGCTGCCGGGGGCACGTAGACTTCGTGGCATGGCGAGGAAGGAAACCGCGGTGGCGAACGCCGCGAACACCGGGCGACTGAAGCAGATCGTCCTGACCTACAAGATGACCCGCAAGGCCGACCCTCAGATCGGTCTTGTACTCGCGGCTGTCGGCATCATCACCTTCGGTGTCCTCCTCGCGATCGGCTTCCTGATCGGTTACCCCATCTATCTGGGCATCCTGGGCCTGCTGCTCGCGCTGCTCGCGATGGCGATCGTCTTCGGCCGCCGGGCCGAGCGCGCCGCCTTCGGGCAGATGGAGGGGCAGCCGGGCGCGGCCGCGGCCGTGCTGGACAACATCGGCCGGGGCTGGACGACGACACCGGCGGTGGCGATGAACCGCAGCCAGGACGTCGTGCACCGCGCGGTCGGCAAGGCCGGCATCGTGCTGGTCGCCGAGGGCAACCCGAACCGGGTGAAGTCCCTGCTGGCCGCCGAGAAGAAGAAGATGAACCGCATCGTCGCCGACGTTCCGGTGCACGATCTGGTCGTCGGCACCGGCGAGGGCCAGGTCGAGCTGAAGAAACTGCGCACGACGATGCTCAAGCTCCCGCGTGTCCTGTCCGGCCCGCAGGTCACCACGACCAACGACCGGCTGCGCGCGCTGGGCGACCTGATGAGCAACATGCCGCTGCCGAAGGGGCCCATGCCCAAGGGCGCCCGCGTCCCGAAGGGCGGCCCGAGGGGCCGCTAGTCCTTGCCAGTCCCCGCTGGTCCTCGTACGAGAAAGGGGGCGCGCCCGGAGTGATCCGGGCGCCCCCTTCGTCGTACGTCCGGAAGGTCCTTCGTGCGGGAACGCCAGGGCCTGTCCGGCGGATCAGGTCGCGGGAAAGCTACGGCGCCTGATCAGTGCAGGTGAGCGGGGTCTGGTGCGTCCAGCTGCAAGGCGGAGGAGGGCGGCCCCCCGCGCGAGCGGAGCCGAGCGTGGGGGAGTTGGCAACCGACGACAACGCCGCAGACGGGCGGTGCCAGGCCCCGCGTCTGCGGCGTGATCCGCCGGACAGGCCCTAGATGCGGACCTCGACCGTCTTCGCCAGCCGGTCGTGCAGGCCGCGGCCGTCGCGGTCCCAGACGAGGGGCGGGATGGCGAGGAAGAGCAGGACCGTGCGCAGCAGGGCGCGCGCCGGGCTCACCCGGCCGGTCTCCAGGGCGACCACGCGCAGCCCGAAGAGCCGCTTGCCCGGGGTGAAGCCCACCGTGCCGAGGGTGAGGACCAGCAGCACGAAGAGGACGAGCGGCGCCCAGACCCGGGCCGCCTCGTTGTAGCTGTGCGCGATCAGGCCGTATGCGATCAGGAGGCACAGGCCCCAGTCCACCGCCAGTGCCCCGAGCCGCCGCCCCGGACGAGCGATCGAGCCCGGACCGTCCTCGGGCAGACCGAGCTGCTCGCCCCGGTGGCCGAAGTCGGCCCCGGCGTCCTCCATGGCCGCGCGCGGCCCGGAGAGCCACGACCCCATTGCTTGCCTGTTGTCCACCCGTCCAAGGTACTGCCCCGGTAAAGGGCGGGGAGACGTCGGGGTGTCCCGGGGCTACCGTTGAAGCGGGGGCGGTTAACTTCAGCGAAACAAACGGGTCACGCCCGAGAAATCACCCGTCCCTAGGGTCGGGGACAGCGTGTGCCACCGGACTGGCCGCACGAACGATCTACCACCCCGGCACGGACGGTCGGGAGTAGGAGGAGCTGGATGTTCCAGAACGCCGACGAAACCAAGAAGTTCATCGCGGACGAGGACGTCAAGTTCGTCGACGTCAGGTTCTGCGACCTGCCGGGCGTCATGCAGCACTTCACGGTGCCCGTCGATGCGTTCGACCCGGACGAGGAGCTCGCCTTCGACGGATCGTCGATCCGCGGTTTCCAGGCGATCCACGAGTCCGACATGGCGCTGCGCGCGGACCTGTCGACCGCCCGGATCGACCCCTTCCGCCGCGACAAGACGCTGAACATCAACTTCTTCATCCACGACCCGATCACGGGCGAGCAGTACTCCCGTGACCCGCGCAACGTGGCGAAGAAGGCCGAGGCCTACCTGGCCTCCACGGGCATCGCGGACACCGCGTTCTTCGGCCCCGAGGCCGAGTTCTACGTCTTCGACAGCGTCCGCTTCAAGACGGCCGAGAACGAGGCCTTCTACCACATCGACTCCGAGGCCGGCGCCTGGAACACCGGTGCGCTGGAGGACAACCGGGGTTACAAGGTCCGCTACAAGGGCGGCTACTTCCCGGTCCCGCCGGTCGACCACTTCGCCGACCTGCGCGCCGAGATCTCCCTGGAGCTGGAGAAGAACGGCCTGAAGGTCGAGCGCCAGCACCACGAGGTGGGCACCGCCGGCCAGGCCGAGATCAACTACAAGTTCAACACGCTGCTCGCGGCCGCCGACGACCTCCAGCTCTTCAAGTACATCGTGAAGAACGTCGCCTGGCGCAACGGCAAGACGGCGACCTTCATGCCGAAGCCGATCTTCGGCGACAACGGTTCGGGCATGCACGTCCACCAGTCGCTGTGGGCGGGCGGCGAGCCGCTCTTCTACGACGAGCAGGGCTACGCCGGCCTCTCCGACATGGCCCGCTACTACATCGGCGGCATCCTCAAGCACGCCCCGTCGCTGCTGGCCTTCACCAACCCGACGGTGAACTCGTACCACCGCCTGGTGCCGGGCTTCGAGGCGCCGGTCAACCTCGTGTACTCGCAGCGCAACCGCTCGGCCGCGATGCGTATCCCGATCACGGGCTCCAACCCGAAGGCCAAGCGCGTCGAGTTCCGCGCGCCCGACTCCTCCGGCAACCCGTACCTGGCCTTCTCGGCCCTGCTCCTCGCGGGCCTGGACGGCATCAAGAACAAGATCGAGCCGGCCGAGCCGATCGACAAGGACCTCTACGAGTTGGCCCCCGAGGAGCACGCGAACGTCGCGCAGGTCCCGACCTCGCTCCCGGCCGTCCTCGACGCCCTCGAGGCCGACCACGAGTTCCTGCTCCAGGGCGACGTCTTCACGTCCGACCTGATCGAGACGTGGATCGACTACAAGCGCACCAACGAGATCGCGCCGCTCGCGCTGCGTCCGCACCCGCACGAGTTCGAGCTGTACTACGACGTGTGATCAGCCGCGGGGTTCCTCGGACCCCGCCCGCACGATCATCGCGCACGATCGAGGGCCGTCACCCCGAGTGTTCCCACTCCGGGTGACGGCCCTCGGCCGTTGTCATGCCGTTGTGTTGTGAGCTCTGTTGTGAGCTACGGCCGCCGGTGTCAGGGGACGAGGATCACGACGACGTTGCTTGCGCCACCGTAGAAGCCGTTCCCGTAACCGTAGGGATAGCCGTAGAAGCCGTTGTAGCAGTTGTTCCACCAGCCGCGGCCGCAGCCGTGCGTGATGGCGTTGGTCGCCTGGTCCGGGGTGGCCGCCGAGGCCGTTCCGGCTGCGCCCGCCGCAGCTCCACCGGCCATCAGAAGGCTGACGGCAGACACCGCGAAAAGACGCTTGGCCCGAAGTGCATTCATGGACACACCTTCCTTCCACCGCAAAGTCCCACCGCAAAGGGAGGTACGGCGCGGTGATAGGTGTTGCCGCCTGACTGACGAGAGGCACCCGGGGTCCCTGGCCGGGGGCGTGCCTCCCTCGCGCGGCCCTCACCCAGAAAGGCTAGCCGTCCGGTGTCCGCTCGGCATCCGGAGCGACTACGGAGCGAATCCGGGTGCAACCATCGGCGCGCCACCGCGTCCTACTCTCGGGGGCGATCGTTCCCCTCTCCTTGGATGCGAAAGGTGACCGGGAATGTCCGAACGGGACGACTGGCAGCGCGAGTTCGATCACCGCTGGGCGCGTGCAGCCGAGCACAAGGAGCCGTCGGCGCGGGCCCGGATGCTCGCCGCCCGCTGGCGCGAGAACCCTCCGGAGCCGGTCCCGTTCCGTGCCGACCCGGATCCCGTCTCGCAGCCCCGCTCGTCCTGGACGTCGGCGGCCATCGTGTTCGGCTGCGTCGCCGCGGTGATCCTCCTGCTCGGGTACGTCCGGCTGCGGTCGCCGTACTAGAAGGGGCACGGCAGGCGTACAGGACTCCCCGCGCCGGGTGCCGAGGTGCACACTGGACTCGGGACGACTGCGGAACGAGAGTGCCTGACTGCGGGGTGATGCAGATGCAGAGCCGCTTCCGGAGCGATCGGCGGTTGACCGCGCGCATGGGCGTCACGCTGTTCCTGCTCGGGTTGCTGTACGTGGCGTTCGTCGCCGCGCTGATCGTGCTGCTGAAGTCCTGGATCCTGGTCGTGGTGCTCGCGGCCGGGCTGCTCCTCGCCCAGTACTGGTTCTCCGACCGGGTCGCCCTGTACGCGATGCACGGACGGGTCGTGGAGCGGGAGGAGTATCCCGAGCTGCACGGGGTGGTCGACCGGCTGTGCGCCCAGGCGGACATGCCCAAGCCGGTGGTCGCCGTGTCCAACATGGACATGCCGAACGCCTTCGCGACCGGGCGGAACCCCGATCACGCCGTGCTCTGCGTGACCACCGGGCTGCTGCGCCGGCTGGAGCCCGGGGAGCTGGAGGGCGTCCTCGCGCACGAGCTGTCGCACGTGGCGCACAAGGACGTCGCCGTGATCACGGTCGCGTCCTTCCTCGGCGTGCTCGCGGGCCTGATGGTGCGGTTCGCCTTCTACTCGCAGCTCTTCCGCGGGCGCAAGGACCAGAACACGCTCGTGATCTTCGCGGGCGTGATGGGCGTCTCGGCGGTGGTGTACGCGCTGAGCTTCCTGCTGATCCGGGCGCTCTCGCGGTACCGGGAGCTGGCCGCCGACCGGGCCGCCGCCCAGCTGACCGGCCGCCCCTCGGAGCTGGCTTCCGCGCTCACCAAGGTCACCGGGGAGATCGCCCGGATCCCGACGAAGGACCTGCGCACGGCCCAGGCCTTCAACGCCTTCTTCTTCACCCCGGCGCTCGGTGCCCAGCCCGGGATCACCCGGCTCTTCTCGACCCACCCCAGCCTGGAGCAGCGGCTGGAGCAGCTCAGCCGCATGTCCGTCGAGCTGGGCGAGGCGACGGCGCCGGGGAAGGCGGCCTGAGCATGGGGCTCCTGGACGTCCTCCTGGGTCGTACGAAGCCCGTCGCACCCGATCTCGACCAGCTGTTCGCGCTGCCCTCGGCGGCCGTGACGCTCCAGGCCGCGACCGGGTTCACGCCGACCGGCGCCGGGGCGGTGTGCTTCGCCACGGTGGAGGGCGCGGCCTTCGAGCAGACGCACCGGGAGGTGCAGGCCCTGCTCGACGCGGACGCCGACCGTGAGGGACCGCCGGTCGAACTCGTCCGGGACGACTACGGCTACTCCTGGCTGGTGTCCCGGCGCCGCCCCGACCGACTGCCGCAGCTGGTCAACGACCTGCACGCGGTGAACGGTTCGCTGGAGACGGCCGGCTTCGGCCCGCAACTGCTGTGCTCGCTGGCCGGCTTCGAGACCGAAGGGGCCGGCAGCGAGCAGCGCCTCGCTCTGGTCTACCTCTACAAGCGAGGTACGTTCTTTCCGTTCGCGCCGCTGACCGACGGCGGTGAGCGACGCGACAACGCGCTGGAGCTGCGCGTGAAGGCGGCCCTCGGCGACGACCTGCGGATCGAACCGGACCTGGGCCGCTGGTTCCCGGTGTGGGGCGCCCCCGGCCTGTGACGGCGGGCGCGCCGCCTCAAGTGCGCTTGCGCCGCTCCTGCCGCCGCGCCTCGAAGGGCCGCTCGCGCCGGTAGGCACCCCGGTACTCCACCGTCACCGGGTGAGCGTTCCCCGCCCCCGCTGTCAGTGCCGTACGTCACCATGCATCCGGACGCACAGGGACGGACCCGAGGGGTGGAGGTCGGTATGACCGGCGGAGGACGGCGGCGGCACATCGGTGTGGCGGAGCGGCGGGCCCGGCTGGGGCTGCGGCACCGGCTGGCTGGAGCGGCGCGGGCGGCGAGCCCCGAGGAGGTCGCCGACTCTCTGGTGGCGCTGCACGGCACGGACCCGGCGACGGTGTACCTGGCGGTGGGCGCGCGGCTGACGGAGCCGGACAAGACGGTGGCCGAGACCGAGCGGGCGCTGTACGAGGACCGCACGCTGCTGCGCATGCACGGCATGCGGCACACGGTGTTCGTGTTCCCGGCGGAGCTGACCGCCGTGGTCCACGCGTCCACGAGCCTCGCGGTGGCCGCCCGTGAACGGGCCAAGCTGCTCAAGGACATGGCGGAGGCGGGCGCCCCGGACGCGGCCTGGCTGGCGGAGGTCGAGCGCGCGACGCTGGCCGCGCTGGCGCGACGCGGGCGGGCGACGGCCGCGGAGCTGGCGGCCGACGAGCCGCGTCTGCGGGAGCAGTTCGTGTACGCGGCCGGGAAGCCCTACGAGGGCATCCACACCGTCTCGACCCGTCTGCTGAGGGTGCTGGGCGTGGAGGGCAAGGTGGTCCGCGACCGCCCGCTCGGCTCGTGGACGTCGAGCCAGTTCCACTGGGCGCCGGCCCCCGAGCGTCCCGAGTTGGACCCCGCCGAGGCCCAGGCGCGCCTGCTCGAACTCTGGCTCACGGCCTGCGGCCCGGCGACGGAGGCCGACCTCAAGTGGTGGACGGGGTGGAAGGTGACGGAGGTCCGCCGCGCGCTGGCCGCGATCGGCGCGGTGACCGTCTCCCTGGACGAGGGCCTCACGGGGTACGTCGCCCGGGACGACGTCGAGCCGGTGGCGGAGCCGTCGGCCCCCTGGGCGGCGCTGCTCCCCGCCCTGGACCCGACGGCGATGGGCTGGCAGCAGCGGGACTGGTACCTCGCCCCGGAACTGCGCCCCCTCCTCTTCGACCGCAGCGGCAACGTCGGCCCGACGGTGTGGTGGAACGGGCGGGTGGTCGGGAGCTGGGCGCAGCGGGCGGACGGCGAGATCGTGTGGCGGATCGTCGATCCGGACACCGGCCGCGAGACGCGGGAGGCGGTCGCGGCGGAGGCGGAACGGTTGCTGGGCCGGCTCGACGGGAGACGGGTGACCCCGCGCTTCCGGACGCCGCTGGAGCGGGAGTTGGTGGCCTGAGCCGGCCGCCTCTCGGCGTCGGGCGCCCCGGGAGATCACGGGGCGCCCGGCGCCGCGGCGCTCAGCGGGAGTAGCGCATGAACGCGCGCACCATGTGGCACGTCGTGTCCGACGGCGGGTGAACGCCTATCAGCTCCGCCGCGCTGCGGATGGTCTCGTTGCGGGCCTGGTCCGGGAGGTACACGCCCAGGTCGAGCAGGGCGATGGCGAGGCGCATGGCCTTGAGGCGGCGGTTGTGCATGACGTACCAGGCGCGCGGGCGGCCGGCCGGCAGCGCGCGCTTCATCACGGGCGCGAACGGCAGGTCCATCTGGACGGGGCGCTTGGCGGTGGACTGGGTGGGCAGGGACGTCGGCTTCAGTGCGGCAGCGGGCACGGGCATCCTCCTGTCGCGATCAGGGCACCCGCCAAGGTCTCCGACGACCTTGGCGACCCCCTCGAACACTGCTTCCAGTCTACCGGCCACCACTGACAATCGGTGAGGTCGCATCGACCCTCAAATCCGGTGCTGGACCTGGGAATTGCTGCCGTTTCACGGCCGTTCCGCACGGGGCGTGAGAGGCGGTTAAGTATTCGAACAGAGGGGGTGGTGCGGGTCACGGAATCCAGGCCCTCCCATGGGACTTCGAGGCCGCCACCGGCTACCGTGTGCCGCATGGAAATCTGGATCAACCCGGCCTGCTCCAAGTGTCGCAGCGCCCTCTCCCTGCTCGACGCCGAGGGCGCCGACTACGTCGTCCGCCGCTACCTCGAGGACGTACCGAGCGAGGACGAGATCAGGGCCGTACTGGAGCGCCTCGGCCTCGAACCGTGGGACATCACCCGCACCCAGGAGGACGACGCCAAGGAGCTCGGCCTCAGGGACTGGGCGCGCGACGACGCCTCGCGCGATCGGTGGGTCAAGGCCCTCGCCGAGCACCCCCGGCTCATCCAGCGTCCGATCATCACGGCCGAGGACGGCACGGCGGTCGTCGGGCGCTCGGAGGAGGCCGTACGGGACGCCCTGTCCCGCGGCTGAGGCCGGCGCCGGCGGACGGTTCACGCGAGCCCCCAACTCCCTTGTGACACACGTTACTTCAGCGAACTCCAGCAACCGCTGAGCAACCTCGTCCGGGCGCCCGTACATAGCGGCGTACGCTCCCCTACCTCTTCAGGAGGCGACGCGCATGTCGCGCAGGCGAACGCTCGGCACGAAGAAGAAGATCGCACTGCTGGTCAGCGCCGCGGCGGTGGCGGGCGGCGGGGCATTCGCGATGGCGGCCACGTCGAACGCCGCGCAGACCCCCCGGACGCTGTCCGCCGCGGACTCGACCGTCTGCCAGGGCCTGGCCACGGCGCTCGGCAACAACGAGAAGTTCATCGAGGGCCAGCGCGCCGATCCGGACGCCCAGTCGGCGGCCCGGATCGAGAACCGCGAGGCGGTCATCGAGCAGATCAAGGTCCAGCAGAAGGCGGCCGGCTGCACCGTCGGGGAGTCGGCCCAGGGCTCCCAGGCGGAGCAGAACGGGCAGCAGGCCGGGCAGCAAAGCGGGCAGGCGGGTGCCCAGCAGGGCGCCGGACAGGGTGCTGACCAGGGCGGTCAGCAGGCAGGTGGGCAGACCGCGCCCGGTGGGGACGCGGGGGACGCCGGGAACGCGGGCGGTGCCGCCGCCTCCGGCCAGCAGGTGTGCAACGGCTCCACCGTGACGCTCTCCGGCGAGGCCGGCGCCCCGGCGGCCTCCAGCAACCAGTTCCCGGCGGGAACGACGCTGAAGGTCACCAACCTGGACAACGACAAGTCCACCACCGTGAAGGTGACCTCCGTCTCGGGCAGTTGCGTCCTGCTCAACAACGCCGCCTTCGAACAGGTCCGGGAGCCCGGCAAGTTCCTCATCCGCCGGGCGGTGATCGAGAAGGTGGGGTGAGCGTGCGGCCCTCAACGGCCGCGCGTGCCGCGGGTACGCCGCCTCGGACCGGCACATGACCGGGCCAGGTCCAGGAGGAACAGGCGGCGTACCCGCGTGCCATCGCCGGATGAACCATCGGACGACTCGTCAGGTAACACCGGGTTCACATTCAGGCAATGATCGGGAAATCGCCTTTTGGCAGGCTGTCCGTCGGCGCTCCGCGAGGCGCGCCAGACCCACCCGAAGCCCGAAGGAATGATGGGGCCCATGAGCTTCAAGGCCGAGTACATCTGGATCGACGGCACCGCACCGACGGCCAAGCTGCGTTCCAAGACCAAGATTCTGGCCGACGACGCCAAGGGCGCCGAGCTCCCGCTGTGGGGCTTCGACGGCTCGTCCACCAACCAGGCCGAGGGCCACTCCTCGGACTGCGTGCTCAAGCCGGTCTTCTCCTGCCCGGACCCGATCCGCGGCGGCGACGACATCTTGGTGCTGTGCGAGGTCCTGGACACGGACATGACGCCGCACCCGTCCAACACGCGTGCCGCGCTGGCCGAGGTCGCCGAGCGGTTCGCCGACCAGGAGCCGATCTTCGGCATCGAGCAGGAGTACACCTTCTTCGAGGGCGCCCGCCCGCTCGGCTTCCCCGAGGGCGGCTTCCCGGCCCCGCAGGGCGGCTACTACTGCGGTGTCGGCGCCGACGAGATCTTCGGCCGCGAGGTCGTCGAGGCTCACCTGGACAACTGCCTGAAGGCGGGCCTCGGCCTCTCCGGCATCAACGCCGAGGTCATGCCGGGCCAGTGGGAGTTCCAGGTCGGCCCGCTCGCCCCGCTGGAGGTCTCCGACCAGATGTGGGTGGCCCGCTGGCTGCTCTACCGCACCGCCGAGGACTTCGGCGTCTCCGCCACCCTCGACCCCAAGCCGGTCAAGGGCGACTGGAACGGCGCCGGCGCGCACACCAACTTCTCCACCCGGGCGATGCGCGAGGGCTACGACGCCATCATCACCGCCTGCGAGTCCCTCGGTGAGGGCTCCAAGCCGCTCGACCACGTCAAGCACTACGGCGCGGGCATCGACGAGCGCCTCACCGGCCTGCACGAGACGGCCCCGTGGGACGAGTACTCCTACGGCGTCTCCGACCGCGGCGCCTCGGTCCGTATCCCGTGGCAGGTCGAGAAGGACCGCAAGGGCTACATCGAGGACCGTCGCCCGAACGCCAACGTCGACCCGTACGTCGTGACGCGGCTGCTCGTCGACACCTGCTGCACCGCGCTGGAGAAGGCCGGCCAGGTCTGATCCGCGCGCCACTTGTGAACACGCGCCGGGGCGTCCACCACTGCGGTGGGCGCCCTTTGGCGTCCACCAGCCTGTCCGAGCAGTGAGAGGAGACTCCTGTTGCCGGGCCGCTTCTGCTTCAATGGGCCCATGACCGGCTACCGGAAGTGCGGCGCGACGGGTCGCCATGACCTCGAGCCCTTCTGGCCGTCCCGTCAGCACCACGACTTCGACCGGGTGTGTTGCCGCGCGATGACCGCGCCGGCCCTCTGAAGCCGTTCCACCCAGGCCTTCGGCCGGCGCGAGACGACGTACGTCCCCCGGCGCGCCCGATCCGCATCGCGGCCGCCGCCCCTCCCGACGAACTCGCACTCCTCGCGCGAAGGAGCTGACCTCCCATGGCGACCACCCATACTCTTCCTCTCGCCTCCGACTCCCCTTTCCCGAACGGCACCCGGCAACGGCTGCGGGCCGTCGACCGGGACGAGGTGACCGAGCTGGCGGACCTCCTGCCGCCGGGCGCCACCTGGCTGCCCGCGCCTCCGCACGCCCTGCCCACCCTGCCGGGCCGACCCCCGATGGTCGGCTACCTCGTGCTCGTCCCGGCGGACCAGCAGCCACCCTTCCCGCCGGCACCGGCACCGGCGCCCGCGACACCCGACGTGACGGCGGCGCGGGACACCGGCGGCGACGCCCTCGTCCGCATAGACGCCGCCCAGCGCGTCGCGACCGTAGACGGACGCCAACTCGACCTCACCTACCTGGAGTTCGAGCTCCTCGCCCATCTCGTGGCGCACCCGGGCCGGGTGCACACCCGCGACCATCTGGTCAGCACCGTGTGGGGCTACGGCCACGTGGGCGACGGCCGCACCGTCGACGTCCACATCGCCCGGCTGCGCCGCAAGCTGGGCGCCGAGCACCGCCGGACGATCCAGACGGTGCGCCGCGTCGGCTACAAGTACAGTCCCCCGACGGCGAGTTGAGGCCCGGCGCGTACGCTCTCGGCGAATCGGCCCGCGTCCCGCGTCCCGGCCGTGCACGATCGCGGCATGAGGCTTCTGATGCTGGGCGGTACGGAGTTCGTGGGGCGGGCCATCACCGAGGCGGCGCTCGAACGCGGCTGGGAGGTGACCGTCTTCCACCGAGGACGGCACCAACCCCCGGCGGGCGTGCGGTCGTTGACCGGTGACCGCACCGGCCCCGACGGGCTGGCCGCCCTCGCGGGCGACGCGGAGTGGGACGCGGTCGTGGACACCTGGTCGGGCGCGCCCCGCGCCGTGCGGGCGGCGGCGCGGCTGCTGCGGGGCCGCGCCGGGCGGTACGTGTACGTGTCGAGCCGCTCGGTGTACGCCGACCCGCTGCCGGCCGGCAGCGCCGAGGACGCGCCCCCGGTGGAGGGGGCCGCGGCCGACGCGGAGCAGACCGACTACCCGCGGGACAAGCGGGGCGGCGAGCTGGCCGCCGTCGAGGCGTTCGGCGCGCAGGACTCGCTGCTGGTGCGGGCGGGACTGATCCTCGGGCCGTACGAGAACGTCGGCCGGCTGCCCTGGTGGCTGACCCGGATCGCCCGCGGCGGCCCGGTCCTGGCGCCGGGGCCGCGCGACCTCTCCCTGCAGTACGTCGACGTACGCGACCTCGCCGACTGGACGCTCGGCGCGGTGGAGCGGGGGCTCGGCGGTCCGTACAACCTCGTCAGCCCGCCCGGGCACACCACCATGGGCGCCTTCCTCGACGCGTGCGTACGGGCCACCGGCGCCGCGGCCGAACTGCGCTGGACCGACCCGGAGATCGTCCTCGGCGCGGGCATCGAACCCTGGACCCAGCTTCCGCTGTGGGTCCCCCCGGACACCGAGCTGTACGACGCCGTGCACCGCGGCGATGTCACCCGCGCCCTGGCGACGGGCCTCACCTGCCGCCCCGTCGAGCACACCGTCGCTGACACCTGGCACTGGCTCCGGGCCATCGGCGGCACGGCGCCCCAGCGGGCGGACCGCACGCGCAAGGGTCTCGATCCGGAGGTGGAGGCGAAGGTGCTTGCGGCGACCGCTGACTGACGCGCCGCCCGTCTCACGCGATCCATTCAACTCCTGTCAGGAAAAGGCCTGTTGGGGGCCAGCGCCCCCATGAACCTCGAATGAATTCGTGAGGCGGCTGAACACTCCTGGGGCCCCGTCCGTATCGAAGGGAGCCGCTTCACTCCTGTCGGGCGCCTCGATGCCCCGCAAGGAAGCCAGAGGAGTTCCCAATGGGACGCAATACACGAAAACGCCGTATGCCCCTGGCCGCCAAGGCCATCGCCGCATCGGCAGCCCTAGCGCTCGGTGGGGGCGGGCTGGTCTGGGCGAATTTCTATGCCTCCGCGCACGAGTCGGGTGGCTCGGCACAGAGTCGTACGACGGCCGCCGCCGCGCAGGTCTCGACGATCGACTGTCCGGACGTCGGCCAGAAGCTGACGGACGTGCCGGGCCAGGCCCGGACCGAGGTCGACGGTGAACTGGGCACGCTCGACAGCCAGATCACGGACGCCTACCAGCGTCTGGCGACCACGCGCGACGCCCAGACCCGGGACGCGAGCTTCGTCCAAAACGACATCCTCCAGCCGTTGACGGACCGCCGGAAGGTGATCCTCGACCGGATCAGGCTGGAGATCACCCGGGTCGGCGGCAGCGCCCCCCAGGACCTGGACAACCTCGCCAACTGCACCGGTCGGCCCGCCGACCAGAACACCGGCGGCCAGACCGGCGGCTGGGGTTCGCAGACCGGCGACGGCCAGCAGCAGGGCGACCAGAACAGCCAGCCGCCGCAGGACGGTTCCGCGCAGCCGCCCCAGGACGGCGGGGCCCAGCCGCCGCAGAACGGCGACGGCGGGGGCCAGCAGCAGGGCAACGGCGGTCAGGCCGGCAACGGTCCCGTCGCGGCGGACTTCGTGGACATCACGAAGGTGCAGGCGAACGTGGCCGCGAAGCCGCGCCAGGCCCGCGGCGCCTCGACGGGCACGTTCACCACGCGGTGCGGCGTCAACGCGAACAAGAACCACAACACCGACAACGTCATCGTGGCGCCCGGCGTGACCAACGGCGCGCACCACCTGCACGACTACGTCGGCAACCAGAAGATCAACGCGTTCGCCAGCAACGACACGTTCCTCCAGGGCGGCACCAGCTGCCAGAACAAGAACGACCTCTCGTCGTACTACTGGCCCGTGGTCCGCGTGCAGGACGGCTCGCAGGACTTCGACCAGAACGCGGACGGCGGGGGCAAGGAGGGGAACGTCGGCAAGATCCTGGTGCCCAAGCAGGCCCAGATCAAGTACGCCGGCTCCCCGACCGGCAAGGTCGTCGCGATGCCCCAGTTCCTGCGCATCATCACCGGTGACGCCAAGACGACCACCAACGGTCTGGCGAACGCCAACGCGCACTGGAGCTGCACCGGTTTCGAGGACAAGGTCCAGCTGACGGAGCAGTACCCGATCTGCCCCGAGGGCAGCGACGTGGTGCGCTCGTTCGCCTTCCAGAGCTGCTGGGACGGCCAGAACACCGACAGCGCCAACCACCGCACCCACGTGGCGTTCGCGGACGCGAGCGGCAACTGCCAGAACGGGTTCAAGGCGATCCCGCAGCTCACGATGCGCCTGGTGTACGACATCGATCCCCCGGCCATCGAGAACGGGGCGGTGAAGAACGCCTACGCCGTGGACGGTTTCCCGGAGCAGCTCCACAAGCCGGCCACCGACCACGACGACTTCATCAGCATCACGAACGGCGGCCTGGCGAACAAGATCGCGAGCTGCCTCAACCGCGGTCAGCGGTGCCAGTGAACCGGTGATCCCGTGAGCCGGTCGACGGACCGGCGATGACGAGGCCGGTGGCGGAGCCCCCCTCCCGCCACCGGCCTTCGTCGTGTCCCCGTGCCTGCGCGCGTCGTGCCTGCGCGCGTCAGCCGCCGTGCGCGTGGTGGTCGGCCCCGTTCTCCACGGTGCCGCCGAGCGTGCCGCGCAGCGCCCTGACGACGCCGTCGTCGCCGACCGCGACCCACTTGCGGCCGACGAGGTAGTGACCGCCGTAATCCTTCGCGTCATTGATCCACTCGCGCTGACCGCGGTCGGTGGCGAAGGTCGCGAGGACGAACGTGCCGTCCCGGTTACGGCACAGGGCCTGGCGGATCTCGTCGGCGTCGGTCTGCATGTCCGGCGTGCACTTGACCTCGGCGGCCAGGCTCTCCAGGCTGCCGGTGGCGGTCGGCGGCACGGTGTCCTTGTCCCCCGAGCCGCAGCCGGCCAGCGCCGCCGCGGCCACGACGCCCGCCACGGCGAGCATCGCTCGCGTCACCCTCATGGTGTTCCTCCGGTCCTGTGGGCCGAGCATTACGCGCCGGGCCCCTGACGGAGACCCGGCGCCCTTCGATACGGGCGCCGCGCACCCTGCGCTCAAATCCCCTGTCCCCACGGGCACAGCTGTGCGAGGGTGGGCCGGTGAACCAGGACTGGGAAGACCGCGTATCGGCCGCATGGGCCTCCTTCGAGACGTACGCGGAGGACGACGCTCCCCGCTTCCGTGCCGTGATCGACGCGCTCGTGGCCGAACTGCCCAAGGGCAGTCCGCTGGGTCCCTTCGAGCGGGCCTGCGCCTGGGACTCGACCGGCCACTCGGACAAGGCGGTGCCGCTGTACCGGGAGGCCCTCGCGCTCGGGCTCGGTGACGTGAGCGGCTACAAGGGCCGTCGGGCCAGGATCCAGCTCTCCAGTTCGCTGCGGAACACCGGACAGGCGGAGGAGGGCGTCAAGCTCCTCACGCCCGAACTGGACGCGCGGTCGGACGAGTTGGACGACGCCGTGCGCGCCACCCTCGCGCTGTGTCTGTCCAGCCTCGGCCGGGACCGCGAGGGGCTCTCCCTCGTCCTCGGCGCGCTGGCGCCCCATCTGCCGCGTTACCAGCGGTCGATGGCCAACTACGCGCGGGCGCTGGTCGATCCGGCCGACGAATCGGACGCCTGAGTCACCCGTGCGGCGGTGACCAACCACCGGCCGGCTCGTTCTTCTGGACGTGCAGCCACAGGATGTAGCCCCGCGTCACGCCTCCGTCCCCTCCCCCGCGACCGGCGCCGCCGTCGACGTCGCCCGCGCCGAGGCCGCACTCGTCGAGCACTATCCACGGCTCGTCCGGCTCGCCTACCTGGCGCTGCCGTCCTCCCTGGGCCGCAGTCGGCGCGTTCTGACCGCGCACGCCCTCACCCAGCGTGCCCTGCCGCGCGGCCGCAGGCCGGCCTCCGTGATCCCGGCCCAGAGCGGCGGCGCGGGCGGCACCGCGATCGACGGCGTGACCGACGGCCGTGAGGACAGCCCCGGTTACGCCTTCGTCCGCCTCCAGGTGGTCCGCGGGGCCCTGGAGGCGGGTCTGCCGCTCCGGCGCCTGGCCTTGCCGAAGCGGTCCCAGCTGCCGCCGCTGCTCCCGCAGGTGCGGGGCCTGCGCCTGTTCCCGCGCTCGGGCGGTGCCGACGAACTCGCCCTGGAACAGCGGCTGTCCGCCCTGTCCGCCCCGGCCCGTGCGGCGTATCTGCTGCGCGGTCTGGAGCGGCTCGCCGACCCTGACGTACGCCGGGTGCTCACCGCGGCCGGGGTCGCGGAGCCGGACGCGGCCCTGGCGGAGGCGAACGGCGTCCCCGCCGAGTACGCGCTGCTGGACTCGCCCGAGTTCGACCCCTGCTCGCTCCAGGCCCGGCCGACCGATCTGATGCGGCGCAGGCAGCACACCAAGGCGGCACTCGCCGCGACGGCCGCGCTGGCGCTGTGCGGCGCGCTGGTCGCGCTGCCCGGCGGCTGGGGGCCCGACGGCGCGGCGGCTCCAGCGTACGCGCAGAACCCGGCTGCCGAAGCCGCCCTGGACCCGGGCAAGTTGACCCGGGTCGCACCGATCGCGTGGAAGACCTCGTCTCGGAAGGACTTCTCCGCCTGGCCGGCCCGCGGCTCCCTCACCGGCGACACGGCCCTGCTGCGCCGCGCCCTCGCGGTATGGGCGCGCCCCGGCGAGTCGGTCCGTGTCTCGGCGACGCCCGGCACCCAGACCGGCGGCCCGGCCGGACCGCCCCAGCTGTTGTACGCGGGCGAGGTCGACGCCGCGCGTGTGGTGATCCTCTACGACGGCCTGCGCATCGCCCGGTACGCCGAGCCGAAGGACGGCACCCAGGGCGCGGCCCTCGACTTCGCCCGGGTGGACGGGGCGAACGGGGCGGCGGCGAGCGCGGTGGTGCTGGGCCGCTCCGACGGCAACGTCCGCTATCTGACGGCTCCTTGGGTGACGAAGGCCGCCGAGCGGGACCTGCTGAAGCCGGGCGCCGGGGCGATGGACCTCGATCTGGCCGACGGAATCACCTCTCCGCTCGCCAGCCCGGCGCTTCAGCCGCAGGCCTGTACGTCGTGGAACGCCCTGGAGCTGACCGACTCCTCCGGCCGGCATCTGACTACCGACCTGGGCGAGTTGGTGCCCGCCCGGCTCACCACCGGCCGCCCCGGCTCGACCGGCGACGCGCCCTCGGCGCAGGCGCTGCGCGCGTGGGCGCCGTTCGCCTGCTCGCTGGGCGCGGCGCGGGCGGCGGGGGTGCGCAGCGTCAACGCCTGGGCGTACGCGTCCCAGCCGCTGCCGGACGCGGGCGGCACGGCCGCCTGGGTGTGTACGCGGGCCGAGACCTGGCGGGGCGAGGGTTCGGTGTCGCTGGCGCAGTTCCACACGCCCGAGGGGCGGTACGGGGCGGTCGCGGCCAAGGGCGTCGACGTGACGGCGTGCGGGTGGCGTGATCCGCACGTGCTGGCCGGGGTGCTGTGGAAGTCCGGTACCGGCTCCTGGTACCTGCTGGCCGCGGGCAGCAAGGACACCGCGTCGATCCGCGCGAGCGGCGGGGCCGAGGGTTCCGCCCAGGGCCCGCTGCTCGCCGTCCGCGCCGCGCAGGGGGCGCGGGCCGAGCTGAGGGGCACCCGGAAGGACGGCGGTTCGCTGACGGGTCTGCGCTAGTCGGCGCCGCGCCGGCGGGCGCCGCGCCACGCTTGCTGACATTCGTGTCAGCGAGTCCGTGCAGAAGGGTTCTCCCGCTGTCGGTCCGTCGCTACATTGACGCCATGTCCAACAAGGCCATGTCCAACAAGCAGGCCCGGCCGGTGACGTCCGAGCGGACTCCGCTCAAGGCCCGCAACGTGTCCTTCTCGTGGGAGGACACGCCGCTGCACTGGGTGCCCGGGGATCCGTTCACCACGCACACCATCAACGTGCTGCACCTGCTGCTGCCCGCCGGCGAGCGGTGGTTCGTGCATGTCTACAAGCAGGTGCTGCCGTACATCCGCGACGAGCGGCTGCGCGAGGACGTCATCGGGTTCATCGGGCAGGAGGCGATGCACTCCCAGGCCCACGACGAGGTGCTGCCGCATCTGAAGGAGCAGGGGCTCGACCCGACGCCGTACACCGCGCAGGTCGACTGGTTCTTCGAGAAGCTGCTCGGCGACCGCACGCTGCCGCCCGGCAAGCCGCGCACCTGGTGGCTGATGGAGCGGGTGGCGCTGATCGCGGCGATCGAGCACTACACCGCGTTCCTGGGCGACTGGGTGCTGAACGCCGAGGAGCTGGACCGGCGCGGCGCCGACCCGATGATGCTGGACCTGCTGCGCTGGCACGGCGCGGAGGAAGTCGAGCACCGATCGGTCGCGTTCGAGCTGTTCATGCACCTCGACGGCGGCTACCGGCGCCGGGCGCGCACCTGGGCCGCGGCCTTCGCGGCGCTGGTGTTCCTGTGGCAGCGCGGCACCCGTTTCTTCATGGAGAACGACCCCACGCTGCTCGACGGCAAGGCCACCTTCCGGGACTTCTACCGGCGCGGCCGCCGTGGCACGCTGCCGGCGACCGGGGACCTGCTCAAGGCGATTCCCCGCTATCTGAGCCGGGACTACCACCCCTCGCAGGAGGGCTGCACCGAGCAGGCGGTCACCTATCTGGCCTCCTCCCCCGCCGCGCTCGCCGCCGAGAAGGGGACGGCGTGATGCCGAGGCTGCGTACGGTCGTGCTCGTCGCGGGTGCGGCCCTGCTGACCAAGCGGGCGCTGCGGCGCCGTATCCAGGCCGCGCCGCTGTGGCCGATGCCCGCGCTGGAGGAACCGGTCTCGGGGCGGCCCCGCTCCCGGTCCCTGCGGCTCCGGATCACCGCGCACGAGACGGTGGCCGACGGCGTGGTCCAACTACGCCTGGAAGGGAAGGGGTTGCCGCGGTGGCAGCCCGGGGCGCATCTCGACCTGGTGCTGCCGTCGGGGCTGGTGCGCCAGTACTCGCTGTGTGGGGACCCCGGGGACACCTCGTCGTACACCGTCGCCACCCGGCTGGTCGAGGGCGGGCGTGGCGGCTCGCGCGAGGTGCACGATCAACTGGCCCTGGGGATGCGGCTGGAGGTGCGCGGGCCGCGCAACCGCTTCCCGCTCGTCGAGGCGCCCGCGTACCTGTTCGTGGCCGGCGGCATCGGCATCACGCCGATCCTGCCGATGCTGCGGGCGCTGCCGGAGGACGCGGAGTGGCGGCTGCTGTACTGCGGCCGGACGCGGGCGTCGATGCCGTTCCTGGAGGAGGTCGGCAAGCTGGCGGGTGACCGGGTGACCGTCGTCGCGGAGGACGAGGACGGACGGCCGGACCTGGACGGGCTGTTCGCGGACGCCGTCGCCGAGGGCACCGCCGTCTACTGCTGCGGCCCGGAGGGGCTGATGGACGCGGTGGAGGCGCGGCTGCCCGAGGGTGCCGAGCTGCACCTGGAGCGCTTCGCGCCGCGCACCGCCCCCGGCGGGGGCAGCGGGGACACGGAGTTCACTCTCGAACTGCGCCGCAGCGGACGGACGTTGACCGTCCCCGCCGACTCCACCGCCCTGGCCGCCGTCCGGGCGGAGCTGCCGGGCACCCTCTACTCCTGCGAGCAGGGCTTCTGCGGTACCTGCCGGCAGCGGGTGCTTCAGGGCGAGGTGGACCACCGGGACGAACTGCTGTCGGACGCGGAGCGGGCGGACTCGATGCTGATCTGCGTCTCGCGGGCGCGCGGCGACCGCCTCGTGCTGGACCTGTGACGGAATCCGTACCGGACAGACCCTTCGTTCCTGCACGCTCTCCGTTCGAACCTGCTCCATAGGCGGCCGGATTCGATCGGTAAGGTGTTCGTATGACTACCGGTGCCCGCCGCCGCATGGGTGTCGAGGAGCGGCGGCAGCAGTTGATCGGCGTCGCCCTCGAACTGTTCAGCCGCCGCTCCCCCGACGAGGTCTCGATCGACGAGATCGCCGCGGCGGCGGGCATCTCGCGCCCGCTCGTCTACCACTACTTCCCCGGCAAGATGAGCCTGTACGAGGCCGCGCTGAGGCGCGCCTCGCAGGATCTGGCGGGCCGGTTCGTGGAACCGGCCGAGGGACCGCTGGGGGCCCGGCTGCTGCGGGTGATGGGCCGGTTCTTCGACTTCGTCGACCAACATGGGCCCGGCTTCTCGGCGTTGATGCGCGGCGGCCCCGCGGTCTCCGCGGAGGGCACCCGCGCGAAGGACCACGTCTCGGCCACGCACGCGCTCATCGACTCCGTGCGGCAGGCGGCGTACGACCACATCCTGGCGCACCTGGACGTCGCCGATCCGCCCGCGCGCCTGGAACTGGTGATCCGCTCCTGGGTCTCGCTCGCCGAGTCGACGGCCCTGATCTGGCTGGACGGCCGCCGCATCCCGCGCGCCGAACTGGAACTCCAGCTCGTGCACGACTTCGCCGCGCTGGCGGCGGTGAGCGCCGCCTACGACGCGGAGATGGCCGCCCTCCTGCGCCGCATGGTCGAGGACGAACCGGCCGACGGCCCCTTCGCGGAGCTCGTCGGCCGGCTGATGTCCCTGGCGTCCTGAGGCTGCTCCCTACCGGTCGAACTTCCGGTAGGGGACGTCCAGTTCGCGCACGGAGCCTGGCCCTACTGCCCGGCCCACGTGAACACCGCCACGCTCCTCGCCGGGACGGTGAACGTGCCCGAATCAGCCGCGTACGACGAGGACTTCACGGTGGCGTCCGTGCCCGACGCCTGCACGGGGTGCAGACGGTACGGCGTGCCCGCGAGGGTGCCGACGCGCTGCTCCTGCTTCTCCGGGGTGGCGTTGAACACCACGACCAGGTCACCGAGCTTCATGGTGATCACGCCGGGTGTCTCGTCCGTGCCGGACAGTGGGAAGGACAGCTGGGACTGCACCTGCGCGGCCGTGCCGAGGGAGAATGCCTTCTCGGTCGTACGGATCCGCAGCAGGTCGCGGTACGCGGCCGAGGCCCCGCCGATCTGCTCGCAGCCGACGCGGATCTTCCCCAACAGCGGCTTGGCGTACGCCCACTTGGACTCGTTGTCGGCCGCCGGAGGCAGCCCGCGTCCGAAGCCGTTGCCGTCCGCGCAGTTCCAGTGGATGGCGTTGAACCAGTCGCCGCTGTCGAAGGAGTTGCGGTCCAGGGACTTGGAGCGCAGCAGGTCACTGCCCGCCTGGGACAGGGCCGGGCCCTGCGAGAGGGCGGCCGTGGCCATGGCGAGGACCTGCATCCGGGCCCGGTCGGCGGCGCTCGTGCCGACGGGCAGCTTGAAGGCCAGCGCGTCGAACAGCGACTCGTTGTCGTGCGCGTCGGCGTAGGCGAGGG
Organism: Streptomyces sp. V3I7; assembly: GCF_030817495.1. Classification (NCBI taxonomy): domain Bacteria; kingdom Bacillati; phylum Actinomycetota; class Actinomycetes; order Kitasatosporales; family Streptomycetaceae; genus Streptomyces; species Streptomyces sp. V3I7. The sequence goes on from NZ_JAUSZK010000001.1 coordinate 1,847,592, forward strand.
CGTCGCCCGGCGCGTCGGCGTACCCGGCGGGTGAGCCGTTGTAGTCGACCCCGGCGCCGGTGACCTCCTTGCCGCCGGTGTCGGTGAAGCGGTACGCGGCGAGGTTGCCGGACAGGCCGACCTTGATCAGGTCCTGGTAGTGCAGGAGGCGGGCCTTCTGCTCCTCCCGGCTGCCGTTGCTCTCCGAGGAGTTGGGGTCGGTGTAGAGGCCCGACGCGAAGCCCTGGACGCCGGGGTCGGAGTCGAAGGGGCCGCCGCCGCGCACGGCGTCTCGGGCGCGGTCGGAGAAGGTGGCGATGCCCGTGCCGGCCATGTTCTTCTGCGTGGCCTGCACGAACCGGGCGTCGTCGGCGACCTCCCCGAAGTTCCAGCCCTCCCCGTAGAGGATGATCTTCTTGCCGTCGACGCCGTCCTTCGCGAGGGTCAGCGCGTCGAGGGCCTTGCGGACGGCGATGATGTTGGCCTTCGGGTGGTGGCCCATGAGGTCGAAGCGGAAGCCGTCGACCTTGTACTCCTTGGCCCAGGTGACGATCGAGTCGACCACCAGCTTGCCCATCATGGCGTTCTCGGTCGCGGTGTTGGCGCAGCAGGTGCTGTTGGCCACGCTGCCGTCCGCGAGGAGGCGCTGGTAGTAGCCGGGCACGATCTTGTCGAGGACGCTGGTGTCCGCCTGGCCGCTCGCCGCGGTGTGGTTGTAGACGACGTCCATGACGACCCGCAGGCCGTCCTCGTTCAGCGACTTGACCATCTCGCGGAACTGAACCGTACGGGCCGTACCGTCCGGGTCGGTGGCGTAGGAGCCCTCGGGGACCGTGTAGTGGTACGGGTCGTAGCCCCAGTTGTAGGCGTCCTTCGCGGCGGTCTTCGCGACGCACGCCTGCTGACGGTCGGAGTCGGGCGCGTAGGAGCCGAGGTCGCAGTCGACGGTGGCCTGGTCGGCCTTCTTCTCGGGGATGGTGGCGATGTCGAAGGCGGGCAGCAGGTGCACGTACGAGGTGCCGGCCTTCGCCAGCTCCCGCAGGTGCTTCGAGCCGTCGCTGTCCTTGTCGGTGAACGCGAGGTAGGTGCCCCGGTCCGCGGCCGGCACGGTCGGGTCGGCCACCGAGAAGTCCCGGATGTGCAGCTCCTGGATCTGCGCGTCCCGCAGCGGTACTGCCGTGGGCTTGGCCAGGGACGACCACCCGCCCGGGGCGAGGGACTTGTCGGCGAGGTCGACGACGAGGCTGCGCTCGGAGTTCGCGGTGAGGGCGACCGAGTAGGGGTCGGTGACCTTGTTGGTGACGACCTTGCGGACGCTGGGCGCCCAGACCGTGACGACGTACCGATAGGCCTTGCCCTTCCAGGACTTGGGCCCGGTGACGGACCAGACGCCGGTCGCCTCGTCGCGGTGCATCGGCACGGTGGAGCCGTCGATCTCCAGCGCCGCGCTCTGCGCGGTGGGCGCCCACACGGCGAGCGTGGGACGGCCGTCGCGGAAAACGGGCCCGAGGTGTGCCGTCGTCGCACCGGAGTACAGGTCGTCGAGCGCGCCCGCGATCTGCACGCCGGTCGCGGCCAGGACCGCTCGGTTGGCGGCGCGCTGGGAGGCGACGAGCTGGCCGCGCAGGGCCTCGCGCACCCGGTCCCGGTCGCGCGGGTCGACGGACCAGGCGGTGTAGTTCTTGAGGTGCGGGAACCTCGCCTTCTGGGCGTCGGTGAGGGCGGTCTTCGTCAGGCGCAGCCAGCGCTCGTCGTCGCTGGTGAGCGTCCCGTCCTTGGCGGCGATCGAGCCGTCGTGGGAGGAGAGCAGCTGGGTGGAGGCGGCGCCCTCGACGCCGTTCCAGGCGACGGTGTCCCGGTCGATCCAGATCGCCTTGGACGTCGTCAGGTCGAGCGCGGCCGCGCTGCCCGCGGGCTGCGGCAGCAGGTACTTCTCCTGCCCGCTCACCAGCCACACCTCGTGGCCGCTCGCCGTGAGGTCCAGGGACTGGTCGGTGGGCAGGTCCTTCTCGTCGCCCTTGTGGAGGATGTAGCTGAGACTGGTGGCACCCTCGGTGAGCGGCACCTCGAAGACCGCGCCATAGGCATCAGTCTTCACCGGCTTCAGAGGGTCCGACCAGTCGGTGGGGTGGGCGGCGCCCGTCCAGGTGTGCAGGCCCCAGCCGTCGTAGTTCCCTCCCCCAGAGCCGAATGCCTGGGAGGTGCCCCCAGCACGGTGGTAGTGCAGGACGGCCTTGGCCGTGTCCTGCGCGGGATAGTCGGGCCGTTCGGTGAGGACGTCCGTCTTACCCTGCTCGACCCACACCTCACCCGTCCTGGTGACGTCGATGGCGCGGTCGGCGGAGACGTCCTTGTTGCCGTCCTTGTCGATGACCAGGAAGCCGACGTTCGAGGCGCCCGGCTTGAGCTTGACGTAGGCGAAGGCGCCGTAGGCGTCGCGGCCGATGAAGGGGTGGCTGGCGGGCCAGTTCGTGGCCTCGCCGTCGGCGAGGTCGCCCCAGGCGTACAGGCCCCAGTTGCCGTAGTCGCCGTCGGCGCGCTTGTAGTGGACGACCGCGTACTCGCGCGAGGAGGCCGTGGGGACCTCGGGGGCGGGCGGGGTGCCCGTGGTGCTGTCGGCGGTGGCGCTCGCGGTCCGCCCGGCCGAGTCGATCACGACGGCCTTGTAGCGCAGGGCGGTCCCGGGCGGTACGTCCTTGTCGATGGTCTGGGTGACCTTGTACGGGGCGTGGTCGGCGGACCCGAGCGTGCGCCAGGCGCCGCTTCCGGCCTGGGCGGCGAAGACGACCCGGTTGAGCCGTCCTCCGTCGGTGTCGGCGGAGACCTCGACCGTTCCGGTGGCGCCGGCGGCCGGGGCCTTCAGGGTGAGCGTGGGGCTGGTGGCCGGCTCGGCGAGCGGGGCGACCGCCTTGAGGACGACGGCGGATCCGGGCGGGACGGTGAGCGTGAGCCTGCGGTCGGCGTCCGTGCGCACCGTGGCGTCGGTGCCGTACAGGCCCCGGTACGTCATGTCGGCCGAACCGGTCGCGAAAGTGGCCGACTTGGCGTCGTCGGCGTTGTTGAAGGCGACGACGTACTCGGCGCCGGTGTGGGCGTCCGTCCGGGTGACGGCGTAGACGCCGGGGCCGTCGGCGGCGTACCGCTGGACCTGGACGCCGTCGGTGAGCGCGGGGTTGTGCCTGCGCAGCTCGGCGAGGGACGCGATCTGCCGGTAGAGGGGCGCACGGGTGTCGTAGGCGTCGTCGGCGTGGGTGCGGTCGGTGCCGATCTCGTCGTCGTCGAGGTAGTCGGCGGTCTTCGAGGCGAACATGGTCTGGCGGGCGTCCTTGTCGCCGCCGGAGCCGGTGAAGCCCTGTTCGTCGCCGTAGTAGACGACCGGGTTGCCTCGGTTGAGGAACATCAGCTCGTTGGCGAGCTTGTCCTTGCGCAGGATCTCGGCGTCGCCGGCCTTCGGGTTGTCCTGCTTCAGGAAGTACCCGATGCGGCCCATGTCGTGGTTGCCGAGGAAGGTGACCTGCTCGTAGGCGTTGGCCTTGTCGGTCGTGTACCTGTAGTCGTCGCCGAAGACGCCCGCGAGCCGCTGCGCGCTGCCGCCCTGGGAGGCGTAGGCGCGGGCCGCGTCCTGGAAGGGGAAGTCGAGGGTGGCGTCGAGGCGGCCCTGGGTGACGTACGGGGACGTGACGGCGGTGTCGGCGGAGTAGACCTCGCCGAACATGAAGAAGTTCTCACGGCCGTGCGCGGCGGCGTACCGGTCGAGCGCGGTCGCCCACTGGGTCCAGAACTCCATGTTGACGTGCTTGACGGTGTCGATGCGGAAGCCGTCGACGCCGTAGTCCTTCACCCAGCGCTGGTAGATGTTCTCCATGCCTCGGACGACCTCGGGACGCTCGGTCCACAGGTCGTCGAGGCCGTTGAAGTCGCCGTACGCGCTGTTCTCGCCGGCGAAGGTGGAGTCGCCGCGGTTGTGGTACATCGTCGGGTCGTTGAGCCACGAGGGGGCTTTGACGGACCGCTTGGCGGCGGGGACGACCGGCGTGCGCGGGAAGGAGCCGGCGTCCACGGCGGGGAACTCCCGTCTGCCGTCCGCGTAGTCGGCGTCGTCGAAGGGGCGGCCGTCCTTGGTGAGGTAGGGGAAGGCGCCCTTGGAGAGGTACGCGTGGGACTTCGGCTCGTAGTCCACGACGTCGGCGGTGTGGTTGGTGATGACGTCGAAGAAGACCTTCATGCCCTTGGCGTGCGCCGCGGAGATGAGGGCCTTGAGGTCGTTGTCGGTGCCGAAGTGCGGGTCGACATGGGTGAAGTCGGTGATCCAGTAGCCGTGGTAGCCGGCCGAGGCGTCGGAACCCGACCCCTGCACCGGCTGGTTCTTGAAGATCGGCGCCATCCACAGGGCGGTGGTGCCCAGGCCCTTGATGTAGTCGAGCCGCTTGGTCAGGCCCTTGAGGTCGCCGCCCTGGTAGAAGCCCTTGTCGGTGGGGTCGTAGCCGGTGCTGAGCCGTGAACCGGTCAGCCCGCCGCGGTCGTTGGCGGTGTCGCCGTTGGCGAAGCGGTCCGGCATGACGAAGTAGAACTGTTCACGGGTGTCGTCGTGCCGCGTGGGCGCGGAGGCGAGCCGTGCGTCGGACGGGGGCGGGGGCGGGGCGTCGGCGTGCGCGGCCACCGGCTGCACGAGGGCGGCGACCAGGGCGGCGACGGTGACGGCCGCGGCCCGTCGGGCGTGCGGGGTACGGCGCGTGCGGGGCGCCGGCCATCTCGGTATCACAGGGTGAACTCCTCGCGACTGCGGCTCACTTGGGTCCGGCCCCTTCACCGCGGCACGGCTGCGCTGCCGGACGCCCGCGCGACGCTATCGCCAACGAAAGGTTTACAGCAAGAGTCTTGAAAAGAGCAGCAAGACCTTTCACGCAACTCCAAAGCGGAGTCGAAGCAACAGCGGTCAGTGGGTGACGCCCTCCGGCCACAGCACGCGTACCGGGACGCCAGTCCACTCCGCGTAGGCCACCACGTCCGAACCCCCACGCGGGTTTCCCGTCCCACACCGCGATCAGCTCGTCCTCCAGACCTACGAGAGCTTCGGCTCGTGGCTGATCACCACGTAGCCCTTGCTGCCGCGGCCGAAGGTGATGAGGTTGTTGCCGTTGTCCCACTGTTGGTCACTGGCTGACCGCGGGTGGCGTTGCGGAAGGCGACCATGGACTTGATCTCCGGCCACGCCTGCCGGCACTTCCAGTCGCCCACCCAACAGGCTTTGACCGTACCGCCGTTGGGTGGGCCAACGTCCGGGTCCGACCACCCGTAACCGGAGTTGATGTCCGGGGCGCCGTACGGCCAGGCCAGCATGAAGACCGATGGACCACACCGCCGCGGACCCAGGCCGCCCTTACCCTGCACCTGACCAACTCGGCACCATGACAAAACAAGCACTCGCTGTTTACCCGACGGCGACGCACCACGCCCCCTGTTCGGACCGCTCCAGGAAGCCAAGAAGTGAAACCCCTCACACTCATCAGGTCCAGCAGTGCGCTGCGGGTCGCGCCCGTCGCCCTGCTTCTCGTGTTCGCCTACTACGCCACCGATCTCGGTGACGACCTCCGCGTCGATCCGCTGGGCTACTCCGCCACCGTGGTCGACGCGGTACTGCGCAACCTGCTGCCCGTGGCCTTCGCGCTTGCCTCAGGTCTCGCCGCGTGGGAGGCGCGGAAGCTGGGGGTCTCCGAAATCTGGAGGCTGGGGGCCGTGCGATCCCGCTACACGATCGCCGCACGGCACCTGTCTCCCGTCGTCGCACTGGCCTGGTTGATCCTCGCCCTTCCCACGCTGTGCGCCCTTGTCCAAAAGCAGGTTGCGCCCGACCTGCCCGGCCTCACGCTGCTGGCCTTCGCGCTGGTGCTTTGCGTCGCCCACGCCATCGTCGGATTCGCCGTCGGAGCCGCCATTCAGCACATCGCCGTAGTGCCCGTCGTCGCGGTCACCGACTTCCTGGCCGTCGGCTGGTCCACCGGACTGTCGATACCGTGGCCCCGGCACCTCACCGGCCTCTTCGCCGGAAAGATGATGTTCGGCGAACTGCCCACCCCGGCAGCCCTCGCGGCCCCCCTCCTGCTCGCCGTCGGCTCCGCCTGCGCCATGGCTCTGCTCTGGGCACCTGTTTCTCGCTGGCTGCGAGGAGCCCTCGCGGGAGCACTCTTCTTCGCCTGCGCGTTCGGATCGTTCTCCTTGGTCAGCAACTGGAGTTACATAGGCCCACGGAGCACCGGTCACGGCATGCTCGCCTGTGCCGGGCAGTCCCCACGCATCTGTCTGCCTGAGGCGCGCGCCGAGCACATATCCGCTCTCACCGAGGAAGCGGAAACGACGCTGGAAACCCTGCGTCGAGCCGGTCTGCCTGCCGAGCCCACGTCCATTACAGACACTGCTCTCAGCATCCGGTATCCCGAACCGTCCACGGATGACGACTGGACCGTCCCACTCAGTGTCGGCGAGGCGACCGGCACCGTTCGCTACCAGATCGCCCGCGAAGCGGTGCGTTTCGAATGTGCCCCTCCCGCCACCGGTCCCGCCCGCCAGGTGTACTACTGGGTGTCCTTCAAAGTCGGAGAGGCAGACACCTACTTGAGACGGCTCAGCTCCGAACCCGATTTCACAGCCCAGGAGCGCAGCCGTCTCCAAGACCAGGTAGGAGAGGTCCTGCAGTTGAGCGGGGCACAGCAAATCGGCTGGTACGAGAGGACCGTGGCGGAGGCGTGCGAGGAAGACGGGAAGACAACGTGATGTGGTGGCTGCGTGCCCGCCGCGCCCACACGCGACTGCCCCTGGGCTTCCTGATGTTCACGCTTCTGGCGGCGATCGTTCAGGACACCCCCCTCTTCCTGCCGTCCATCTGGGCCGGCGGCTCTGAGCTCGTGCAGGCTGTCACACTTGTTCCGCTCGTCCTGACCTCGGTCCTCTTCGACTGTCTGCACACTCGGCTGGACGCCGCCGAGAACACCGGAATCCGCCCCGTCAGGTTCTTCGACGTCCTGCTCACACTCGGCGTGGTGGTACTCGCGCTTGCCGTGGGCGAGGTGATCGTCATGGTCACCGGGGCCGCATCGGCCGAGACACTGGGCCGCAACACAGCCTTCCTCGCCGGCCTCACCCTGTTGTGCGGGGCTCTCTTCGGGAGATCCGCAGTCCTCGTTCCCGCACTATGGCCGCTGATCAGCGTGCTTTTCGGCATGAGGGCGGCTGGCGATCCGTACCCGTGGACCATACTCCTCGAACCGCCTGGCACCTGGTACGCCTCTACGGGAGCCCTCTTGATGCTCGCCGTCGGCGTTGGTGCCCACCTCCTTCCACCGAACCGCTTCGTACGGAGAGCCGCATGACCCTTGTTCTCAATTCCTGCACCTTCGCCTACGGCCGACGGCGGGCTCCCGTGCTGAAGGACTTCGACTACCGCCTTCCGGACGGACTGACCATCCTTCTCGGCCCGAACGGGGCCGGCAAGTCCACGATGTTGCAGCTGGCTGCTGCCGTCACCGCGCCCCAGCGGGGAACCGTGACGTGGGATGGACTCGACGCCAAGAGCAAGGACTACCGGCGGACGGTGGCCTGGATGCCGCAGAACATCACCCCCCTGCCCTCGCTCACGGCACGGGAGTACGTCGCCTACGTGGGCTGGTTGAAGGGAATGAGCAGGGACGACGCCTGGGACAACGCCCCTCGAGCGCTGTCCCGCGTCGAGATGTCGGAGCACGCTGACACCCGCACCAGCCAGCTCTCGGGCGGCCAGCTGCGGCGTGTGGGTGTGGCCTGTGCCCTGGTCCACGATGCGCGGGTGCTCCTCCTGGATGAACCCACGGCCGGCATGGACCCACGTCAGCGACGGGTTTTCCGCGATCTCCTTGTCGCGGTCAAGGGCGAGGTCCGCATCCTGCTGTCCACGCACGACGTGACCGACCTCGCCGAAGAGGCCGATCACGTGTCCGTTCTGGTTGGCGGACGTCTCGTGCAGAGCGGGTCGACCAGCGAGTTCCTCGCCCACACTCCGCCCGGTACGGCGCAAGGCCGGGCTGCCGAAGGGGCTTACACGACCCTACTCGAGTCGGCCTGACCCGTTCGGGCGAGCCCGGTCATGGACGAGACGCCCTTGAGCGACCACGAGCGTATCGTTGGCGGGCGACTCACCCCTCGGACGCTCACTACCGGTTAACAGCTCGACTTCCCCGCATAGATGGCGAGCGCGGTGTTCGGCGCGACCGACGCCGTGAACCAGCCGGTGCTGTTCACCGTCACGGTCCGGCCCGCCTGCACGTCGCAGTAGGTGCCCGCGGGCAGCGACGTCTGGAAGGAGCGGTTGGCCGCCGTGCCCTCGTGGTTGATCACCACATAGCCCTTGCTGCCGCGGCCGAAGGCGATGAGATTGTTGCCGTCGTCCCACCAGTTGGTGACCGCCTGGCCCCGGGTGGTGTTGCGGAAGGCGACCATGGACTTGATCTCGGGCCAGGCGTGCTGGCACTTCCAGCCGTCCTGCCAGCAGGCGTTGACGGTGCCACCGTTGGGCGGACCGGCGTCGGCGTCCGACCACTCGTAGCCCGAGTTGATGTCCGGGGCGCCGTAGGGCCAGGCCAGCATGAAGACGTTGGCCAGCGTGTAGGTGGCGCCGCTCTTGTAGTTGAGCGTGCTGCCGTTGCGCTCGGTGTCGTGGTTGTCGACGAACACCCCGGCCTGCGAGCTGCCCAAGTAGCCCCACGGCTCACCGAAGTTGTTCAGATAGGCGAGCTTCTCGGTGTTGAAGACCCGCTTGAGGTCGTAGGCGTACCGGAACTCCTGGACGTCGCCGTTCGCCGTGTACTCGGTGGGCTGGACCGCCTCGCCCGCGCCGTAGATGACCTCCTGCTTCCAGTAGACGGACGGGTTGGTCAGGCGGGACTTGATGTTGGCGAGGTCGGCCGTGTCGATGTGCTTGGCCGCGTCGATGCGGAAGCCGTCCACGCCCAGGGAGAGCAGGTCGTTCATGTAGGCCGCGATGGTCTGGCGGACGTACGGCTCGCCGGTGTCCAGGTCGGCCAGGCCCACGAGTTCGCAGTGCTGGACGTTGAAGCGGTCCTGGTAGTTGGAGACCTGGGCCGTGCAGTCGTCGAAGTCGGGCGAGGAGTACAGGCCGGGGTAGTTGTACTTCGTGTAGGACGAGCCGCCGGTGCCGGTGCCGGATCCCGCCGACATGTGGTTGATGACCGTGTCGGCGACGACCTTCACCCCGGCGGCGTGGCAGGAGTTGACCATGTTCTGGAAGGCCGCGCGGTTGCCCAGGCGGCCCGCGATCTTGTAGCTGACCGGCTGGTACGACGTCCACCACTGCGAGCCCTGTATGTGCTCGGCGGGCGGTGAGACCTGGACGTAGCCGTAGCCGGCCGGGCCGAGGGTGGTGCCGCACTCGCGGGCGACCGAGGCGTAGCTCCACTCGAAGAGGACGGCGGTGACGTCCTTGGTGCCCGGCGGGGAGGCGTGTGCGGTAATCGGGTTCATGACAAGAGCCGCGGCCGCGAGGGCCGTGACCCCGGAGAGCGTTCTGCGCGCCATGTGGGGGTTCCTTCGCCGTTGAAGGCTTGCTGCGATGTCGACTTGCTGCAAGATTGCTGAAACCTTGCGGTAGCGCAGATGTTAAGGGCCCGCCACCCAAAAGGGCAGCGGGCCGTGGGAAGTTGAGCCGAGAAGTTTCCCGGGCGGGGCCTCAGGCCGTCGTCCACCACACCGTCGTGTCGGCGGTCAGCTTGGCCTCGCCGTCGGCCTCGGTCAGCTCACCACTGGCGAGCAGCACCTCGCCGTACGCCGGGATGGTCACCGACTCGCCCGAGGTGTTCGCCACGCACACGAACCCCCCGCGACGGAAGGCGAGGACGCCCTCCGGAGCGCGCAGCCACTCGACCGCGTCGCCCGCGCCGAGGTCGGGCTGCTCCCGGCGCACGCGCAGCGCCGACCGGTACAGCTCCAGCGTCGAACCGGACACGCCCTCCTGCGCCTCGACGCTCAGCCCGCCCCAGGACGGGGGCTGGGGCAGCCAGCTCCCGGCGGGGCCGAAGCCGTACGAGGAGCCGGTGCGCGTCCACGGGATCGGCACCCGGCAGCCGTCGCGGAAGCCGTCCTGGCCGGCGCCGCGGAAGTACGCCGGGTCCTGGCGCACCTCGTCGGGCAGGTCGACGACGTCCGGCAGGCCGAGTTCCTCGCCCTGGTAGACGTACGCCGATCCGGGCAGGGCGAGCATCAGGAGGGTGGCGGCGCGCGCCCGGCGCAGACCCAGCGCACGGTCTCCGGCGGTGCGGATCTGGGTGCCGAGGCCGGGCGGGTTGGCGAAGCGGGTGGAGTGCCGGGTGACGTCGTGGTTGGACAGCACCCAGGTGGCCGGGGCGCCGACCGGGCGCATGGCGTCGAGAGTGCGGTCGATGACGGTCTTCAGCTCCTCGGCGTCCCAGTCGGTGCTCAGGTACTGGAAGTTGAAGGCCTGGTGCAGCTCGTCCGGGCGGACGTAGTTGGCCGTGCGCTCGACGGTGGGCGTCCAGGCCTCGGCGACGAAGATCCGGTCGCCCGCGTATTCGTCGAGGATCGTGCGCCACTGCCGGTAGATGGCGTGCACGCCGTCCTGGTCGAAGAACGGCATCACGTCGTTGCCCAGCAGCTTCAGCTGGTCGTGGTCGCCGAGGTCGGGCAGACCCTCGGCCTTGACGAGGCCGTGGGCGACGTCGACGCGGAAGCCGTCCACGCCCATGTCCAGCCAGAAGCGCAGGATGGAGCGGAACTCGTCGCCGACGGCCGGGTGTTCCCAGTTGAAGTCGGGCTGCTCGGGAGCGAAGAGGTGCAGGTACCACTCCCCGGGCGTGCCGTCGGGTTCGGTGACCCGCGTCCAGGCCGGGCCGCCGAAGACGGACTCCCAGTCGTTGGGCGGGAGTTCGCCGTTCTTCCCCTTGCCGGGGCGGAAGTGGTAGCGCTCCCTGAGCGGTGATCCGGGGCCCTCGGCGAGCGCCCGCTTGAACCACTCGTGCTGGTCGGAGGAGTGGTTGGGGACCAGGTCGACGATGATCCTGAGGCCGAGGGCGTGCGCGTCGCGGATCAGCGCGTCGGCGTCCAGCAGGGAGCCGAACATCGGGTCCACGGCACGGTAGTCGGCGACGTCGTAGCCCGCGTCGGCCTGCGGCGAGGCGTAGAACGGGCTGAGCCACACGGCGTCCACGCCGAGGTCGCGCAGGTACGGGAGTCGGGAACGTACGCCTTCCAGGTCTCCCATGCCGTCGCCGTCGCTGTCGGCGAAGCTGCGCGGATAGACCTGGTAGATCACCGCGTCCCGCCACCAGTCGCGGTGGGAGGCGACGGTGGCGAGGGCGGAGCTCGGGGCCGGGTCGGCGGAGTGCTGGCTCATGGCGTCCTTGATACGAGACTGAGTGCGGATCTTGGGAGGGTGCGCGGCGGGCGCACGGAAGCCCTGCGCCGGAGCTTCGGGGCGGGCGGGTCAGCCCTTCGTGCCACCCGCGGTGAGACCGGTCACCAGGTTCTTCTGGACGAGGTAGAAGAAGACGGCGACGGGTATCGCGATCAGCACCGCGGTGGCGCACATCAGGTTGCGCTGCGCGTCGTGCTCGCTGATGAAGCTCTGCAGACCGACGGCGAAGGTGTACTTGTCGTCGCTCAGCATGAACGTCGAGGCGAAGGCGACCTCGCCGAAGGCCGTGATGAAGGAGTAGAAGGCGGCGACCGCGAGCCCGGGCTTGGCGAGCGGCAGGATCAGCCGCAGGAAGGTGCCGAAGGGGCTGAGCCCGTCGACCCGGCCGGCCTCGTCGATCTCGAAGGGGATGGTGTCGAAGTAGCCCTTCAGCAGCCACGCGCAGTACGGCACGATCGTCGAGGAGTTGACCAGGACGAGGCCGAGGTAGGTGTCGACGAGGCCCAGGTCCGACATGATCTGGTACATCGGCACGATCAGTACGGCGATCGGGAACATCTGGGTGACCAGCAGGACCCACATGAACTTCTTGTAGCCGGGGAAGCGCATGCGGGAGACCGCGTAACCGGTGGTGGCGGCGATCAGCACGCCGACGGCGGTGGTGCCGAGGACGACGATCAGCGTGCTCTTCAGCCAGTCGAGGAAGCTGGTGTGCCCGAGGACGAAGGTGTAGTTGTCCAGCGTCATCTTGTCCCAGATGGCGCCCGGGTGGAGGTAGTCGTCCTTGTCCGGGCCGAGGGACAGATAGATCAGCCAGCCGACCGGGAAGAACGCGATCAGGCTCGCCGCGGTCAGCACGGTGTGGCGGGCGGCGGAGGCGAGGGGGCCGCTCGCGCCGCGCCGGCTGCGGCGCTCGGCGGGGCGTGCGGGGGCCTCGGCGGTCGGGGCGGAGGTCAGGGCGGTGGTCGTCGTGCTCATGGGAACTCCTGCCTCAGATCGCGAGCTGCTGGTCGTTGCGGTTCAGCCAGCGGCGGTAGAAGGAGGTGAAGACGACCAGGATGGCCAGCAGCAGCATGCCGTAGGCGGCGGACTGGGCGAAGTCACGCGGCTGCTGTCCGAAGCCCAGGTAGTAGGCCCAGGTGACGAGGATCTGGGCGTCGGGCGAGCTGTGGGCGCCGAACAGCAGGAAGATGATGGCGAACTGGTTGAAGGTCCAGATGACGCCGAGGAGTACGACGGTGGAGCTGACGGACCTGAGGCCCGGCAGGGTGACGTAGCGGAACCGCTGCCAGGCGCTCGCGCCGTCCATCTCGGCGGCCTCGTACAGCGAGGTGTCGATGGACTGCAGCCCGCCGAGCAGCGAGACCATCATGAACGGCACACCCACCCAGGCGTTGACCATGATCGCGGCGAACCGCTGCCAGAACACGTCCTCGAGCCACTGCGGCTCGGGCAGATGGAGGGCGTGCAGCGCGGTGTTGACGATGCCGGTGTCGGCGAGCATGAACCGCCAGCCGAAGACGGTGACGAAGGTGGGCACCGCCCAGGGCAGCACGAGGATCAGGCGGTACAGCGTGCGGCCGCGGAAGTCCTGGTTGAGCAGCAGGGCGAGGCAGAGCCCGATGGTGTAGTGCAGGGCGACGCCGACCGCCGTCCACACGATCGTCCAGAGGAAGTGCGACCAGAAGCGGTCGTAGGACGCCGGGCCGAACAGGATGTCCTGGTAGTTGTCCAGCCCGATGAACCTGTACGTCGCGTCGATGTGGTTGACGCCGATCGTGCGCGCGGTGTTGAGGCTGTTGGCGTCGGTGAGCGTCAGATAGAAGCCGTACACCAGGGGGTAGACCACGAGGACGCCGAGCACGACGGCCACGGGGGTGATCATCGCGTAGGCGTACCAGTACTTCTGGACGCTGTGCTTGAGGCGCAGGGCCGGCCCGGGCCGGGGCGTGCGGTCACCGCGGCGCTGGCCGGTCGCGCGGTCGATGGCGACTGTCATGGTTCGACAACCTTCTCAAAGGTCTGCGGATCAGGCGGAAACGTGAGATTCGGGCGGTGAGCCGTGGGCCGGTCGGTGAGCCGCGGCGGGCCGGGCACAGGCCGATGGCCGCCGGATCCCTCCCCCCATGTCGGGAGATCCGGCGGCCATACGGGGCTTACTTGCTGAAGTCCGGGACCAGCTTGGTGAACGCGATCTCCGCGTTGTCCAGGCCCTTGTCCAGGGACTCCTTGCCACCGGCGATCTTGGGCAGCTCGGTGTCCAGCGGGCCCCACAGGGAGCTGTACTCGGGCAGCGCCGGGCGCGGCTGGGCGGCGGGCAGCACGGACTGGTAGCCGGCGATACCCGGGTCGGCCTTGACCTGGGCGGTGTAGGCGTCGTCGCGGGTGGGCAGCGTGGAGTTCTTCAGGGCGACGGTCTCCTGCGACTTCGCCGAGGTCATGAACTGCACGAACTTCAGGGCCGCTTCTTGGTGCGCCTTGTCGGAGCCGGCGTACACGGACAGGTTGTGGCCGCCGGTCGGGGCGCCCGCCTTGCCGCTGGAGCCCGCCGGGACGGTCGCGATGCCGAGGTTGGCCTTGTCCTTGAAGGCCGAGCCCTTGTAGAAGTTGGTGATCTCCCAGGGGCCCTGGACGATCGAGGCGACCTTGCCGCTGACGAACGCGTCCTGGATGTGGGCGTAGGCGTCCGCGGTGGCGTCGGCCTTGTGCAGGCCCTTGCCGGAGAACAGGCCGAGCCAGGTGCCGTAGGCCTTCTTGGCGGCGGGCGAGGCGACGGTGATCTTCTTGGCGGCGGCGTCGACGGTGTCGGTGCCCTCGCCGTAGAGGAAGCTCTGCGCGTAGTAGGCCTGGGTGGAGCCCCAGTAGCCGTCGACGCCGGTCTTGGCCTTCACCTTCGCCGCGTCCGACTTCAGCTCGGCCCAGGTCTTGGGCGCTGCGTCGATGCCGGCCTTCTTGAACAGGGCCTTGTTGTAGACGAGTGCGAGGGTGTCGGTGACGATCGGCACGCCGTACGTCTTGCCCTGGTACTGGGCCTGCTTGATCAGGTTGGGCTGGAACTTGTCCTTGTCGGCGAGGGCGGCGGTGTCGTCCAGCGGCAGGAAGTAGCCCTTCTTGGCGAAGGCCGGGGTCCAGCCGACCTCGGAGCGCAGCACGTCCGGGGCGCCCTTGGAGGAGGCGGCCGTGTCGAACTTGTTCTGCGCCTGGTCGAAGGGCACGTTGGTGTACTTGACCTTGATGTTCTTGTTGGCGGCCTCGAACTGCTTGACGAGGGCCTTGTACGTCGGTGCCTCATTGGTGGCGTTGGTGGTGTCCCACCAGGTGATGGTCACCGGGCCGTCCGACTTCTCGTCGCCCTTGTCGCTGCCGCCGCAGGCCGTCGCCGCGAGGGCGAGGGACGCCACCAGAGCGGTGGACGCTATGCCACGCCGCATGAGTTCTCCTTGAGGGTGAAAGCCCGAGTGCTGCAAGGGGCGGGCCCGTCCGCCGCCCCTGCGACTTTGCCGACCGCGCCGTTGCCGCCGCCGGGCGACTGGAACGTAACAGCGATGCAAGCCTTGCGAAAGACCTTGCAGAAAAAAAGTGCAAGAGGCCCCGAGAGTTACCCTGTCGTGACCGGGTCTCGACCCTGTCGCGACCCGGCAGCGGGGCCGCTCAGCGGGTGATGGCGCACTTGTGCAAGACTCTGCAAGCTCTTGCCAACCAACTCCGCCGCCGGGATCATCCGTTGCAGAGCGGACGCCGACCGGCCGCGTGGCCGACCACAACGACGAGGGAGCGCGATGACGCAGCAACCCGCAGCGGGCCGTGGGGCGGCGCGCGCACGGCGTCCGATCGGCGGGCAGGACGGGCCGCGGCCGGCGACGGCCGGTGCCGTGACCCGGCTCGCCGACATCGCCGCGCAGGCGGGCGTGAGCGAGGCGACCGTCAGCCGCGTCCTCAACGGCAAGCCCGGCGTCGCCGCCACCACCCGCCAGTCCGTGCTCGCCGCGCTGGACGTCCTCGGCTACGAGCGCCCGGTCCGGCTGCGGCAGCGCAGCGAGGGCCTGGTGGGCCTGATAACACCGGAGCTGGAGAACCCCATCTTCCCGGCGCTGGCCCAGGTCATCGGCCAGGCGCTGACCCGCCAGGGCTACACGCCGGTGCTCGCCACGCAGACCCCGGGCGGGTCGACGGAGGACGAGCTGACCGAGATGCTGGTCGACCGCGGGGTCGCCGGGATCATCTACGTCTCCGGGCTCCACGCGGACACCACCGCCGACATGCAGCGCTACGAGCGACTGCGGGCGCGGGGCGTGCCGTTCGTCCTGGTCGACGGTTTCTCGCCGAAGGTGCAGGCGCCGTTCATCTCCCCCGACGACCGGGCGGCGATGCACCTGGCGGTCACCCATCTGGCCTCCCTCGGCCACACCCGGATCGGCCTGGCGCTGGGCCCGAAGCGGTTCGTGCCCGTCCAGCGGAAGATCGAGGGGTTCGTCCGGACGATGCAGGAGCTGCTGGGTCTCAGCGCGGACACGATCGAGTCGGACCTGGTCCAGCACTCCCTCTACACCCTGGAGGGCGGGCAGGCGGCGGCGACGGCGCTGATCGAGCGGGACTGCACGGCGATCGTGTGCGCCAGCGACATGATGGCGCTGGGCGCGATCCGGGCGGCCCGGCAGCGCGGGCTGGAAGTCCCGCGGGACGTCTCGGTGGTGGGCTTCGACGACTCGCCGCTCATCGCGTTCACCGACCCGCCGCTGACGACGGTCCGCAAGCCGGTGCCGGCCATGGGCCAGGCGGCGGTGCGCACGCTGCTGGAGGAGATCGGCGGCACGCCCGCGCCGCACAGCGAGTTCGTGTTCATGCCGGAGCTGGTGGTCCGCGGCTCGACGGCCTCGGCCCCCGGGGAACGCGGCCGGCCCTGAGCCCTCCCTCGCGTCCTGAGGGCGCCCTCGGGGCGGGCGCACGGCAGCGGTAGGACATGCGAACGGATGCCGACCTTGGGATGATCTGTTGGAGAACGCTTTTCTGGCAGACTCTAGGCCATGCCCATGAGTGACTCGACCGTGACGGAGCAGGAAGGTCGCGCACACACGGCCGTTCCGGAGCCTGTCACGGGCGAGGGCGAGCAGGGTCTGGTGCGTCGGCTGCGCAGTCCCGGGCGCCCCCGCTTGTGGTTCGAAATCCTCCTGATCGCGGCGAGTTACTGGACGTACTCGCTGGTCCGCAACGCGGTCCCGGAGCAGAAGGCCGGGGCGCTGCGCAACGCCGACTGGCTCTGGAGCCTGGAGCACCAGCTGGGCATCGCCGTCGAGGTCTCGATCAACCACACCGTGAACTCGGTGACTTGGCTGATCGTGAGCATGAACTACTACTACGCCACCCTGCACTTCGTGGTGACCATCGGGGTGCTGGTGTGGCTGTACCGCTGGCATCCGGGCCGGTACGCGGCGACCCGGCTGGTGCTGTTCGCGACGACGGGCGTGGCCCTGCTCGGCTACTACCTGTTCCCGCTCGCGCCGCCCCGGCTGATGAACGGCCGCCGCTTCGTCGACACGGTGTCGGTCCACCACACGTGGGGCTCCATGGCCTCCGGCGACCTGAAGCACATGTCCAACCAGTACGCCGCGATGCCGTCCATGCACATCGGCTGGTCCCTGTGGTGCGGGCTGACCATCTTCGCCCTGACCACCGTGCCCTGGGTCCGCGTCCTCGGCCTGCTCTACCCGGCGACCACCCTGCTGGTCATCGTGTCCACGGCCAACCACTTCTGGCTGGACGCGGTCGGCGGCGTCCTGTGCCTCACGTTCGGCTTCGCCCTGGCCCGCCTCTGGTACGGCTCGCTGCCCTACGCGCTGCCCCGGCTGGCGCCGCGGGCGCGGGCGCCGCTGCCGAGTGAGGCGTAGCGGCCGTACGAGCTGCGCATACGGGCTTCACGCGCCGTAGAAGAGTTCCTCCACCACCGCCCGCGCCCGCCGCGTCGTACGGCGGTAGTCGTCGAGCATGTCGCCGACGTGGCCCGCGCCGTAGCCGAGGTACCGGCCGACGGCGGCCAGGTCGCGGCCGTGCGAGGGGAAGGTGTCGCCGGCCCGGCCGCGCACCAGCATCACGGCGTTGCGCACCCGGGTGGCCAGCACCCAGGCCTCGTCCAGGGTCTCGGCGTCCTCGGTGGAGACCAGCCCGGCCGCGCAGGCGGCGGCGAGGGCCTCGCGGGTGCCGGTGGTGCGCAGCCCGGGCTCGGCCCAGCCGTGCTGGAGCTGGAGCAGCTGGACCGTCCACTCGACGTCGGACAGGCCGCCGGGGCCGAGCTTGGTGTGCAGCTTGGGGTCGGCGCCGCGCGGGAGACGCTCTGACTCCATGCGGGCCTTCAGCCGCCGGATCTCGCGCACGGCGTCCTCGCCGAGCCCCTCCGCCGGATAGCGCAACGGGTCGATCAGGTCGATGAAGCGGCGGCCGAGGTCCTCGTCGCCGGCGACCGGTTCGGCCCGCAGCAGCGCCTGGGACTCCCAGACCAGGGACCAGCGGCGGTAGTACGCCCCGTACGACTTCAGGGTGCGCACCAGCGGGCCGGACTTGCCCTCCGGGCGCAGGTCGGCGTCGATGAGCAGCGGCGGGTCGGTGCTCGGGATCTGGAGCAGCCGGCGCATCTCGGCGACGACCTTGTTGGCGGCGTCCGCGGCCACGCGCTCGTCGACGCCCTCGCGCGGCTCGTGCACGAACAGGACGTCGGCGTCGGAGCCGTAGCCCAGTTCGTGTCCGCCGAAGCGGCCCATGCCGATGATCGCGAACTTGGTGGGCAGCTCGTCGCCCCAGCCCTCGCGGACCACGGCCCGCAGGGTGCCGGAGAGGGTGGCCGCGGTGATGTCGGAGACCGCCGCGCCGACCCGGTCGACGAGCGCCGCCGGGTTGTCCTCGACGGGCTTGGTCTCGGTGCCGTAGGAGTCGACGATGGCGGCGGCGGCCGTACGGAACAGCTCCCGGCGCCGGACCCCGCGGATCGCGGTGACCGCCTGGTCGGCGTTCTTGGCGCGGCCGACGGCGGCGAGGATCTCCTGGTCCAGCTGGGCGCGGTCGCGCGGCTCCAGGTGGCCCTTGCCGCCGTCGCCGTCGCCGAGCAGGGCGACCGCCTCGGGGGCGCGCATCAGCAGGTCGGGGGCGAGGCGTCCGGCCGAGAGGACCCGGGCGAGGTTCTGCGCGGCGGCTCCCTCGTCCCGCAACAGCCTGAGATACCAAGGGGTCTTGCCGAGGGCGTCGGAGACCTTGCGGAAGTTCAGCAGGCCCGCGTCCGGGTCGGCCGAGTCGGCGAACCAGCCCAACAGGACGGGCAGCAGCGTGCGTTGGATGGCCGCCTTGCGGGTGACGCCGGAGGCGAGCGCCTCGATGTGGCGCAGGGCGGCGGCCGGGTCGGCGTAGCCGAGGGCGACCAGGCGTTCGCGGGCCGCCTCGGCGCTCAACCGGACTTCGCCGGGCGCGAGTTGGGCGACGGCGTCGAGCAGCGGCCGGTAGAACAGCTTCTCGTGCAGCCGTCGTACGACCCCGGCGTGCCGCTTCCACTCGCGGATCAGCTCGGCCACCGGCTCGGTGCGCAGCCCCAGGGAGCGGCCGAGGCGGCGCAGGTCCTCCTCGGCCTCGGGGACGAGGTGGGTGCGGCGCAGCCGGTGGAGCTGGATGCGGTGCTCCATGGAGCGCAGGAAGCGGTAGGCGTGGTCGAGCTGGACGGCGTCGGCGCGGCCGATGTAGCCGCCGGCGGCCAGGGCCTGGAGGGCGTCCAGCGTGGTACGGCTGCGCAGTGTGCGGTCGGCGCGGCCGTGCACCAACTGCAGGAGCTGCACGGCGAATTCGACGTCGCGCAGACCGCCGGGCCCGAGCTTCAGCTCGCGCTCGACCTCGGCGACGGGGATGTTCTCGACGACCCGGCGCCGCATGCGCTGCACGTCGGCGACGAAGTTCTCGCGCTCGGCGGCCTCCCAGACGAGCGGTTCGACGGCGGCGACGTACTCCTGTCCCAGCGCCATGTCCCCGGCGACCGGCCGGGCCTTGAGCAGGGCCTGGAACTCCCAGGTCTTGGCCCAGCGCTGGTAGTAGGCGAGGTGGCTGCTGAGCGTGCGCACGAGGGGGCCGTTGCGGCCCTCGGGCCGGAGGTTGGCGTCGACGGGCCAGATGGAGCCCTCGACGGTGGTCTCCGAGCAGATCCGCATCATGTGCGAGGCCAGCCGGGTCGCGGCGCGCAGCGCCTTCTGTTCGTCGGTACCGTCCGCCGCCTCCGCGACGAAGATGACGTCGACGTCGGAGACGTAGTTCAGCTCGTGGCCGCCGCACTTGCCCATCGCGATCACCGCGAGCCGGCACGCCGCGGCGTCCTCGGGGGCGGCGGCGGAGGCGATACGGAGGGCGGCGCGCAGGGTGGCGGTGGCGAGGTCGGCCAGTTCGGCGGCGGTCTCGGCGACGTCGGTGGTGCCGCACACGTCACGGGCGGCGATGGACAGCAGGCAGCGGCGGTAGGCGACGCGCAGGGAGACGGGGTCGGTGGCGCCGGCCAGCCCCCGCTCGAACTCCGCCACTCCGGGGTGCAGGTCCTGCGGTTCGTAGGTGACGAGCTCCTCCCAGTCCCGCGGATGGCGGGCGAGGTGGTCGCCGAGCGCGGCGGAGGCGCCGAGGACCCCGAGCAGCCGGTCGCGCAGCGGCTTGGCCGCGACGAGGGTGTCGAGCAGCTCGCGGTGGGCGGCGTGGTCGGGCTGGGCCTCCAGCAGCCGGACGAGGCTGTGCAGGGCGAGGTCGGGGTCGGCGGTCGCGCCCAGCGCCTCCAGCAGCACCGGGTCGTCGCGCACGGGCACGAGTTCGGCGCTGTCCAGCTGCCGCTCGGCGGCCGACGGGTCGGTGAAACCGTGCCGCAGCAGCCGCGTGAAGGTACTGCTCCTGCGCCCCGGCGTCATCCGGCGGCCTCCCCTCGGATCAAGGTCGTCCTGGCCTGAGCCTAGTCGCAGAGCGAGGGCGGGGCGCGGAGTCGTACGTCTCACCTGCGGCCTTGGCCCGCGGGGCGTTGCCGGGGAGCGGTGTCGTGCTGCGCGGGACGGCGGCGCGCCGTCCGAAATCACGCCCAGGGTCCGGCAGTTCACGCCGTTTTCACCGGACCGACCCGAAGGTGTCGGGTGGGGTGATGTTGACGTGGGCATGCTCTGTCCGCGCCGCCGCGTCCATCCCGTCCGCTCCCTCACCGGAGGTTGTTGTGTCAGGCAGTTCCGTGTTCCGCCGTGCCCGCGCCGTCGTGGCGTCGGCGTCGGCCTTCGCCGCGGCCGCCGTCGGCCTGTGGACCGGGCTCGGCGGTGAGTCCGCGCACGCCGCGGGCGCCGTGCCGTCCCCGGACCACGTCGTCGTCGTGGTCTTCGAGAACCACGCCTACAGCCAGGTCATCGGCTCCTCCAGCGCCCCGTACATCAACTCGCTGAAGACCGGCGGGGCGAACCTCACCCAGTCCTACGGCATCACCCACCCCAGCCAGCCCAACTACTTCGCCCTGTTCTCCGGCTCCACCCAGGGCATCACCGACGACAGTTGCTACACGCCCGGCTTCTCCTCCGCCCCCAACCTGGCCTCCGAGCAGCTCGCGGCCGGCCGCACCTGGGCCAGCTACAACGAGACGCTGCCCAGCCAGGGCTCGACCACGTGCAGCAGCGGCACCTATGCCCGCAAGCACAACCCGTGGTTCGGCTTCAGCAACGTGCCCACGTCGAGCGCGAAGACGTTCACCCAGTTCCCGACGGACTACACGACGCTGCCCCAGCTGTCCTTCGTGGTCCCCAACCTGTGCAGCGACATGCACGACTGCTCGGTCTCGACCGGCGACACCTGGCTGAAGAACAACCTCGGCGCCTACGCCACCTGGGCCAAGACCCACAACAGCCTGCTCGTCGTCACCTTCGACGAGGACAACCGGCTCAGCGGCAACCGCATCCCGACCGTCCTGTACGGCCAGCCGGTCACGCCGGGCTCCAGCAGCGCGACCACGTACAACCACTACGACCTGCTGCGCACCCTGGAGGACACGCAGGGCCTGACGAGCCACGCGGGCAACGCGGCCTCCGCGCAGGACATCACGGGGATCTGGGCCCCCTGACATGTACGTAGCGGACAGCCGCGCAAGCACGCCCAGCGCTGAGGTGTCCGCGAACGGCGCCGTCCGGCCTCCCGCCGGGCGGCGCCGCACCGCGGTCGCCCCCACGGTCCTCGCGCTCGGCACGGTCAGCCTGGTCACCGACGTCTCGTCCGAGATGGTCACGGCGGTGCTCCCGCTGTACCTGGTGGCGGGCCTCGGCCTCTCCCCGCTGGGCTTCGGCCTCCTGGACGGCATCTACAACGGCGTCTCGGCGCTGGTACGGCTGGCGGGCGGGCATCTGGCCGACCGGGGCGGAGGCCGCCACAAGTGGGTGGCGGGCGCCGGATACGCGGTGTCGGCGCTCTGCAAGCCACTCCTGCTCCTCGCGCACACCGTGACGCCGATCGGCCTGGTCCTGGCCGCCGACCGCACCGGCAAGGGCCTGCGCACCGCCCCGCGCGACGCGCTGATCTCCCTCACCAGCACCCCGGAGACCCGCGGCCGCGCCTTCGGCGTCCACCGCGCGATGGACACGGCGGGCGCCCTGCTCGGCCCGCTCGCCGCGTTCCTGATCCTCAGGGCGACGGTGGACGGCTACGACGCGGTGTTCACGGTGAGCTTCTGCGTGGCGGTGATCGGGGTGCTGGTACTGGTGCTGTTCGTGCCGGGCGATCCGGGCGATCCGGGCGACCGGCACGGGACCGCCGTCGCCGAAGGCCCGCGCCCCACACTTCGCGCGGCGGTGGCCCTCCTCCGCCACCGCGACCTGCGCCGCATCGCCGTCTGCGCCCTGCTGCTGGGCCTGGCGACGGTCAGCGACTCCTTCGTCTACCTGCTGCTGCAACGCCGCCTCGGCGTCCCGGACCGCTGGTTCGCCCTGCTGCCGCTGGGCACGGCGGCGGCGTTCCTGCTCCTGGCGATCCCGCTGGGCCGGCTCGCGGACCGGCTGGGCCGCCGGCGCGTGTTCCTGGCGGGCCACGCCGCCCTGCTCCTCGCCTACGCCCTGCTCCTCACGTCGTGGCACGGCCCGGCGCTCCCGTACGCGGTCCTGCTCCTGCACGGCGCCTTCTACGCGGCGACGGACGGCGTGCTGATGGCGGCGGCCTCGGAGGTCGTACCGCCGGGACTGCGCACGTCGGGCCTGGCGTTGGTCCAGACGGGCCAGGCCCTGGCCCGCTTCGTCTGCTCGCTGGCCTTCGGTGCGGCCTGGACGGTGTGGGGCGACCGTACGGCGCTCACGGTGGCGACGGTGGCACTGGCGGGCTGCGCGGTGTACGCGGTGTATGCCCTGACCTTGAACGGTACGGAGGAGAAAGCAAGTTGACGGTACGAACCCGCATCCTGATCCTGCTGTCGGCGGTAGCGGCCCTGGCGGTGGTGGCGGTGGCCGCGGTGCTTCACGCATCGGCCCGAGCCGAACACCGCGACCAGCCGCAGGCAGGCGGCCCGCCTGTGGTCTCGGGCGAGGTGAGGCTCACGACCCCCGGCCGCATGGTGTTCCGCAACATGGCGTGGGGCCCGCACCGCGACGAACTGACGACGGTCGACGCGTCGTCCCCGACGGGCCCCCGCACCGCCTCGGGCGTCAAGTGCCTCCGCTTCTACGCCGCTTCAGGCACCGGTGTCTGCCTCCAGTCGATCCACGGCGCCCTCTCGGACACGTACCGCGCCTTGATCCTCGACTCGGCTCTCCACACCAAGGCGCACTACGACGTCCCCGGCATCCCGTCCCGCGCCCGGGTCTCCCCCACCGGCCACTTCGCCGCCTGGACTGCGTTCGTCGGCGGCGACTCCTACGCGGGCACGAACTTCTCGACGCGCGCGGCGATCGTGGACGTCAGGACGGGGAAGCTGATCCCGACCCTGGAGACCTTCCGCGTCATCAAGGACGGCCGCACGTACCGTGCTTCCGACGCGAACTTCTGGGGCGTGACGTTCGCATCGGACGACCGCACGTTCTACGCGACGCTGGCGACGAAGGGCCGGACCTACCTGGTCCGGGGCGACCTGCACACCCGCACGGTCACGACCCTGCACGAGAACGTGGAGTGCCCGTCCCTCTCCCCGGACGGGACACGCATCGCGTACAAGAAGCGAGTCAAGGGCCTTTCGAAGGACGCCCCGTGGCGCTTGCACGTCCTGAATCTGCGCACGATGCGCGAGACACCACTTGCGGAGACGCGAAGCGTCGACGACCAGGCGGTCTGGAAGGACGACCACACGGTGGTGTACTCGCTGCCGGGCGACTACGGCGCCGACCTGTACGAAATGCCGTCCGACGGCACGGGACGCCCCCACCGCATCAGCACCTCGGCGGTCTCCCCGGCGTTCATCGGCTGACCTCATGTAGCTCAAAGGCGTTCCGGTCGCTTCGTTCACGTCACTCGGGGTGGCCGGGCCCTCTACCTTCGGACACGTCGCGATAGGACGCGTACGAGGGAGGGGGCGCGGGCGGATGTCGGTGGACGGTGAGGCCGTACGGCTCAGGGGCGGGATGGACGAGCCGGGGTGGGAGGTGGACCCGGACGACGAGTGGGGCGTGGCCGTCGTCGCCACGGTGGGACGCCAGTTGAAGCTCCGGAGAGAAGCCGTCGGGCTGCGCGCCGCCGAGTTCGGGGCGGCGGTGGGGTACGGAGAGGACCTCGTCTACAAGATCGAGGGCGGGTCGCGCATCCCCCGGCCCGAGTATCTGGAGAAGGCGGACGAGGTTCTGCGGGCGGGCGGGTTGCTCGCCGCGATGAAGGAGGACGTGCAGAAGGTCCGGTATCCGAAGCGGGTGCGGGATTTGGCACGGATGGAGGCAACTGCCATAGAGATGGGGGTGTATGTAGGGCTCAGCGTTCACGGGCTGCTGCAGACGCCGGAGCATGCGCGGGCGCTCTTCGAGGTGTGGCAACCGGCTTACTCGACGGAGGAGGTCGAGCGCATGGTCACGGCCCGCATGGCCCGCAAGTCCGTCTTCGAGCGGTTGCCTGCCCCCTCCCTCAGTTTCGTCCAGGAGGAAGTCACGCTGCGGCGCCCCGTCGGCGGCACGACGGTGTGGCGTCAGCAGCTCGAACATCTGCTGGAGGTAGGGCGATTGCGTAACGTCACACTGCAAGTGATGCCGACGGATGCCGGTGCTCACCCTGGTCTGAACGGCAAGATCGAGGTGCTGAAGTTCACCGACGGCACGGCGGTCGGCCGCTCGGACGGCGCCTACAACGGCCGCCCGACCACAGACCCGAGGCAGCTACGCATCCTTGAACTGCGCTATGCCACGATCCGGTCGGAGGCTCTCACGCCCCGGGAGTCGCTGGCCTTCATCGAGCACATGCTGGGAGAATCATGATTCGTAAGGCCCCTGCCGCGGACCGCCCCGAGCCGGACTGGTTCAAGAGCAGCTACAGCGACGGCCCCGACGGCAACTCCTGCGTGGAGATCGCCATAGCGATAACCCCCGCTACCGCTCCCGTCGTTCACGTACGGGACTCCAAGTCCCCGCGGGGCCCCCGCCTCACCCTCACCCCCTCCGCGTGGGCGGACTTCCTGGCCTTCACGGGCCGGGATTGATCCGCCCGGCCATGTCCGGATGGCGTCACCCGGAACCGACCAACGGCGCCGCAGCCGACGGGAGTTCGGTCAGGACGGCGTCCGTGCCGTACTCGGCGGCGAGGGTGATGTCCACGGGCAGTGCGGCCGGCGACCCGGCGGGACGAGGTCGCTGTCCGGGCAGTCCGCCAGCGGGCCGCGGTCACCCGGCCGTACGTGTCCAACGTCAGATACGTCCGTGAGCACGCCCCTTGTCAGTGCGGTGCGCTTCACTGTCCGCCATGGAGCTCACGCAAGCGACCGTCAACGACCTGCTGGCCCAAGTCGGCCCGGCGGGCGGCCACATGTACCTGCCCACCGACCTGGACCCGCAGGACCTGACCGACCTGCTCGCCGACAGGTACGGCGTCCCGCGCACCCTCGTCCTCGACGGCTTCACCGATCCGACGGCCGACGAGTCCAGGGGCGCGGCTCTCCTCGTTCCCTTCGAGGACCGGGCCGTGAAGATACGGGCATGGGCGTACGGGGATCAGTGGGTCGGCACGGGTACGGCGCGGGATGCAGAAGGAACCGAGCGCCCGGTACTGGTGGTCGCCCCCAGAGAGGTGCCCGAGCCCGTGGAGGTGGCTCCGGACGAGGGCGTCGACTGGATGGAACGGCTCATACGGATCACCGGCTGGACGCAGCCCGCTCAGCGGCCGGACGTGGACTGGGCGGAGATGGAGTCGCGCCTGGGTACCGCGCTGCCCAGCGACTACAAGCGCATGGTCGAGACGTTCGGCGAGGGTGCCTTCGACGGATACCTGGACCTGAACCAGGAACCGTGGACGCATCACAGAGAGGACGGGCTGCTCATCTGGGCGGGCACCGAGCACGAGGACCTTTACTGCTGGAGGACCGACGGCGACGACCCCGAGCACTGGCCCGTCGTGGTCCAGTCCTTCGACGGCGAGGACGTCCCCTTCGAGTGCCAGACCGCGGAGTTCGTCTGCCGCATCCTCATCGACCCGCACCACCGGTTCACGATGGCCCGCTATTTCGACACCCACTGGTTCATGAACTACCGGGAAGCCGACTGACCTCTCGGGAACAGGACGGATCGAACCGTGTCAGTGGCTGGTGACAGGATCCAGGGATGCGGATCAAGGGATACGACCACGGCCCTCTGGTCGCGGGGGAACCACTGCTGGATCGGCCGGGCTTCTGGTCGAACTACCTCCTGGCGATGTGCGGTTACGGGTCGAGTACGGCGCGCCCTGTTCCGGAGTAGTTCGGCGATGACGGCGCCGATACCGATGCCTTGTCGGAGGTCCTCTTCGACTGCGAACGCTGGCCGGTGTTCCGCGTACCCGCTGCAGACGGTCCCGGAGTCGTGGTGATCCACCGCAACATGGTGGGCGACTACGGCATCGACTACCTCCTCACCCACCCGGGCCGGAGCTACGCGCAGCAGGTCGCCGGCTGGGAAGGCGGCCTCTCCGGAACCGGACTGCCTTGGCACGAACTGGTCCGCATCGCCGAGACCCCGTCCCCCACGGCCGAAGGGGTCCGGGACACGGCCGCCCGCCTCCTGCTGATCCTTCCCCTCCTCAGCGATTCGGACGTCCCGGAGACAGCGCCGGCGAGACTCGGCGCCGCCCTGACTTCGGCCGGAGCACCCCAAGACACCGTCTCCCACACAGCGGAGCACCTGCTTGTCCACCTGACGAGAAGAGCGCACCACGATCACACATGGGGTTCGCCCCTGAGCGGGAGCTGTGAGAGCTGAGCAACGGACCATGACCCGTTCACCCCGGACAGCTAAGGGGCCGCAGAACCACGAGGCGCAGGGCGCCCAGCCCCATCCGGTGCGAGGAAGTCGATGTCCCTGGCGGAGTGCATGTCGCCGAACATTACGGTCATGCCATGGCACAAGCACTGCTCCGACGTTTCATCGCTCTGAGTTAGGCCCCGCTCGGCACATGCTGCTCACGGCCACGGGCCGGGCTCCCGCCGCCCAGCGCCGACAGGCGGTGGAGTCGACGTTCACGTCCCAGGTGATCAGCCCGTATCAACGACCGTCGGCCCACAGACCCGGCAGCGAACGTATGGCAGGCGTACCATATAGCCATGAGCCTGAAACGAACCACGGTCTATCTCGAGGACGAGGACCTGCGGCAGCTCAAGGTCACCGCCGCCCGTCAGGGCATCAGCGAGGCCGAATTGATCCGCGAGGGTGTCCGACTCGCCATCGCCCGCAATCGCGTGTGGGACGAGCCGGCCGGGCTCCCCGTGCTCGACAGTGGTGATCCCGGCTTCGCGGAGCGGGCTGACGACATACTGCGCGACACCGGCTTCGGTGACTGGAGCAAGGCCTCATAGGTGATCGTCATTGCCGACACCTCGGGCATCATCGCGTCGGTCGACCGCAGCTGTCCCGAGCACGCGACGGCTCGGCACGTCATGGACACCGCTGGGCTCGTCGTCATCCCCCAGCTCGCGCTGGCCGAACTCGATCATCTGTTCAGCGGCCGGTTCAGCAAGGACGCCGCAGGGCAGGTCATCGACCAGCTCCTCGCGCAGGTACGGAGCGGGCGCTACCGCCTGGGTGACGCCGACGTCGACGTCCTCACCGACGCACGACTCGTTCAGCGCCGCTACCAGGGGCTCGCGCTGGATCTGACCGACTCGGTGATCGCCGTCCTGGCCCGCGAATACGCCACGGAGGCCGTCCTCACCCTGGACCGCAAGGACTTCCGGGCCATCCGCCCCCTCACCGCCCACCCGGCATTCCGGCTCCTGCCCGATGACCTGGATGACCTGTAGGTGCCGCGGAGCCACCCGCTGAAAGTCTTCGGGCCGAGCGGCAGCCGCTCCGGCCCGCAGGCAAGTCCAGCCTCGGATCTGTTCACCGCCCCGGCAACCGCGCGATGCAAGGGACGAACGAGCCCTGGCCATACAGTGCTTGCGCCTGCGCCAAGACGTCCGCCCACTCGTCGAGCGGACCACGGGGCCCCCGCGGAAAACCGTTTGGCGGCCCACGGCGCCCCCTGCTAATTTCACAGAGGCCGTGCGAGAGAACGAGGAGGTGGGACCCATGAACGTATCGACGTGGGTGCTCTCCTCCGGGGTCACGGTCGGGCGATAGGCAGGTCGTCCGGGAGCGCCGTTCAGCAGCACTCCCGAAAGGCACGACCATGGACCTTCGCTTCACTTCCGAGCAGCGCCTCGACGACGGCGTCCTCGAACGCGAATTCACCCTCGGCGAGATCCCCGGCATCCTGTGGACCCCCGGATCCGCATCCGCATCCGCACCGGTGCCGCTGATCCTGCTCGGCCACCCCCCGCTCGGACTGCACAAGATGTACCCCCGGCTGGTGGGCCGGGCCCGGCGCGCCGCGGCGGACGGCTTCGCCACGGCCACCATCGAGCTCCCCGGATGCGGCGACCGGCCCCGCTGGCCCGCCGCCGAGCAGGCCCGCGCCGACCTGCGCCGGGCCAGGGAAGCCGGCGAGCCGGTCGGCGACGAGATCGTCGACGCCCTCGTCCTCCCTCTCGTCGACAAGGCGGTCCCGGAATGGCAGGCCGCCCTTGACGCCCTCCTGACGCTGCCCGAGATCGGCGGCCCGGTCGGGTACTCGGGGGGAGTGATCTCCATCGGCGTCCGGCTGGCGGTGGTCGAGCCGCGCATCGTGGCCGCCGGTCTCTTCGCCGGGAGCCTCGTGCCTCGCACCATGTTCGAGGAGGCCCGCCAGGTCACCATTCCGCTGCACGTCCTGCTGCAGTGGGACGACGAAGGGAACGACCGGCAGGCGGCCCTGGACCTGTTCGACGCCTTCGGCTCCAAGGAGAAGTCCCTGCACGCCAACATGGGCGGCCACGCCGGCGTCCCGCAGTTCGCGGGAGACTCCGCGGCGCAGTTCTTCACCCGGCACCTGAGGTGAGGCCGGGCCATCCGCCCCCTCACCACCGGTTCACCGGTGCCACTGAGCCACTGAGCCACTGAGCCACTGAAAGCCTTCGGGCCGGCGCACACCGTGCCGGCCTGAAGGCAAGTCCAGCCCAGTCGGCTACAGCACCGGCAGATTCTTCCGAAGCTCGAACGCCGTCACCTCGGACCGGTACTCCTCCCACTCCGACCGCTTGTTCCGGAGGAAGAAGTCGAAGACATGCTCGCCGAGCGTCTCGGCGACCAGGTCGCTGCGCTCCATGAGCGTCAGGGCCTCGCCCAGGTTCTGGGGCAGTGGTTCGATGCCCATCGCGCGGCGCTCGGCGTTGGAGAGGGCCCAGACGTCGTCCTCGGCGCCCGGTGGGAGTTCGTAGCCCTCCTCGATGCCCTTGAGGCCGGCGGCCAGGAGGACGGCGTAGGAGAGGTAGGGGTTGGCGCCCGAGTCCAGGGAGCGGACCTCGATGCGGGCGGAGCCGGTCTTGCCGGGCTTGTACATGGGCACGCGGACGAGGGCGCTGCGGTTGTTGTGGCCCCAGCAGATGTAGGACGGGGCCTCGCCGCCGGCGCCGGCCGTGCGCTCGGAGCCGCCCCAGATGCGCTTGTAGGAGTTGACCCACTGGTTGGTGACCGCGGAGATCTCCGCCGCGTGCCGCAGCAGGCCCGCGATGAAGGAGCGGCCGACCTTGGAGAGCTGGTACTCGGCGCCGGACTCGTAGAACGCGTTCCGGTCGCCCTCGAAGAGGGAGAGATGGGTGTGCATGCCCGAGCCGGGGTGCTCGGAGAACGGTTTCGGCATGAAGGTCGCGTGCACGCCCTGCTCCAGCGCCACCTGCTTCATGACCTGCCGGAAGGTCATGATGTTGTCCGCCGTCGAGAGCGCGTCGGCGTAGCGGAGGTCGATCTCCTGCTGGCCCGGGGCGCCCTCGTGGTGGGAGAACTCCACCGAGATGCCCATCGACTCCAGCATCGTGATCGCCGTACGGCGGAAGTCCATGCCGACGTGCGTCGGGGTGTGGTCGAAGTAGCCGGAGTTGTCGGCTGGGGTGGGGCGGGAGCCGTCCAGGGGCCGGTCCTTCAGCAGGAAGAACTCGATCTCCGGGTGGGTGTAGAAGGTGAAGCCCAGGTCGGAGGTCTTGGCCAGCGCGCGCTTGAGGACGTAGCGCGGGTCGGCGAAGGACGGGGAGCCGTCCGGCATGAGGATGTCGCAGAACATGCGGGCGGTGCCGGGGGCCTCGGCGCGCCACGGCAGGACCTGGAAGGTCGACGGGTCCGGCTTGGCGATCATGTCGGACTCGTAGACCCGGGCGAAGCCCTCGATGGCGGAGCCGTCGAAGCCGATGCCCTCGTCGAAGGCCTGCTCCAGCTCGGCCGGGGCCACGGCCACGGACTTGAGGAATCCCAGCACGTCCGTGAACCACAGCCGTACGAACCGGATGTCGCGCTCCTCCAAGGTCCGGAGCACGAACTCCTGCTGCTTGTCCATCTTCCGCTTCCCCATCCTTGCTGGTCAGGCCGCCTTCCACGGTGCCGCGAGAGGCGGTCGGCACCCGAGCATCCCACCACACCACCATTTCGTGCGCGTTGCGGACCATGATCGAGCGGCCGGCTCCTGTCTGAACGCCGTACGGCCACCGTCACACACGGACCGCCGCGCCGTCACACATACGACGGCGGGTGTACCGCCCTGTCGACCATCTTGCCTGGTCCCGCCGACATCCGTAATGGCCGAGCGGTCCGCCGCGGGGCAATGTCGGCGGTCCGCCGCCCGAGTCTCGATGCTGGCGCAGCTCGCGGAGACCGGTCACCAGGGCCCGGTCACCGTCGTGCACGGCGACCGCTCCCCCGCCACCCACGCCCTGCGCGACGACCAGGAGGCGTACGCCACCAAGCTCGCGGACGCCTCCGTGCACTTCTTCTACGAGCAGGGCGCGCGGGAGGGCGAGCCCACGGGACGCGTCGGCCTGCGGGACATCGACGTCCTGCCCGGCACGCGCGCGTACCTCTGCGGGCCGCTGCCGTTCATGCGCGCGATGCGCTCGCAGCTTGATCGAGAAGGATGTGGCTCCGGCCGACATCCACTACGAGGTCTTCGGCCCCGACCTCTGGCTGGCGTAACGGCCCTGTCACGAGTCCGCGGGAGCCCGGGGGATCCCCAAATTATTCTTCTCGAGCGTTTCCATGGCGCATCCCTGTGGCGGGACCCGCCTCTCCCCTTAGGATCATCGGGCCCTACCGTCCCGCCCTTTTCTTCAGAAGGACACGCCTCATGGGTTCCGCCAAGAGCACCGGCACCGCGGCGCGTACCGCGCGCATAGAGGAGATGCGGCGCGCCGAGAAGGCGCGTGAGCGTCGCAACCGGATCCTTGTCATCGCCGCGAGCGTGGTGGCCGTCGCCGGTCTCGTCGTCGGCGGCATCGTGGTCGTGCGGTCGCAGGGCGACGACTCCGACGCCAAGCAGGACGCCAAGAACACGGCGGCGAGCGCGAAGAAGCGCCCCGGGCACTTCGTCACGCGCAAGGACGGGGTACGGGTCTGGGAGGGCACGCTGACCCGCAATCACGTCGTCGCGGCGGTGCACTACCCGAGCGAGCCCCCGGTCGGCGGCGACCACAGCCGCGTCTGGCAGAACTGCAACGGCGACGTGTACACCAAGGCGCTCAACAACATGAACACCGTGCACGCGATGGAGCACGGCGCGGTCTGGGTGACGTACACCAGCAAGGCGCCCAAGGCCGACGTCGAGGCGCTGGCGGCCAAGGTGCGCAAGACGCCGTACACGCTGATGAGCCCGGACGAGGCGCAGAAGGACCCGATCATGCTCAGCGCGTGGGGGCATCAGCGCACGGTGAAGAGCGCGAGCGACCCCGATGTGGACCGTTTCCTCGCCGAGTTCGTGCAGGGCAAGCAGACGCCCGAGCCGGGTGCACCGTGCACGGGCGGCCTGTCGTAGTGCGCAACACGGTGCTGATCGCCGGGGCCGCGGCGGCCGCGCTCGTCGCGGCCGGCGCGATCACCTACGCGGTCGCCGAGGGCGACGGCACGAAGCCGGTGACCTCCGCGGGCACGCCCGGCGCCGAGTCCGCGGACGCGGGGTTCGCGCGGGACATGGCGGTCCATCACCAGCAGGCCGTCGAGATGTCGTGGATCGTGCGCGACCGCACCCGGGACAAGGAAGTGCGGTCGCTCGCCTACGACATCGCGCAGACGCAGGCCAACCAGCGGGGCATGCTGCTTGGTTGGCTGGATCTGTGGGAGCTGCCGAAGGTGTCGGCCGAGCCGCCGATGACCTGGATGGGCATGGGCGACATGGCCTCCGGCAAGGACGGCGCGCTGATGCCTGGCATGGCGACCAACGCCCAGTTGAAGGAGCTGAACCGGCTCAGCGGCCGTAAGGCCGAGGTGCTCTACCTCCAGTTGATGACCGCCCATCACCGGGGCGGCATCCACATGGCCGAGGGTTGCGTGGCCAAGTGCACGGTGGGCGTGGAGAAGAGGCTCGCGCGGGGCATGGTCGACGCGCAGCGGTCCGAGATCGAGTTGATGGCGGCGATGCTCAAGGAGCGGGGCGTGCAGCCGCGTTCGTAACACCACCGCAAGGATCAAAGCCCCAATTCGCCCCGCCTGGCGGTTCCTTGAGCCCGCCTGACGGTTCCTTGGGTTTCTCTTGACCCTCGCGTTCCCCTGGCATGAACGGTTCATCGCAAGAGTGGCCGTCATCGTGTGATCCATGAGCGGGCCACTGCCGCCGCGGGCCCGAGCGGATCGGCGAAGACCGACCACTACATGCATGCGAGTCGCATCGCAGGGGGTTCTATGAGATCCAACCGCGCCACATTGCGCACCGGCATGAGCCTGGCGGCGACGCTGCCGATGCTCGCCGGTGCGCTGGCGCTCGGCATACCCGCGGCACACGCCGCGGACGACCCGGGCCGGGACACGCTCTCCGGCACCCGGCCGGCCTGGGCCACGGCCACGGCGGACAAGGGCGACGCCGCGAACGGCGCCCAGGTCTCCGCGCGGGTCTACCTGGCCGGACGGGACGCGGCCGGCCTCGCCCGGTACGCGAAGGCGGTGTCCGACCCGTCCTCGTCGCAGTACGGCAAGTACCTGACGGCCAAGCAGGCGCAGGCGCGCTTCGGCGCGACCCGGGCGCAGGTGGCCGCGGTGAAGTCGTGGCTGACCTCGGCCGGCCTGAAGGTCACCGGCGTCAGCGCGCACTACGTCTCCGTCACCGGTGACGTGGCCGCCGCCGAGAAGGCGTTCGGCACCCAGCTGCACAACTACGCCAAGGGCAAGAGGACTTACCGCGCGCCGTCGCGCACGGCCTCCGTCCCGGCCACCCTGAAGGGCGCCGTCCTGACCGTCACCGGCCTGGACAACGCCCCGCACAAGGCGAGCCACAAGGACCAACTGCCGCCGCCGGACGCCGTGTTCAAGAACTCGGGCCCGTTCTCCTCGTACTACGGCTCGAACATCGCGAGCACGCTGCCGGACGCGTACGGCACGAAGATCCCGTACGCGGTCAAGGGCTACACGGGCAAGCAGCTGCGCGCCGCGTACGGTGCGGGCGCGCACACGGGCAAGGGCGTGCGGATCGCCATCACCGACGCCTTTGCCTCGCCGACCATCGCCTACGACGCGGCCACCTACGCGAACAAGCACGGTGACGCGGCCTGGACGACGGACCAGCTCCACCAGGTGCTGCCGAAGAAGTACACGAAGACCGAGGAGTGCGGGGCGGCCGGCTGGTACGGCGAGGAGACCCTCGACGTCGAGGCCGTGCACGCGGTCGCGCCGGAGGCCGACGTCACCTACGTCGGCGCCTCGTCCTGCTACGACGACGACCTGCTCGACTCGCTCAGCAAGATCGTCGACAAGCACCTGGCCGACATCGTCTCCAACTCCTGGGGCGACATCGAGGCCAACCAGACGCCCGACCTCGCGACCGCCTACGACCAGGTCTTCCAGCTCGGCGCGGTGCAGGGCATCGGCTTCTACTTCTCCTCCGGCGACAACGGCGACGAGGTCGCCAACACCGGGACCAAGCAGGTGGACACCCCGGCCAACTCAGCGTGGGTGACCGCGGTCGGCGGCACCTCGCTGGCCGTCGGCAAGGGCGACCACTACCTGTGGGAGACCGGCTGGGGCACCGAGAAGGCGGCGCTGTCGGCCGACGGCAAGAGCTGGGTCGGCTTCCCCGGCGCCTACACCTCGGGCGCGGGCGGCGGCACCAGCAAGACGGTCGCGCAGCCGTACTACCAGAAGGGCGTCGTCCCGAACGCGCTCGCCACGGCCAACAGCGCCTCCGGCAACCGCGTCGTCCCGGACATCGCGGCGATCGCCGACCCGAACACCGGTTTCAAGGTCGGCCAGACGCAGACCTTCCCGGACGGGAGCCAGCAGTACAGCGAGTACCGCATCGGCGGCACCTCGCTGGCCGCCCCGGTGATCGCGGCCGTCCAGGCCCTGGCCCAGGAGGCGCGCGGCGGCAAGCCGATCGGCTTCGCCAACCCGGTGATCTACAGCCGGTTCGGTTCGAAGGCGTACCACGACGTCACGGACAACCCGACGGGCTCCGGACTCGCCGTGGCACGCGTCGACTTCGCCAACGGCGTCGACGCTGCGGGCGGTGTGCTCACCTCCGTCCGCAGCCTCGGCAAGGACAGCTCGCTGTCCGCGGGGAAGGGCTACGACGACGTGACCGGCGTGGGCTCGCCCGCGAACGGCTACGTCGACTCGTACAGCCGCCGCTGATCCTTCGGCGACCGGTGCCCGCCCGGCACCGGTGAGGGGGGCGGCGTGGGGTGCACCACACCTCACGCCGCCCCCCATCGCGTCGCTCTGACGATTACACTGGGTCGCGTGCCTCAGCTACGTCTCGCCCTGAACCAGGTGGACGCGAAGGTCGGCGACCTCGCCCACAACACCGAGTCGGTGGTCCGCTGGACGCGGCACGCCGCCGAGCGGGGAGCGCACCTCGTGGCGTTCCCCGAGATGGTGCTGACCGGGTATCCCGTCGAGGACCTGGCGCTGCGCTCCTCCTTCGTCGAGGCCTCCCGCGCCGCCCTGCGCACGCTGGCCGCACGGCTCGCCGACGAGGGGCTCGGGGAGGTGCCGGTGGTCGTCGGCTACCTCGACCGCGCCGGGACCGCGCGGCCGCGCTACGGCCAGCCGGCCGGCGCCCCGCAGAACGCGGGAGCGGTGCTGCACGGCGGCGAAGTGATCCTCACCTTCGCCAAGCATCACCTCCCCAACTACGGCGTCTTCGACGAGTTCCGCTACTTCGTTCCGGGTGACACGATGCCGGTCCTGCGGGTGCACGGGGTGGACGTCGCCTTCGCCATCTGCGAGGACCTGTGGCAGGACGGCGGGCGCGTCCCGGCGGCCCGTTCGGCGGACGCGGGCCTGCTCCTGTCCATCAACGCCTCCCCCTTCGAGGTCCACAAGGACGACACCCGCCTCGACCTGGTCCGCAAGCGGGCCCAGGAGGCGGGCTGCACCACGGCCTACGTCGCGATGACCGGCGGCCAGGACGAGCTGGTCTTCGACGGCGACTCGATCGTGGTCGACGCCGACGGCGACGTGCTCGCGCGGGCGCCCCAGTTCGCCGAGGAGTGCGTGCTGCTGGACCTGGACCTCCCGCCGGCCGCTGCCGTCGCCCCGACGGGCGTGGTGGACGACGGTCTGCGCATCGAGCGCGTGGTCCTGTCCGAGGAGCCGGTCCCGGCGTACGAGCCCCGGTACACCGGCGAGCGCGCGGACCGGCTGGACGACACCGAGGAGATGTACGCGGCGCTGGTGGCGGGCCTGCGGGCGTATGTGCACAAGAACGGCTTCCGGTCGGTCCTGATCGGCCTGTCCGGCGGCATCGACTCGGCCCTCGTCGCGGCGATCGCCTGCGACGCGGTGGGCGCGGAGAACGTGTACGGCGTGTCGATGCCCTCGAAGTACTCCTCGGAGCACTCGAAGGAGGACGCGGCGGAGCTGGCGCGCCGCACGGGCCTCAACTTCCGTACGGTGCCCATCGCCCCGATGTTCGACGCGTACATGGAGTCGCTGGGGCTGACGGGCCTGGCGGAGGAGAACCTCCAGTCCCGCCTGCGCGGCACGCTGCTCATGGCCCTCTCCAACCAGGAGGGCCACATCGTGCTGGCCCCGGGCAACAAGTCCGAGCTGGCGGTGGGCTATTCGACCCTGTACGGCGACTCGGCGGGCGCGTACGGGCCCATCAAGGACGTGTACAAGACGTCGGTGTTCCAGCTCGCGGAGTGGCGCAACCGCGTCGCGCTGGAGCGGGACGAGACCCCGCCGATCCCCGAGAACTCCCTCACCAAGCCCCCGAGCGCCGAACTCCGCCCGGGCCAGATGGACACGGACTCCCTCCCGGACTACGCGGTCCTGGACGCGATCCTCGACCTCTACGTCGACCACGACAAGGGCGCCGACACGATCATCGCGGCGGGCTTCGACCCCGACCTGGTCACGAAGACCCTCCGCATGGTCGACACGGCGGAGTACAAGCGCCGCCAGTACCCGCCGGGGACGAAGATCTCGGCGAAGGGCTTCGGGAAGGACCGGCGGATGCCGATCACGAACGGGTGGCGGGAGCGGGGCTGAGCGGTTCCCTGGGGGCTCCGCCTCCAAGCCTCATTTGCCCACCCGGCCCCTGGGACGGGTGGGCTCGCCTGGTGAGGTGTCGCGTATTTCACCAACGGCATCAGTAGATCGCCCCGGTGTGTGTCGAGGCTCTGCGGCATCATGATCGCCGTGAATACCGAGACACTCGTCGACGTCTGGCAGCGCCTTCTCACCGACCCTCACAAGTCGTGGGTGCTGTTCGAACACGGCACCTGTGTGGTGCTTACCGCTCCCGATAGAGACCTTGCCGAACAGGCCACCGAGATCCTCAGGGAGTTCGGTCCTGTGCGTGCAGGCTCTGCTGCGGGAGACTTCGGGGTGATCGACGTCAAGGACGCCGACGGCTGGGTGGTCACCGGTCACCACCAGGACGTCCTCTCTTATGTCGCGCCCGACGAGCCCAGTGGTCCAGAGAACTTTGCTGTCGGGATGTGCGGACGTTCCAAGCGCCACCGTGACGGCACCGAGCTGCACGTCGTCCATGTCGAGGACCGGCGTGGCTCCGCAGGTCCTGTTTAGGGACGCGGCTGACCCTCGGCCGCGGCGCTTGGCCACGACGACCAGGCCGGGCTGGGCGGCACCTACCCTTGTTGCCCAGGGCTGGGCCCACAGAGAACTGACGACAGTCGAATACGCGAGCCCACCGGTATCGAGGCCCGCCCGTCCCCTTCGACGCGGTTGATCGAACCCCCTGTCTCTCAGCCCCCACCTCTGAGTCCGGTCTGCCCAGGTGCGTTCTTCCATCACTGGCCGTCTTCCGCCACTGCCCGCTGCCCGACCGCGAGCAGCCGTGCAACCCTCAGCGGCGCGCAGAGTTCGGCGGCCGACCGCATCGGCACGGACCAGTACGAGTGGCACGAGCTCGGGTCGAAGTCCGTCTCGTTCAACCGCGGCACCCCGAGATAGGTGGCGCGCCCGAGCACCTCCACGTCCAGCCGGGTACGCCACTCGTCCGCCGCCTGGCGCCAAGTGTGGGGCATGCTCGCCGGCACCAGCACGTAGTACCGGCGTCCGCGAGGGTCGCAGATGACCGGGCCGCTTCCGAGGGCGTCTTCCAGGAACGGGTCCACCTCGTCCGGCTCCTCCGCCCCGGCGATCGCGAAAACCAAGCCACCAGGGATCCGTACGGCGGAGAACAGGGTTCCGAGCGGCAGCAGCGCGACCTTGTGCTCCTGCCACTCCAGCCGGGCCCGCTGAGGAGCGCCATGGGAGGACAGCAGCCAGTGCTCGGCCGCCAGTCTCCGATCGGCGGTGGAGTGTGCCAGAACGCCGGGCTCATGTTCGACCGGGCTGAGTGCCATGACTGCGGATTCGGCTGTGGGTTCCATGTGCCGACGCTCCTTCTCGGGCCGCTGGTTCCTGCGCGTGCGACAGAGAATGAGCCCCGGAGAAGTGCACAAGTACCCCGGTGAGGGTTAGTTGACCTACTGGCTGGCTCAGGTGGCGGCACACCACTCGGCGAAGTTCGTGAGACTTTCCGCGTCGGCTCGCTTCAGGCGTCGTAGCGTGGCGGCGTCCTCCCGCACCCAGGGGTGCTCACGGGTGTGCTGGGGTGCGATGCTGCGAGCCGTCTGCAGCGACGCGAATGCGTCGTCGGTACGACCGGACCACAGCTGGGCGCGGGCGAGTTCGATGTAGTAAGCGCTGCGGCGCTCGGCCGGCAGGCCTTCCTGGGGCGGCTTCCATCCGTCCGCGACCTCAAGAGCCCGTACGACATGTTCGTCCCCGAGGCTGACTGCTACGGACACCTCGTGAACGCGTACCGAATCGCGACCGAACGCCGTACCGCAGTACACCCCTTCCGGTACCCGGTCTGCGCATCGGCGGGCCTGATCGAGGTGAGTGTGTGCGGCAGAGGCATCCCGCGCCCGGCCGGACACGACCGCAGCGCGCATGTGAAGAGCGCCCCGAGCCGCGATCGCCGGTGGAGCGTCGGAGATCGGCAATTCGTCCAGTGCCTGCTCCAAGGCACGCAGCCCCGAAGAGTAGGCGTGTGCGGCGAAGAACGTCTCCGTTCTGACGTAAGCGACCGAGGCGGCCAGCAGGGGATCCTCGACCTTGGGCGCCGCCCACCGCATCAGCTCGACCAGTTGGGCGGACAGGTCATGGGCTCCGAACTTGTAGGCGATGGCGTCCGCCGACCGATAACCCCGCACCAGGAGTCCGGCAAGCGCGGGCCGTGTCTGAGGACCGGCGGCGTCGTACGCACGAGCCAGTTCAGCGAGCAGGTCGGGGAGTTGACGGACAATGCGCGTGTACTGGGCGGCCAGGCGCCAGCGCACTGTATCCGCGACAGCCGTGCGGAGTTCATGGAGGCAGCGCACAGGTCCCTCTTCGGGAAGGTCGTACGCGGCGATCGCAGCAGAAAGGGCGGGGAGCGCTTCACGAACCCGCGTATGAGCCGGGCCGCGGTCCGCGCGTAATCGGGACGGGTCGACACCGAGGGCGTCGGCGATGGCCTCGAGCGTCGCATTGCTGACACCGCGCTCACCACGCTCGATCTTACGAACGGCCCCGAGAGACAGATGGGCGGCATCAGCGAGTTGCTGCTGGGTCAGCTTCGGCCGCAGGACGCTCCGGTAGTAGGCGATCCGCGCGCCTACTGAGCCCATGTTGCGCGAAGAC
The DNA here is from genome assembly GCF_030817495.1 of Streptomyces sp. V3I7. Taxonomy (NCBI): domain Bacteria; kingdom Bacillati; phylum Actinomycetota; class Actinomycetes; order Kitasatosporales; family Streptomycetaceae; genus Streptomyces; species Streptomyces sp. V3I7. Next base: position 1,886,781 of record NZ_JAUSZK010000001.1, read on the forward strand.
ATACTGGCTCCAGTTCGGTCCGTCCTCCTCGCACCGTACCCACGGCGCCATGTCACGGACCTACGAAAGGCCCTGATTCAAGGCCTGTTGGGACCATGGGGCCCCAGCCCCCACTCAGGCCGAGACGATCCGAGCGAGTTGTGTCAGGCTCTCCACTCTCCAGTCCGCCGCTGCCACGACCTCCGGGTCGTCCGCCCAGAGATGCCCCCACGGTCCACGCCGGATGTGCGCGGTGCGCAGTCCTGCGGCCTTCGCGGGGAAGATGTCATTGGCCGGGTGATCTCCCACGTACAGGGTTGCTTCCGGAGCGGCCTGGGCCACCTCCAACACCCGCGCGAAGAACTCGGGTTGCGGCTTGGCCACCCCCCACTCCCCCGAGGTGAGAACGACGTCCGCCGGCAGGTCCAGGTCACGCATCAAGTCACCCATCCGGGCTGTCTGGTTGCCCGCGACGACGACGCGTACCCCGGCCTTTCGCAGGGCGGTCAGCGCGGGCCGTACGTCGTCGTAGAGGTCACTCTCGTCCAACTGCTCGCCTCGGCCCGCAGCCTCACGAGCGCGGTACTCGGACGCGACATCGATACCCGGCCGCACGAGCCGGATGGCCTCCGCGTTGTCGAGGCCCTGGGCGACGACGGCCCCGACGAGCGCGGAGAGGGTGTGCCGGGGGACTCCGAGCCAGTCCGCCCAGGAGGCCCAGTACCGATCGTCCCTGGTGATCGTCTCGCCGATGTCGAACACGATGGTCTCAATCACCCGACGCAGCCTACGGTTTCCGGGACACCGTGTGCTCTGCGGCTCTGCCGCACGATCCGCAGGTCTCCGCCCGTGGGCCCAAGGAGTGTCATGGGAATCGAGCTGGAATTGCATTCCAGGCGACCGGCCCGGGGGAAGGCGTCCCGGGACAGCCTGATCCGCGGGTCCTACCAGCACGGCGACGCACTGGCGCGGGTGCTCAGCGGGCTTCATCGACGTGCCCCGGGCAAGCTCGCCTGGGTGGATCCCTACGGCAACACGTTGTTCAACGAACAGGAAGCACAAGCCACCCTCGACGAAGTCGCGCCCCTGGAGCAGCAGTGCACCGACACGCGCCAGAAGGCAGCCCTGAGGGATCTCACCGAACTGCTGGAGGCGTGCGCGGCGACGAAGGGCAGCTACTTGTGGTTCGTCGGTGACTGATACTCCAGTCGTAGATCGTTATGTGCCCTGGTCTCAGGGCTGTCTGCCACTGGCAGAAACTCAGATGGCCTCAGCGCACGATCTGGTTAGAGTCGGGCGATGCCCGAGCTGAAGCGGCTGCATGCCGGCCACGCCCCGGCGGTCCTGGACTTCGAGCTGGCGAACCGCACCTACTTCGCTGCCTCGATCTCCGACCGCGGCGACGACTTCTTCGACCAGTTCACCGACCGGTACAACGCCTCGCTGGCCGAGCACGAGGCCGGCATCTGCGCCTTCTACGTGCTCGTCGCCGAGGACGGCTCGGTACTCGGCAGGTTCAACCTGTACGACCTGGAGGACGGCACTGCCAGACTCGGCTACCGGGTCGCGGAGCGGGTCGCCGGCCGTGGCGTGGGGACCGCGACCGTCCAGGAGCTGTGCCGGATTGCGGCGGCACGGCACGGGCTGCGCACACTGCGGGCGGCCACCTCCCACGACAACGCCGCGTCCCAGAAAGTCTTGACCAAGGCCGGGTTCTTCCCGGTTGGCCCTGCCACCCCGGCCGATCTCGGCGGCAAGTCAGGCACCTGGTACGAGCGCAGCCCCCAGCCGTAGACCTTCGCCGTCCGACGTCGAGCTGCCCTAGGGTCGCCCCATGCGACGTACGGCACGAGTGGCATTAGCTGGAGCTGCAGTTCTGGCCTGGGGCGAGTGGTTGAACTGGCGCTGGTCCCGAGCTCTCGTGGGGAACAGCGGGGGAACTACCGAGGCCGTGGTCGTGCTGGGATACCGGAACTCCCAAGCAACAGCGAACGGCATCAACCGCTGGCGAGTTCGTGCTGGAATTCGCTCCATCGCCGCTGACAGCACGCCGCGTGACACTCGCGTCATCTTCAGCGGCGGAACGACCAGCGGTGGCACGGCGGAGGCTCGGTTGATGGCCGACTACGCGAAGTCGGGGCTCGGGTTCGACGGCACAGTGGTCCTCGAAGATCAGAGCAGGACGACATGGGAGAACATCACGAACGTGATCCCGCTGCTTGAGGACGTCGACCGCATCAAGATCGCCTCCCAGCCGGCTCATGCGCTCAAGGCCCGCGCTTACTTGCTGCGGCAGCGCCCCGATCTTGCCGAGAGGCTCGTGCGTGCGGATGACTACCGTCCTGGCGAGTGGACAGTCGTCAAACCGTTGCTGGCTCTGTACGGACTTTGGACACTCCGCGGGCTCAACGCCGGCGAACGGAACATCTCTCGGCAGAGCCAGGGCGGCGGTCACTTGCGCGGCGGAACCAACCTCTCCCCCGCGCACGTGTAGACGTACATCGTGATCGTCACAGAGGGGAACGCACGCCTTGCTTAGCTCAGGACCACGCCCGTCCCGGCGTTCCGCGCTGCTTCTCGGTGCCGGTGCGGCGGCTTCTGTCGCTCTCGCGTCCGCCGGGACGGCCCACGCGTCGGTCGCATCCGGCGACGACGTCAGCGCGCAGTTGAAGGCGCTGGAACGGGAACACGCCGCCCGGGTGGGGGTGTTCGGCCGCAATCTGCGTACCGGGAAGCAGGTGGCGTACCGGGCGGACGAACTCTTTCCGATGTGCTCGACGTTCAAGACCATCGCCGTCGCGGCCGTCCTGCGCGACCTCGACCGGGACGGCGAGTTCCTGGCCAAGCGGGTCTTCTACGCCCAGGCGGACGTGGACAAGGCGGCGTACGCCCCGGTCACCGGCCTGCCGGAGAACCTTGCGAACGGCATGACCGTCGCCGGGCTGTGCGACGCCGCCATCCGCTACAGCGACAACGGAGCGGCGAACCTTCTGTTCGCCGAGCTGGGCGGGCCGAGGGCCGTCACCCGGTTCTGCCGGTCGATCGGGGACGGCACGACCCGGCTCGACCGCTGGGAGCCCGAGCTCAACTCGGCGGAGCCGGACCGCGTCACCGACACCACCACCCCGCGCGCCCTGGGCCGGACGTACGCCCGCCTCGTGCTCGGCGACGCGCTCGCGCCGCACGACCGCGAGCGGCTCACCGGGTGGCTGCTCGCCAACACGACCAGCGGCGAGCGATTCCGCAAGGGGATCCCCGCCGACTGGACCGTCGCGGACAAGACCGGCGGCGGACGGTACGGCACGAACAACGACGCGGGCATCGCCTGGACGCCGGACGGCGCACCGGTCGTCATGACCGTACTGACGACCCGGTTCGAGGAGGCCGCCGCGGCCGACCACCCGCTGGTCGCGAGCACCGCCGCACTGCTGGCGGCGGCACTCGGCTAGGGCGGCTGGTACGGCCGGTCGACTGCTAGCGCTGATGTGGCTGGCACGGCTGGTCGACTGGCACCGCCGGTCAACTGGTACCGCTGGTGCGGCCAGTTCGGCTGGTACCCCTGGTGCGGCTGGCACGGCCGGTCGACTAGTACCGCCGGTCAACTGGTACCGCCGGACGGCCAGTCGACTGGCACCGCCGATACGGCCAGTTCGGCTCGTACCGCTGGTGCGGCTGGCGCCGCCGGTACCGCCGGCCCGGCCTGCGGCGCCCCGGCCAGGACGGCCGACGGCGCGGCGCGCGCGGTCAGTGGCGCAGTGCCTCCGACGGCTCCGGGACGTGGCCGGTGACCAGGCGTTCGCGGGCCGGCGTCACCGCGCCGCGCCTGCGGTCCACGGCGTACGCCAGGGTCGCCACCGCCACGCCCAGGACCGCGAGGCCCGCGCCCGCCAGTGCCGGGGAGGTGACGCCGAAGCCCGCGGCCAGGGCCAGGCCGCCGATCCAGGCGCCGCCCGCGTTGGCGAGGTTGAAGGCAGCCTGGTTGGCGGAGGAGGCGAGGGACGGGGCGGCGGAGGCCTTCTCCATGACCATGAGCTGGAGCGGCGAGCCGGTGATGAACGCGGCGGCGCCGAGCAGGGTGACCGCGACGGCCGCGCTCCACTGGGCGCTCATGAGCACGGGGAAGAAGGCCAGGACGACCACCAGGGCCGCCAGGCCCCCGAAGAGCGTGCCGCGCAGGGAGTGGTCGGACAGGCGGCCGCCCAGCAGGTTGCCGGCGGTCGCGCCGACGCCGAACAGGGCCAGCAGCACGGTGACGCTGGCGTGGGCGTACCCGGCCGAGTCGGTGAGCATCGGCGTGATGTAGCTGTACGCCGAGAAGAGCGCCGCGAAGCCCGCCACGGTCGTGGCCTGCGCCAGCCAGACGGGCAGGGAGCGCAGGGCGGCCAGTTCGCGGCGCAGGCCCACGGCCGGGGCCTCGGCGGAGTCGCGCGGGATGAGGAGCAGCAGCGAGGCTATCGCCGCCAGGCCGATCACGCCCACGGCGAGGAAGGTGGCCCGCCAGCCCAGGTGCTGGCCCATGAGCGTGGCCACCGGCACCCCGACGACGTTGGCGACGGTCAGGCCGAGGAACATCCGCGAGACGGAGCGGGCCTTGCGCTCGGGGGCGACGAGGCCCGCGGCGACGACGGCACCGACGCCGAAGAAGGCGCCGTGCGGCAGACCGCTGAGGAAGCGGGCGGCCAGCAGCCAGTGGTAGTCGGGGGCGAAGGCGGAGAGAACGTTGCCCACGGTGAACAGACCCATCAGCGCGACGAGGACCGTGCGGCGGGACATCCGGGCGGTGGCCGCCGCGAGCAGCGGGGCGCCGATGACCACGCCGAGCGCGTACGCGGAGACCAGGTGCCCGGCGGTGGGGATGGAGATGTGCAGGTCGTCCGCGACGTCGGGCAGCAGGCCCATCATGACGAACTCGGTCGTGCCGATGCCGAAGGCGCCCACGGCGAGGGCGAGCAGGGCCAGGGGCATGAAGGGGCCTGTGCCTTTCTGAGGAAGGGGATTCAAGCTGCTTCGAGCTGCTTCGAACTACTTCGTGCAGCTTCCTGCGGCTTCGTGCGGCTTCGTGCGGCTGTCCCGCGGCATTCGCGCCGCTTATGTTCAGCTACGCAACAAAGTCTCTCAGGCCCAGTATTCCAGCGGGTTACGGCGACCCCCGCGCCGGTTAAGAGACCGTGTCGAGCTTCACACGCGCGGCCACCGGCAGATGGTCGCTCCCGGTCGGCGGCAGCGTCCAGGAGCTCTCCGGCTCGACGCCCCGCACCATGATCTGGTCGATCCGCGCCATCGGGAACGACGCCGGCCAGCTGAACCCGAAGCCGCTGCCCGCCGCGCCCTGCGTGGAGCGCAGCTGGGAGGTGACGGCGTTGAGCGCGCGGTCGTTCATCGTGCCGTTCAGGTCGCCGAGCAGCGCGACCCGCGAGATGGGCTCGTCCGCGATGGCCTCGCCGAGCGCGTCGGCGCTCGTGTCGCGCTGCCGGGCGGTGAAGCCGGCCGCCATCTTCACCCGGACCGAGGGGAGATGGGCGACGTACACCGCGAGCGGTCCCTCCTGCGTGCGGACCGTGGCCCGCATGGCGCGCTCCCAGCCCAGCCGGATGTCGACGGGATGGACGTCGCTCATCGGGTACTTGCTCCACAGCCCGACCGTGCCGACGACCGCGTGGTACCGGTACGTCGGCGCCAGCGCGCGCTCGTAGACGGGGACCGCGGAAGCCTCCAGCTCCTCCAGCGCCACCACGTCGGCGCCGGAGGACGCGACGTCACGGGCGGTGCCGGCCGGGTCGGCGTTGTCGGCGTTGACGTTGTGCGTGGCCACCATGAGGTCGCCGCCCGCGCCGGTCCGGTCGACGAGCAGCTGGCCGAAGAGGTTCAGCCACACGATCGCCGGCAGCAGCACCGCGATCAGCGCGGTGGCCGACTTGCGGAGCAGCCCGAGGAGCAGCAGCACCGGGATCAGCAGACCGAGCCAGGGCAGAAACGTCTCGATGAGGCTGCCGAGGTTGCCCACGGTGTTGGGGATGCGCGAGTGGAGCAGCAGCACCAGGGCGAGGGCGATCGCGACGAGGCCGATGAGGATCCCGCGGCGCCAGATGCCCGGGTCGCCCCGCCAGGACCGCATCAGGCGCCGAATCCGAGAACCCCGGTGCTCGGGCCCCGAACCCGCGGCGCCCGTCTCCGTCACGTACGCCTGCTGCGCCATACCGCCCGCCTCACAAACTGCCGCGCCGCCGTCGTTCCCCCAGGTGACGACCCTAGGGGATGACCGGCTCCGTTCTCACCGTCCCATGACGGCCGTACGCAAGACGAAGACGTACAACTCGGCGCGAGAAGTTCCGGTTACCCGGGGTACGAGTGCGTGCTGTGACGAAACGCGCACAGAATCCGGCTATGCGGTGGCGGCCCGTGGCCGCAGGCCGTCGAGCACCGTGTCGACGATCTGTTCCGCGAGCCCCTCGGGGAGTCCGGCGTCGGGGCGCATGAAGGCGCGCACGATCATCGGGCCGACGACGATGTCGTTGATCAGGTCGATGTCGAGGTCGTCGCGGAGCTCGCCGCGGCTGAGCCCACGGCGCAGCACGTCGTAGCCCAACTGGCGCCGCGGAGCTATGACGGTGGCCTCGTACGCCGCCCACAGCTTGGGGCTGCTCTTCATCTGGGCGTAGACGTTGTGCATCATCATCGACGAGCGGTTGAGCAGGCCGCGTTCGCGCATGGCATCCAGGATGACGACCAGGTCGTCGCGCACCGAGGTGCCGGGGAGCACGGGGTCGGGGGGCTCGGCGGCGCGCAGGACGTCGCAGAAGAGCTCCTCCTTGCCGCTCCAGCGGCGGTAGATGGTGGCCTTGCCGACGCCCGCGGTGCGGGCGATCCGCTCGATGGAGAGCTCGGCGAGGGGCACGCCCTCCTCCAGGAGCTTCATCACGCCCTCCAGGATGGCGCGTTCCACGGTCTCGCTGCGGGGGCGCCCCCGGGCGGGACCACCGGGACCGCACGGTCGCGGCCGGCTCTCGGCAAGGCTCACGTCACTCCGTCCTTTCGCTGTGCTGCGGGCATTGTCTCCCGCAGCCGCCTCCTTCCCCCGTTGTCCTTCTTGTCCTTCGGTACCGCCCGCGCGTCGGCCGCCCGGCGCTCACGCCTCCGGGGCGCGCCGCCACGCCGCTCTTGCGGACCGGGGACACCCTCCCGGCCGCCCCGGCTCCGCCCCGCGGACCCTGCTCCGCCCCGCGGGCCTGGTGGCGCCCCGGGACCGCATCGGCACGACCAGCACCGAGTGCGTCCCGGACGCCCTCCGTCCCTCGGGCCCCACTCCGCCCCGCGGGCCGCCGGCCCGCTACTCCGCGGCCGTGACCAACTCCTTCTCCTTCTCGCCCTCGTGGTCCGCCGGGGGCTTGCCCGGCAGGAACAGGGCGACCACCACCGAGCCGAGCAGCGCGACGCCGGTGCCCCACAGGGCGGTGGTGTGCATGGCGTGCAGGAAGGCGTCGCCGGCCGGGCCGACCAGCGCCTTGCCGGGCGCGCCGAGCCGGGCGGCCACGCCCAGGGTGGCCTCGATGGACTCGCCCGCGGCGTTCCGCAGGCCGGGCGGCAGCGCGGTGAGCTTGTCCTCGATGCCGTTGCGGTACGCGGTGGACAGCACCGAGCCGAGGACGGCGATGCCGAGGGCGCCGCCGACCTGGCGGAAGGTGTTGCTGAGCGCGGAGGCGGAGCCGGCCTTCTCGCGCGGCAGGGCCTGCATGATGACGACCGAGGTCGGCGTCATGATGTGCGCCATGCCGGTACCCATGAGGAAGAAGACGGCCTCCAGCGCCCAGATCGGCGTGTCCGCCTCGAAGCTCGCGAACGCGGCCAGCGTCGCGGCGACCAGGAGGAGCCCCGCGGTGGTGGTGACCTTGTTGCCGAACCGGTCGACGACCAGCCGGGCCCGCGGCGCGAAGATCATCTGCGCGGCGGCCAGCGGCAGCATCAGCAGACCGGCCTGCAGCGGCGTGTAGCCGCGCACGCTCTGGACGTAGAAGACCGAGAAGAAGGTCACGCCCATCAGCGCGAAGAAGACCAGCGCGATGGCGGCCATGGCGGCCGAGAAGACCTTGTTCCTGAAGTAGGTGACGTCGAGCGAGGGGTGGTCGCTGTGCTTCTCGAAGAGGACGAAGCCGACGAGGACCGCGAGGCCGCCGATGATGGACGCGAGCACCTTGGCGTCCGTGAAGTCGGCCTGCTGGCCGCCCTTGATGATGCCGTAGACGAGCAGGACCAGGCCGACGACGGACAGTACGACGCCGACGGGGTCGAGCCGGCCGGGCTTCGGGTCGCGCGAGTCGGGCACGAGCCAGACCATCAGCGCGACCGCGAGGATCACGATCGGCACGTTGATGAGGAAGACCGAGCCCCACCAGAAGTGGTCGAGCAGGACGCCGCCGGTGATCGGGCCGATGGCGATGGCGAGTCCGACGCCGCCCGCCCAGATGCCGATGGCCTTGGGCTGCTCCTCGCGCTCGAAGACGTTCATCAGGACCGCGAGGGTCGCGGGCATGACGAACGCGGCACCGAGGGCCATCAGCGCGCGGTAGGCGATGAGCTGGCCCGGGGAGCCGGACTCGGCGGCGAGGGCCGAGCCGAGGCCGAACACGACGAGGCCGCCGAGCAGGACCTTCTTGCGGCCCACCCGGTCGCCGATGAGGCCCGCGGTGAACAGCAGGCCCGCGAAGACCAGGGTGTAGGCGTTGATGGCCCACTCGATCTCGCTCTGGGTCGCACCCAGTCCGGTCGGCGCCGGGGTGGCGATGGTCTTGATCGCGACGTTCAGGATCGAGTTGTCCAGCACCACGATCAGCAGGCTCAGCATCAGCACGCCGAGGATCGCCCAGCGGCGCCGGTGCACCGCTTCGGGTATTCGAGGGGCGGAGACGGCAGGAGTTGTCATGGATCCGACCCTAGAACCATTTCAATACGGCACCGTCTCGTATCTGAATTCTTTTACCGAGACCTTACGCGTACGGCGAGATCGAGGCGGCCCGCGCACCATGTCAAGTGGGGGTCCCTCTGGCCGTCCTTGGCACGAGGTGCCACCATGGAGGGGATCCGGGGACGCCGTCAGGGCGCCTCGAGATGACTTGTAAGGAGCCGTTGCAATGACGCAGCTTTCGGCTGCCCAGACGAAGCCCTCCGACGGCAGCAAGGCGCTGTACGGGGGCAAGGGCACGCGCCGTATCACCGTCCGCGACATCGCCCTCGCCAAGGAGCGGGGCGAGAAGTGGCCCATGCTCACCGCCTACGACGCGATGACCGCGTCCGTCTTCGACGAGGCCGGCATCCCCGTGATGCTGGTCGGCGACTCGGCGGGCAACTGCCACCTCGGGTACGACACCACCGTGCCCGTCACCCTCGACGAGATGACCGTGCTGTCCGCCGCGGTCGTACGCGGCACGAACCGCGCCCTGATCGTCGGCGACCTGCCCTTCGGCTCGTACCAGGAGGGCCCGGTGCAGGCCCTGCGCTCGGCGACCCGCCTGGTGAAGGAGGCCGGGGTCGGCGCCGTGAAGCTGGAGGGCGGCGAGCGCTCGCACGAGCAGATCCGGCTGCTGGTGGAGTCCGGCATCCCGGTCATGGCCCACATCGGCCTGACCCCGCAGTCCGTCAACGCCATGGGCTACCGCGTCCAGGGGCGCGGCGAGGAGGCGGCCGCGCAGCTGCTGCGCGACGCCAAGTCCGTGCAGGACGCGGGCGCCTTCGCGGTGGTCCTCGAACTGGTCCCCGCGGAGCTGGCCGCCGAGGTCACCCGTGTGCTGCACATCCCGACCGTCGGTATCGGCGCGGGCCCGGAGACGGACGCGCAGGTCCTGGTGTGGACCGACATGATGGGGCTGACCGGCGGCCGCGTCCCGAAGTTCGTCAAGAAGTACGCCGACCTGCGCACGGTCATGGGCGACGCCGCCAAGGCCTTCGCGGAGGACGTCGTGGGCGGCACGTTCCCGGCCGAGGAGCACTCCGTCCACTGACGTACATCAGACCACTGCGGTAACACCACGGACAGCCTCTGCCGACTTCCCCCATCGGCAGGGGCTGTCCCCTTTTTGCGCCTGAACCGGCGCCGCTCTCGCGGAGGCGGTTGCTCGCCGTCGTGGTTACTCAATTGATGGTTGCGGTGGTCGTCGGGGGTTTTTGCGCCTTGAACCGGCGCCGCTCTCGCGGAGGCGGTTGCTCGCCGTCGTGGTTACTCAATTGGTGGTTGCGGTGGTCGTCGGGGGTTTGTCGGTGCTGTCGGCTTCTTGTCGGCGGTTTGTCAGTGGCGGCTGGCACTGTCCTTGCCATGACGCGAATCGACAAGAACCCCAGGGGCGGGAGCCACGCGGTACAGGTGCGGGGGCTGGTCAAGCACTACGGCGAGACCAAGGCGCTGGACGGCGTCGACCTCGATGTGCGCGAGGGCACCGTGATGGGCGTGCTCGGGCCGAACGGCGCGGGCAAGACCACCCTCGTACGGATCCTGTCCACCCTGCTGGCCCCCGACGCCGGCCAGGCGACCGTGGCCGGGTACGACGCCGTGCGCCAGCCCCGGCAGCTGCGCCGGGTGATCGGGCTGACCGGACAGTACGCCTCGGTCGACGAGAAGCTCCCCGGCTGGGAGAACCTCTACATGATCGGCCGGCTGCTCGACCTGTCACGCCGGGACGCCCGTGCCCGCGCCGACGAACTGCTGGAGCGGTTCTCGCTCACCGAGGCGGCCAAGCGCCCGGCGTCGACGTACTCCGGCGGTATGCGCCGGCGGCTCGACCTGGCCGCGTCGATGATCGGCCGCCCCGAGGTGCTGTTCCTCGACGAGCCGACCACCGGTCTGGACCCGCGCACCCGCAACGAGGTCTGGGACGAGGTCAAGGCCATGGTCGGGGACGGCGTCACCGTCCTGCTGACCACCCAGTACATGGAGGAGGCCGAGCAGCTCGCCTCGGAGCTGACCGTCGTGGACCGCGGGAAGGTCATCGCGAAGGGCGGCATCGAGGAGCTGAAGGCGAAGGTCGGCGGGCGGACGCTGCGGGTGCGGCCCGCCGATCCGCTTCAGCTGCGCCCGCTCGCCGGGGCGCTGGACGAGCTGGGCATCACCGGGCTCGCCACCACCACCGTGGACACCGACAGCGGCACGCTGCTGGTGCCGATCCTCAGCGACGAGCAGCTCACCGCCGTCGTCGGCGCGGTCACCGCGCGCGACGTCACGATCTCCTCGATCACCACCGAACTCCCCAGCCTGGACGAGGTGTTCCTGTCCCTCACCGGCCACCGTGCCAGTGCCCCGCAGGACGCCACGCCTGCCGACACCCGCGAAGAGGTCGCCGTATGAGCGCCAACGTCCCTGCCGTCGACGTCCGTATCCCACTGCGCGGCCACCTGCGCCACACTGGGGCCCTGATCCGCCGCAACCTGCTGTGGATCCGCCAGGACCCGGAGTCGATGTTCGACGCGCTGCTGATGCCGATCGTCTTCACCCTGCTGTTCGTCTACGTCTTCGGCGGCTCGATCGGGCAGGCGCTGGGCGGCGGTCAGGACCAGTACGTGCAGTACGTCATCCCCGGCATGATCGCGATGATGAGCATGACGCTGTCCCAGGGCGTCGGCACCGGCTTCAGCCAGGACTTCAACTCCGGTGTGATGGACCGGTTCCGGTCCCTGCCGATCGGCCGCGGCTCGGTGCTCTTCGCGAAGATCTCGGTGGAGCTGGCGCGGATGCTGTTCGCGACGACCGTGCTGATGATCGTCTCGGTGCTGGTCGGTTTCGACATCAGCAACTGGGCGGGCCTGTTCGCGGCCGTGGGTCTGTCCGCGGTGTTCGCCTCGTCGGTCATGTGGGTGTTCCTCACCCTGGGCGTGGTCCTGAAGAACGCGCAGTCCGTGCAGGCGATGGGCTTCCTGGTGCTGTTCCCGCTCCAGTTCGGCTCGTCGATCTTCGCGCCGACGAAGTCGATGCCCGGCTGGCTGCAGGCCTTCACCGACTACAACCCGCTGTCCACGCTGGCGGACGCGGCGCGCGGGCTGATGCTGAACGGCTCGGCCAGCCCCCACGACCTGTGGGTGACCCTGGGCTGGTCCGTGGCGATCACCGTGGTGATGGCGCCGGTCGCGATCCACAAGTTCCGTACCAAGAGCTGACGTTCAGGCCTGTGGGCAGGCCTGCGGGCGTGCGCGTGTCAGACCAGGGCGGTGGCCTTTGCGAGGGAGAGGTCACCGCCCTCGGCGTACGCGGCCTCGTACGCCGGGCCGTCGAGCGAGGCCCGGATCGCGGCCATGGTGCGCTCGCGCACCTCGCGCTCCACTCCGGACGCGACATGGCCGGGCGGCAGCAGGGCGTCCGCGGCGGCCAGACACCGGGCGGCGTCCGCGGCGCGGCCGCCGCCGTCGACGCCGGCGAGGGCCATCGCGGCGACGGTCAGGCAGATGGACGGCAGATGCGGGGTGATGGTCTGGGACAGCGGGTCGGCGGTGTGCCGCAGCGCCTCGCGGATCTTGCCCAGGGAGTCGGTGGGCGCGCCGTCGAGGGCCTCCACCCAGGCCTCCTGGGTGAGGATCATGGCGTCGAAGACGACGAAGTGCGCGATCTTGAACTCCTCGCGCAGGAGCCGGAGTTGTTCGCGGGCCTCCGTGACGCGGTCGGTCAGGGCGAGCCGGCCGGCGAGGAAGAGACGGGCGGCGGGCATCGACTCGTTGTGCGTGCCGTCACCCCGGGCGATGACCTCGCGCAGCAGGCGCTCACCGCGTTCGACGTCGCCCGTCTCCAGGAGCACATTGCCGAGGCGGGCGCTGAGAATCGCCTTCTGGGCGCGGGCACCGAGACGTTCGGCGTGCTCCATGGCGGCCTCGTAGTCGGCGGCGGCCCGGGCGTACTCGCCCTTGCGCTCGCGCGCCTCACCGCGTGCGGAGAGCGCCTCGGCGGTGCCCCAGTCGTCGCCCAGGCGGCGGAAGATCTCCAGCGACTCGTCCGCGTCCTGGGTCGCGTCGCCCGCCCAAGTGGTGCGGTTGGCAAGGAGGTTGGCGCGCATCTGCAGGGCGCCGGCCAGCTCCCATTCGTAGCCCTCGGTGTCCCGGCAGGTGCGGACGCAGGCGTCGACGATGGTCCGCAGCCGGTCCGCGCCGCCGGTCAGCATCACGGCGAAGAACCAGACCAGGCCCGGACTGCGGCAGACCTGCGGGAGCCCGGGCTCGTAGACCTCGGCGATGGCCCGCAGCTTGGCCTGGGCCGCCGGAGTCTGCCACGCGTCCAACTCGGTGTCCATGCACGCGAGATGGGCGAGGTGGACACTGCGCCGGGCCTCGACGAGGAGTTCGCCGGTGAGCGGGGGCGAGACGTCGGTGCAGCGCTGCCACACGGGTTCGGCGCGGCGGACCGGCTCGGCGAAGGGATCGGGCCCGAGGGACATGACCTCACGGCACCAGGTGCGGGCCTCGATGCGCAGGTCACGCATCTGCCAGTACGAGATCAGGGAGAGGGCCAGGCAGAGCGCCTCCTGCTCGTCCCGTTCGGCGACGGCGTGCCGCAGGGCGGTGCGCAGGTTCTCGTACTCCAGCTGGATCCGCTCGACGGCGGCACGCTGTCCCCGGCCGCGCAGCAACGGGTCGGTGGTACGGGCGAGTTCACGGAAGTACGTCAGGTGGGCGCGCTCGGCGGGCCCCCGCTGCCCGGCCTCGTCGAGCCGTTCGCGCGCGTACTCGGCGACGGTCTCCAGGAGCCGGTAGCGCATGCCGCCGTCGGCCGAGGGGGCCGCGACGACGAGGGACTTGTCGACGAGGGAGCCGAGCGCGTCGAGGGCGACGGGGCCGCAGACGGCCTCGGCGGCGGCGAGGTCGCAGCCGCCGGCGAACACCGACAGGCGGCGCAGGACGTCCCGTTCGTCCTCGTCCAGCAGGTCCCAGGACCAGTCGACGACGGCCCGCAGGGTCTGCTGGCGCGGCAGCACGGTGCGGCTGCCCGAGGTGAGCAGCCGGAAGCGGTCGTCCAGCCGGTCGGCGATCTGCCGCGGGGTGAGCATCCGCAGCCGGGCGGCGGCCAGTTCGATGGCGAGGGGCAGTCCGTCGAGCCGTCGGCATATCTCGGCGCAGGCGGCCGCGGTCTCCGCGTCGGCGTCGATGCGGAAGCCGGGCCGGGCGGCGGCGCCGCGGTCGGCGAGCAGCCGCAGCGCGACCGGCTCGGGCAGCGGCTCCACGGGCCGCAGCAACTCCCCCGGTACGCCGAGGGGTTCACGGCTGGTGGCCAGTACGGTCAGCCCGGGGCAGCGCTCCAGGAGCCGCTCCACCAGACGGGCCGCGGCGTCCACGACGTGCTCGCAGTTGTCGAGGATGATCAGCATGCGGCGCCGGCCGCAGTGCTCGACGAGCCGCTCGACGGGATCGTCGTACCGATCGGCGACCGCCCGCATGCCCTCGGCGCCGGCGCCGTGCAGCAGCGTCTCGCGGGCGCCGATCGCGGTGAGCACGGCCTCCGGTACGGCCTCGGGGTCGTCGACCGGCGCCAGCTCGGCCAGCCACACCCCGTGCCGGCCGGCGTCCCGCACGGTCTCGGCGGCCTCCTGCGACAGCCGGGTCTTGCCGGCCCCGCCGGGCCCGAGCAGCGTGACGAGCCGGGCCGACGCGAGGTCGCCCCGGATGGTCTCGATGTCCGCCTCGCGGCCCACGAAGGAGGTGAGGCGCGCGGGGAGGTTGCCGTGGAGGGCTCCGTCAGGACGGCTCGGGTGGGCCGTGCCCACGGAAGGATCCGGCGCCCGCACATCGGCATCCGGCGGACCGTATCCGGCCGAAGGCACGCCCGCGACATCAACAGCGCCCCGGCCGCCGCCATTGCCGTACGTCCCGTACGTGCCGGCCCCGGCCGGGTACCCGGCACGCGGCGCGCCGCCCCCGTCGCCGTTCCCGTGGGCAGGGCCTCCGGCCGTATGTCCGCCCCGCAGCAACTCCCCGTGCAGAGCGCGCAGTTCCGGACCCGGGTCCGAGCCGAGCCGCTCCGCGAGCAGCCGTCGTACGTCCTCGTAGGCGGCGAGCGCCTCGGCGGTGCGGCCGGTGTCGCGCAGGGCGCGCAGGCGCAGCGCCTGGAGGGGTTCGTCCAGTGGGTGGCCGTCACACAGGGCGGTGAGCCCGGGCAGCGCCTGTGCGGCGTGGCCGAGGGCGAGGGCGGCGGTGTGCCGGGCGCGCAGGGCGTCGAGGCGGCGGGCCTGGAGCCGGGCCGCCTCGGCGGTGCGGTCGGGCAGGTCGGCGAGGGCGGGTCCGCCCCACAGGGCGAGGGCGTCGTCGAGGGCGACGGCGGCCTTGGCCGGATCGTCGTCGTCCAGCGCGCGCAGCCCCTCCCCGACGAGCCGCTCGAACCGGTGCAGGTCGATGTCGTCGGGGGCGGCGGCGAGCCGGTAGCCACCGTCCGCCGAGGCCACGGCGTCGGCGCCGAGCGCCCGCCGGAGCCGGCCGACCAGCGCCTGGAGCGCCCCGGTGGCGTCGGCGGGCGGCTCGGCGCTCCAGACCTCGTCGACGAGCAGCCCCACCGGGACGGTCCGCCCGGCCCGCAGGGCGAGCACGGTCAGCAGGGCACGCAGCCGAGCTCCGCCCACGGGAACGGCCGTGCCGTCGGGGCGGAGCGCCTGGGTGGTGCCGAGGATGCGATAGCGCACGGGGTCCATTGTCCCTGGGGACGCCGGTCCGCCGCCTCCGGGTTTCACACACCCGTGAAACGGGGAGCGGCTCCGGTCACGGCACGACCGCGGCGAGGAACCTCCGGCCGAGCGCGGAACGTTCTCCCCTCACCGTCGGTACGGTCGATCCCCGCCGCCGGTACGGTCGACCCTCACCCCCGTATACGGTCGACCGGACGGCCGCCACCGACCCGACTCAGGAGATCCATGACCACCGCCACCACCCGCCCCGCCGACCGCCGGATCAGTCCCGTCTTCGTGGGGATCCTGGCCGTCACGGCGGTCACCGGATGGGCCACCTGGACCGGGTTCGCGGCGCAGCCGGGGCTCGCCGTGTTCCTCTTCGTGACGGCGGCCTGGGTCGTCTCGCTCTGTCTGCACGAGTACGCGCACGCGCGCACGGCGCTGCACGGCGGGGACATCTCCATCGGCGCGAAGGGCTATCTCACGCTGAACCCGCTGAAGTACACGCACGCCCTGCTGAGCATCGTGCTGCCGGTCGTGTTCGTGATCATGGGCGGGATCGGTCTGCCCGGCGGGGCCGTCTTCATCGAGCGCGGGCGGATCCGGGGCCGCTGGCGGCACAGTCTGATCTCGGCGGCGGGCCCGCTGACGAACGTGCTGTTCGCGATCGTGTGCACGGCCCCGTTCTGGCTGCACGCCGTGGACGGTGTGCCCCTCGGCTTCCGGTACGCGCTGGCGTTCCTGGCACTGCTCCAGGTCACGGCCGCGATCCTGAACTTCCTGCCGGTGCCGGGCCTGGACGGCTACGGGGTGATCGAGCCGTGGCTGCCGTACGGCGTCAAGCGCCAGGTGGAGCCGTTCGCGCCGTTCGGTCTGCTGCTCGTGTTCGCGCTGCTGTGGGTGCCCTCGGTCAACGCCGTGTTCTTCGACGTGGTCGACGTGGTCCTGCGCGGGCTGGGGATCGACCTCAGGGACTGGTACTGCGGCCAGGAGCTGTACCGCTTCTGGCTGGGCACGAACGAGCTGTGCGCGGTCAGCCCGTGACGGACGTCGCGTCGCCCTTCGCGGCCCGGCCGCGCTTGACGTAGTACCAGGCCATGTTGGACGAGACGCCCGCGAGCAGCACCCAGACGATCCCCAGCCAGCTGCCCTGGACGAAGGAGACGGCTGCCGCGACGACGGAGAGGACGCAGACGGCGAGGGCGTAGAGGGCGAGGCGGGACATGGGGTGGGCTCCTGTCGGGGGACACTGCTTCGCCGACCAGTGTCCCCCATGCCTGTGGGCCTCCCGGAGCCGGGAGTGCCCGGCCCGGCTCACACGTCGGTGACGCGGAGCCCGGCGTGCGCCTTGTAGCGGCGGTTGACGGAGATCAGGTTGGCGACGAGAGCCTCCACCTGGTGGGCGCCCCGCAGCCGGCCCGCGTAGACGCCGCGCATGCCGGGGATGCGTCCGGCGAGCGCCTGCACGATGTCGGTGTCGGCCCGCTTGTCGCCGAGGACCATCACGTCGGTGTCGATCCGGTCGACCTCCGGGTCCTCGAGCAGGACGGCCGACAGGTGGTGGAAGGCGGCGGTGACCCGGGAGTCGGGCAGCAGGGCGGCGGCCTGCTGGGCGGCGCTGCCCTCCTCCGGCGTCAGGGCGTAGGCGCCCTGCTTGTCGAAGCCGAGCGGGTTGACGCAGTCCACGACGAGCTTGCCGGCCAGCTCCTCGCGCAGTGACTGAAGCGTCTTGCCGTGGCCCTCCCAGGGCACGGCGACGATCACGATGTCGCTGCGGCGGGCGGTCTCGGCGTTGTCGTAGCCCTCGACGCCGTGTCCGATCTCCTCGGCGGCGGCCTGTGCGCGCTCGGCCGCGCGGGAGCCGATGATCACCTTCTGGCCGGCCCGGGCGAGCCGGTATGCGAGGCCCTTGCCCTGCGGTCCGGTGCCGCCGAGCACGCCGACGACCAGCCCGGAGACGTCGGGCAGGTCCCAGGGGTCCTTGGCGGGGGCCTTCGCGGGCTGCTGTGCACTGTCGGTAGAGGTCATGCGGCCGACTCTACGTCCGCCGCCCGCCGCACCGGATCATGCGGCCGGGGGCCCCGTCCTCCCCGGTCGGGCGAATCCCGCCCGAACCCCGCGCCCGGCAGGCGTGGTTGGGGCAGGATGCGGTCGCATGGAC
Source organism: Streptomyces sp. V3I7 (assembly GCF_030817495.1). NCBI lineage: Bacteria > Bacillati > Actinomycetota > Actinomycetes > Kitasatosporales > Streptomycetaceae > Streptomyces > Streptomyces sp. V3I7. The sequence goes on from NZ_JAUSZK010000001.1 coordinate 1,904,538, forward strand.
GCCGTACGGGTCGCGCTCCTTCGCGAAGTGCTCGCCGGAACCGAGTGGTTGGGGGCCACGCGGCGGTTCGCCGGAGTGCTGCGCGGCTCCGTGGTGACGCACGGCGGCGGGCTGCTGCTGGTGGGCACCCCGGAGTACGAACCGTGGCACCTGGCGGCGCATCTGGTGGACGAGGCCGCCTGGTCGGGCACGCCGGAGCTGGCCCCGACGCTCGTACGCCATGGCGCGCGCCCCTCGGACCCCGCGCACCTGGCCGTCGGTCCGGGCCGGATCGCGGCGGCCCGGCGCGGCGAGACGCTGCTGGTGGTCGCCCCCGGGGAACCCGCCCCGCTGCTGGAACGGGTGCATGACGCGCGCCGGGCCGGGGCGACCGTGCTGGCGCTCGGCTCGACCGACGGTGACCTGGGCGCGATGGCCCACGAGACGCTGGCCGTCCCGGACGGGGCCGAGCTGGACCTGGACACCGTGCAGCACCTGGTGAGCGCGGCGGCCGGCGAGAACCCGCTGCCCGTCCCGCGGGGCCGCGGCCGCTTCCGCGACCGGCTGTCGCGGATCGCCGACCATCTGACCTCGCCGCCGCCGGGCGTCTGGTAGCCCGCGAACGGCCCCCGCCCGCGCGGAAACCCGCGCGGAAATCGGTTGCCCGCGGCTTTCCCGCGGCGGACGATGACCCCTCGTGACCGATGCCGACGGCCTGCGCGGCCTGCTCCCCGACCTGTCTCCCTGGCGGGCGTCCGCCGACTTCCGCCGGCTCTGGCTGTCCGGGCTGATCAGCAACTTCGGCAGCTTCCTCACCCTCGTCGCGCTGCCGGTGCAGCTCAAGGACCTCACCGGGTCGGCCGCGGCGGTGGGCGCGATCGGCGCGGTGGAACTTCTCCCGCTGATCGTGTTCGGGCTGTACGGCGGCGCGCTCGCCGACGCCCTGGACAAGCGCGGGCTGATCGTGTCGTCGGAGGCCGGACAGGGGCTGCTCAGCGCGGCGCTCCTGCTCAACGCCCTGCTCCCGCACCCCGCCGTCTGGCCGCTGTACGTCGTCGCGGCCCTCTCCTCCGCGCTGTTCGCCATCCAGCGCCCGGCGCTCGACTCACTGTGGCCGCGGATCGTCGCCCACGCCGACCTCCCGGCCGCCGCCGCGCTCAACTCCCTGCGCTGGACGGTCAGCGGGGTGGCCGGCCCGGCCGTGGCGGGCGTGGTCGTGGCGTACGCGGGGCTCGCGTGGGCGTACGCGGCGGACGCGCTGACCTTCGTCGTCTCCCTCGCCCTGGTCCTCGGCATCGCCGCCTCGCCCGCGTCCCACGAGGCCGTCAAGCCGTCCCTGAAGGCGATCGGCGAGGGCGCCCGCTACGCCTGGAGCCGCAAGGAGCTCCTCGGCACCTACACCGTCGACCTCGCGGCGATGTTCCTCGCGATGCCGCTCGCGGTGCTGCCGTTCCTCGCGGACGAACTGCACGCGAAGTGGGCGCTGGGGCTGATGTACGCGGCCATCCCGGCGGGGTCGCTGCTGGTGAGCCTGACCAGCGGCTGGACCTCGCGGATCCACCGGCACGGCCGGATGGTGGTGCTGTCGGCCACCCTGTGGGGCCTGGCCGTCGCCGCCGCCGGCGTGGTGGGGAACGTCTGGCTGGTGCTGCTGTTCCTCACCGTGGCCGGCGGCTGCGACATGGTCAGCGGGATCTTCCGCTCCGCCATGTGGAACCAGACGATCCCGGACGAGCTGCGCGGGCGGCTCGCCGGGATCGAACTGCTGTCGTACTCGGTGGGCCCGCAGCTGGGCCAGGTCCGCGCGGGCGGCATGGCGGCCTGGCTCGGCGTGCGGACGTCCGTGGGGGCGGGCGGGCTGCTGTGCGTGGGCGTTCTCGGCCTGCTGGCCCTGTGCCTGCCGGGGCTGATGACCTACGACGCGCGGACGAACGAGCACGCGGTCCGGCTGCGCGAGCGGCGGGCGGCCGCGGCCGAGCCCGTGGCGGGCTGATCAGCCCTCGTCCTTGCCCTCGCCCGAGGGGGCGTCGTGCCAGCGCGGGTCGTTCTCCCACTGCAGGTCGCGCTCCCGGGCGGTCTCCAGGGCGTGCTGGGCCTCGGCGGGGGTGGCGTACGGACCGAAGCGGTCCTTGGCCGGGCACTCGGGGCCCTCCTCCACCTTCTTGTGCTCCAGGCAGTAGTACCACTCGCCCGGCTTCCCGGACGTCCGCTTCTTGAACACCGTCATGACCGGCTCCTTTCGCCACGGACATGGTCCCCCATGCCCGCTGGTTAGACTCGCTGGCATGTCTGGCCAGTCGCTGCTCGTACCAGGGGAGCTCTCTCCCACCCGTTCGGTACCCGGAAACATCCGCCGCCCCGAGTACGTCGGCAAGCCCGCGCCGACGCCCTACACCGGACCGGAGGTGCAGACCCCCGAGACCGTCGAGGCGATGCGCGTCGCCGGGCGGATCGCCGCGCGGGCCATGGAAGAGGCCGCGAGGATCATCGCGCCCGGCGTGACCACCGACGAACTGGACCGGGTCGCCCATGAGTACATGTGCGACCACGGCGCCTACCCGTCCACGCTCGGCTACCGCGGTTTCCCCAAGTCGCTGTGCACCAGCGTCAACGAGGTCATCTGCCACGGCATCCCGGACTCGACGGTGCTGCGGGACGGCGACATCGTCAACCTGGACGTCACCGCGTACATCGGCGGGGTGCACGGCGACAACAACGCCACGTATCTCGTGGGGGACGTCGACGAGGAGTCGAAGCTGCTCGTCGAGCGGACCCGGGAGTCCCTCAACCGCGCGATCAAGGCGGTCAGGCCGGGCCGCCAGATCAACGTCATCGGCCGCGTCATCGAGTCCTACGCCAAGCGCTTCGGGTACGGCGTGGTCCGGGACTTCACCGGGCACGGGATCAGCACGTCCTTCCACTCCGGACTGATCATCCCGCACTACGACAGCCCGCACGCGACGACGGTCATGCAGCCCGGGATGACCTTCACGATCGAGCCGATGCTGACGCTGGGCACACACGAGTACGACATGTGGGACGACGGCTGGACCGTCGTCACCAAGGACCGCAGGCGCACGGCCCAGTTCGAGCACACGCTGGTCGTGACGGACACCGGGGCGGACATCCTCACCCTGCCGTGACCGGCTCGGAGAAGTCCAAGACACCCCCTAGCGCTCCAGGATCACGCGGCCGCCGATCTCCACCCAGCCCTCGGGCTGGGGCGCGGTCAGGATCTGGGAGCCCGCGCCCTGGCGGATGTTGAGCGCGCGGCCCAGCTGACGGGTGAGCAGCAGGGCCGCCGCGCCGGTGGCCTCGTCCTCGTCGATGCCGTCGTCGCGTCCCGGGAAGGCGCGGGCGCGGATACGCCCGGCCGCCTCGTCCTCCCACGCCCAGGCGTAGATCCACTCACCGGGCGGCGGCACGGGCAGCGCGTCGACCTCGGCGGCGCCCGCGTACTGGCGCAGGGTGCGCGGCGGCGCCCACTCGGGGCGGGCCTCGATCCAGCTGAACTCCCCGTCCAGGCGCGCGCCGACGGCCCCGGCGGGGGTGAGGAGTTCGGGCACGTCCAGCAGCCAGGCCGTGCCGACGCAGGGGTGGCCGGCGAAGGGCAGGCGCAGGGTCGGGGTGTAGATGTCGATGACACCGCGCTCGGGGTCGTCGACGAACACGGTCTCGCTGAAGCCGAGTTTCCCGGCGAGCGCCTGCCGGTCAGCCCGCTCGGGAAGCCGGGAGCCGTCGCGGACGACGCCGAGCTCGTTGCCGTACCCGCCGCCCGCCGCGCAGAAGACGCGCAGCACGTCGTAATCAGTCACCCCTGCATATTCGTCCACGCCCGCGCGAGCTGTCCACGCGCCTCCGACCGGCCGCGCCGTACACTGCCCACACCCGTCTCCGCTTCAGCGCCGTGACCCATCGCAGGCCTCATGCCCACTGATTCCGCCCAGTCCGCCGCCCCCCGTCCCGTCGTCAACTCCCGGCGCCGCGCCGCCTGGTGGCCCGCGTTGCGGCGTACGCCCGTGTCGTTGTGGCACGACGACATCTCCGACTACGCGGCCGCCCTGACGTACTACGCGGTCCTCGCGGTGCTGCCCGCGATGCTGGTCGCGGTCCTCGCGTTCGGTCTGATCAGTCCGGACACGGCGAAGGAGTTCGTCAGCCACGTCACCGCGTACGCGCCCGCCGAGTCCGCCGCGGACCTGCACGCCGTCCTGACGCGGATGCTGGACACGGACGGGAGCGCGTGGCCGCTGCTGGTCGCCGGTACCGTCAGCGCGCTGTGGTCCGCCTGCAGTTACCTCGCCGTCTTCCGCCGGGCCCTGCACTTCATGCACCGGGTCGAGGACCGGCGCTCGCCGTGGCGGAAGGCGCATCGGCTCGTCCTCACCGCGCTCGCGCTGCTCGTGCTGCTCCTGGCCGGTTCGCTCGCCCTGCTGCTCACCGGGCCGCTGGCCGAGGACGCGGGCCGGCTGCTCGGGCTGGGCGCCACGGCGGCCTGGGGCTGGAGCGTGCTGCGCTGGCCGTTGCTGCTGTGCCTGGTGGCGCTGCTGGTCGCGGTCGTCTTCCGCACCGGTCCGGTCCCGGCGCGCCGGAGCGGACACAGCGTGACCGGCGGTGTCGTGGCCGCCGTCCTGTGGCTGGCCGTCTCCACCGGCTTCGAGGTGTACGCCTCCACCCTGAGCACGTACAGCAGGCTCTACGGCTCCCTCGCCGGCGTCGTCGTCTTCCTCGTCTGGCTGTGGCTGTCCAACCTCGCGTTGCTCGCCGGCGCGCAGTTCACCGCGGAGTTGGCGAAGGACGGCGCGAAGGACGGCACCCCCAGCGCCGCCGCCACCGCGACTTGACCTACGCATGACTCGCCATTGACGTGGCTTTTGGGACGTCGAGATCAAGCCGTGTCTGTGATTTTCGCCCTGCCCGGGAGTCCCGGATTGATGGGTGCCACTGAGGTTAGCCTCAGGTAAGTTAGGTGAGCCTCACCAACCCGTCCTCTGCTGGGAGCCCGCATGCGAGCCGTCCGACTTTCCGTCATCGCCGCCGCCACCGTGGTCGGTCTGACCGCCGTCACGGCCTGCACGGCGAAAAGCGACGCCAAGAGCGACAGCGACGCGATCCGGGTGACCGCCGCCGACTCCACGTGCGACACCTCGGCCAAGTCGGTCCCGGCCGGCCAGGTCACACTGGACATCGAGAACAAGGGCTCGAAGGCCACCGAGGTCGAGATCCTCTTCCCGGACGACCGGATCGTCTCCGAGAAGGAGAACATCGGCCCCGGCACCAAGTACACGCTGACCGCCGAGATGAAGGCCGGTTCGTACGAGATCGCCTGCGTCCCGGGCATGAAGGGCCACGGCGTACGGCAGAAGCTCACCGTCGACGGCGGCGGGTCCGCCGCCAAGCGGGACCCGAAGCTGGACAAGGCCGTCGCCGAGTACCGCGCCTACGCCCAGGAGCAGGCCGACGCCACGCTGCCGCTCGTCGAGAAGTTCGCGAAGGCCGTCAAGGACGGTGACGTCAAGGCGGCTCAGAAGGCCTACGCGCCCTCGCGCCTCGGCTGGGAGCGCACCGAGCCGGTCGCCGAGTCCTTCGGCGACATCGACCCGAAGGTCGACGCCCGCGCGGACGGCCTGGAGGACGGTCAGAAGTGGACGGGCTGGCACCGGCTGGAGAAGGCGCTCTGGAAGGACAAGAAGATCGGCGCCGAGGAGAAGGCCCTGGCCGGCCAGTTGGTGACCGACCTGAAGGAGTGGCAGGAGCGGGTCGGCGAGGCCGAGATCACCCCGACCTCCATGGCCAACGGCGCCAAGGAGCTGCTCGACGAGGTCGCCACCGGCAAGGTCACCGGCGAGGAGGACCGCTACTCGCACACCGACCTGGCCGACTTCAAGGGCAACGTCGAGGGCGCCGAGAAGGCGTACGAGCTGCTCAAGCCGGTCGCGTCGAAGAACGACCCGGCGCTGGCCAAGGAGCTCGACCGGCAGTTCGCGGCCCTGAACACCCTGCTCGACAAGTACCGCTCGGGCAAGGACTCGTACGACTTCGTCTCCTACGACAAGGTCACGGAAAAGCAGCGCAAGGAGCTGTCGGACGCGGTGAACGCGCTCGCCGAGCCGCTGTCCAAGCTCGCCGCCTCCGTCGTCAAGTAAGGAAGTCCTGACCATGACGACCGAGACGACGCAGCAGTGCCCCGCCTCCCCCTCCCGCAGGGCGGTCATCGGCTGGGGCGGGGCCGGGCTCGCGCTCGGTGCCGCCGCGACCGGCGGCGCGGTGGCGATGACCCGCACCGGCGACGACGTCGCCCCGGTGGCCGCGGACGCGGGCGCCGCGGTGGACTTCCACGGCCCTCACCAGGCGGGCATCGCCACGCCGGTGCAGGACCGGCTGCACTTCGCCGCCTTCGACGTGAAGACCGAGGACCGCGCGGAGTTCGTGCGGTTGCTGAAGGACTGGACCCGGGCCGCCGCGCGGATGACCGCCGGACAGCCGGTCGGTGACGCCTTCGGCGGTCTGCCCGAGGCGCCGCCGGAGGACACCGGCGAGGCGATGGGCCTCAAGCCGTCACGGCTGACGCTGACGATCGGCTTCGGCCCCTCCCTGTTCGAGAAGTTCGGCCTGAAGGACCGGCGCCCGGAAGCCCTCGTCGACCTTCCCAAGTTCCCCGGCGACAACCTGGAGAAGGCGCGCAGCGGCGGCGATCTGTGCGTCCAGGCCTGCGCCGACGACCCGCAGGTAGCGGTGCACGCCATCCGCAACCTGGCCCGTATCGGCATGGGCAAGGTCGTCGTCCGCTACTCGCAGCTCGGCTTCGGCAAGACGTCGTCGACGACGCCGGACGCGCAGACTCCGCGCAACCTGCTGGGCTTCAAGGACGGCACCCGCAACATCGCGGGAACCGAGACGGACCGGCTGAAGAAGTTCGTGTGGGTGGGCGAGAAGGACGGTCCCGACTGGATGACCGGCGGCTCGTACCTGGTCGCCCGGCGCATCCGCATGAACATCGAGACCTGGGACCGGACTTCGCTCCAGGAGCAGGAGGACGTCTTCGGGCGGGACAAGCGCGAGGGCGCGCCGGTCGGCAAGGCCAAGGAGCACGACGAGCCGTTCCTGAAGGCGATGAAGCCCGACGCGCACGTGCGCCTCGCGCACCCCGACGCCAACAACGGGGTGACGATCCTGCGCCGCAGCTACTCCTACACCGACGGCACGGACGGTCTCGGCCGCCTCGACGCGGGCCTGCTCTTCCTCGCCTACCAGCGCGACGTACGCGAGGGTTTCATCCCGCTGCAGCGCAAGCTGTCGCGTCACGACGCGCTCAACGAGTACATCCAGCACGTGAGTTCGGCGGTCTTCGCGATCCCGCCCGGCGTCCGCGACAAGGACGACTGGTGGGGCCGGGCGCTGTTCTCCGAGGAGGCGTAGTCACTTGTTCTCCAACTACCTGATCGGTCTGCGCGAGGGCCTGGAGGCCAGCCTCGTCGTCTGCATCCTGATCGCCTATCTGGTCAAGACCGGCCGCAGGGACGCCCTGAGGCCGATCTGGACCGGCATCGCGGTCGCCATCGCCATCGCCATGGGCTTCGGCTGCGCGCTCGAATTCGGCTCCCAGGAGCTGACGTTCGCGGCGCAGGAGGGTCTCGGCGGCACGCTGTCCATCGTCGCGGTGTGCCTGGTGACGTGGATGGTCTTCTGGATGCGGCGCACCGCGCGGCACCTGAGGTCCGAGCTGCACGGCAAGCTGGACGCCGCCCTCGCGATGGGCACCGGCGCGCTGGTCGCCACCGCCTTCCTGGCCGTCGGCCGGGAGGGCCTGGAGACCGCGCTGTTCGTGTGGGCGTCCGTGCACGCGGCCAGCGACGGCACCCCGCGCCCGCTGATCGGCGTGGCGCTGGGCCTGGCCACCGCGGTGTTCCTGGGCTGGCTGTTCTACCGGGGCGCGCTGCGGATCAATCTGGCCAAGTTCTTCACCTGGACCGGCGGGATGCTGGTCGTCGTGGCGGCGGGCGTGCTGGCGTACGGCTTCCACGACCTGCAGGAGGCCGGCTGGGTCCCGGGCCTGCGTGACCTGGCCTTCGACATCAGCGACACGATCGAACCGGACAGCTGGTACGGCACGCTCCTGAAGGGCGTGTTCAACTTCCAGCCGGATCCGACCGTCGTCCAGGTCACGGTGTGGCTGCTCTACCTGGTCCCGACACTCACGGTTTTCCTCGCCCCGGTAGGGTTCGCCTCCGGGAAGGGGAAGGTGAAGGCACCTCATGACCAGGGATCGCAGCCCTCGAAGGCTTCGCAGGCGTGACCGGACGACGCCGGCCGGCTCCGGCTCCGGCTCCGGCTCCGGCTCCGGCTCCGGCTCCGGCTCCGGCTCCGTGAGAACGCTCCGCTCCGTGAGAACGCTCCGCCGGGGCGTGCTGGCGGCGGCCGCGCTGACCGTGCTGTCGCTGACGGCGAGCGGATGCGTGGTGGTGCACGGGGAGCGCGAGGTGCTCCCCGTCACCACGCGCGCCGAAGCGGCCACGGCGCTCCGGCAGTTCACGGACGCGTACAACAAGGCCGACAAGGCGTACGACCGTTCCCTGGACGCGGGCCATGTCACCGGGGCCCTCGCCGACATCGACGGGGCCCGGCTGAAGGCGGCGCACGCGAGCAGCCCGGGCGGCAACCCCGGTTCGATACCGCTGAAGCTGTCGGACGCGAAGTTCACGATCCCCAAGAAGGCCGGCTGGCCGCGCTGGTTCGTCGCCGACGCCACGGCCAACAAGGGCGGCAGCGCCCACTGGCTGTTCGTCTTCACCCGCCACAGCCTGTCCCAGCCGTTCCAGGTGGCGTATCTGACGCTGCTGGCGCCGGGCGCCGTACCGGAGTTCAAGAAGGACAAGGACGGCTGGGCCGAGGCGATTCCCGCCGACTCGAAGGAACTGGCGTACCCCCCGCAGGACTTGAGCCGCATGTACGCCACGTACCTCAAGTCCGGCGGCAGCGGCTTCGCGCCGGGTCCGCACACCAGCGACTGGCGTCAGCAGCGCATCAAGTCGGCCAGGAAACCGGGTCTGGTCACCCAGTACGTCGACGAGCCCCTGACGTCCGGCGACTACGCCCCGCTGGCCCTGCGCACGGCGGACGGCGGCGCGCTGGTGTTCTTCACCTCGCGCCACTTCGCCAAGCAGACCGCGGCGGTGGGCGCCGCCATCCCGACGTTCACCAAGCAGGTGCAGTCCCTCACCAAGGGCGAGGTCAAGCAGTCCCTGACCCTGGAGTTCATCTCCAACCAGGCGGCGCTGGACCCGAAGAAGGGCGCCTCGGGCCCGGCGGGGGTGTCGCTGGTGGGTCGTATCCAGGGGCTGACGGGGGCGCGGGGCGAGTAGCCCCTGCCCTCGCGGGGGCGTCTCAGTGTCGCCGCGGGGCGGCCCTCAGTGCCGCCGGGGCCAGGCCGGGCGCTCGTCCGCGTGGCGGGTGCAGGCGTCGGTGAGGGACTCGAGGAGCGTCAGCGGGTCGGGCAGCGGATGCTCCGGACCGCGCAGCCAGCTGACGCCGCGGTCACCGTCGCCGGGGAGCCGGGCCGGCGGGACGAGGACGTACGAGCCGCGGCAGTGCCAGCGCAGGCCGGGGTGCTCGTCCATCGTCTCGGGGCGGCAGTCCAGCTCGCACGGCCACCACTCGTCCTCGTCCTCGGGGGTGCCGCGGGTGAGGGTGAAGAACAGCATGCGGCCGTCGCCGCTCTCGGCGACCGGGCCGACCTCGACGCCGGAGGCGAGCAGCCGCTCCAGCGCCTCGCGCCCGGCCTCCAGGGGCACGTCGAGCACGTCGTGGACCATGCCGGTCGCGGTGATGAAGTTGGCCTCGGGCTGCTGGCGGATCCAGCGCTCGAGCTGGGCGCGGTCGGTCGTGGACTGGGTCTGCCACGCGAACGACACCGGGTGCCGGGCCGGGGTGGGACAGCCCACGCGGTCGCAGGAGCAGCGGTAGTCGGGGCCGGGGTGGGCGGCGGGTGCGAGCGGCAGTCCCGCTCCGGCGGCGTCGAGCAGCAGGGCCTCACGGCCGCCGTCGTCGGCGGGCTGCTGCGGGCGGCGTCCACGCAGCCACCGGGAGAGCCTGCCCTGCCGGTCGGACCGACCGCCGAACGTCCCGCTCATCAATCCCCTCGCCTCGCTGGTGTGCGGACAACATGCCCTATGGTCCCACCCTTCGAGGCATCCGGTGACCGGGGCCCTTTCCGGCGGTCACGGCTCCTGGGTGCCGGGCGGCGGCCAGGCGTCGCCCCACTGCGTGTCCCGGGCGGCCCTGTACAGCTCGCCGTGGCGCTTGGTGACCGTCGTGCGGCGCAGCTGGTCGTCGGCCTCGCACAGGTCCAGCAGCACCTGTCCCTTGCGGATCTGCGGCCGCCGGATCACGCGGGCGGCGGCCGGGTCGACGGGGAAGCGGGCGGCGGCGACGTAGCTGAACTTCTCGTCCTCGTACGCCAGTGAGCCGCCCTTGACCTGCCGGTGCAGCGAGGAGCGGCTGACCCGGGCGGAGAAGTGGCACCAGTCGGTGCCGGGCACGATCGGGCAGGGCGCGCTGTGCGGGCAGGGCGCGGCGACGTGGAACCCGGCGTCGATCAGCCGCTGCCGGGCCTCGATGACGCGGGCGTACCCGGCGGGGGTGCCGGCCTCGACGATCACGACGGCCTGTGCGGCGGCCGCGGCGGCGTCGACCAGGGCGGCGCGGTCGGCCTCGGAGAGTTCGTTGAGGACGTAGGAGACGGTGACGAGGTCGGCGCTGCCGAGCGCGAGGCCGGCGCCGATGCGGGCGCGCTGCCAGCGGGCGCCGGCCAGGGCCGGGTTCGCGGCGGCGATCTCCCGGCCGAGGGCGAGCGCGGGCTCGGCCCAGTCGAGCACGGTCACCGGCCGCTCCCCGTCCCAGGTGGCGCTGACCGCCCAGGTCGCCGCCCCGGTCCCGCCGCCGACGTCGACATGGCTGCCGGGCGCCCAGCCGGGCACGGCGGCGGCGAACGCCTCCAGCGCCGCCCGTACGGCCTCGAAGGTCGCGGGCATCCGGTACGCGGCGTACGCGGCCACGTCGGCGCGGTCCCGCAGGATGGGCGCGTCGGTCGGGGTCTGCCCCCGGTAGTTGGCGATCAGCCGGTCCACGGCTCCGGCGGCCTGTTTGGGCGGCAGCCCGTCGAGCAGGCCGGCGAGGGCGGCGCGGAGGGTCTCGGCGGTCGGCAGTGCGGGGTCGTTCACCCGGCGATTCTATGGGCGCCCTGCGTTGGCCCGGCGCGACCACCGCGTTGCCATGGCCGTCGTCCGGAGGCTGCCGCCCTCAGCCCTCCCCCGCTGTCGGCCTGAACGGCCTCGTCCTCAAGCGCCGGACGGGCTGGGATGCACCGCCCGCGCCAGCCGGGTGGCCGCCGCCGCGCGGGGCCGGCTGTCCGGCGTTTGCCGCCGGGGGTGGACGGTGTTGGCGAGCAGCACGAGGAAGGTGTCCGTCGCCCGGTCCAGCACCAGCGAGGTCCCGGTGAACCCGGTGTGCCCGGCCGCTCCGCCGCCCGCCAGCTCCCCCATGAACCAGGGCTCGTCCACGCGGAAGCCCAGTCCCGGCGGGGCCAGCAGCAGGTCGGTGAAGTCCGGGCCGAGGATGCGGGCGGGACCGTACGCGCCGCCCGCCAGCAGTGTCCGGCACAGGATTGCCAGGTCGGGGCCGGTGGAGAACAGTCCCGCGTGGCCCGCGACGCCGCCCAGCGCCCAGGCGTTCTCGTCGTGGACGACGCCCCGCAGCATCCCGCGCTCGGCCTTGGCCCACGGCCGCCGCTGGTCCTCGGTGGCCGCCGCGCCCGGGCACGGCCCGAAGCCGGTCGCGGTCATCCCGAGCGGCCGGGTGATCCCCTCGTGGACGAGGACGTCGAGGGTGCGGCCGGTGACCCGCTCCAGGACGTACTGGAGCAGCAGCATGTTCAGGTCCGAGTAGAGGTACGTCCCCGGGGCGCCCGTCGGTTCCTCGGCGCGCAGCATCGCCATCCGCTCCTCGTCGTCCGCGCAGTCGTACAGCGGGAGTTCGGGGCGCAGTCCGGAGGTGTGGGTGAGCAGCTGGCGTACGGTGACCCCGTGCCGGGCGGCCGCGTGGAACCCGGGGAGACAGGCGCCGACGCGCGCGTCGATGCCGAGGGTGCCCCGCTCGATCTGCTGCATGGCGGCGATGGCCGTGCACAGCTTGGTCAGGGAGGCCAGGTCGAAGGGGGTGTCGACGGTCATCGGCACCCGTGCGGCGGGCGGCAGTTCGACGCCCGTGCCGGTCCCGGCGTCGTACGCGGCGTACCGCACGGCCCAGCCGGCCGCTTCCTGTACGGCGATGACCGGTCCGCGTCCGGCGACCACGACGACGCCGGGCGCCCAGGGGCGCGGCCCGGCGGTGAGGTCGCGCACCTCGCGGACGAGGCGGTCCGTTTCCACCGGGTCGAGTCCGGCCCGCCGGGGGGTGTCGACGCGCAGTCTCGGTGCCCTCAGTTGCCGTCTCCCTCCGTCGGCGCGCTTGCGTTCCAGGGACGGCACAGTCCCACGAAGCAGGCCGTCGCGACCAGCGCTCCGGCCAGTTGGACCACGGCCATGGGCACGGCGGTGTGCTCCCCGGCGACCCCGACGAGGGGGGAGGCGACCGCGCCGATCAGGAAGGCGGAGGTGCCGAGCAGCGCCGAGGCGCTCCCGTACGCTGCCGGATCACTGGACGGGCGGACGTACAACCTCGCTCTCGCTGTCGGGCAGATCGTCCCGTCAACGCCGGTGCTGGCCACCCGCGTTGCCGCCGTCCGCCTCCGCCGTGTCCGTACCGGCCGCCGTCCGGCGCCGCCGTAGCAGCCAGGCGCCCGCGCCCGCCAGCGCGACGGCTCCCGCGCCGCCTTCCAGCGCGGTCCACGAGGTGCCGCCGGACCGCGAGCCCGCCGCCGCGGCGGCCCGGACTGCCTTGCGCGCGTCCTTGCGCGGGGCGCTGCCGCCCGCGGCGCCCCGGCTGCCGCCCTCGCTGACGGGCGGGACGAGCTGACCGATCGCCCGTGCCGAACTCCCCTTGCCGAAGCCCCAGTCGAGCAGCGCGGCGGTCTCCTCGTAGACGGCGTTGCCGCCGCTGGAGGGGTGCATCACGGTGACCAGCAGGGTGCGCCCGCGCCGGACGGCCGCACCGGTGAAGGTGTTGCCGGCGTGGCTGGTGTAGCCGTTCTTGACGCCGAGCAGGCCCTCGTACGTCCCGAGGCCCCACGCGCCCGTCAGCAGGCGGTCGGTGTTCTGGATCTGGAAGGTCTTCTTGCCGCCCGCCGGGAAGTCGGCGATCCGCGTGCCGCAGTGCCGGCGGAAGTCGGCGTCCTTCAGCCCGTGCCGGGCGAACAGCGTCAGGTCGTACGCCGACGACAGCTGCCCCTTGTGGTCGAAGCCGTCGGGGCTGACGACGTGGGTGTCCAGCGCCTGGAGGTCGGCGGCCTTGTCCTGCATCTCGGCGACCGTCTTGGCGACGCCGCCGTTCATATGGGCCAGCACATGCACCGCGTCGTTGCCCGAGCGCAGGAACACGCCCTGCCACAACTGCTCGACGGTGTAGGTGATCCCGGGCTTGACCCCGACGAGGCTGGAGCCGAGGGGGACGTCGGCCAGGTCGGCCTCGGTGACCGTGTGCCGCTCGGTCGGCGCGAACTTCTTCAGCAGCGTGTCCGCGAACAGCATCTTCAGCGTCGACGCGGGCGCGAGTCGCCGGTGCGCGTGGTACGAGCCGAGCACCTCCCCCGTCTCCGCGTCGGCCACGAGCCAGGCGCGGGCGGTCAGCTTCTTGGGGAGGCCGACGGCGTCCCGCGCCTGGATCCCGCCCCGGGCCAGCCGCTCACCGCCGATCACCGTGGTGGCGGAGGCCACGGAGGCCGCGGAGGCAGGGGTGGCCGCGGAGAGCGGCAGGGCGCCGAACGCCAGACCGAGAGCGGCACGCCGGGTGTGCCGAGAGGAGTCGCGCATCCCGGGACCGTACACCGCGCCCACCAGGCATTTCGGGGCCGCCTGCCCCTGGGGCGCAGAAATTTACCGTCTTATGAAATTCGCTGACGCGTTCGGACACGCCACCCTAACGGGGGGCTGGAAAGAGCCGTCGGGATGTCCCGGGCGGAAAGGGGTGCAACGGAGCGGTCACTGGGACCGTCGGGTCAGCGCACGACGGCGTAGCGCAGGAAGGCGGTCCACTCCGTGGGGTGGAAGGCGAGTTGGGCGCGGGTGGGGTTTTTGGAGTCGCGGATGTGGACGGCGCCGGGTGCCACGGCGGCTTCGACGCAGGCGCCGCCTTCGTTGCCGCTGTAGCTGCTCTTGAACCATGCGAGGGGCGCGGGTTCCGCGGTGCTCATAGTTCTCCCAGCATCTTTTCGATCAAGGCGAGCGACTCCTGCATCGTAAGCGCCTGGGCCCTGATGCTCCCGTACTGTGCGGCCACGATACGTACTTCCTCGGGGTCCATGACCAGTCGGCTTGAGTTCTGTGCCTCGGTGTATCCCAGCTGGGGTTTCCCCTTGGGTGTCAGCAGGATGAAGGAGCCGCCCATTCCCGCGTGTTCGGTACGGGCCATCGGCATCACCTGAAGTTCGACGTTGCGCAACGCGCCCAGACGACACAGCTGTTGCAGCTGTTCCTGGTGGACGTCCCGCCCTCCGAGGGGGCGCCGCAGCACCGACTCCTCGATCACCGCGGTGATCATCGGCGGGGGCCAGCCGGTGAGGATCTCCTGCCGCGCCAGCCGGGAGACCACCCTCTGCTCGATCGTCTCCTCGTCGAGAAGCGGTTTCCGCATCTCGTACAGGGCCCGGATCCTCCGCACGGTTTGGAACAGCCCAGGGATGTCATGGCAGTTGTAGTCATTGATCTCTACCGCCTCCCGCTCCAGCCGGGCATAGTCCCTGAACCACGCCGGATGCCGGACCCGCGCCCTCGCCTTGGCCTTCTCGACGTCCTCGGCGGTGGCCTTCAACAGCCCTCCCGCGTCGAAGAATTCATCCGCCGCCTCCAGGAACTCCCGTTGCGGCGTCCGCCTCCCCCGCTCCAGCGAGGAAACGAGGTCCTCGCTGTAGCCGAGCCGGTCGGCCAGCTCCCGCTGGGTGAACCCGGCCCGCTCCCGCAGGAGTTTGATCTGCTTGCCGACGGCCCGGTTCAGGTCGCCGGCCTGCTCGCTCTCGTCGTACGTGTCCGTGTCCATCCGCCCGCCCGCCTTGCCGTCGGTCACGGCCGACGTCCCGTACAGGACACCGCCCGTACCGGTACGCACCCCCGCGTACCGTGAGACTTCCTGTTCAGCGTAGAGCGGAGCGACCACGCTCTGTGACATGAAGTCACAAATCTCCACCCGCCGGTTCACGCAGTTGTTCAGCGCCACGCCGCGCGGTGCCCGGCTCGCGCGGCTGCTGGCCGAGCGGCAGATCGAGGAGTGGGGCTGGCCTCCGAGCTGCGAGGCGAGCGAGTCGGCGGTGCTGGTGGTGGCGGAGCTGGCGGCGAACGCGGTGGTGCACGGGCGGGTGCCGGGGCGCGGGTTCCGCCTCACGCTGACGGCCGGGGCGGGCGAGACGCTCCGTATCGAGGTGGTCGATCCGCGCGGGGAACGCGGGCTGCCGGCCGCCGCCCGCCGTCCGGACGCCCTGGCCGAGCACGGTCGCGGGCTGCTGCTCGTGGAGCGGCTGACGGACCGGTGGGGCAGCGGGCCCTGGCCGCCGTCGGGCAAGCTCGTGTGGGCGGAGATCGACTGCCCACACGAGCATGCGCGTTGGTGATCTACGGCGACCTACGGCAGCTTCACGAAGGGCGAGAGGAAGGCGCGGGCGCCGGGGGTGTCCAGCCGGTAGACGACGTTCGTGGCGTAGCAGGGGGTGTCGCCGGTGATGGTGGTGGCCGCGAGGACGTTCCGGCCGCCGACGACGGCGAAGTTGGGGCCGCCCGAATCGCCGTAACAGGCACCGCCGTTGCCCTGGGGGGCGGTCATCGCCAGGCGCAGCCAGGCGTCGTTGAGGGCGTCGAAGGTCACGGGTGCCTTCATGCGGACGCCGCCGCCGGGGTGGGTCTGTCCGCCCGGGCCCCTCTCCGCTTCCTGAGTTCCGTACCCGGCGACGAACCAGTCGGTGGAGTTGAGTCCCTGGGGGCCGAGTTCGCCCCACTGGTTCGCGGTGGGCAGCGTGGCCGGGGTGAAGGACCACCTGGACTTGACCTGGGCGGCGGGCAGTTGGACCACGGCGATGTCGTGCGGGTCCGAGGCCGGGCCGGGGTAGTCGGGGTGGGTGCGGGCGGTGCCCTCGACGGCGACGTCCCGCGCCTGGGCGGCCGGGTCGCCGGGGTGTCTCTTGGCGGCGGCGTCGAGCCCGGCCTGGACGTCCTGGTCGAGGGAGACGTAGAAGCGCACGTCGTCCGGCCAGTCGGTGGTGCAGTGGGCGGCGGTCAGGAACGTGTCCGCGTCGACCATCGTGCCCGAGCAGACCCAGTCGACCCGGTCGGGCGTCGCGGGGTCGCCGTCGTTGTCCCAGGTGGCCACGAGGGCGCCGACCTCGGTGCGTTCGGGCGCGGGCGTCGCGTTGTAGGAGTTGATCGCGGAGGAGGGCAGCGCGGCGGCGAGCACGGCGGCGCAGGCCGCTGCGGTGATGGCGGAGGCGCGTACGGCAGTCAAGTGGAACCCCTTCGGCGACGGGAGTGGAACGGGCGATGCGATCTCCTGTGGGGGACGCGGAAATTGAAACGTCTTGAGGGGCGCGCGACAAGATGGCCGGGGCCGGGGCGGCGGAGTTGTGTGATCACGCGCCGAGCGCCCGGCTCAGCACCGCCGACGAGAACGACGGCCGGGTAGCATGCCAGGCCGGATGGGAGCACTCTATGGTTGATCATGGTTGATCGCATCAATACAGACCAAGTCGGCCGGGTACGGGAGGCCGCGCTGGCCGAACTGATCACGTGGGCCGGGCAGCAGCTGCCCCGGTTGATCGACGACGTGTGCGCGGCCGTGTGCGAGCGCATCTCCTTGTACCGCGGGGACGATGTCGTACCGCGCGAGGACCTGCATCGCTCGATCGCGCTCAACCTGGGGTTCATGGTCAGCGGTCTCGGCGATCCCGGGGTCTCGCCCGACCTGGCCGCACCGTCCGAGACCGGTCGGCGCCGGGCGCGGCAGCGGGCGCCGCTGCCCGAGGTGCTGCAGGTCTACCGGATCGGGTGCTCGATGCTGTTCGACGCGCTGATGGCTCATGCCCGCCGCGACGACTGGCCCGGCACCACGGACGCGCTGCTCGACGCGGCGAGCACGCTGTGGCGGCTGGCCGACGAGCACGCGTTGGTGCTCACGGAGGCGTACCGGGCGGCGACCGCGGAGCTCGTGGCCGTCCAGCAACGGCGGCGCTCGGCGTTGGTGGAGGCCTTGTTCACCGGTCGGCCGGTGCGTGACGCCGGACCGTGGGAAGTGGGCAAGCTGCTCGGCCTGCCACTCGACACGAAGCTGGTGGTGGTGGCCGCGGAGACGTGTGGTCTGGCCGAGGAGAGCCTGATCGGGGTGGAGCGGGCTCTCGCCGAGCAGGGCATCGTGTCGGCGTGGCAGCTCACCCCCGCCATGCAGGCCGGTGTGGTGGCGATGCGCGACGGGCAGAGCGCCACGGTGCTCACGACCTTGCGTGCCACGGCTGGTGCGCGTACCGGGGTGAGCCCCTCTTACGTCTCCCTCGCCGATACGCCGCGTGCACTGCACCTGGCCCGGACGGCGCTCGCCGAGATCCCGGCCGGAGAGACCGGCGTACGCGTGTTCAGCAACAGCCCGCTCGCCGCGCTGGTCGCCCTGGACCCGGACGAGGGGCGGAGGCTGGCGGAGGAGGTGCTCGGCCCGGTGGTCAGCCTGCCGCAGGAGGACCGCGACGCGCTCCTGGACACCCTTCACGCGTTCCTGCATCAGGGCGGATCGGCGGACCGGGCCGCCCGGGTCCTGCACTGCCACCCCAACACCGTCCGGTACCGGCTGAACCGGATCCGCGAGCTGACCGGCCGGTCACTGAGCGAGCCGCTCGCCCTCGCCGAACTGGCGACCGCGGCGCAGGCGATACGCATGACCACCGACCGCTCGTGACCCAACGATCCCGGAGGCCGTGAGGGTTGCGGGCGGGGTGGCCGGGTGATCAGGCTCCTTGGAGACTGCCGGTGCCCGGGGAATCTCCGTTCGCGGTGACGCTCGCGGGCGGGGCGGGCGGATCGTCGAGGAAGTCGGCGGTCGGAACGTGGAAGAGGCATCCGGTGACCGCGGTGGAGAAGTCGAGGATCCGGTCGTGCACGTTCGGGCGGTCTCCCAGGAACATGTGCCGCAGCATCTGTTCGGTCACGTCGGGAGTGCGTGCGTAGCCGATGAAGTAGGTGCCGAACTCCCTTTCTCCGATACGGCCGAACGGCATGTTGTCGCGCACGATCTTGCGCTCGTTGCCGTCCTCGTCGGTGATCGTGTTCAGCGCCACGTGGGAGTCCGCGGGTTTGACGTCGTCGGACAGCTCGATGTTGTTCAGCTTTGTCCGGCCGATGACCTTCTCCTGCTCTTCGGTCGAGAGCGTGTTCCAGGCCGTGAGGTCATGCAGGTACTTCTGGACGATGACGTAGCTGCCGCCCGCGAAGTCCCGGTCCTCGTCACCGATGAACACCGCGTCGTCCGCGAGCCGGCCGTCCGGGTTCTCGGTGCCGTCGACGAAGCCGAGGTGGTCCCGCTCGTCGAAGAACTTGAAACCGTGCACCTCGTCCACCACGGTGACCGCCCCGTGAAGCCGTTCACCGATCAGCCGGGCCAGCTCGAAACAAAGGTCCATACGACGGGCCCGCAGGTGGAAGAGGAGGTCACCCGGGGTGGACGGAGCGTGGTGACGGTCGCCGGTCAGCGGCACGAAGGGATGCAGATCGCGGGGACGCGGCCCGTCGAAGAGCCGGTCCCACGCGGTGGAACCTATGCCGACGACGCAGGTGAGCCCGGCGTCCGGATCCCGGAAACCCACCGACCGCTTCAACCCGGCCAGATCCGGGAGCAGTTCGCGGACAACGGCCTCGCGCCCGGACGCGATGGTGCACACGAGGAACACGGCGGCTTCGGCCGGCGGGGCGATCACGGACTGGGACTCGGCCACAGAGCCTGCCTCCTGTTTGTTGCGGCTTCGGTACGGTGCTCGTCGGCTCGGTCTCGACGCGGCCGGATCGGTCAAAATTACGACACTGTCGTGCAGTTGCGCCGCCCAGCCCCGATGTGGGGCCGCTTCCCATCGTGATCAGACCCTAACCCCGGGCGCCACCCGCAGCGGCCCCGGGGGCGACACTGGTAGATGCCACAACGGCCCTTGTGGCACAGCCCAAAGCCGGTTCCCTGACGCAGAACCAGGGGATGCCATGTCGTAGGTTCGGGGCAGTCGGCCGGCCGCGTGGAGGGAGGTCGAGGCCGGTGCCGACGCGGCCAGGGACGCGCAGGCCGACGCGGCCTCCGGACTCCGGGCTCCGGACTCCGGACTCCGCACCCACAAGCGCGCCGAACACCGCGAGGAGTTCCACGAGCGGTGGGAGCGGGTCAAGGACGAGCTTCACCACTGAGCGTGCTCGCCGCGGCAGTTGAAGGCAGAGACGCTCTGGTGAACGACCTTCCGCCCGGCCCGCTGACAGGGAAGCCACGGACATGGACGAGCGACTCGGGCTGTGGAACCGTTACGGCCCCGCAGGCAGTTCCACCGTGTGGCCGCAAGTCGCCCCGGAGAACCTGGAGAACAGAGAGTACCCATGACTGATCAAGACACCTCGACGCAGTCCGCGAAGGGCACCCGGGAGCAGGAGGGCGCCGGGGAGCAGGTGGGCGCCAGGAAGCAGCGGGCTCCGGAGTTCCGCCCGTACCACCATCCCGCGGCCGGCTGGGGCGCGGCCACGAGCGTGTCCCGCTTCCTGCTGCGCGAACGCGAACCGGTCGACGGGCCGCGGGCCATGCTGAAGATGAACCATGAGGACAAGGGCTTCGACTGCCCCGGATGCGCTTGGCCGGACGATCAGAAGGGTCTCCGGCTCGACCTCTGCGAGAACGGGGTCAAGCACGTCACCTGGGAGATGACCCACAAGCGGGTGGGGCCGGAGTTCTTCGCGACGCACACGGTCGCCGAACTGTCCACCTGGAGTGAGGAGGCCCTGGAGCGCCAGGGCCGGTTGACGCATCCGATGGTCTACGACCAGGCCACGGACAAGTACGTGCCCATATCGTGGGGAGACGCCTTCGCGTTGGTGGGCCGGACGCTGCGCGAGCTGGACAGCCCTCACCAGGCCTCGTTCTACACCTCGGGGCGGCTCGGAAACGAGGCGACGTTCCTGTACCAGCTCATGGCACGGGAGTTGGGGACGAACAACCTGCCCGACTGCTCCAACATGTGTCACGAGGCCAGCGGTCGCGCCCTCCAGGCCGCGCTCGGCACGGGCAAGGGCACGGCCGACCTCAAGGACTGGGAGGCCACCGACGCACTGTTCGTCCTCGGGGTCAACGCGGCCTCCAACGCTCCCCGGATGCTGACCTCGCTGGCCGAGGCGTACAAGCGCGGCGCGCAGGTCGTGCACATCAACCCGATCGTCGAGGCCGCCGCGACCCGGACCATCATTCCCCATGACTTCGTCGACATGGCGTTGTTCCGGTCCACTCCCACCAGCACCCTGAATCTTCAGCCGCGGATCGGCGGCGACATGGCCCTGCTGCGCGGAATGGCGAAGACGGTCCTCGCCGCGGCGGAGACCGACCCGAAGGCGCTCGACCAGGAGTTCATCGACCGTCACACGACCGGCTTCGAGGCGTACCGGGCCAAGGTCGAGGCCACTCCGTGGGACGAGATCGAGCGGCAGAGCGGCGTCGGCCGGGCCGACATCGAGAAGGCGGCGCGGGTCTACCTCGAAGCCGACCGGAGCATCTTCAGCTGGTGCCTGGGGATCACGCAGCACGAACACGGGGTCGACACCGTCCGGGAGATCGTCAACCTGCTGCTCCTGAGGGGCAACATCGGCAGGGAGGGAACAGGGCCCTCGCCGGTGCGCGGCCACAGCAACGTGCAGGGCAACCGCACCTGCGGCATCGACCACCGGCCGGCTCCGGAGTTTCTCGACCGTCTGGCCGAGGCCTGCAAGATCGACCCGCCCCGGGAGCACGGGCTGGACACGGTGGCCACCATCGAGGCGATGCACCGTGGTGAGGTCAAGGTGTTCGTCGGCATGGGCGGCAACTTCGCCCTCGCCGCCCCGGACACGCCGTACACCGCCGAGGCGCTGCGCACGTGCGAGCTGACCGTGCAGGTCAGCACCAAGCTGAATCGCAGCCACCTGGTTCACGGGCGTCAGGCGCTCATCCTGCCCTGCCTCGGCCGGACCGAGAAGGACCTCCAGCAGGCCGGTGAGCAGTCCACTTCCGTGGAAGACGCGATGAGCATGGTCCACCTCTCCAAGGGCATGAAGCGACCGGCCTCGCAGCATCTGCTCTCCGAGCCGGCGATCATCGCCGGGATGGCGCGAGCCGCGCTGCCCGACAGCGACACGCCCTGGGAGTGGTACGTCGAGGACTACGACCGTATCCGCGACACCATGGCCGAGGCCCTGGAGGGGTTCGAGGACTTCAACCGCCGCGTACGGCTTCCCCTGGGGTTCCGGATCGAGCAGCCCGCCCGGGAACTCGTGTTCCTCACGCCGTCCGAGCGCGCGGAGTTCTCCGCGGCGGACCTCACCGACGTGGTGCCGGAGAGCGGGATGCTCAAGCTGGGCACGATGCGTTCCCACGACCAGTGGAACACCACGATCTACTCGGACAACGACCGCTACCGTGGCATCAAGAACCTGCGCACGCTGATCTTCATGAACGAGGACGACATGCGCGAGCGCGGGCTGAAGCTTTTCGACGAGGTCGACATCACCAGCGTCGCCAAGGACGGCAGCACTCGAAGTGTGCACGCCTACAAGGTCGTTCCGTACGACATCCCGCAGGGCTGTGCGGCCGGTTACATGCCGGAGATGAACGTGCTGTGCGCCATCGGCGACTACAGCACGCAAAGCGACCAGCCGCTGATGAAGAACGTCAACGTCAGGGTGCGTCCGACGGCTTCCGCAGAGAGCGCCTGACGCGTACGGGCCCTGCCCCCGGGTAGAGGCGGTTGTGCCGCGGGTAGCGGCAGACGAGTCGGGCTGTACGCCGGGTTCTGTCCTCCCAGGTCCTCGCGGGCCTGGGAGCGACGGCCATCCATCTAGGGCCGGCGTTGCCACCGGCCTCGTGCGGTCTACCCGCGGACTCGGGCGGGCAGCCCTCGATCGTCCGCGCAGAGCACTTTTTACGGTGCTCCTTTTGACCTTGCTCCGGGTGGGGTTTACCTAGCTGCCCAGGTCACCCTGGGCACTGGTGGTCTCTTACACCACCGTTTCACCCTTACCGAGGACCGAGGTCCCCGGCGGTCTGTTCTCTGTGGCACTGTCCCGCGGGTCACCCCGGGTGGCCGTTAGCCACCACCCTGCCCTTCGGAGCCCGGACGTTCCTCGGGAAGCCTCCGAAGAGACTCCACGCGGCCGCCCGCCCGGCTCGTCTGCCGTATCGACCATGGTACCGGGCGCTGGGCCGGGGCGGACCCCACGGACGGCTCGGCTCCTCGGCCTCCTCAGAGGAAGTCGGCGGTGTCCAGTTCGAAGGCGAAGGGTTCGGGGAGGGCCAGCGGTTTCCCCAGGGGGCGGGTGCACTGCCCGCGGTACTCGTCCTGCTCCGGTTCGCTGAACAACGTGATCGAGGAGGTTTCACGATCGACGAGCAGGTAGAGAGGGATCCCGCCGCGGGCGTAGCAGCGGCGCTTGGCCTCGCGGTCGGCCTGAGGCTTGGTGGATGTCACCTCAAGGACCAGGGCGACGCCCTCGCAGGGCATCCAGGAGTCGGCGCCTCGGTAGAGCCGCAGTTCCGTCGGCGCGAAGGTGCCGTCCGGAATCGCGTGGTCCTTCGGGCAGGCGAACCCGCTCTTGAGTTTCAAGCCCTTGTTCCCGGAGAAATCCATGTCGGTACGGGACCGCCTGATCACCTGTTTCATGATCAGGTTGATGTAGTCCTCGTGATCCCCGTCCGGCGGCGGCGTCACAACGATCTCCCCCTCGATCAGCTCCGCCCGGAAGCCCTCTGGGGTGTCCAGGGCGAGGAACCCCTCCAGCAGGACTTCCGCCTGCGTAAGCGGCTCATGGGCCATGGCAGTCATGTCACGCCCCTCCTTCGGTCGCTCGCCAGACTGGGACATCGGCTGACCACCTGTCCGAGAGATCGGGAACCCGTCCCTCGATCGTGGCACACGATCAGGGGAACGGTCAGTCACCGAGCCATGGGCCCCGGCCCACGCGATCGGTCCCGGCTGGCGGGTCGCGGCCGTCTCGTACGCTGTCGCAGGGGGTTCAGGGATCCATGCGCTCCATGCGCTGCATGCGTTCCGAGAGATCCAACGGTTGTACGTTCCAAGAAGGAGTCCGTGTGCTTGTCCTGCTGCCGCCCTCCGAAGGCAAGGCGTCCTCGGGGCGTGGTGCCCCGCTCGACCTCGGGGCGCTGTCGCTGCCGGGGCTCGCCGGCGCTCGCGAGGCCGTGCTGAGCGAGCTCGTCGAGCTGTGTGCGGGGGACGAGGAGAAGGCGCGCGAGGTGCTCGGGCTGAGCGAGGGGCTGCGCGGCGAGGTCGGCAAGAACGCGGAGCTGCGGACGGCCGGGGCACGCCCCGCCGGGGAGATCTACACCGGGGTCCTGTACGACGCCCTCGACCTGGCCTCCCTCGACGCCGGCGCCAAGAGGCGTGCCGCCCGCTCGCTGCTGGTGTTCTCGGGGCTGTGGGGCGCGGTCCGGGTGACGGACCGGATCCCGTCGTACCGCTGCTCGATGGGGGTGCGCTTGCCCGGGCTCGGGGCGCTGGGCGCGCACTGGCGCGCGCCTATGGCCGACGTCCTGCCCGAGGCGGCCGGCGACGGGCTCGTCCTCGACCTGCGCTCCTCCGCGTACGCCACCGCCTGGAAGCCGAAGGGCGAGGTGGCCGGACGTACCGCGACCGTGCGGGTCCTGCACGCGCCGACGCGGAAGGTCGTCAGCCACTTCAACAAGGCGACGAAGGGGCGGATCGTGCGGAGTCTGCTGGCGGACGGTGCCGCGCCGAAGGATCCGGCCGGGCTGGTGGAGGCGCTGCGGGATCTCGGGTACGTCGTGGAGTCCGCGGCGCCGTCGAAGGCCGGGCAGGCCTGGGCGCTGGACGTGCTGGTGACCGAGGTCCACTGAGCCGGCCCCGGGGCGCTCAGGGACGCAGGTGAGCCGTGTCGTTGAGCAGCCGTACGCTCGCGTTGCCGTCCGCGTAGTACGCCACCGCCGACAGCGACGCCGCCGACAGTTCCATGCGGAACAGCGACTCGGGCGGGGCGCCCAGGGCGAGACGCACGAACGTCTTGATCGGGGTGACGTGCGTGACGAGGAGCACGGTGCGGCCCGCGTACGCCGCGGTCAGCTTGTCGCGGGTGGCCGCGATCCGGGTCGCGGTCTCGGCGAAGCTCTCGCCGCCGCCGGTGGGCCGCGCCTCGGGGTCGGCGAGCCAGGCGTTCAGGTCGTCCGGGTGGCGCTCGCGTACCTCCCCGAAGGTGAGGCCCTCCCAGGCGCCGAAGTCCGTCTCCCGCAGTCCCTCGTCGATCGTGACGTCGAGCCCGAGACGGGCGGCGACGATCTCGGCCGTCTCGCGGGTACGGGCCAGGGGCGAGGCGACGATCGCCTGGATCGTGCCGCGCCGGGCGAGCGCCGCCGCGACCCGCTCGGCCTGCTCGCGGCCGATCTCCGACAGCGCCGGATCACTGCCGCCGCTGCCCGAGAACCGCTTCTGCGGCGTCAGCGGCGTCTCGCCGTGCCGCAGCAGGACGAAGGTGGCGGGCGCCCCGAGATCGGCGGGGGCGGCCCAGCCGACGGTGGGGGTGGTGGCCGTGGCGTCGGAAGTGGCGACCGTAGCGTCGGGGGTGGTGGCGGTGGTACGGAGGCCGGTCGCGGTGGTCGCCTCACCGGCGGGTGCCGCCGCCGCGTCCAGCTCCGCCGTCGACGCCGACGGCGACCACCGCTCGCCCCGGCCCCCGGCGTCCATCGCCTCGTTGGCCAGGCGGTCGGCGTGCTTGTTGCGTTCGCGCGGGATCCACTCGTACGTCACCCGGCCTGGCGGGAAGACCCGCGCGGCCTGGGTCGCCAGCGGCTTGAGGTCGGGGTGCTTGATCTTCCAGCGGCCCGACATCTGCTCGACGACGAGCTTGGAGTCCATCCGGACGTGGACCTCGGCGGACGGGTCCAGGGCGTGGGCGGCGCGCAGGCCGGCCACGAGGCCCTGGTACTCGGCGACGTTGTTGGTGACGGTGCCGAGGTACTCGGCGGCCTCCGCCAGCGTCTGCCCCGTCGCCGCGTCGAGCACGACGGCGCCGTAACCGGCCGGCCCCGGGTTGCCCCGTGAGCCGCCGTCCGCCTCGACGATGAACTCCCGCACGCCGTAAGCCCCTTACAGCCCCGACTCGGCCGTACGCACCAGGATGCGGCCGCAGTTCTCGCAGCGCAGGACCTTGTCGGCGGCGGCCTGGCGGACCTCGTTCAGCTCGGTGATGGCGAGCTCCTGGCGGCAGCCCTGGCAGGTGCGCTGGTACAGCTTGGCCGCGCCGACGCCGCCCTGCTGGGTGCGCAGCTTGTCGTACAGCTTGAGCAGGTCGGCCGGGACCGAACCGGCCACGACCTCGCGCTCCTTGGTGATCGAGGCGGTCTCGCCGTCGATCTCCTCGCACGCGGCGTCGCGGCGGGCGGTCGCCTCGTCGGTCTTGCCCTGCACCGAGGCCACCCGCTCGGTCAGCTCCCGCACCCGCTCCAGTGCGGACTCGCGGCGCTCCATGACCTCCAGGACGACCTCCTCGAGGTCACCCTGGCGCTTGGCCAGCGAGACGATCTCGTGCTGGAGGTTCTCCAGGTCCTTCGGGGAGGTGACCGCGCCGGAGTCGAGGCGCTGCTGGTCGCGGGCGGAGCGCTGGCGCACCTGGTCCACGTCCTGCTCGGCCTTGGTCTGCTCCCGGGCGCAGTCGCTCTCCTCGGTCTGCGCGGCGACGAGCAGGTCGCGCAGCTGGGTCAGATCCTTGGTCAGCGAGGCGATCTCGGCGTGCTCGGGCAGCGACTTCCGCCTGTGCGCCAGTTGCTGGAGGCGGGCGTCGATGGCCTGGACGTCGAGAAGTCGGATCTGGTCGGCGGGCGCGGCGTTCAGTTGGGGGCTCCCAAGGTGTTGGAGGAGGCGGGCTCGGAGTTCGGCCCGGAGGTCGTGCTGGAGGCCGCGTGTGCGGTCCAGGGGTCGGTGACCGTCTTCGAGACGTGGACGCGAAGTCCCCATCCGTGCCGGTCGGAGATCTGGTCGAGCTGGGCTGCGGCCAGCTCGCACCAGGGCCATTCGGTGGCCCAGTGCGCCGCGTCGAGCAGCGCGATCGGACGCTGCGCCACGGCCGCCGAGAACTCAGCGGCGGGGTGGTGGCGCAGGTCCGCCGTGAGGAAGGCGTCGACGCCGGCCGCGCGGACCTGGTCGAAGAGGCTGTCGCCGGAGCCGCCGCTCACCGCGACCGTGCGGACGACCGCGTCCGGGTCGCCGGCGACGCGGATGCCCTGCGCTGTGGCGGGCAGCCGCTCGGCGGCGCGGGCGGCGAGCTCGCGGACGGTCAGGGGGTGATCCAGTTCGCAGACGCGGCCGAGGCCGCGGCACCCGGACGGGTCGGACGTGTCCGGCACCAGCGGGCGTACGACCCTCAGGTCCAGCGCCCCGGCCAGCGCGTCACTGACGCCCGGGTCGGCCGTGTCGGCGTTGGTGTGGGCGACGTGCAGCGCGATGTCGTTCTTGATCAGCGCGTGCACGACGCGGCCCTTGAAGGTGGAGGCCGCGACCGTGGTCGTCCCGCGCAGATAGAGCGGGTGGTGCGTGACCAGCAGGTCGGCGCCCAGCTTCACGGCCTCGTCGACGACCTCCTGCACGGGGTCCACGGCGAACAGGACCCGGGTGACCTCCTGGTCGGGGTCGCCCACGACGGTGCCGACCGCGTCCCAGGACTCGGCCCACTCGGCGGGCCACAGGTTCTCCAGCGCGGCGATGACTTCAGACAGACGGGGCACAGGGCAAGGCTACCTGCCTGCTCTGCGGGGGCGTACCGGCTTCCGTCCGGACTCCCGCCGCCCCGGCGCTCCCCCGGCTCGCCGCCCCGGCGCTCCCCCGGCTCCGGAGGGCCTCGCTCAGCACATTCGTCCCCGTTTCCTCAGGCGAACCGCGGCCCGGCCACCCTTATGTGTGAAGCGGCCGCTTGCCGGTCTCACGCCCGTGCGTACGAAAACTAGCTTCGTCGCCGGAGGTGACCGAACGATGACAGTCTGTGCGATCGAACCCTCGGCTGCCGACGAGTCCGCGACGGCCGAGCGGCCCGCGACCGACGGCCCGGACGGCGGCGGTACGCCGGGAGCGGGGTGCGCCGTCACGGCGGACGGCGCCTACGCCGCGCGGCTCGCGTCGGCCGGTGGCTGTCTGCTCCCGGAGCGCTGGACGCTGGACGGCCCAGAGCCGTACGTCGTGCCGCTGCCCGGCAACCAGCCGGAGGAGCCCGGCACCGAGGTGCAGCCGATGGGCGACGGCCGGGTCCTCATCCACCGGCTGGTGGAGCGGCGGCACGCCTTCTCCCTGCTGTACCCGACCGGCCCCGGCACCGGTGAGCTGCCGCTGGGCGGGGTCGAGTGCCCCGAGCCCGGCACCCGGCTGCGGCTGCTGCCTCCCGCGCCGGGCGGCGTACGGGCGTACGCGCTCGCGGTCGGCCCGCGTTCCACGGCGGTGTGGCAGGTGGCGGGCGGCGCCTTCGGGCCCGAGCACCTCGCCGAGATCCCGGGACGATGCTCGGGCGGGGTGTGGCTGGACCGCACCGGCCGCATGCTGGCCCTGGACCGGGAGACCGGCGGCCGGACCAAGGCGGTCGTGGTGGACCTGGAGCGGGAGGGCGAGGTCTCCCCGCTGCTCCAGATCGCGGCCGACAGCGACGACCGGCTGCTGCTAGCAGACCCCGAGAGCGGACTCCTCCTCATCGGTTCGGACGCGCCCTCGCCGGGGCAGGAGCGGCTGGGCTGGGGTGTGCTCGGCAGCATGCTGCCGGTGCGCTTCCCGGAGTGCCTGCGGGTGCCGGACTGCACCGTGACGCCGTTCGCGATCCAGCCCGGTCAGGCGCTGATGCCGGAGAACTGCGCGGTGGCGCTGCGCGTCGACGGCCCGTTCGGCAGCTGGGTGGCGGTGTGGCGGCCGGCGAGCAGGACGGTGCATCATCTCGCGGCGCCGAAGGGCTGGTTGGCGGGGACGGGCCTGTGGACCGCCGACGGTGTGCTGCGGTTGCCGTACGCGACGGAGGAAGTGCCGTGCGGGGTGGCCCGGTTGACCGCACCCGACCGGGCGCGGGCCGCGAGCTGGACGCAGGACGCACGCGAGGCGGAGGCGGAGGACGCGTCCGGTGAACCGGCGGAGGCCGGGCCGGAGCCGGAGCCCGCGGCGCCCGTCACCCCGCGTCCGGTCCCCCTGCAGCAGGCGCCACTTGGGCGACTTGTAACGAAGTAATGACGATGTAACGAAGGAGTGCCGGATGGCGTGGAGGACACGATCTGGCGCGAGTCGGCCCGGTTAGACTCGCCTGGCCGTACGAAAGATGATGCTGACGGGGTGAATTCCTTCCCATGAGCGACGCCACTACGTCCCAGCCGGCCACCGACGTCCAGGAGGCCGCCGGTCACGGCAGGCACCGTGGGCCGGTCTCGGTGCAGGACAGCGAGTCGGGCCCGCGCGGGCGCCACCGCAAGGAGGAACAGGCCGAGACCTCGGCCTGACGGAACGTCGAAGGGGGTTGCCCGCCGAGCGCGGGCAACCCCCTTTCACCTGCCCGCGGTTCAACCGGCGTCGCGGGCCCGTACGACCGCGCCCGCGAGGACGAGCGCGTCGTCCCGCTCGACGACGCTCACCGCGACGCGTACCACGCCCGGATCCGGGGCCTCCTGCCGCCACATGCGGATGCGCAGGGTCTCCCCCGGATACACGACCCCGGCGAACCGCGCCTCGTACGACCGCACCTGGGTCACGTCCCCGCCGAGCAGGGTGTCCACGACGGCCTTGAGCGTCATGCCGTACGTGCACAGCCCGTGCAGGACGGGCCGGTCGAAGCCGGCGCGCACGGCGAACCCGGGGTCGGCGTGCAGGGGGTTGTCGTCGCCGGTGAGGCGGTAGAGCAGGGCCTGGTCCTCGCGGACGGGCCGCTCGACGATGTGATCGGGCTTTCCGGCCGGCGGTTCCGGGGCGCCGGACGGACCGCGGTCGCCGCCCCAGCCGCCCTCGCCGCTGACGAAGACCCGGGCCTCCTCCGTCCACAACGGCCCCTCGGCGTCGGTGACTTCGGTGCGCAGGACGAGGACGGCCGCGCGGCCCTTGTCGTGGACGGCGACGACACGGTCGGCGGCGGTCGCAGTGCCACGGACCGGAATCGGGCGGTGCACGGTGAGCGTCTGGCCGCCGTGCAGGACGCGGGCGAGGTCGACGTCGACGCCGGGCATCGACAGCACGCGGATCACCCCGGGCACTCCGCCGCCCGCGACGGTGGCGAAGCCCGGCAGCACATGGAGGCGGGACTCCAGGGTGTAGCGCAGCTCGCCGGGGTCGGTCGCCGGGACGCCC
The DNA here is from genome assembly GCF_030817495.1 of Streptomyces sp. V3I7. Classification (NCBI taxonomy): domain Bacteria; kingdom Bacillati; phylum Actinomycetota; class Actinomycetes; order Kitasatosporales; family Streptomycetaceae; genus Streptomyces; species Streptomyces sp. V3I7. Next base: position 1,934,224 of record NZ_JAUSZK010000001.1, read on the forward strand.
GCGCCGATGCCGAGGTGGTAGAGCCGGACGTCCCGGTCGTCCCAGGCGATCTCCCGGGTACGGGGTCCGGCGGCGAGGGCCTCGGTTGCGTCGATCGGCATGCGACTCCTGACACTCCTGACACTTCTGATGGGACGGGGCGCTCGGTGTCCCCGGCGTCCCGGCTGGACGTGACACCCGGCCCGGGGGCGGCATGACATTTGTCCTGCCCGGATCCGTACAACACGCATCTGCCCAACCGGACCCCGGGCCAATACCGTCGACGCCATGACACAGACGCAACGCGCCGTGTCCTTCACGGGGGCGGTCAGAACATTCGGTGAGGTCCGTGCCGTCGACGGCATCGACCTGGAGATCAACCGCGGCGAGACGGTCGCGCTGCTCGGCCGCAACGGGGCCGGGAAGTCGACGACGATCTCGCTGCTGCTCGGGCTCGCCGAGCCGGACGAGGGCAGCGTCGAGCTCTTCGGCGCGGCTCCGGAGCGGTCCGTGCGGGCGGGGCTGGTGGGCGCCATGCTCCAGGAGGCGCGCCCGGTGCCCCGGGTCACCGTCGGGGAGCTGGTCTCCTTCGTGGCCTCGCGCTATCCGGAGCCCATGCCGGTGGCGCGGGCGCTGGAGCTGGCCGGGATCGGCGAGCTGGTGGGGCGCCGGGTGGACCGGCTGTCGGGCGGGCAGGGCTGGGGGCGGCCCCGCTCGAGCGAAGCCGAGAGTGGGGGAGGGTGCGGTTCGCGGTGGCCTCACCGGCCTGACCGAGCGCCTCGCGACGGCGGGCGGATCACTACGGGCCTGTCCTGCGCCGCGCGGGGGGTTCACGGTGGCCGCCGAACTCCCGCTGGAGCCGGTGGGGTTGCCGCCCGATGGCACGGTCACGACGCCTGCGGCGACCTGACAGCGGGCCGGCTCCCGCTCGGAGCCGGCCCACAGGCGCAGCGGGGGGCGTGCCGCCGCGTGTCAGCAGGCGATCACCCCTGCGTGGCGGTGCCGGGTGAGCAGTACGCGATGGCGTACAGGAGTCCGTCGCTCGGGCTGTTGTTCTGTACCGCGACGTCCCAGCCCGTGCCGCCGTCGCTCTGGTAGGAGAACACCGGTGAGGTCGGGACGACGGTCCCTTCGTCATCGATCACGAGCCAGCCTCCCGAGATGGCGATCTGGCCCGTCGGGCACTCGGCGTGGGCGCCAAGTGTGTTCCCGACCGGGACGTACGTCGGCTCCGAGAGAACTTCCTTGGTGTTGACGATCCCGGTTCCCGCCGGTCCGGTGTCTCCCTTGGGACCCGTGTCGCCCCTCGGACCGGTGTCCCCCTTGGGACCCGTGTCGCCCTTCGGACCGGGATCGCCCTTCGGGCCGGGGTCGCCCTGGGGGCCCGTGTCACCCTTCGGTCCCGCCGGCCCCGTGTCGCCCTTCGGCCCGGGCGGACCGGGGGTGCCGGTCGTGCCGTCGTGGCAGGGATCGTTCTTGCAGCCCTCGCCGTGGGAGAGGCTTGTCGCGCTCGCATGGACGGCCGCGCCGCGACCGGCGACCGCCGCCGCCGGACCCGCGACACCCGTCACCGCCGCCAGGGCGAGCAAGGCGATCGCGCCGGCGGCCTTCCTCGTGTCACGCCGGGGCAGCGGACCCCACGGGGATCTTGTCCTGCTGTCAGGACGCATGTGTGCTCCTCGGTGAATTCGGTTCGCAGGGCTTCACGACGGAAACCCGAGGCGAGCTTGGCCTCTGAGCAGCTGGTTCCTCACCGCCCCCGCTCGGAACGCGCCGACAAGTCAGCACCCTGGAGCATGCGGCTCGTCTGCACGGATCAACGGCCTCGCCCCAGACGGCCGGCGGAGCACCGGAGCCGATTCGCGATACGCCGCGGCCGCGCTGAGCGCCGGTCCCAGTCCGCTGACCGCCCGCGAGTGCGACGTACTGAAGGCGTCGGTGGACGGCGCGACCGCCGCCGACATCGCGGCGAAGCTCCATCTGTCGGAGTCCACGGTCCGCAACTACCTCTCCGCCGCGATCGGTAAGACGGGCACCCGCAACCGCACCGAGGCCGTGCGCGAGGCCAGGCCCGGCCCGCCGGCCCGCCGGCAGGGCTGGTTTTGACGTGCTCCCTGGCCTAAAGGCCGGGGATTCCGGCCTGGGTCGTCTGACCCTTCCGGGGGCTTCCTGCTTCACCGCGCTGGGCGGGCACGGGTGCCCGTCTTACCGGCGCTCCACAGGCGTTTAGCGTCTCCGCCCGTCCGGCGGCGACGATACGGCGTCCCTCGAAGAGGACGTTGCGGGCTGCGTTGTGGTCGCGGTCGTGCACGATCCCGCACGCCCCGCATGTCCATTCACGGACGTGCAGGGGCTTGGGTCCGTCCCTGAATCCGCAGGCCGAGCAGACCTGAGAGGATGGGAAAGCACGGCCCACCTTGGCGAAGACGTGGCCGTGCCGAGCCGCCTTGTACTCCAGCATGCCGACGAACGCGGACCATCCCGCGTCGTGCACGGACTTGGCGAGCCGGGTACGGGCCAGGCCCAACACCCCGAGGTCCTCCACGTACACCGCTTGGTTGTCGCGAATGATCTGTGTGGATGCCTTGTGGTGCCAGTCCCGGCGCCGGCTGGCCACCCTGGCGTGCTGGCGTGCGACCTTGATGCGGGCCTTGGCCCGGTTCTTCGATCCCTTGGCCTTGCGGGACAGCTCCCGCTGAAGGCGTTTGAGTTTCTTCTCCGCCCGGCGCAGGAAGCGCGGGCTGTCGATCTTCGTCCCGTCGGACAGGACGGCGAAGGCGGACAGACCGAGGTCGATACCGGCGTCGGTCTCCGACTCGGGGAGGGTGTCCGGCTCGGTGTCCACGACGAAGCTGAGGAAGTACCGGCCGGAGCTGTCCTTGGTGACGGTCAGAGACGTGGGTGCGGCCGGGAGCCGGCGGGACCACTTGACCTTGAGGCTGCCGACCTTGGCCACGTACACCGTGCCGTCGTCCTTCAGGGAGAAGGCGTTGGTGTTGAGGCGGAGCGACTGCCGGGTGTCCTTCTTCGACTTGTAGCGGGGAGGGCCGACCTTGCGGCCCTGCCGCTTACCCTTGACCGAGTCGAAGAAGTTCTTGTAGGCGGTGTCCAGGTCCCGCAGAGACTGCTGCAGCACGACCGCCGACACATCCGCGAGCCAGGCCCGTTCCTCGGTGTGCTTGGCCTGGGTGATGCGAAGCCGCGACAACTCCGCCGACTTCACGTACGGCAGTCCCGCCGCGTGCGCCTCCTTGCGGTCGCGCAGGCAGTCGTTCCACACCACGCGGGCGCACCCGAACGCCTGCGCCAGCGCACGGCGCTGGGTGCCGTCCGGATAGGCCCGGTAGTTGTAGCGGAGCTGCACAGCCAAGATCCTAATACGATTGGTCTCATGGATGGGCAGAATGACTACAGGCGGGGCAGACATGTTGTTTCGGCGATGCATGTGCACTTGGTCTTCGTGACGAAGTACCGGCGTGGAGTGTTCAACGACGAGATGCTGACACGCTGCGAAGAGATCATGCGCAAGGTCTGCGAGGACTTCGAGGCGGAGCTGAAGGAGTTCAACGGCGAACGCGACCACGTACACCTCCTGGTCCACTACCCGCCCAAGGTCGCCGTCTCCAAGCTGGTCAACAGCCTCAAAGGCGTCTCCGCCCGCCGGATACGGCAGGAGTTCACCGGCCGGATCAACCACGCCATCATGCACGGACACCTGTGGTCGCCCTCGTACTTCACCGCATCATGCGGAGGAGCACCGTTGGCAATCGTCCGCCAGTACATCGAGCAGCAAAAACGCCCGCTCTAAGGTGCACGTCAGAGCAGCCTTGAGATGCATCCATCCCCGGCGTGAACGCCGGGGCCTTCCGCAAGAGCCCCGGTAAACGAGTCTGTGCTGACGGTACGTCAGATTCCCATGAGCGGGTCAAGGATTCGTTAGAGGCCCGAAGCAACGGAATAGTTGCCTGTGCATACGGCGTTGGCACCAGCATGTCCGGCGCGGATCCCACGGATCACACCGCGGACGTCCGTCCCGCTCCCTCTCCCTTCCTCTTCTCCTCCCTCTTCGCCGGCCCGGAGGCCTCATTCAATGACGCGTACGACGACCGATCAGCCCACCCGCGAGGCGAGTGGGGTCCTGGTCCCCGTGCTCGCCTTCGCCGGCATCGTGGTCGCGGTGATGCAGACCCTGCTCGTCCCGGTGATCAAGGATCTGCCGCAGCTGCTGGGCACCGCGCCCAGCAACGCCACCTGGGTCCTGACCTCGACCCTCCTGTCGGGCGCCGTCGCCACCCCGATCATGGGCCGCCTCGGCGACCTGTACGGCAAGCGGCGCATGCTGGTCCTCAGCCTCGCCGTGATGGTGGCGGGCGCGCTGCTCAGCGCGTTGACCAGCGCCCTGCTCCCCATGATCGTCGGCCGTACGCTCCAGGGCTTCGCGATGGGCGCGATACCCCTCGGCATCGGCCTGATGCGGGACATGCTGCCGCGTGAGCGGCTCGGCTCGGCGATGGCCCTGATGAGCTCCTCGATCGGCGTCGGCGGCGGCCTCGCGCTGCCCGCCGCGGCCCTGGTCGCCCAGCACGCCGACTGGCACGTCCTCTTCTACGGCGCCGCCGGACTCGGCGCCCTCGCCATCGCCCTCACCCTCCTCGTCGTACCGGAGTCCCGGACGCGCGCGAAGGGCTCCTTCGACCTGCTCGGGGCGATCGGCCTGTCCGCGGGCCTCGTCCTCTTCCTGCTGCCGATCACCAAGGGCAGCGACTGGGGCTGGACCTCGCCCACCACGCTCGGCCTGTTCGGCGCTGCGGCCGCCGTGCTGCTGTTGTGGGGCGTGCTGGAGCTGCGCCTGAAGGCGCCGCTGGTGGACCTGCGCACCACGGCCCGCCCCGCGGTGCTCTTCACCAACCTCGCCTCGATCATGGTGGGCGTCGCGTTCTACGTCGTCTCCCTCGTCCTGCCGCAGCTGCTCCAGCTGCCGAAGGCCACCGGGTACGGTCTCGGCCAGTCGATGGTCGTCTCGGGTCTGCTCGTGGCGCCGCTCGGCCTGACGATGATGTTCACCGCGCCCGTCTACGCCCGCCTGTCGGCCAAGTACGGCCCCAAGGTCACGCTGATCATCGGCATGCTGATCATCGGGGTCGGCTACGGCGCCGGCCTCGGCCTGATGAGCGCCGCCTGGCAGAGCCTGGTCATCGCGGTGGTCCTGGGCGCGGGCATCGGCCTCGCGTACTCCTCGCTGCCCGCGCTGATCGTCGGCGCGGTCCCGGCCTCCGAGACGGGCGCGGCCAACGGCCTGAACACCCTGATGCGGTCCATCGGTACGTCCGTCTCCAGCGCCGTCATCGGCATGGTGCTGGCCAACACGGCGAACAACGTGGGCGGCGTCGCGGTCCCGACCATGCACGGCTTCCGGGTCTCCTTCCTGATCGCGACGGGTGCGGTGGCGCTCGGCCTGCTGATGGCGCTGCTGCTGCCCGGCCGTCGCCCGGCGCCGGGTCCGCAACTGCGCGCGAGCAGCGAGGAGGACGCCGGCCTGGCGCGCGCCGAGGAGGTGCTGCGCGGCTTCCGCGGCCGGGTGCTCGCCGCCGACGGTGCCCCGGTCGCCCGTGCCAAGGTCACCCTGATCGACCGCCGGGGCCGCCAGGCGGGCGCCACGCTCTCCGCGGAGGACGGCAGCTACACCCTCACCGTCCCGGCCGAGGGCCCCTACGTCCTGGCCGCCCGCGCCACGGGCCACGGCCCCCACGCCTCGTCCGCGACCCACACGGGCGACGACCGCCCGGTCGACCTGGACCTCTCCCTCCCGGCCGAGACCATCAACGCCTGACCGCCACCTCGCGCCTCCCCTCCGCACCCCCGTCACTTGACCGACGGGGGTGCGGCGGCATGGGCACCCTGCCGCCACGCACGGCGAAGGGCTCCCTCGCCGCCCCGGCCGAGAGCCCCACGTCCCGGCCGCCCGCGCCGCCGGCCACGGCCCGCACGCCTCCACCGCGACCCACGCGGGCGATGGCCGTCCCTCGACCTGGACCTCTCCCTCCCCGCCGAGACCGTCACACCGCCTGCCCCCGCCCGAGACCCCCACCGCACCCCCCGTCACCTGCCCCACAGGAGGTGCGGCAGCATGGGCGGCCTGACGTACGTACGACGAAAGGACCCCCATGACCGCGGCGCCCAAGCCCGAGATCCTGGCCGCGTTCGAGGCCGCGAAGGGGTTCATGCCCGTGGACGAGGGGCTCGCGCTGTACGCGGCCGCCGTGGGGGCGGGGGGGCTCGGGCTGCCGCTGCTGGAGGTCGGGACGTACTGCGGGCGCTCGACGATCCTGCTCGCGGACGCGGCCCGGCAGGCCGGGGTCACCGCGCTCACGGTCGACCACCACCGGGGCAGCGAGGAGCAGCAGCCGGGCTGGGAGTACCACGACCCCGAGACGGTGGACCCCGAGGTCGGTCTGATGGACACGCTGCCCACGTTCCGCCGGACCCTGCACCGGGCCGGCCTGGAGGAGCACGTGGTGGCCCTGGTCGGCCGCTCGCCGCAGGTGGCGCGGATCTGGGGCGCCCCGCTGGGCCTCGTCTTCATCGACGGCGGCCACACCGACGAGCACGCCACGGCCGACTACGAGGGCTGGGCCCCCCATCTGGCCGAAGGCGGTCTGCTCGTCATCCACGACGTCTTCCCGCACCCTGAGGACGAGTTCACCGGCCAGGCCCCTTACCGCGTCTACCTCCGGGCCCTGGAGTCCGGCGCGTTCACGGAGGTGTCGGACCATGGCTCGCTGCGTGTGCTGCGGCGCACGAAGGCGGGGATCTGAGCGCGAGGTTAGAGTCACAGTCGTGTCGTACACAGGCCCGGACTTCGATGCCCCCCAGCAGCGGCGCCGCCCCCGGCGGGTGCCGCTGACCGTCGCCTTCGCCGGACTGCTGTCCGGCTCCCTGCTCGGCTGGTTCGTCTACGAGGCGGTGGCCGACCCCGGTGCGCCGGGCGGCCCGGGCCACCTGGACCGGGCGGGCGCCGCGTCGGCCTCCGCACCCGCCTCCCCGTCGCCCGCCGCCCCGGGCGACGACGCGAAGAAGCCGGACGGGAAGAAGACGGACGCGAAGAAGACGGACGCGAAGAAGACGGGCACGACGGCCTCCGCTCCCGCCGCGACCGACGCCCTCAAGGGAAAGGTCATCGTGATCGACCCGGGGCACAATCCCGGCAACGTCCGGCACACAGCCGAGATCAACCGCCAGGTGGACATCGGCACCAACCGCAAGGAGTGCGACACGACGGGGACGTCCACCAACGCCGGTTACGCGGAAGCCCAGTTCGCCCTGGACGTCTCCCACCGGCTGCGCACGCTCCTGGAGAAGGAGGGCGCCACGGTGAAGCTGACGCACGACGGCGACGAGCCGCCGTGGGGCCCGTGCGTGGACGAGCGGGCGCGGATCGGCAATACCGCCCGCGCCGACGCGGCGATCTCCATCCACGCGGACGGCTCGGCGCAGGGCGACCGCGGCTTCCACGTCATCCTGCCCGGCTCCGTGCACGCCGGCGCCGCCGACACCCGCCCGATCGTCGGCCCCTCCCGCGACCTCGGCGAGCGCATCGCCGGCAACTTCGTGCGCGTGACGGGCAGTTCGCCGTCCAATTACGTCGGCGGCGGCAGTGGCCTGGTCACCCGGACCGACCTGGGCGGGCTCAACCTGTCGACGGTCCCGAAGGTCTTCATCGAGTGCGGCAACATGCGCGACAGCAAGGACTCGGCCCTGCTGACGAGCGGCACCTGGCGGCAGAAGGCGGCCCAGGGAATCTCCGACGGAATCGTGAGTTTCCTGCGCGGGTAGTACGGGACGTGTGATCTCTGCGGACGCCGTGATCGTACGGGCGATAGGGTGGACGTTCCTGACATGAGGGGCCACCCCCGAACACCGCGCCGGGCCCGAGGCCGACACGGTGACGGCGCCTCTCCCGACGACCGACGACGAGACGACCTGCGAAGGACCTGAAGTGAATATCCGCTCCCTCAATCGAGGCGACGGCGTGGTGCTCGGAGCAGCGGTGTTGCTGTTCATCGCGTCGTTCCTCGACACGTTCGACAAGTCCGGCGACAAGGCCCCGAACGCGTGGGACAACCTCGGTCTGGTGATGAGCGCCTACATCGGCGGTGTCATCGGCGCGGCCCTGATCATCGTCGCCCGTACGCTGCCGCAGCCGCGCAAGGTGGTCGGTCTCGACCTCGGTCAGTTCGGCGTCGCGCTCACGATCTTCGCGGCGTGGACCTCGTTCTGGGCGATCGTCGACCCGCTGGGCTCGTTCAGCGACGCCTTCGACAGCGCCGACGTCGGTCCCGGTACCGGCCTGATCCTCGGTCTCATCGCCGCCCTGGTCCTGGCCGCCGCGGCCGTGGCGACCCCGCTCGTCCCCGCGCTGAAGGGCGGCCTGATCCCGGCCCCCAAGCCGGCCGCCCCGCAGCCCTACGGCGCCCAGCAGCCCACGGGCTACGGCTACCCCGGTGCCCAGCAGCAGACGTACGGCGCGCAGCAGCCGGGCCAGCCGTACGGTGCCCAGCAGCCGCAGCCGGCACAGGCTCAGGCGCAGCCCGCGCCGCAGCAGCAGGCGGCTCCGGCCGCGGAGTTCTCGCCGTTCTGGTTCGCCGTTCCGGTGCCGCGGCCGCTGTTCTCCGAGGACGGCTCGCAGGCGCCGGTCGCCGAACTGGCGCCGGGCACCTGGTACTTGGCGGTCGACCAGCGCGGTGGCGCGCTGGTGGCGCAGACCCAGGACGGCCGTCGCGGCGTGCTCCAGGACACCTCGGGCATCCAGCGCGGCTGAGCCCCCGACGCCCGTCGCCTCCGGGCCCCTCGCCCTCACGGGTGGGGGGCCGTTGCCGTAAGGGAGGGCCCGACTCTCATGCGCGAGGCCGGAGTTGGGTTGTCCTACCCCTGTCGCAGCTCGGAGGCCGAGGGCACCTTGTCCTTGACGGGGGCTCCGGCGCTCTTGCCGGCGTCCTTCACGTTGTTGATGACGTCGTTGAAGGAGTCGGCCGCGTTGCCGTCGCCCTTGCGCAGCTTGGAGGGGAGGTCCTTGAGGCCGTCGATGGCCGCGGTGAGCGGCGCGAGGGCCTTGGAGAGGGTCGGGTCGCCCTTGGCGTTGCGCACCGCCGCCTTGAGCCGGTTGTACGTGAACGCTCCGGCGAGCGCCGCCTTGACGAGCGCGAGCCGGCGCCCGTGCGCGCCCTTCTTGAACTTGCCCGCCTTCCAGGGCTTCACGATCCACTGGTAGGTCGCGCCGGCTGCGAGTGCGGCGTTGGCGACGAAGCGGGTCTTGGCGAACTTCTGTTTCTCGGCGGAGGTACTGGGGCTGGGTGTGGGGTCGGCGATCGCCGCCGCGACCGCCGCGACCGCCGCGCTGTCCCGGGTGGTGGTGGTCTCGCCGCCCGCGTAGGCGGTGGAACCCGCGAGCAGGGCACAGCACAGCGTGAACGCCACGACGAGGCGCCGTATGGGTACGGGCACGAGGTCCTCCGGGCTGTCTTCCCCGAGCAGATGTCGCAGATGTCGTCCCCGAGCGTCTTCCCCCGAGCAGATGCCTCTCCCGGCAGGCTCACCCCGGGCGGCCGGCTACGCCACTCGGGGGAACCCGCACCCGTCTCACCTCAGGCGCAGCAGTCGGGGTCTAGACCACTGGGGAGGTGGTCTCCCGCGAAGACGGCGCAGGTGGCCTCGTGGCCGCCGAGGGCCGCGACCGCCAGGAGGAGGGCGCCAGCCGTCCAGGTGGTGAGCTCGCGGGGCCATACGGCGTCGTCGTCGAAGACGTACCCGGTCCAGTAGAGGCCGGACTCGGCGTCGCGCAGGTGCTGGATGGACTTGAGGATGTCCAGCGCCCGGTCGGACTCGCCCATCACCCAGAGCGCCAGGGCGAGTTCGGCGGACTCGCCGCCGGTGACCCAGGGGTTTGGGGCCACGCACCGGACACCCAGTCCGGGTACGACGAACCGCTCCCAGTCCTGTTCCATACGGGACTTGGCCGCGGTGCCGGTCAACGCGCCACCCAGGATGGGGTAGTACCAGTCCATCGAGTAGCGGTCCTTGTCGAGGAACCGCTCGGGGTGGCCGCTGATCGCGTGCCGCAGGGCGCCGAGCGCCAACTCCCAGTCGGGCTGGGGTTCTTCGCGCTGCTCGGCGATCGCGAGGGCGCAGCGCAGCGCCTGGTGGATGGAGGAGCTGCCGGTGAGCAGGGCGTCCGTCGTGGGGGTGCCGTCGGCGTCGCGCCGCCAGCCGATCTCGCCGCCGGGCCGCTGGAGCCGCAGGACCCACTCGATGGCCGCGACGACCGAGGGCCACATGCGGTCGAGGAAGGTGTCGTCGCCGGTCGACAGGTAGTGGTGCCAGACGCCGACGGCTATGTACGCGACGAAGTTCGACTCGCGGGAGGGGTCGGTGACGTCGTCGAAGGCGCCGTCCGCGTAGGCCGCGTACCAGGAGCCGTCCTCGTTCTGGTGCCGGGCGAGCCACAGGTAGGCGCGCTCGGCGGCCTCGTGCTCGCCGGCCGCGTCCAGGGCCATGGCGGCCTCGGTGTGGTCCCACGGGTCGAGGTGGTGCCCGCGGAACCAGGGGATCGCGCCGTCCTCCCGCTGCACGGCGAGGATGCCGCGGACGGTCTCGGCGGCCTGCTCGGCGGTCAGGACCCCGGGCAGGACGAGGTGTTCTGTCCGGGGGGTCGTCACTTGGCGTCCGCCTCGGAGAGCCGGGGCAGGTGGGGCTTGGTCGCGTACGCCACGAAGCTCTTGCCGATCAGCGGGTTCAGCGCCTGTTCGGCGACCCGGGTGGCCAGCGGCTTCTTCATGATGTCCCAGACCAGGAGCTTGTGGTACGCCCGCACCGGCAGCACCTTGTCGTTGTCGACGCCGAAGGCGCACTTCAGCCACCAGTACGGCGAGTGCAGCGCGTGCGCGTGATGCGTGCCGTACGGCCGCAGACCCGCCCCACGCATCTTGGCGAGGAGTTCGTCCGCCTTGTAGATGCGGATGTGCCCGCCCTCGACCTCGTGGTAGGCGTCGGACAGCGCCCAGCAGACCTTCTCGGGGCCGTAGCGCGGGACGGTGACGGCGATGCGGCCGCCGGGCTTGAGCACCCTCACCATCTCGGCGAGGACGCCCTTGTCGTCGGGGATGTGCTCCATGACCTCGGAGATGATGACGACGTCGAAGGACTCGTCGGGGAAGGGCAGGGCGAGGGCGTCGCCCTCCATGGCGGTCGCGGTGGCACCGGCCGGGGCCTCACCGGCCTCCTTCATCGCCGCGAACCACTTGGCGACCTCGCGGATCTCCTCGGCGTTCTGGTCGAGGGCCACGACCTGGGCGCCGCGCCGGTAGCACTCGAAGGCGTGCCGTCCGGCCCCGCAGCCGAGGTCCAGGACGCGGTCGCCCGGGGCGAGCGGGAACCGGGTGAAGTCGACGGTCAGCACGTGGCCCTGCTTTCGGGATAGACACCGGTGTCAGTCGTCGAGGCCGCCCCCGCGGCACTCGCTGCGGCCGCACGGCGGCCGGTCTTCGTCTCCCCCGAGAACACCGGACCGCCACCGCGAGAAGGCTCCGGCACGGCGACGACGGCAGCGTCCTGCGCTGCGCCGACGGGAGAACGGTCGTGCGTCGCGCCGGTGGCCGAGTGATCCCGCGGTACGTCGGCTGGAAAACGCTCGTGCGCCGCGCCCGCAGGCTCGTGCGCCGGGACCTCGTCCTGCGCCGCACGCACCCCGCTCCCGGCAGGGCTCGCCGGAACCGCGGGCGCGGGCGACCCGCCCGGCAGCGCGCCGACGGCGGCGTGGTCCTGCACCGCGCCGACGAGAGAGCGGTCCTGGACCGCGGCAGCGGGTTCGTGGGCTGAAGCCGCGCCAACGGCTGCGGCCGGGAGTTCGTCCTGCGCCGCGGCAGCGGCCTGGTCCTCCCGCACCGCGTTCGTGGCAGGGCTCGCCGGAACCGCGGGCGCGGGCGACCCGCCCGGCAGCGCGCCGACGGCTGCGGCGTCCCGCACGGCAGCGGCCTGGTCGTCCCGGACCGCGATCGCGCTCGTGGCGAGGTCCGACGAACCGGCGTGCGCGGCCGAGCCGGTCGGCATCGGGGCTCCGGAACCGGCCGGGCGGCCCGAGGGCACGCCTCCCGAGCGGCTCGCCGGGCGGCTCGGGGCGGCGGCTCGGGCGATCGCTTCGCGGTAGCGGGCCGCCGTTCCTTCGGCGGCTCGGGCCCAGGTGAAGTTCTTCAGGACTCGGTCGCGGCCCGCGGCGCCGAGGCGGGCTCGGAGTTCGGGGTCGGCCAGGAGGCGGTTCAGGCCCGCGGCCAGGGCGTCCGCGTCGCCGGTCGGCACCGCCAGGCAGGTCTCGCCGTCGGGGCCCGCGACCTCGGGGATCGCGCCGCCGGTCGTGGCGAGGAGCGGGGTGCCGGTGGCCATGGCCTCGGCGGCGGGCAGGGAGAAGCCCTCGTACAGCGACGGCACGCAGGCGACCTCGGCCGAGCGGACCAGGTCGACGAGTTCGGCGTCGGAGATGCCCTTGACGAACTCGACGGCGCCTTCCAGGCCGTAGCGCTCGATGGCCTGGGCGACCGGCCCGTCCTCGGCGCGCTTGCCGACGACGACGAGGTGGGCGGCGGGGTGCTCGGTGCGCACCTTCGCCAGCGCCTCGACGAGGAAGACCAGGCCCTTGAGCGGCACGTCGGCGCTGGAGGTGGTCACGATCCGGCCCGGCACTCGCGCGATCGACGGGTCGGGCGAGAACAGGTCGGTGTCGGCGCCGATGTGGACGACGTGGATGCGGTCGTCCCGCACGCCGAGGTGGTCCACGATCTCCTGGCGCGAGGTCCCGGAGACGGTGAGGACGGACGGCAGCCGGCGCGAGACGCGCTTCTGCATGCGCGTGAAGGCGTACCACCGGCGTACGGAGTAGCGGCGCTTCCAGTCACCGGCGGCGTCGAGTTCCAACTGCCGGTCCACGGTGATGGGGTGGTGGATCGTGGTGACGAGCGGCGCGCCGATGTCGCCCAACAGGCCGTAGCCGAGCGTCTGGTTGTCGTGCACGACGTCGAACTCCCCGCGCCGGGCGCGCAGATGACGGCGCGCCCGCAGGGAGAACGTCAGCGGCTCGGGAAACCCGCCGGTCCACATCGTGCCGACCTCGAGCGCGTCGATCCAGTCGCGGTACTCGTCGCGCTTCGGGGTGCGGAAGGGGTCGGGCTGGCGGTAGAGGTCGAGGCTGGGCAGTTCGGTCAGGCTCAGGCGCCCGGAATAGTCCTCGTGTTCGTCGAGCACGGGGTACGGCTGCGAGCCGATGACCTCCACCCGGTGGCCGAGCCGGGCCAGCTCACGGGAGAGGTGCCGTACGTAGACGCCCTGGCCGCCGCAGAACGGGTTGCCCTTGTAGGTGAGGAGGGCGATGTTGAGCGGTCGCCCCCCATCGGCCGCGGGGCCGTCACCGGCACCCGCATCGCTGGCCTCAGCGGTCACCCTGGGCCCCCTTCTCCCTGCACCATTCCGCGAGATTACGCGTGGCGTTAATCTAGAACAAGTTACAGACTTGATCGTTCAAGAGGCTCTGAATCTACCGGCAGGTAGGGGCGCTGCGAGCTGTGGATCAGGTGATTCACGCCACGGCCGGAGCCCCCTGCCCTGCGGTCCGGTCACACGTACTCACCGACCGTCACGGAACGGGACCCATGCCTGCGGAAGCCAAGGTCGCACCGAGAGCCGTACCGCCGACGCGGCAGTCCGCGCCGCCCCTGACGGCGCGGCAGGAGGCGCGCCGGCGCCGGATCCTGGAGACGAGCGCGCGGCTGGCCGCTCGGGGCGGCTTCGACGCGGTGCAGATGCGGGAGGTCGCCGAGGACTCGCAGGTGGCGCTCGGCACGCTCTACCGCTACTTCCCGTCCAAGGTGCACCTGTTGGTGGCCACGATGCAGGACCAGTTGGAGCGCCTGCACGCCACCCTGGGCGGGCGGCCCCCGAAGGGGGACACGGCGAGCGAGCGGGTGGCGCGGACGCTGATGCGGGCCTTCCGCTCACTGCAGCGCGAGCCGCAGCTCGCCGGCGCCATGGTGCGCGCCCTGAGCTTCGCGGACCGCGGTGTGTCGGCGGAGGTCGACCGGGTCTCGCGGCAGACCACGGCGATCATCCTGGACGCGACGGGACTGAAGGACCCCACCCCGGAGCAGCTCTCCGCGGTCCGCGTCATCGAGCACACCTGGCACTCGGCGCTGATCACCTGGGTGTCGGGGCGCGCGTCCATCGAGCAGGTCAGGACCGACATCGAGACGGTGTGCCGGCTCATCGACTAGAGCCGCATCAGGGCACAGAAAATCAGGGGCACATAGTCAGGGCACACAAAAAACCTACGAAACGGGTTCCCTTCGCCGGTATTACCCGGATCAGGTACTAGGGGTCGCCTTCCAGCCTTACTGCTGCTTTCAGGCCTCTCAGTTACGACCGTCGACGTCGGCCTCAATGGATGCTTTACGCGTCCATCAAAGTCGGCTACTCCGGTCGAACTCCCTCACTCGTTCCGTAGGCCACTTACAGGATAGAACACCCCATACCCGATGCAACACCCCGAACGGGAAGATTTTTTCACCCTTTCACGGGACCGCCGCCACCCCTCAGCATTACGGCTACGGGCCGGTAGAGTGTGCGCGTCGTCATCACACCCGTACGGGGGGAAGCCGGTGCAATTCCGGCGCTGACCCGCAACCGTGAGCCGCTCCGCGAGGACCGGTGAGCCGGACTGCCCCGCCCGGACGTGACCGGCTCACGTGCGCCGGCACCCGCCCGCGTACGGCACCGTCGAGGTTTACGGAGCCGAGCCGCCCGGGGTTCTCCCGTGTGCTGCCCGGCTCCCCCGCAGGGAGAGGCACCCGCCCGACCATGAACGTCCTCCGCAGCGCTGCTGCCCTGGCCGCAGTCGGCGTGCTCGCCGCCGCCACGCCCGCCATAGCCGACGGCGCTTCGCCGTCCGCGTCCCCGAAGCCGCCGGCGCTCCCGTCCGGTCTGTACGGGAAGACGGACCCGAAGTACGACGGCGTCTGGCGCCAGTCGCTGGCACTGCTCGCCCAGCGCACCGTGCACGTGACCCCCGCCCCCAAGGCCGTGGACTGGCTGACCGGGCAGCAGTGCGCGAGCGGCGCCTTCCCGGCCTTCCGCGCCGAGCCCCGCAAGGCGTGCGACGCCAAGGTCATGGTCGACACCAACAGCACGGCCGCCGCCGTCCAGGCCCTGGCGGCGACCGGCGGCCACAGCGACGTCACCAAGTCGGCGATCGCCTGGCTGAAGTCCGCGCAGAACAAGGACGGCGGCTGGGGCTACACGGCCGGCGGCCCCAGCGACGCGAACTCCACCGCCGTCGTCATCGGCGCCCTCGCGGCCACCGGGACGAAGCCCGCGGACGTCGTCAAGGACGGCAAGTCCCCCTACGACGCGCTCCTGACGTTCGCCCTGCCCTGCTCCGGCGACGACGCGGGCGCCTTCGCCTACCAGCCCGACAAGAAGGGGAAGCTGGCCGCCAACGCGGACGCGACCGCGGCGGCCGTGCTGGGCGCGCTCGGCCAGGGCATGGCCGCGGGCGCGGGCAAGGACGCCGCGAAGGAGGACGGCAAGAAGGCCGGCGCCGGCTGCACCGACTCCGGCAAGGCCACCCCCGAGCGGGCCGCGGCCAACGGCGCCGCCTACCTCGCCGACGCCGTCGCGAAGACCGGTCACCTCACGTCCGTGATGCCCGGCGCCGACGCCCAGCCCGACTTCGGCAACACCGCGGACGCGGTCGTCGCGCTCGCCGCCCAGGGCGGCACCGAGCGCACCGGCAAGCCGCTGAAGTGGCTGGAGAAGAACGCCTCCGCCTGGGCCGGGCAGAGCGGCCCGGCCGCCTACGCCCAGCTGATCTTCGCGGCCCACGCCGCCGGCACCGACCCGCACGACTTCGGCGGCATGGACCTCGTGCGCGCACTGAACGCGACCGGCCCTGCGCCGGCGGTCCAGCCCAAGCCCAAGCCCGCCGTGGAGGACGAGCAGAAGTCGGGCGGCCGCGGCTGGTGGATCGGCGGTGCCGGTCTCGTCGCGGGCATCGGCGTCGGCCTCCTGTACAGCGGTCGCAAGAAGAAGCAGCAGCAGGCGTGACCACCGTCCGCCGTGCCGCGCTCCTGCTCCTGGCCGGGTTCCTCCTGTGGGGGACCGCCGGCCAGGCGCAGGCCGCGGGCTACCGCTACTGGTCCTTCTGGGAGCGCGGCGGCGACCACTGGACGTACGCCACCGAGGGCCCGGCGACCGCCCGCCCCGCCGACGGCGCCGTCCAGGGCTTCCGCTTCTCCGTGAGCGAGGACTCGGCCGACGCCACGCGCCCGCGCGGCGACGCGGACTTCGGCTCGATCTGTGGGAAGACCCCCGCCCGCGAGCACCGCAAGCGGGTGGCACTGGTCCTCGACTTCGGTACGGCGGCCGACGCCCCGTCGGGCGAGGGGCCCCCGAAGTCCCGGACCGCCTGCGCGGTGGTCTCCCCTGACGCGAC
The DNA here is from genome assembly GCF_030817495.1 of Streptomyces sp. V3I7. NCBI lineage: Bacteria > Bacillati > Actinomycetota > Actinomycetes > Kitasatosporales > Streptomycetaceae > Streptomyces > Streptomyces sp. V3I7. Next base: position 1,950,728 of record NZ_JAUSZK010000001.1, read on the forward strand.
CACGGCCGAGGCCCTGGCCGCCGTCGCCAAGCCGCTGCGCTATGACACCAACGCCCTGCTGTGCGCCATCGCGGGGTATCCGCGGCAGGGCTGCGGCGAGCAGGTGGCGGCGCGGCCCGGCGGCGCGAAGCCCGCGACCGCTCCGCAGAAGCCGGCCGCCGCTGATCACGGCCCGTCCGTCGGGCTGCTGGCGGGGGCGGGTGCGGTGGCGCTGCTGGGCGTGGCCGCGGTGTGGCAGGCACGGCGGCGCCGGGATGCGTGAGCGCCGCGGCCCTGCCTCCGTGCACCCCGGCGCGTGGTGGCTGTGGTCCCTCGGACTGGGGACCGCGGCCACCCGCACCACCAACCCCCTCCTGCTCGCCCTTCTCATAGCCGCGGCGGGGTATGTGGTGGCCACCCACCGCACCGCCGCCCCCTGGTCCCGCTCCTACGCGGCCTTCGCCAAGCTCGCCCTCGCCGTCCTGCTCATCCGCCTGGTGTTCGCGGTGGTCCTCGGCTCCCCGATCCCCGGCACGCACGTGATCGCCACTCTGCCCGAAGTCCCGCTGCCCCACTGGGCGCAGGGCATCCGGCTCGGCGGCCGGGTCACGGCCGAGGCGATGGTCTTCGCCCTGTACGACGGCCTCAAGCTGGCCACGCTCCTCATCTGCGTCGGCGCCGCCAACGCCCTCGCCAACCCGGCCCGGCTCCTCAAGTCCCTGCCGGGCGCCCTGTACGAGACGGGCGTGGCCGTGGTCGTCGCCCTCACCTTCGCGCCGAACCTCATCGCCGACGTCCAGCGGCTGCGTGCCGCCCGCCGGCTGCGCGGCCGTCCGGACAGCGGGCTGCGCGGACTGCTCCAGGTGGGGCTGCCGGTGCTGGAGGGCGCCCTGGAGCGCTCGGTGGCGCTCGCCGCCTCGATGGACGCCCGCGGCTACGGACGTACCGCCGACGTGCCCGCCCCCGTCCGCCGTACGACCGCCGTCCTCACCCTCGGTGGGCTGCTCGGCGTCTGCGCGGGGACGTACGGGCTGCTCACCGCGGAGGGCGGCGCCTACGGGCTGCCGGTGCTGGCCGTCTCGGCCGCCGCCGCGCTCGCGGGGCTGCGCCTCGGCGGCCGCCGTTCGCCGCGCACCCGCTACCGGCCGGACCCCTGGAACGCGCGCGCCTGGCTGGTCGCCGGGTCCGGCACCGCCGTCGCCGCGCTGCTCTCCCTCGCGGCGGTCCGCGATCCCGCCGCCCTGCACCCCGGAGTCGTCCCGCTCGCCGCGCCCGCGCTGCCGCTGTGGCCGGCGGCGGCCGTACTCCTCGCCCTGACACCGGCCTTCGTCGCCCCCAAGGAGCCGTCGTGATCCGCTTCGAGGACGTCAGCGTCACCTACGACGGTGCGGCCGAACCCACCGTGCGCGGCGTGGACTTCGAGGTCCCGGAGGGTGAACTCGTCCTGCTGGTCGGCCCGTCGGGCGTGGGCAAGTCCACGGTCCTCGGCGCGGTCAGCGGGCTCGTCCCGCACTTCACCGGCGGCACCCTGCGCGGCCGGGTCACGGTCGCCGGCCGCGACACCCGCACCCACAAGCCCCGCGAACTGGCCGACGTCGTCGGCACGGTGGGCCAGGATCCGCTCGCCCACTTCGTGACGGACACGGTCGAGGACGAACTCGCGTACGGGATGGAGTCGTTGGGACTCGCGCCCGCCGTGATGCGGCGCCGGGTGGAGGAGACCCTCGACCTCCTCGGCCTCGCCGCCCTGCGCGACCGTCCCATCGCCACCCTCTCCGGCGGCCAGCAGCAGCGCGTCGCGATCGGCTCGGTCCTCACCCCGCACCCCGAGGTGCTCGTCCTCGACGAGCCGACCTCGGCGCTCGACCCGGCGGCCGCGGAGGAGGTCCTCGCCGTCCTCCAGCGCCTGGTCCACGACCTCGGCACGACGGTCCTGATGGCCGAGCACCGCCTGGAGCGGGTGATCCAGTACGCCGACCGGGTCGCCCTGCTGCCCGCGCCGGGCGCGGCCCCGGTCCTCGGCACCCCGGCCGAGGTGATGGCCGTCGCCCCGGTGTACCCGCCGGTGGTGGACCTGGGCCGGCTGGCGGGCTGGTCTCCGCTGCCCCTGACGGTGCGCGACGCCCGCCGCCGGGCGGGCGACCTCCGCGAACGCCTCGCCGCCCACTGCCCGGCCCCGCACCCGGGGCTCCCTGGCATGCGCGAGCCGAGCGCCCCCGCGCGCGAGGAGCCACGGCCCCCCGCCCCCGCCACGCCACGATCCGCGGCCCGCGAGCCGGGCCGACCCGAGGAGCCACGGCCCTCCGTCCCCACCGCGCCACGATCCGCGATCCGCGAGCCGGGCCGACCCACGTCCCACGCTCCGTCCGCAGCCGCCGCCACCACGGAAACGCCCCTGCCCGCAGCGCACAGCCCCGAGGCACCCGAACCCCCCACCTACGAAGCCACCCAAGCCGCGCCTTCCGAGACAGGCCGACCCCCGGCCCACGCCCCGTCCGCAGCCGCCGCCACGAAAACGCCCCCGCCCGCAGCGCACAGGCCCGAGACACCCGAACCCCCCACCCACGAAGCCACCCAAGCCGCGCCTTCCGAGGCAGGCCGACCCCCGGCCCACACTCCCTCCGCAGCCGCCGCCACGAAAACGCCCCCGCCCGCAGCGCACAGGCCCGAGACACCCGAGCCCCCCACCCACGGCGCCACCCAAGCCGGGCCTTCCAGCGAGCCCGAGCCCGCCCCCCGCTCCTTCCTCTCCCTCCTCCGCCGCCTCCGCAAGCGCACTCCCGACGCCACGGCCCCCACCTCCGCGCCGGTCGCCGAGGTGCGCGGGCTCGCCGTGCGCCGGGCCCGCGTCCAGGCGCTGCGGCACGTCGACCTCACCGTCACCCCGGGCGAGACCATCGCCCTCATGGGCCGTAACGGCGCCGGCAAGTCCACGCTGCTGGGATCGCTCGTCGGGCTCGTCGAGCCGACGTCCGGTTCCGTGCGGGTCGGCGGGGCGGTCCCCCATCGCACCGCGCCGCGCGAACTGGTGCGCCGCGTCGGCCTCGTACCGCAGGAGCCCCGCGATCTGCTGTACGCCGACACGGTCGCCGCCGAGTGCGCGGCCGCCGACCGGGACGCGCAGGCCGAGCCCGGCACCTGCCGCGCGCTGGTCGGCGAACTGCTCCCGGGGATCGCCGACGACACGCACCCGCGCGACCTGTCCGAGGGCCAGCGGCTGGCGCTCGCCCTGGCCGTCGTGCTGACCGCCCGCCCTCCCCTGCTCCTGCTGGACGAGCCGACCCGCGGCCTGGACTACGCGGCGAAGGCCCGCCTGGTCGCCGTGCTTCGTGGCCTCGCCGCGCAGGGGCACGCGATCGTGCTGGCCACCCACGACGTGGAGCTGGCCGCCGAACTCGCCCACCGGGTCGTGCTGCTGGCCGAGGGCGAGGTGATCGCGGACGGGCCGACGGCGGACATCGTGGTCTCCTCCCCCTCCTTCGCCCCGCAGGTCACCAAGATCCTCGCCCCGCAGAAGTGGCTCACGGTCGCCCAGGTACGAAAGGCACTCGCGTGAGCACGACCACCCGCACCACCACTCGCCAGTCCCGCCCCATCCGCCTCGGCCCGCGCTCCACCGCCGCCCTGATCCTGGTCAGCGCGGTCGGGCTCGTCGCCTTCGGGTGGCCCTTCCTCGCCCCGCCCGGCTCGCAGCTGAGCGCCCACGCGCAGGACGCGCCCTGGCTCTTCGCGGGGCTGCTGGTGCTCCTCGTCGCCGTCGTCGCCGCGACGATCTCCGAGTCGGGGCTCGGCCCGAAGGCCGTGGCCATGCTGGGCGTGCTGGCCGCGACCGGGGCGGCCCTGCGCCCGATCGGCGCGGGCACCGCCGGGATCGAGCCCATGTTCTTCCTCATGGTGCTCAGCGGCCGCGTCCTCGGTCCGGGCTTCGGCTTCGTCCTCGGCTCCCTCACCATGTTCGCGTCCGCGCTGCTCACCGGCGGGGTGGGGCCCTGGATGCCGTTCCAGATGCTGGCGATGGGCTGGTTCTCGATGGGCGCGGGGCTGCTCCCCGGCGCCGACCGGCTGCGCGGCCGGGGGGAGCTGCTGCTGCTCGCGGGCTACGGCTTCCTCGCCGCCTTCGCCTACGGCACGGTCATGAACCTCGCGGGCTGGCCGTTCATGGGCGCGCTGGCCTCGAACATCGCCTTCGACGCGCACGCCGCGGTCCCCGCCAACCTGGCCCGCTTCGTCGCGTACTGCCTGGCCACCTCGCTCGGCTGGGACCTGGGCCGGGCCGTCTGCACCGTCGCCTTGACCCTGGCGCTCGGCCCGACGCTCCTGCGCGCCCTGCGCCGGGCCACACGCCGGGCGGCCTTCGAGACGGCGGCCGCCTTCGAGCGGTGACCGGCCCCACATGACGCACCTCACGTACGAGGCGCGATCGTAGACCTTTTCAACCGAATTGCAGCTATTTGCACGCCGCCTGACCTGCGGTTTGCGGCGCAGGTCACACACCTCCCCCCGCTCCCCAATTCGGCCGGAAATAGTAAAAGGGGGCATTGCGGGCACTTCTCGCAGCTGCTTCTCTGGACGAGTCGCCAGGCGCCACGAGCCCTCCCGGGCCGCGGCGCCGACGTATGCCCCCCGCCACGCGGCGGGCGCGCGTGGCTCCGTTCACGGCGACTCCCTGTCCCCCGCAGAAGAGGTTGTCCGTGTCTGTTTCGTCCGTCCGTCGTCTTGTCACCCCGAAGAAGGCCCTTGCCGGCGCCGCCATGGCAGCCGCCGCGACGGGCATGATCCTCTCCTCCGCGCCCGCACAGGCCGACACCGGATCCGCCTCCTCCGCCTCCGCTCAGGCGGTCGCGCACCGGATGATCCCGGACGCCGCGCAGTACCGGGCGTTCGACAAGATCGTCTCGCACGAGAGCGGCTGGAACATCCACGCCACCAACAGCTCCTCCGGTGCCTACGGCCTGGTCCAGGCGCTGCCCGCCTCGAAGATGTCGAGCGCCGGCACCGACTGGAAGGAGAACCCGGCCACGCAGATCAAGTGGGGCCTGGACTACATGAACTCCCGATACGGCAGCCCCGTCGACGCCTGGAACTTCTGGCAGGCCCACGGCTGGTACTGAGCCGGCCCGGACCCGCGCGGTCCGGACCTTAGTGCGCAACGGGCCCGGTTGCGCCGATCGAGAGCGATATGGATCACAAAAGAGTGTGGACATCCAGACCCCGGGCAGGTGCAGCGTGCCTGCATATACGACGTTTCGGCGCACTGTGTGACGACAGACGCACGACACGTGAGGGATGGATGTCCCCCTATGGTCGCTTTTCGACTTGCCGTAGCTGCGGGTCGACTGTCCCTGTCCCCGTCGAAAGGTAGGCGAGCTCCGTTTTGCCGGCCGCCACTGTCATCACTCAGCCCACCCGGACCGCATCGACGTCTCAGGCCCCACAGGCGTCCTCATCCCAGAAGGTCACCGTCACCGACCCGGCGCTCGTCAAGCGTGCCGTCCGGGCCGCCGCGCTGGGCAACGCGATGGAGTGGTTCGACTTCGGTGTCTACAGCTACATCGCTGTGACGCTGGGCAAGGTCTTCTTCCCGTCGGGCAACCCGACCGTCCAGCTGCTCTCCACCTTCGGCGCCTTCGCCGCGGCCTTCCTGGTCCGCCCCATCGGCGGCATGGTCTTCGGCCCGCTGGGCGACCGTGTGGGCCGGCAGAAGGTCCTCGCCCTCACGATGATCCTGATGGCGGCGGGCACGTTCGCCATCGGTCTGATCCCGTCCTACTCGCTGATCGGTGTCGGCGCTCCGATCCTGCTGCTGGTCGCGCGCATGCTCCAGGGCTTCTCGACCGGTGGTGAGTACGCGGGCGCCACGACGTTCATCGCCGAGTACGCGCCCGACAAGAAGCGCGGCTTCCTCGGCAGCTGGCTGGAGTTCGGCACGCTGGCGGGCTACATCGGCGGTGCCGGTATCGTCGCCGCGTTGACGGCCTTCCTGAGCGAGGGCGACCTGCTCTCCTGGGGCTGGCGCGTCCCGTTCCTGATCGCCGGTCCGATGGGTCTGATCGGCCTGTACCTGCGGATGAAGCTCGAGGAGACGCCGGCGTTCGCCGCGGAGCTGGAGAAGGCGGAGACCAACCGTCCCAAGGTTCCGCTGCGCGAGATGGTCATGGGTCAGTGGAAGACGCTGATCGTGTGCATGGCCCTGGTGCTCGTCTACAACGTCACCGACTACATGCTGCTGTCGTACATGCCGACGTACATGTCCAGTGAGCTCAAGTACGACGAGACGCACAGCCTGGTCGTGTCGCTGATCGTGATGGCGGGCATGATGATCGTCCAGCCGTTCGCGGGTGCCCTGACCGACCGGGTCGGCATGCGTCCGGTGATCGGTGCGGGCTGTGTGGGCTTCCTGGCCCTGTCCATCCCCGCCCTGATGCTGATCCGTGAGGGCAGCATGCTCGGCGTCAGCCTCGGTATGGGTGCCTTCGGTCTGCTGCTGGTCTGCTTCACCGCGTCGATGCCCTCGGCCCTGCCGGCCCTGTTCCCGACCCGGGTCCGCTACGGCTCGCTGTCGATCGGCTTCAACTTCTCGGTGTCGCTGTTCGGTGGTACGACCCCGCTGGTCACCACCGCCCTGATCAGCGCCACCGGCAACATGATGATGCCCGCCTACTACATGATGGCGGCGGCGGTCATCGGTGGCTTCGCCGTCTGGCGCATGGCCGAGTCCGCGGGCCGTCCGCTCCCGGGCTCCCCGCCGGCCGTGGAGGCGACCCGCTAGTCGCCTCGCGCCCTCTTCGCACCCCCGCACTGCGGCGGGCCGGGCACTGCCCGGCCCGCCGCAGTGCGTTGTGCCCGGTGCCGCCCGCCGGTCAGGGGCACACTGGCGGTGGCGGAAAAAGCGGGTACTCGACCCGTACGGGACACGGAAAGGCAAGGGGCCAATGAGCGGCTCGCAGCTCTGGGACGACGTCGACTTCTACTTCACCACCCATCTCGCGCCGGACGACGAGGCGCTTCAGGCGTGCCTGCGCGAGAGCGAGGCCGCCGGGCTGCCGCACGTCAACGTGACCGCGAACCAGGGCAAGTTCCTCCATCTCCTCGCCCAGATCCAGGACGTCCGCCACATCCTGGAGATCGGCACGCTGGGGGGCTACAGCACCATCTGGCTCGGCCGCGCGCTGCCCGCCGACGGCCGGCTGATCTCGCTGGAGTACAGCCCGCGGCACGCCGAGGTCGCCACCCGCAACATCGCCCGGGCGGGGCTGGACAAGATCACCGAGGTGCGGGTCGGCCCGGCCCTGGAGTCGCTGCCCAAGCTGGCCGACGAGAACCCGGCCCCCTTCGACCTGGTCTTCATCGACGCCGACAAGGCCAACAACGCGCGCTACGTGGAGTGGGCGCTGAAGCTCGCGCGCACCGGCAGCCTGATCATCATCGACAACGTCGTACGCGGTGGCCGGGTGATCGACGCCGAGAGCGCGGAGCAAGACGTGCGCGGCACCCGCGCCGCGATCGAGCTGATCGCCTCCCACCCGAGGCTGAGCGGCACGGCGATCCAGACGGTGGGCAGCAAGGGGTACGACGGCTTCGCGCTGGCGCGGGTGCTGGCCTGACGCCGGCCGTGGGCACAATGGGGGCATGACCGAGCGCAAGCCTCCCGGCGTCCCGTTCGAGTCCTGGGTCGACCGGCAGATCCGCACCGCGCAGGCGCGCGGCGAGTTCGACGGGCTCCCGGGCGAGGGCGAACCGCTGCCGCCGGGCACCGACACCTCGTACGACGAACTGTGGTGGATCAAGCGCAAGATGGCCCGCGAGGGCCTGTCGGTGCTGCCTCCGTCCCTGGCCCTGCGCAAGGAGGCGGAGGACGCGCTGGCCGCGGCGTACGCGGCGCCCTCGGAGCAGCTAGCGCGGAGGATCATCACCGACATCAACGTCAGGATCCGCGACATGATGTTCAGGCCGCCGCCCGGCCCTCCGCTGGGCATGAAGCCGTACGACGTCGAGGAGGTCGCGCGCGAGTGGCGCGAGCTGCGGAAACCGCCTCGCGGAGCGGCCGGCGTCTAGTAGGGCCTGTCCGGCGGATCATGCCGCAGACGCGGGGTCTGGCACGCCCATCTGCGGCGTTGTCGTCGGTTGCCGACGCTCCGCGTCGACGCCCTCCTCCGCCTTGCAGCTGAACGCACCAGACCCCGCTCACCTACACTGATCAGGCACCGTAGCTTTCCTGCGACCTTATCCGCCGGACAGGCCCTAGCCGACAATGCCCCGCATGACCCACGCGTCCTGGACCATCGCCCCCGAACCCTTCGGCTCCCCCGTCGCCGCCGCGCTCTGGCGGGCGTACTTCACCGAGGTCAGCGATCGCTGGTACCTGCGATTCGAGGGGCGCCGTACGGCCCCGGACGAGCTGGAGAAGGGGCTCGTCTCGCACGCCGGACGCGATCTGACGCCACCAGGCGGGCAGTTGATGGTCGCTCGGTACGGTGGTGAGCCCGTCGGCTGTGCGGGCGTACGACTACTGGAGCGGGGCACGGCCGAGTTGACCCGTGTCTTCGTGCACAAGGAGCTGCGTGGCAAGGGCGGCGCCGCACTGCTGGTGCGCGCCGCCGAGGACGCCGCCCGTGCGCTCGGAGCCACGCGGATGATCCTCGACACCCGCGGCGACCTGGTGGAGGCCCGCGCGCTGTACGCCCGCCTCGGCTACACGGAGACCGAGCCGCACAACGACGACAAGTACGCCGAGCACTGGTTCCGCAAGGACCTCGGCTGACCTCAGCGGGCCGGGGCCGCCGTCCCGTCCTGCGGCTGCTCGCGCCGGGAGCCGCTCATCTCGTCGGTCAGCTCCTTCACCAGCTGAGTCAGATCGGTGGGCCGCTCGGCGCTCCACCAGTCGCCGAGCAATTCGGCGAGGGACTCCTCCCGGGCGTGCGCCAGCCGGTCGGCGACCTCGTGCCCCTGCTTGCTCAGGACGAGGTCGACGCCCTCGCGCACGGCCAGCCGCCGCTCCTCGACCTGGCGGACGGCCGCCAGGAGCGCGGGCAGCGGGATGACGCCGCGCTCGGCGAGCAGGGCCGGCTCCACCGCGCCGAACCTCCTGATCCGCAGCAGCAGCCAGCTCGCCGCGGGCAGCAGGTCGTAGCCGGCCCGGCGGGTGATCTTCTCGTAGACCTCGCGCCGCCCCTCGCGGGTGCCCAGCAGCGACAGCGCCCGGCAGCACTCGTCGTAGGAGGACCGCTCGACGGGGTTGCTGGCGAGGGTCTCGGTCCCGTCGGGCGCGGTGACCGAGCCGCGCAGGCGGTCCTCCTTGAGGTACCAGGCGAGGACGAAGCCGAGGAGGGCGACCGGCGCGGCGTACAGGAAGACGTCGGAGATCGAGACGGCGTAGGCGTGCAGGGCGGCCGGGCGCAGCGGGGGCGGCAGGGCGACGATGCCGTGCGGGTCGGCCGCGAGCCGGTCCGCGGAGAGGCCGCCGGGCAGCCGCACGCCGCGGAAGGCGGCGGTGAGCTCGTCGCCGAGGCGGCTCGCGAAGACCGTGCCGAAGATGGCGACGCCGAAGGAGGCCCCGATGGAGCGGAAGAAGGTGGCCCCGGAGGTGGCGACGCCGAGGTCCTCGTAGGAGACGGAGTTCTGCACGATCAGGACGAGGACCTGCATGACCAGGCCGAGGCCCAGGCCGAAGACGAAGAAGTAGCCGCTGATCTCGGCCGTCGTGCTGAACTCGTCGAGCTGGTGCAGGAGCAGCAGGCCGAGGGTGGTGACCGCGGTGCCGAGGACCGGGAAGACCTTCCAGCGGCCGGTGCGGCTGACGATCTGCCCGGACACCGTCGACGACAGCAGCAGGCCCACCACCATGGGCAGCATGTGCACGCCGGACATGGTCGGCGAGATGCCGTGGACGACCTGGAGGAAGGTGGGGAGGTACGTCATCGCGCCGAACATCGCGAACCCGATGACGAAGCTGATGACCGCGGCGAGCGTGAACGTGCGCATGCGGAAGAGCCGCAGCGGCAGGACGGGCTCGGCGGCCCGGCGCTCCACGGCGACGAAGGCCACGGCCAGGGCCACTCCCAGCACGGCCAGCCCGATGATCTGCGGCGAGTCCCAGGCCCAGGTGATGCCGCCGAGCGAGGCGACCAGGACCAGACAGGTGGCGACCGAGGCGATCAGGAAGGTGCCGAGGTAGTCGATGACGTGGCGGACGGCGCGGTGCGGGATGTGCAGGGCCGTGGCGATCACGGCGAGGGCGACCACGCCGAGGGGCAGGTTGACGTAGAAGACCCAGCGCCAGCTCAGGTGCTGGGTGAACAGGCCGCCGAGCAGCGGCCCGAGCACGCTGGTCGCGCCGAAGACGGCGCCGAACAGCCCCTGGTAGCGGCCGCGGTCGCGGGGTGGGACGAGGTCGCCGACGATCGCCATCGACAGCACGATCAGGCCGCCGCCGCCCAGTCCCTGCAGGGCCCGGAAGGCGATGAGCTGGCCCATGTCCTGCGCCGCGCCGCACAGCGCGGAGCCGATCAGGAAGATCACGATCGCGGCCTGGTAGAGCTTCTTGCGCCCGTACTGGTCGCCGAGCTTGCCCCACAGCGGGGTGGCCGCGGTCGAGGCCAGCAGGTACGCCGTGACCACCCAGGACAGGTGCTCCAGGCCGCCGAGATCGCTGACGATGGTGGGCAGCGCGGTCGCCACGATGGTCTGGTCGAGCGCGGCGAGCAGCAGACCCAGCAGAAGGGCGCCGACAGAGGCGAGGACGCTGCCGGGGACATGCTGTCCGGCGCCCTTTCCCCCTGGTCCACCGTTCGCCGTCGGTATGCCGCTCGCGCCGTCCTTCGCCGTGCCGTGGGCCTCCAGGGCCATGTGACCTCCCGGGCTCTCGTGACCCTTCCATCGTGAACGGGTTCCCCGGTCACGGCCTGTCGAGCGCCCGCTCTCGCTCCGGCAGCGGTCACTCGGAGCCGTCGGGCTCCTCGTGCGCGTGCTTGAGTCGGCTGCGGGCGGCCACCCGGTCCGGCCCGGTCAGCTGCGTCCAGAAGCGGTGGCCGCTCACGAACACCGCGAGTTCGTGCTCCCGCCGGCGCAGCTTCTCCACCTCGGCCTGCTCGTCGGCCGTCCAGCCCGGGGAGGCGGGCCGTTCCACCTTGCGCCAGCCGTGGTCGTCACTGAAGCCGTCCAGCGGCACGACCGACCACGGAAGCCGCTTCAGCAGGACCGACAACTCGGCCCGGACCTGATGCAGCTCCTCCTGACCAGCGCGGAGGTCATCAGGAAAGTCATAGGTCTCAGCCACACCGCAATGCTACGCCTGTTCGATTTTGGACGGCGAGCCTGTTCCCGGAGCTTCACGCGAACGTGTGTCTTGTGCTGTCGAACACGCATCGGGTTCGACGGTAACCGCCCCCGCGTCGGGAAGGTGCTCCACGACGCGGGGGCGGTTCTGGTCTTCCTCACCCGGCCGTCAGGGCCTCACCCGGCCGTCAGGGCCGTGCGGGCCGTGCGGGCGGTGAGTCAGGCGGCGAGGTCGTGACCGGGATGCAGCACCACCTTGGTGTAGCCCTCGACCCGCTTGTCGAACTTCTCGTACGCCAGCGGGGCCTCGTCCAACGGGAGTTCGTGGGACACGACGAAGCTGGGCCGGGCGCGGCCGGAGATGATCATGTCGCGCAACTGGCGGTTGTACCGCTTGACGTTGCACTGGCCGGTGCCCATCTTCTGCCCCTTCTCGAACATCTTGCCGATCGAGACCAGGAGCTGGCCGTGCTTGGCGTGCTCGTCGGGTCCTCCCGGGTCGGACGGGACGTACAGCCCCGGAATGCCGAGCCTGCCGGTCGGCCGTACGGTCTCGACAAGCGAGTTGAGGACGATGGCGGGTTCCTCGTGGCTGGCGTCGGGGGCCTGGGCCTGGTAGCCGACGGCGTCGATGCCCTTGTCGGTGCCCTCTCCGTCCGTCAACTCCTTGATCTGCTCGGCCGGATCTCCCTGCGTGAAGTCGATGGGGATGGCCCCGATCTCCGCGGCCTTGGCCAGCCGCTCGGGCACCCGGTCCACCACGAACACCTTCGACGCGCCGCGCAGCAGCGCCGAGTAGGCGGCCATCAGGCCCACGGGACCGGCACCGTAGACGGCGACGGTCTCACCGGGCGACACCTGGGCGAGTTCACACCCGTGGTACCCGGTCGGGAAGATGTCGGCGAGCAGTACGAAGTCGGTCTCGAACTCGTCGCCCTCCGGCAGCTTCAGACAGTTGAAGTCGGCGAAGGGCACCCGCAGCCGCTCCGCCTGGCCTCCGGTGTACGGCCCCATGGCCACGTATCCATAGGCACCGCCCGCGAAGCCGGGGTTGACCGTGAGACAGAACCCGGTCTCACCGGCCAGGCAGTTCTTGCAGAACCCGCAGGCGACGTTGAACGGCATCACGACACGGTCCCCGACGGACAGGGAGGTCACACCGCTGCCGACCTCCTCGATCACGCCCAGGTTCTCGTGCCCGAAGACGATGCCGGGCTCGGCCGCCGTGCGGCCCTCGTACATGTGCAGGTCGGAGCCGCAGATCGCCGACGACGTGACCCGCACGATCACGTCGTTGGGGTGCAGGATGCTCGGGTCCTCGACGTCCTTCACCGCGACGCTGAAAGGCTCTTCGTAGACGACGGCCTTCACCTCTGTCACCTCCGTGTCCGGTACGGATCACGGCGGTGACGGGACCGCGGACGGGGACGCGCAGCAGCACGCGCTCCTGGACCACGTTCGAACCGCGGCCCGGCGCTCTCGCTGTCACCGCCGGTACTTCCAGGTAACGCCCGTACGGCAGCCGATGCAAGCCCCTCCCCCGGCGGGACCCTCGGTGTCAGACCCCTGCCCTACGGTGACCGGCATGGAGAACACACGCGAACGGCACGTGCTCTTGGTGCCCTGGGCCGAGGACGACTTCTGGCTGCTGCGGCGGACCAACAGCCCGGAGATGACCCGGTTCCTGGGCGGCCCCGAGACCGAGGAGCAGCTCGCCGGGCGGCACCGCAGATACGTCGAGCCGTCGGCGGGGCGGATGTACCGGGTGACGCTGGGGGACGGCGGTGAGACGGTCGGCTCCATCGGGTTCTGGGAGCAGTCCTGGCAGGACGGGACGGTGTGGGAGACCGGCTGGGGCGTGCTGCCCGGGTTCCAGGGGCGGGGGCTGGCGGTGGCGGCCGCGCGCGCCCTCGTCGAGGAGGCCCGGGCGGCCGGGCGGCACCGGTATCTGCACGCGTTCCCGAAGGTGTCGCACGCCGCGTCGAACGCGGTCTGCCGCAGCGCCGGGTTCACCCTGCGCGGACAGGCCGACTTCGAGTACCCGAAGGGCAACCCGATCCGGTCCAACGACTGGCGGTACGACCTCGCGGCGGGCGCGGAGGACGGGGACTGAGTGCCGTAGCTCCCGTGGCCCGCCCCCGCGCCCACGGCTCAGTGACCGGCTTGCCTCAGCTCCCGCACCAGGCGGGCGGTGACCGGGACCAGCACGTTGTGCCGGTCGGCAGCGCGCAGCAACGCGCCGCCGATAGTGTCGAGTTCGAGCGGTCGGCCGGACTCGGCGTCGCGCTGCATCGAGGACTTCGTACGGTCGGGGAAGGTGTCGTACCGGGCGAGTGCCTGCGCCGGGTCGGCGGGGGCTCCGCAGGCGCGGCTCACGGCCGCCGTCTCCTGGACGAGGGCCGTCAGCTCCTCGCGGTACCGGGTCCGGGCCTCGCCGATGGGCACGCCGTAGCGCGTGGTCAGCAGGGCGAACGGGGCGAGGAACGCCATCTTCGCCCACAGCGCCGACGCCTCGTCCTCCAGGACGCGGGTGGCCGGTCCGGCGTCCGCGAGCGCCGCCGCGAGGGCGTCGAGGCGGGGCCGGGGGACCCCGGTACCGGTCAGGTCGATCTCGGCGAAGGGGCTGCCGTGTTCGATCACGCCCGGGGCGACGCGTGTGGACTCGCAGCGGATGACGGCCGGGGCGACCCGGTCGGCGCGGTAGCGGGCGCGCAGGGCCTCGGGGTGTTCGACGCCGTTGAGGAACGGTACGAGGAGACCGTCGCCGAGGATCTCGGGCGGGACGCGGGTGAGGGCCGCGTCGAGGCTGGTGTGCTTGACGGCGACCAGGCAGGCGTCGACCGGCTCGCGCAGCTCCGTTTCGGCCTCGACAGGGGCGGTGAAGTCGCCGAACCGGGCGCTGCGCAGCTGGATCCCGCCGGTGCGCAGCGCGTGGGCGGTGTCCTCGCCGGCCAGGCAGATCACCCGGTGCCCGGCCCGGGCGAGCAGGGCGGCCAGCAGGCCGCCGATCCCGCCGGGGCCCAGGACGGCCACGGTGAGTTCGTCGTTCGTCATGTCGCGTGGGTCCTCTCGTCGGTCGGCCCCGAATCGGTGGCCGCCACGCGGGAGATCCTCGCAGGAAGTACGGGTGCACGGCGAGACATGAGGAGGAGACTGGGGACATGTGCCGGAGTATCAAGACGCTTCGCCCGCCCGCGCTGGCCGAGGAGGCCACGGAGGACGAGATCCGGGCCGCGGCGTTGCAGTACGTACGCAAGGTCTCGGGATTCCGGGCGCCCGCCGCCCACAACCGGGAGGTGTTCGAACGGGCCGTGGACGCCGTCACCGAGGCGACGGCCGAGCTGCTCGACGGCCTGGAGATCCGCGGCCGGTCGCCCGCCGCCCGCGAGGCGGGCTGACCACTCCCCTGCGGGCGGTCGGCTACGACTGGCGGCGCATCAGGTACGCCGCCCCCGTCCCGACGCCGAACAGCGCCGTGAGCGACACCCCCGCCGCGAGCCAGGTCGCGCCCAGCCACTGGGCGCCGAAGTAGCCGAGGGCGACGCTGTAGCCGGCCCAGGCGATCCCGGCCAGGGCGGACCAGGGCAGGAAGTCGCGGACCCGGCGGTGGGCCGCGCCCGCGCAGAACGAGACCACCGAGCGCCCGGCCGGGGCGAACCGGGCCAGCACGACCAGGGCGCCGCCGCCCCGGGACAGGACCGCGCCGAGACGTTCCTGCGCGGTGGTGAGGCGCCGGGAGCGGGCGATGGCCCGGTCCAGCCGCTCACCTCCGCGCCAGGCCAGCCGGTACGCCACCAGGTCACCGAGCACCGACGCGGTGGCCGCGGAGAAGATCAGGACGAGGATGTCCGGAACATGCTGCGGGACCCGGCCCGTCGCCGCGCCCGAGCCCGCCGCCGCTGCCGTGGCCGCCGCGACCACCAGCACCCCGCTCGGCAGCACCGGCAGGAAGACGTCGAGGAGGACCGACAGCGCCACCATGGCGTAGATCCACGGCCCGGCGGTCAGTGACCCCACGCTCTCCCACACGGCAACCCCGCCCCCACTCCCCCGTCGGCCGCCCGACAGCGTACGCCGCGGACGTGACAGGAGGGTCAGAGGAGATCAAGTTGTTGTTCAGGGACCGGTGCGTGTTCAGGGACCGGTGAGGTCGAACTCGGCCGCGGAGGCCAGCGCTCCGTCCTCTCCCGCCTGCTCCAGTCGCATCCCGGCCGAACGCCCGCGCAGGGTCAGGGTCATGAGCTGGTTGCCGAACCAAGGGCCGCCCGTCCTGCGCCAGTTCACCGGCGGCCGGGGGCAACGGCCGTGCCGGGCCAGCCATCTGCCGAGGCGCCGCGCCACGCCACTCCAGCCGAAGCGGAAGCCGAGCCGCATCGACAGCGGGATGGAGTTGTGCACCGGCGAGCAGGTGAGCTGCAGGACCCGGGCGTCGGGCGCGGCCACGGGCGCGTCCTCGGGCCACGACGGCTCGGCGACGTAGGCGTGGTGGACGTCCCCGGAGAGCACGCAGATGCTGGCGGGCGCGCTCGGGCCCGAACCGGCCTCGGCGATCAGCGCCGTCAGATCGGCGAAGGACTCCGGGAAGGCCGCCCAGTGCTCCAGGTCGGCCGCGCGGCGCACCTTCTCGCCGACGCGCGCCCAGCGCGCCCCGCGCTCGCCCCGGCACAGGGCCGCGTTCCAGGACTCGGCGTCGTGCACCAGGTGCGGCAGCAGCCAGGGCAGGGAGGTGCCGAGGAGGAGGTGGTCGCACTCCTCCCGATCCTTGAGCGCCTGTGCGCGCAGCCACTCGGCCTCGCCCGGATCGAGCATGGCGCGGCCGTCCTCGTCGAGCACCCGCGCAGCCCGGCTGTCCACCATGAGCAGGCGTACGCGCCCGAAGTCACGCCGGTAGCTCCAGCGGGCCGAGGCCGGTTGGGTGTCGGCCCGGGAGGCGAAGGCGCGCAGCAGGCCGGTGGCGTCGGGGGTCGCGCGGACCTCGCGGTAGAGCGGGTCGGCGGCCAGGTCGTCCGGGGAGAGGTTCCCCAGGTGCTGATGGACCCAGTACGACATCAGCCCGCTCAGCAGCCGCTCCTGCCACCACGCGGTGGTCCGCATGTCCGCGAGCCAGGCGGCGGAGGTGTTCCAGTCGTCGATCACGTCGTGGTCGTCGAAGATCATGCAGCTGGGCACGGTGGACAGCAGCCAGCGCACCCCGGGGTCGAGCCAGGACTCGTAGTAGAGCCGGGTGTACTCCTCGTAGTCCGCGACCTCGCTGCCCGGCGGGGCGTCCAGGCCGCGGCGGGCGGCGAGCCAGCGCCGGGTGGCCGCGGAGGTCTCGTCGGCGTAGACCTGGTCGCCCAACAGCAGCAGCACGTCGGGGCGTTCACCGCCGGCGACGATGCGGGCGGCGAGCGCGCCGAGGGCGTCGGGGCCGACCGGGTCCCGCTCGGCGGCCGGGGGCGCGGCCCAGCGGCAGGAGCCGAAGGCGAGCCGGACGGTGCCGGAGCCAGGGGCGGAGATGACGGAGGGCGGGAACGGCGAGCCGGGCAGGGGCCAGACGCGGGCGCCGTCGAGGAACACCTCGTACGACGGCGCCGACTCCGGCGTGAGCCCGGTCACCGGCACCAGCGCGTAGTGGTGGCCCGCCACCTGGAAGGTACGGGCCGTGCCGCCGGCGCCGTCCGAACAGCGCACCTCGGCCGCGCACGGACGGCTCGTCTCGACCCATACGGTCGCTGACGAGCCGTCGGCGTACCTCAGCAGTGGCCCCAGGCGCAGTCCCGCCATGATCGTCCCTCCTCCGTCGCCCCGTACGGTACGGAACGACGGGGCCGGGCGGGGAGGTTCCTGCGTGGAGAACCGCGGAGAACTGCGGAGAACGCGGGGAGTTGCGGGGAGCGCGGGGAGTGCGGGGAGTTGCGGGGAGCGCGGGGAGTGCGGGGAGCGCGGGGAGTGCGGGGAGCGCGGCTTTTGACGGGTCAGCAGCCCGAGAGGTAGTTGGTGAGCGCGCTCTTCTCGGCGGAGTCGACCGAGAGGTTGTAGTAGTACTTCACCTGGACCCAGGCGCGGACGTAGGTGCAGCGGTAGGAGGAGACCGACGGCATCCAGGTCGACGGGTCCTGGTCGCCCTTGGCCTGGTTCACGTTGTCCGTGACGGCGAGCAGTTGGGGCCGGGTGACGTCGTTGGCGAAGCCCTGGCGCTGCGAGGTGGTCCACTTGCTGGCACCGGAGTCCCAGGCCTCGGCGAGCGGGACGAGGTGGTCGATGTCGACGTCGGCCGCCGCGTACCAGGTCGCGCCGTCGTACGGGGAGTACCAGCTGCCGCTCTGGGCCACGCAGGCGGAGTCGGTGACGACGTTGGAGCCGTCGCGCTTGAGGATCCACTCGCGGGTGTTGCACGTGCCGCTGATGGTGATCCACGTCGGGAACAGGTCGCGGCTGTAGCCGGTGCGGTTCTCGGAGGCCACGGTGAGCTGGGAGAGGTAGCTGCGGGCGGTGGCTCCGCTGACCGGGGTGGGAAGCGCGGCGGAGGCCGTCGGCGAGTTGAGGAGCGCGACGGAGGCGAGGAGCCCGGTGAGGGCCGCGACTATGCCGAACCGTCGACGCGCGTAGAGTTTCCGCATGGCAACGAACTCCCTTGTGGGGTGAGGGTGTTGGGCACGAGCTAGGAAATGCTCACAGCGCCGGATGGCCGGAGGGTGTGCATCCGGTAAGACGATAGTGACGCGTACATGACCCGACAAGGTTCATGACAACTTTGGGGCAAACGTCCGGTCACGGCCGGTCCCGTACCATGGCAGGAGCAGAAGGGGAGTAGCTCTTCGCCGGACCGTCGACATACTGCTCAGCCCGCCTGAGCCGGCGCCCGGAGGGAGACCTCGGTCACGAGGCCACCCAGCGAGACCTTCGGCAAGCAGTGCACGCCCGAGCCGTACGGCCCGGGTGCCATGTGTGCTGCCGCGCCGAGGTGTCCGCGAACAGCAACGCACTCTCGGCGGGGCGGCCCCGACCGATTGAGGGACCTTGATCAGCCTGACCGTGACGGCACTCGTCTTCGGCGTCGTCTTCCTCGCCGAACTGCCGGACAAGACCGCGCTCGCCGGTCTCGTCCTCGGCACCCGCTACCGCGCCTCGTACGTCTTCGCGGGCGTGGCCGCCGCCTTCACCCTGCACGTCGTGCTCGCCGTCGCCGCGGGCAGCCTGCTGACCCTGCTGCCGCAGCAGATCGTCCACGCGGTGACGGGCGTCCTCTTCCTCGGCGGCGCCGCGGTGCTCTTGCTGAAGAAGGACGACCACGAGGAGAACATCAAGCCGCCGGAGGACCAGTCCTTCTGGAAGGTGGCCGGAGCGGGCTTCACGCTCATCCTGGTCGCCGAGTTCGGCGACCTCACCCAGATCATGACGGCCAACCTCGCCGCCCGTTACGACGACCCGTTCTCCGTCGGCATCGGCGCGGTGCTCGCCCTGTGGGCGGTCGCCGGCCTCGGCATCATCGGCGGAAAGGCCCTGATGAAGCGGGTGCCGCTGAAGCTGATCACCCGGATCGCCGCGCTGATCATGCTGGGCCTGGGCGTCTGGAGCATCTGGGAGGCGGTCGCCGCCTGACCCGGCAGAGCGTCCGCGAGACCGGTCGCCGCCCGACCCGGCGGAGCGTCCGGGAGACCGGTCGCCGCCTGAGCCGGGCGGCCCGCATACCGACGCCGCCCGCCGGGGGCGGTAGCGGGAGCCCGGCCCCGTTTTGTACCGTAGAGAAACAAAGTGGCTCCCGCCCGTTTTCCCTGACCGGCGGGCGGGGCCGCCTTGGTCCTCCGGGGGGTACGTCCGCGACCCCCTCCGTAGCGCCTTGGAGCTGCCGATGACGGCCACCGCCACGCCCACCGTCCTCACCGCCCGCGCCCTCCTGCTCGACATGGACGGCACCCTCGTCAACTCGGACGCCGTCGTGGAACGGATCTGGCGACGCTGGGCCGATCAGCAAGGATTGGACGGCGACGAGGTGATGAAGGTCGTGCACGGACGCCAGGGGCAGGCCTCCATGGCCCTGCTCCTGCCGGACCGGCCGGTGGAGCAGAACCTCGCCGACAACGCCCGCATGCTCGCGGCCGAGACCGCCGACATGGACGGCGTCGTGGAGATCCCGGGCGCGACCGCGTTCCTCCGCTACCTCCAGGGCCACCCCCACGCCCTGGTGACCTCGGCCGACGTGGCCCTCTCCACGGCCCGCATGAACGCCGCGGGCCTCCCCCTCCCCGACGTCCGCGTCACCGCCGAGTCGGTCAGTGCCAGCAAGCCCGACCCGGAGGGCTTCCTCAAGGGCGCCGCCGAACTGGGCTTCACCCCCGCCGACTGCGTCGTCTTCGAGGACTCCGGCGCCGGCATCGCGGCCGGCCAGGCGGCGGGAATGCGCGTGGTGGGCATCGGGCCGCGAGCAGCCGCCCACGGCCCGGACGTGGTCGTACGGGATCTGACGCAGGTGCGGGTCGAGGCGGCGGGGGACGGGGTGCTGCGGATCCACGTCGGCTGATACCCGGCGTGACGCCGACTACGTCACCGGAGCGGTGATCGCGGTCGACGGAGGATTCACCGCCTGACCTCGGGCTCGCCCAGGTCTCCGGAACCCCATCGGGGCGATGCCGCAGGCCGGCGTCAGTCGATGACCGTGAAGCCGTGTCGGGCGGCCAGCCTCGTCAGGGAGGTCCGGCCGGGGACGCCGTCCGCGTCGCTGCCGCTGTAGCCGAGGTGGCGCTGCCACGCGGCGTAGGCGGCGATGGTCTTCGTGCCCCAGCTGCCGTCGACGTACTGGCCGGCCAGCATGCCCTCGGCCTTCAGCGCACGCTCGACGACGAGGACTTCGGACCCGTGCGTGGTGTGCCCCTGCGGGGCGGCCGGGTCGTGGCGCGCGGAGTACACCACATGCGCCAGCGAGACCCGGGGCTTCGAAGGCGCCGCGCCCGCCCACTGCTGGAGGGCGGCCTTGCTCGCGAAATTCGCCACGTTCCGGTCGATGCCGCCCGCGTCACCGTACTGGTGGACCGTCCACGCGTGCTGGATGCGCGGATGTCCGGCCGGTGCGCCCGGATCGGCGATCCACAGGCCGTCGCCGACGTACGACGTGGTGTCGCGACCCTTCCAGTAGTTCAGGTTGCAGTACAGCAGGACGCGATGGCCGGGCGCCTTGCTCTTGACGTACCGGATCCAGGCGTCCTTCTCGGCGTTGGAGACGTCCGAGTCCTCCCAGTCGAAGGCCAGCATCTCGCCCTTGGCGAGGCTCACCTTGGACAGGAAGTAGTCGGCCTCGGCGAGGTTTCTGACGCCGTGGGCGTAGTGGTAGTAGCCGACGACGAGTCCGGCCCTGCGGGCGTGATCGCGCTGCGCCTGCCACTTGGGGTTGGTGTAGCTCGTGCCTTCGGTGACCTTGATGAACACGAAGTCGATGCCTTCCGTGGGAAAGGCCTCGGATTGATACGACGCGACGTCGATGCCCTTGACGGTCATCAGCATCCCTTCACCGGTAGTGGGTGCTCGTGCTCTCTCTCGTACGTTCAACGCGTAAAGACGAGTGAGCGGCCGGGCCGGTTGCGGTGAGGGGACGGACGGCAAATGGAACACGGCCCAGGTCTTCGGATGCTTCCGCTGACCTGAGCCTTGCTCGTGTCCTGTGACTGGTGGGCGCGGACGGTTTCGAACCGCCGACATCCTGCTTGTAAGGCAGGCGCTCTACCTCTGAGCTACGCACCCCGGGACAGGTCGACAGCCTACATGGACACGGGTCCCGTCCTGCAAACCGTGCCCGGGGCCGGAGGCCCGAGGCTCGTGCGATCACCCCTCGCCACCAGGAAGTCATAGGCGAACCGTGAACCAACCGGGTCGTGTCTTCGTCCTCGACAGGTGGGAGAATGGCAGCCCGCAGGGCGAAGGACGGCACAGGAGAGGGATGTGACGGCGACACCCCCGAGGACTTCAGGTGCGGTGCGCGATGTCCTGAGGCTGGTGAGTCTGCCCGTGGGAGTCGCGCTCGTCATGGCCGGGGCGTTCGCCGGTGGGGGGACGCGACGGTGGTTCGGGGGGCGGGCCGAGGGGCAGCGGGCCGAGGCGCAGGCCGCCAAGGATGCCGCCGCGGCCGCTTTCTACGAGCTGGACAGCGGCCAGCGGGACCTGCGGATCTCGGTCGAGACGATCGCCGCCGTGGACGACTCCGCGGCCGCCCGGCGGGCCGTGAGCGACTTCGAGGCGCTCGGGCGGCGCATCGACGAGGTCAGCCACCGCTACATCGAGGCCGTCGACGCGCACGATCTCGACCGCGACGGCCTGGAGGCCTCGGCCGCCGCACGGGCCCGTGCCGAGCTGACCGCCGCCAAGGACGAGCTGGTCAGGGTCAAGGGGGAGCTGGACCGGTTCGGCAACAGCCTCGGTCCCCTGCTCGGGAACGCCGAGACACGGCTGGCCCGGCTGGCGCCCGCCGTGGAGCGGGCCCGGCAGGCGCTGCTCGCGGCGACCGGCGCCCTGGACGGCGTACGGGAGTCGGGGCTGCGGGCGGACGACCTGGCGGCCCGGCTCGCGGCGCTCTCCCCCGAGCTGACGCGGCTGAACCAGGGCGCCGGGCAGCACGGGGTGCAGGCGACGCTGGAGCGCGCGGAGCGGGTCGCGCGGGAGGCGGAGGCGATCCGGGCCGAGGCCGAGCGGCTGCCGGAGCGGGCCGCCGAGATCGACCACCGGCTGGTATCGCTGCGCACGCGCGCGCAGGCGCTGACCACCCGGGCCGGGCAGGTCGAGCAGGTGCTGAGCGAGCTGCGCCGCCGGTTCGCGGCCGCCTGCTGGCAGGACCTGCAGCCCCTGCCGGAGCAGGCGGCGGAGAGCGTACGGCAGGCCGAGCGGAAGCTCGCGGAGGCGCAGGCCGCGCGGGACGCGCAGCGCTGGCCGGACGCCACCTCACTGCTGTCGACGGTGCGGGCGCTGCTGAACACCACGGACGAGGCGGTGTCGGCGGCCGGTGAGCGGCTCACGCGGCTGAACGCCGTGCAGAAGGACCCGCAGCAGGAGATCGAGCGGACCCGGTTCGCGATCCGGGACGCGCAGCGGCTGGCGATGGCCGGGCGGGCCACGCCCGAGGCGCGGCACGCGCGTCCGCTGGACGAGGCGGTGGCCCGGCTGGAGCGGGCGGTGGGGACGCTGGAGGGGCGCCATCCCGACTACTGGCACTTCCTGACCGAGACGGAGGCGGTACGGGGGTCGGTGGCGCGGGTGGTCACGCAGATCCGCGGGGAGCGCGGCGGCACCGGCTCCTAGAGAGGCGCGCAGGTGGGCCGCGCGTTGCCGCTTGCTTCGGCGCGGCGGATATTGGGTGTTACGCGGGCGGAATCCGGGAGACCCGTACATTCTCCGCTCGCTACCGCACCGGGAGGCGGACATGGCCTCACACACACTGCGCCCGTCGGGGACGCGACGACGGACCCGGCTCGACGAGCACCTTCCCGTGGACCACCGGCTGAGCAGGATCTACCGGGTGGGCGCGGGCCTGATGGGTCTGTTCCTGCTCGCGTTCGGCATTCTCGGCCTGGTCGGGACCGGCGGTCAGGGCACCGTCCTGGGCATGGGCTCCAACACCGCGCTCGCCATCCTGTCGATCTGTGTCGGCGCGCTGCTGTTCGTGGGCATGGTGGCCGGCGGGAACTTCGCGTCCACGCTGAACATGGTGTTCGGCATCCTGTTCCTGGCCAGCGGGTTCATCAACCTGGGGCTGCTCGACACCGACTACAACGTCCTGAACTTCGAGATCCAGAACGTCCTGTTCAGCTTCGTGGTCGGGCTGCTGCTGATGGTGTTCGGGATGTACGGCAGGGTCGGTTCGACGCTGCCGCACGACAACCCGTACTGGCGGGCCCGCCACCCCGACGCGGTGGAGCAGGAGCGGCCGGTGCAGCCGGGGCGGCGGGACCGGCCGGATCAGGTGCGGTAGGCGTAGTACGCGGCGTTCGGGTACGACGCGACGAGGCTCGCGACGGACCGGTTGTACGTGTTGGTGGAGTGGTACGACACGTACGGCACGCCCTGCGTGCTGCGCGAGGTGACGATCATGGAGTGGTCCTTGGACCCGTCCTTGTCGAAGTCCATCTGCAGCACGTCGCCGAGGTCCATCTGGTAGACGTTGGCGAGGCTGGTGACGCGCTTCGAGGACAGCGCGAACCAGGAGAACTCGTTGACGCCGATGAACGAGTCCGACTGGATGTCGGCGTTGCCGAACCACTTGTGGAAGTCGTTCGTGTAGCCGGGGACGTGCGTCCAGCCGCCCGCCTTCAGGGACTGGCTGACGAAGTTGGTGCAGTCGCCGCCGGCGCCCTGGCCGTTGAAGTCGGGGTACGCGGTGTTGTACGTCTTCCAGTACTTCGTCGCGTACGCCGCCATGGCCTTGTAGTTGTACGTGCCCCCGGTGAGGCTCTTCGGCTTGGCCGGCGCGGGGTAGGAGGTGGCCGAGCGGGCCGCCTCCGGCGGGGCGTCGTCGTCGGCGGTCGTGGCGGCGACCAGCGGCTTGGCCACCTGGTTGACCGCGAGGTAGCCGTCGTCGGTGTCGCGGACGCGGGTGAGCTGCCAGTCGCCGTCGCGGTCGGCCTTGAAGGTCAGCTCGTGGTGGGCCTGGAAGCCGGTGGTCTGCGGCTCGGTGCCCTTGGCGCCGGCGTAGGCCAGCGTCGTGGACTCCGTGACCTCGACGGTGGCGTGGCGGCCGTCGACCCGCGTCTTGTCCAGCGTGACGCGGGTGTCGGCGCCGCTGTACTCCTCGCCCAGCTTGGCGAGGCGGGACTGGCGGCGGTGCAGTTCGGTCAGCGCGGAGCGCTCCTCGCGCGACTGCGCCGCGGACAGTCGTACGTCGCCGGAGAAGCCGGAGGCGAGCGGCTTGGCCGGCTGCTGCCCGCCCCCGTCCACCAGCGCGTCGGTGCGGTCGGTGAAGACCGCGTCGGCCAGCTTCTGGAAGGTGGCCTTGGTGCCGGCGTCCACGGTCGCGCCGTCGGTCACCGCCGCGCCCGCACTCCAGTTGGGCACCAGGGCCACGCCGGCGACGACCGAGGCGGCCGCCGCCGTGACTATGGCGGTGCGGCGCCGCTTATGGCTGAGTCTTCTCGAGTTCAATGATGTTTCCCCTCTTCACCGGCAGAGCTGCCGGAGGCGGAATCTTCGCACGTTCTGTGCGACTGCCGTGAAGGACGTTGCACAGCTGCAACCAGCCTTGTGCGTACGTCACTTGACGACGGTGGACCAGTCGGGGGACTGGGCCGGGTCGAGGCTGCGCAGGTTCGCCAGGGTCTGCGGCTTCTGCACGTCCATCCAGTCGGCGAGCTCCTTGAAGGAGACGCACTTGACGCCGGGCTTGGTGCAGACGTTCTTCACGACCTGGTCGATGGCCTTCATGTAGACGCCGCCGTTCCAGTCCTCGAAGTGGTTGCCGATGAACAGGGGCGCGCGGCTGCCGTAGTACACGCGGTTGAAGCCGGCCATGTAGGAGGCGACGGTCTCCTGTTCCCACCGGGGGTACTTCGCGGGGTCGCCGTGGACCTCGCCCTCGGACTGGTTGTAGAGGAAGTTGAAGTCCATCGACAGGCCCTGGTACTTGCCGCCCTCGTAGGGCAGCAGTTGCAGCGGGAAGTCCCAGATGCCGTTCTTCTTGACCGGCCATATCTGGTAGTCGCCGGAGGAGCTGGCGTCGTAGCGCCAGCCGTAGTCCTTGATGGCCTTCAGCAGGTTCTTCTGGCCCTCCAGGCAGGGCGCGCGGCCGCCGGTGATCTCGCGCTTGAAGTCGAAGGGCAGGGCGGGGATGTCCTTGAAGCCGGTGTTGGTCTTCCAGTTCTCCACGAAGGAGTAGAACTGGTCGATCTCGCTCCTCCACTCCTCGACGCTCCAGTCGCCGCCGCCTTTGGCGCCGCAGAAGTGGCCGTTGAAGTGGGTGCCGATCTCGTTGCCGTCCTCGTACGCCTTGCCCAACTGCTGGAGCGTGTCGCGTATGTGGGCGTCGGTGGCGTAGTCGATGGCGGCCGCGCCCGCGGCGTGCTGGGGCGGGTGGTAGAGGTGGCTCTTGCTCTTGGGCAGCAGGTAGATGCCGGTGAGGAAGAACGTCATGTGGGCGTTGTACTGCTGGGCCAGTTCCCGGTAGTGGGAGAAGAGCGCGTCGTCGCCCTGGAGGGCGCCGTCCCAGGAGAAGACGACGAACTGGGGCGGTTTCTCGCCGGGTTTGAGCGGTTCGGCCTTCAACTCGCCCTTCTGTGGGCCGGTGTAGGACGTGGAGCCGTCGCCGAGGATCTTCGTCCTGCCGTCCCAGGAGGGCGTCGGGCGGGCGGTCGGTGCGCGCCCGCCGCCCTTGGCGGACGCGGCGGGCGTGGTGCTGTCCGAGCGGTTCAGCGCCAGGTAGCCCCCCACCAGCGAGGCGACGACGAGCAGGGCGGCGAGTGTCAGGACTTCCGGACGGGTGCTGCGGCGGCGGGAGCGGGCCCGGCGACGTCGGCCGTCCGTCGGCTGCTGGTTCATTCGGCGGCTCATTCTGCGTGGAAGGTGTGGGAGGCGGCGGTGGCACGCCGGGTCCCGGTGGTCATCCAAGGCCCATGGCCCGTGCCCAGATGCCGTACGGGACGCTGTCGGCGGGCGGGCCGTCCAGGCCCTTGAGCGGGAGCGGTTCGAGGCTCTTGGCCAGGTCGATCCGGTAGAGGACGACGGCGGTCGACACGGACGCGTCGGTGCCGGCGTACCAGGCGGCGGTGTCGTTCTGGGTGGTGCCTGCCTTGCCGCCGGCCGTGGGCCTGGTGGCGGCGGCGGTGGGGTGGGCGAGGCGCAGGGAGTCGGTGAGCGCCTGGGTGACCTGCTGGGCCACCCGGGCACCGACCGCCTGGCGCGAGGCGGGCCGGTCCAGGGCGACCGTGGCGCCGTTGCGGGTGATGCGGCGCACCGAGTAGGGCTCGGTGTGCCTGCCGCCGGCGGCGAAGGTGGCGTACCCGCTGGCCATGCGGATCGCGCTGGGCGAGGCGTTGCCCAGGGACAGTGCGGGCACCTGCGGGCCCATGCTGGAGTGGAGCAGGCCGGCCGCCTCGGCGGTGTCGCGGACCTTGTCCAGCCCGGTGTCCATGCCGAGCTGCATGAAGGGTGTGTTCACGGACTGGGCGAGGGCCTTGCCGAGGCTGATCCGGCCGTAGGAGCGCTCGCCGTCGTTGCGGGCGGCGACCTTCTTGCCGCTGCGGTCCCAGTAGGGCCCCTCGGGGGTGTTGACGGGGATGCCGTCGTCGCCGTCGTACACGGTCTCGGGCGTGACGGGGGTGGCCGGTCCGCCGCGGATCTTGCGGACGCCGTGTTCGAGGGCGGCGGCGTAGACGAACGGCTGGAAGGCCGAACCGGCCTGCACGGTGGAGGCGTTGGACTCGTTGTAGCCCTGTCTGCGATGGTCGGGTCCGCCGTGGACGGCGAGGATCCGTCCGTCGGCGGCCACCGAGGCGGCGCCGTAGTGGGCGGTCCTGGCCAGGTGGCGGGAGTCCTTGCGGGCCTGCTCGCGGACCTTGGTCACGGCGTCGGTGAGGACGGTCTCGCGGTGGCGGTCGAAGGTCGTGTAGATCTGGTAGCCGCCGAGGTCGAACTGCTTGTCGGACAGGTGCGCCGACTTCTTGGCGTACTGCTGGGCCAGTTCCACGAGGTAGTCGCTCTGTTTGCCGGTGTCGTACAGGCGGGAGGACTTCAGCGGCTCGGGGAACGTCCTGATCCGGGCCCGCTCGGACGGCGACAGCTTGCCGATCTTGACCATCCGGTCGAGGA
The DNA here is from genome assembly GCF_030817495.1 of Streptomyces sp. V3I7. Lineage (NCBI taxonomy): Bacteria > Bacillati > Actinomycetota > Actinomycetes > Kitasatosporales > Streptomycetaceae > Streptomyces > Streptomyces sp. V3I7. The sequence goes on from NZ_JAUSZK010000001.1 coordinate 1,977,740, forward strand.
TCCAGGACCAGCGCTCCACCGCGCGGGCGTGGTTGACCTTGCCGAGGGTGGGGTCGTACAGGCCGGCGCCCTTGAGCAGGGAGGCGAGCATGGCGGCCTCGCTGACGTCGAGTTCGCCGACGTCCTTGCCGTAGTAGGCCTGGGCCGCGCGCTGGATGCCGTACGTGCCGCGGCCGAACCAGCTGGTGTTGAGGTAGCCCTCGAGGATCTGGTCCTTGCTCATCCGGTTGTCGAGCTTGAGGGAGATCATCGCCTCGGTGTACTTGCGGCTGACCGTCTGGTTCTGCGTCAGGTAGACGTTCTTGACGTACTGCTGGGTGATGGTGGAGCCGCCCTGGGTGCCGCCGGTGCCGACGGTCCGCCACAGGGCGCGGGTGATGCCTTCGAGGGAGATGCCGGGGTCGGAGTAGAAGCTCTCGTTCTCGGCGGCGAGCACGGCCCAGCGCACGTGCTGGGGAACGTCCTTGAGCGGCATCTCCTGCCGCCGCACCCAGCCGGTGCGGGCCATCGGCGTCCCGTCGGACCAGAAGTACACGTTGTCCTGCTGGGTGGCGAACGAGTTGAGGTTGTCCGGCACGTCCGTCGCCGCGTAGGAGATGCCGAGGAACAGGCTCGTCAGCCCGAAGGCCGCCAGTACGGTTCCGAGCCACTGGCGGCCGGAGGGTATCCAGCGCCGCCAGCCGTCCCGGCCGGGCCGCGGGTAGACGGGTCTGAGGCGGCGGGCGTACGGGGCGAGGCGGGCGAGCGAGGGGCCCGCGGCGTCGCGCAGGCGGGCGAGGGCGGGGAGACGGGAGGCGGAGCGCTCGGCGCGGCGGCGTTCGGCGCGGCGACGCTCGGCGCGGCCGTCACGGGCGGGGGTGTCACGGGCGGGGGTGTCCGGCTGTTCCGGCGGCGGGGGCAAACGCAGCTGCATGGTGGCGTCCGCCCGCAGCGCGTCCACCTTCAGACGCAGCGTCATGTCCGACCTCGGCGGCTCCCCGTTCCCGGGTCCGGATCCGTCCGGCTCGCCGCCGTTCGGATCGTCCGCCTGCGGCCATGCGTCCGTCACGACTGGGTCCCCCTCGCATCTGGTCCTGCTCGCGCGGTCGGACCAGTGGGCGGACACCGCCCCGGCGGGCGCGGCGCTACAAGCCCCCCACTTCCCCCGGTCTCACGGCTCCTCGCGGCGTGCCCAAATTATCAGCGCCATTTGCAAAATCTCCACAGAGGTATCGGACAGAAACGAACACTCGTGGAATTCCGAGCCGTCGTGTCGAACGTCACGCCAGCTAGCCTGTGCCCATGCCTCGTTACGAATACCGCTGCCGGACCTGCGGCGACACCTTCGAACTGAGCCGTCCGATGGCGGAGTCCTCCGCCCCGGCCGCCTGCCCCACGGGCCACGACGACACGGTCAAGCTGCTGTCGGCGGTGGCCGTCGGCGGCACGGCCTCGTCCGCCGCCCCGGCTCCGCGGGCGGGCGGAGGGGGCGGCGGATGCTGTGGTGGGGGTTGCTGCGGCTGATCTTTGGGGGGCGACGGGGTCAACGGGGGTGGGACAACAGGCGTGGGCCAACGGGTGTTGGCGCCTACGCGTGTCGGCCTGCGCGTGTGGGCCTACAGCTGTTGGCCAACTGCTGATTACCCACGCCAGTTGACCAGACTGCGGGCGGTCTACGCCCGTTGGCCACACGCCGGTTGCCTACAGCCGTAGGCCTGCCGACGGGTTGCCTACAGCCGTTGGCCCACCGACGGGTTGCCTCCGGCCGTAGGCCACCCGGCCGGTTGCCTACAGCCGTTGGCCCGCCGACCAGCTGCCTCCAGCCGTAGGCCACCCGGCCGGTTGCCTACAACCCTTGGGCCGCCCGCCCGGCCGCCCCATCTCCCCGTGCCGCCCGCAGAAACTCTCGTGTGATCCGCTCGCCCGCCAGGACGCCGCGTTCCGACAGGGCGATGATCGCCGGGGCCGTCCAGTCGGCGTCGGCGAGTTCGCCGTGGCCGGGGCGCCAGCCGCGGTCTCCCGCGAGCAGCAGGTCGGCGTCGAGCAGCGAGTCCCCGGCCGTCAGCGTCAGCTCCGCGCCGGTGCGGCGGGCGACCTCGCGGACGGCCGCGCTCTTGGTGAGCGGCTTCGGGACGGCGTAGAGCTTGCGGCCCTGGAGGGAGACGGTCCAGCCCCGGTTCTCCGCCCACACGGCGAGGTCCTTCACCCAGCCCTCGGGCAGCAGTTCGCGCTCGACGACCAGGTAGGCGAAGAGGTCCTCCGCCACCCGGTGCTTGCGCACCCAGGCCGGGTCGGTGGAGGCCTCCAGGTGGGCGCGGATCTCCTCCAGTGGCGCGCACTCGTCGGCGAGCCGGGACAGCACACCGGCGTGCCAGTCCGGGTCGGTGACGCCGTCGACCAGCAGATGGCCGCCGTTGGCGCAGATCGCGTAGCGCGGCGCCGGGCCCGGCAGGTTGATGCGCTGGTACTGCTTGCGCGTCCGAGTGGTCGTCGGCACGAACACCGCCGCGTCCCCGAGGTCGGTCAGCAGCCGCGCGGCCGTCTCCGTCATGTACGACAGCGGCCTGCTCTCGTGGACCTCGACGCACAGCAGCCTCGGGGCCCGCGGGTCGGGCATGGTCAGGGCCAGGGCCGCCGAGGAGTAGATCAGCGTCCGGTCGAGGTCGCTCGCCACCAGTACCGGCATCAGACGTGCACCGCCTTTCCGTCGGCGCCCGTGGCGCCTCGCGTGTACTTGGGATGGATCAACCCCACGCAGATGTACGGCAGTTCGCCGACCTCCTCCACGGGGACGCCTCGCTGCTGCGCCAGCAGGCGTACGTGGTCCAGGTCGGCGCCCGCACCGGCGCGGGCGAGGATCTTCCACGGGACGCGGCGCAGCAGCACGCGCGTGGTCTCGCCGACGCCGGGCTTGACCAGGTTCACGTCGTGGATGCCGTACTCCTCGCTGATGCGCTCGACCGCGACCCAGCCCTCCCAGGTGGGGGTGCGGTCGGCGCCGGCCAGGTCCTTCACGGCGGCGTTCACGGACTCCGCGACCTCGGTGAAGCGGGCGGAGACCGCGTCCAGGAAGGCCACCGAGGCGTCGGTGCTGGCGAGTTCGCGGTAGAACTTCGCGCCGTGGAAGTCGTGTGGGCCGACCAGGTCGGGGCGCAGCACGGTGCGCGAGATCAGGCCGGACACGGTGGAGTTGAGGCAGGCGGAGGGGATGAGGAAGTCCTCGCGGGTGCCGTAGGTGCGCACGCACGAGCCGGGGTCGGCGAGCACCGCGATCTGCGGGTCGAAGCCGGTGATGCCGTCGGACTCCTCGAACGCGCTGATGGCGTCGGCGAGTTCGCGGGTGATGGCGCCCTTGCCGGTCCAGCCGTCGACGAAGACGACGTCGCGTGGGTCGTGGTGGGCGGCGAGCCAGCGCAGGGCGTTGGCGTCGATGCCGCGGCCGCGGACGATGGAGACGGCGTAGTGCGGCAGGTCGGTGCCGTGCCGGAGCTGTGCCCAGCGGCGCATCAGGACGCCGACCGGGGTGCCGGCGCGGGCGAGGGAGACCAGCACGGGCCGCGGGGACCGCTCGGCGATGACCGTCTCGGTGACCACGCCGACGGCCTGGGCCAGGCGGGCGGCGGAGACGTCGAGGGCGGCGCGGAACAGTTCCTGGTACTGCTCGCTCGGCTGGTATTCGATCGGCAGCGACTCGGCGTAGTGCGCCCCGCCGCTCTGGACCGCCTCCTCGCGCTCCTCGGTCGGCGCCTCCAGCGTCACGTCCGAGAGGTCCTGGAGCAGCCAGCCGACCTCGTCGGGCGCGTACGAGGAGAAGGCGGGGCCGCGGAGGGGCTCGGGCAGCATGGCGGATCTCTCTTCGGACGACGCGGGGGCGTGCGGGGGCTCGGGGACGTACGAGGGGACGACCGCGAGCAGGACGTGCTCGGCGTGCCCGGCCAGTTCGGCCAGCAGGCCGTCGGGAGCGTGCAGGGCGGGGGTGTCGGCGGCGGAGTCGACGACGGCGACGACGGTGTCGAAGCCGGCGCCCGCGACGTTGTAGGCGTAGCGCTCGCCGGGGCCGTCGGCGGGGTCGTCGTGGGCGGGGAAGACGAGGCGGCTGCGGATCGCGTAGCCGGGGTCGTCGACGGCGAGGACGGGTGAGCGGGTGGTGGTGGAGTAGCGGATCTCGGCGGCCACGACCTGCTCCAGCTCGCGGGCGAGCCGCAGCGGGGCGTACATCAGCTCCTCGAAGCCGAGGACGAGGACCCGGCGGGCGTCGGCGGGCAGCGCCTCGGCGAGGCGGGCGGCCAGGGCGGGCAGTGCGGCGTCCAAGCGGGCGCGGTGTCGGGGCGTGAAGCCGTGCCGGGCGCCGTCGGGAAGGGCCTGCGGCCAGTGCAGGTCGACGCGGGTCGCCCGGCCGCGCTCGGGCGCGGTCGGGTCCGTCACCGCCTTGGTGGCGGACTCGTGCCGGGCGACCAGCGCCTGGCCCTTCTCCAGCACGCCCTCCGGCAGCCGCACGGTGCCCGAGGCCGCGGCGACCAGGTCGACGCGGGCGCCGAGCTCGCGGGCGAAGTCCTCCAGGCGCCGGGCGTCCTCGGGGGCGCGCATGTCGACGAGAGCCACCACGACGTAACGTTTCCGCGGGTAGCGTGCGTGCAGGTCACGGATGGTGTTGAGGACCGTGTTGCCGGTCGAGAACTCGTCGTCGACCAGGACCAGCGGCCCGTCTCCGGCCAGCAGGGCCGGGTCCTCGGGGAGCAGCAGGTGCGTGGTGGCGTGCGAGTGGGACTCCTCGAAGCCGCCCGCCCGCGCGACCCCGGCGACCGGGCGGCGCGTGGAGTGCAGATAGGGGGCGAGGCCGAGGCCGTCGGCGACCGAGTGGCCGAGGCCGGTGGCGGTCTCCGCGTAGCCGAGGACGACGGCAGCGGCCGCCTCCGCGTCGCCGAGCAGGGCGCGCACCCGGCGCCCGAGGGCGACCCCGTGGCCGTACACGACGGCGGGCGACTGCGGTACGTGCTTGCCCAGCACATGGGAGACGAGCAGGTGCGCCCGCTTGGGGTTGCGGCGCAGCGCCAGCCCCAGCAGTTCGGTGAGCGGCTCGTCGCCGACGAGTTCGACGCCGAGCCGCTCGGCGACCCAACTACCGGACCAGACCTCGTGGTTCACTGCGTTGTTCATCCGTTCCTCGGTCGGTGGGCGGCGATCAGCCGGATGCCCCGGCGGCGAGCAGTTCCACGAAGCCGACGTCCTCGTGGGCGACGCCGAACACCTCGGCGCGCAGCAGCGTGCGCTCGGCCCAGGCGCGGTGCGGCTTCACCTCGTTCATCTTGTTCGTGTACGCCGATCTGAGCACCCCGCCGCCGTCCTGCTCCGGGCGCAGGATGTCACGGGCGTCGCTGAACTCCTCGTGGCTGACCACGGACAGCGCGTGCACGGGCAGCGTGTGCGAGGGGTGGATGCAGGTCTTGCCGAGCAGGCCGTTGGCCTGGTCGAGGGAGATCTCCCGCAGCAGTCCGTCCATCGCGTGCTCGATGAGGCGCGCGCGCAGCTGCTCGGCCTGGCCCTCCAGGAACGGGCTCTGCCGCAGCAGCGGCTTGAACATCCGCTCCGAGGCGCGGAAGTACTCCCACACCGGCCCGGTCACGGTGAAGCCGGTGCCGTCGGTGCGGCCCAGCATGTTGACCACGTCGGCGATCACGGAGGCGACGACCTGGACGTCGTACGCCGTCATGTCGGGGGCGCGCCGCAGTCCGTACGCGGAGCAGAAGTCGGTGACGCCGAGGCGCAGGGCGAGGACCCGGTCGCGGTACTTGTCGACCGCGCGGAAGATGCCCTCCAGGGTGTCCACGCGGGACTCGCGGTAGAGCAGCTCGGGCGATTCGAGGACCGGCATGGCGAACAGCCGCCTGCCGCAGTCCTCTTCGGCCGCGGCCAGGGCCTCCAGGAAGGGCAGGCCGCGCTTCTCGGTGAACTTCGGCAGCACGAATCCGGACAGCAGCCGCACGGCGGGGCCGAGCCGCCGTGCCAGGTCGGGGATCTGCTGGGGGGCGCGGACGCGTACGAAGAGCAGGGGGACGGTGTCGTCGGGCCGTCCGGCCAGGTCGGCGAGGTGCCGGACGAGGTTCTCCTCGCCCGCGGCGACGTCCTCGTCGCCGATCGAGTCCTCCAGGCACAGCACCATGGAGACCACACCGCGCCGCGCCTGCTTGAGGATGTCGTCGGCGAGCCGGGGCCGGGTGGCCGGGCTGTACAGCGTGGCGCCCAGGGCCGCGGAGAGCAGCCGGGCCGGGGAGTCGGCGGTGAACTCGCACGGCTCCTGGTGGAAGAGGCGCTGCCGCACCTCAGGGGCGATGTGCCCGAAATGACGCATAGAACTCCCCCGCGTGACGCGGTAGGTCTGGTAGGCCTGGCAAGCCTGTGGATTCTGAAGACAGTTGGCCGGTAATAGTACGTACGGATGTATGTCACAGGTTCCCGCCGGGTGTGAATTCCAGGTAACCCGGCCGTGTCGGCTCCGAGGACCCCCGCATTGTCGTGACCAGGACCGAGAAGGCAGGATGACCGCATGACGCACGCCATGCTGAAGGGGTCGAACGTCCCGCTCGAAGTCTCGACGGTGCGCGCCGTGCTGCGCTGGGCGCCCGGGCAGGGGGCCGCGGACGTGGACGCGTCGGCGCTGCTCCTCGGTCCCGACGGTCATGTGCGTTCCGACGAGGACTTCGTCTTCTACAACCAGCCCCGGCACCCCTCCGGTGCGGTGTGGCTGCTCGGCAAGAAGCGGGTGGCCGAGGGCCTCACCGACGCGATCCAGACGGACCTCGACGGCGTCGAGTCGGGCATCGGCCGGATTCTCCTGGTCGCGTCGGCGGACGGCGTCTCCTTCGACCGCGTGGAGTCGCTGCGCATCCTGCTGTACGACGCGGCGGCCGCCGACGGTGAGCCGCTGGCGTTCTTCGACGTCAAGCCGGAGACGGGCGCGGAGACGGCGCTGATCTGCGGCGAGCTGTACCGCCGGGCGGACGCCTGGAAGTTCCGCGCCCTGGGCGAGGGCTACTCCAACGGCCTGCAGGGTCTGGCCACCGACTTCGGTATCTCGGTGGACGAGGCGGAGGCGGTCGACGAACCGCGCCGCCCCCAGCCGACGCCGCCCACGGTCGCGCCGACCCAGCCCGTCGTCTCCGCGGCGCAGCCGACGGTCTCGCAGCCGCTCCCTCCGGAGCAGCCGACCCTCTCCCCGGCCCAGCCGACCGTCGCCCAGCAGGTCCCGGCCACCGCGCCGGCCTACGGCTACCCCCAGCCGACCTCACCCCAACCGGCCTACGGCTACCCCCACCCGATGCCCCCGACCCCGGACCCCAACTTCCGCATGCCACCCCAGGGTCCTCAATTCATCGGCCGCTAGCGGCAACCCCCTAAGGGGCGCGGGGAACTGCGCGGCCAGCCCCCACACACCCGCACCCGCCGCCCGACCCGAACCCCTCGAGCTACTAGGGTCTTTCTTTTGGATCAGGCCGGATCAGGGAGCGGGGTCTGGTGCCGTGCATCGCAAGGCGGAGGAGGGCGTCATGGCGGAGCCATGGCAACCGACGACAACGCGGCGAGGCGCGGTGCCAGGGCCCGCGAGCCCGGCATGATCCAAACGAGAGGCCCTAGGCGCCCCGCTCAAGCCGGCGCAGCGTCACCGCTCGACCTGCGACTTGTACCCCCGCCCCCACTGCAGCCCCCACCCGTACAGCCGGTCCAGTTCGCCCTGGAAGCCGTAGACGAACTTCACCTCGCGTCGGACGACGAGTTCGCCCTTCACGTTCTCGATCATGACGACCGCGCAGGACCGGGCCTGCGGGTGGCGTTCGTCGAGGCCGATCTGGATGCGGGGGCCGTTGCTGGGGTAGAGCGTGACGATGGCGTGGGTGCGGTCGAAGGCCGGGGTCTGGTCGTAGATGTAGACGAAGACCAGCAGCCGCTTGATGGCGTCCCGGTGATCGAGGTTGACGTACATCGTCTCGCCGGACGCGGAGCCGAACCGGTCGTCGCCGCTGAGTTTGACGTACGGCGGTGAGTTGACGTCCCCGAGGTAGCCGCCGAGGGGCTGGACGACGCCCTTGGTGCCGTCCGCGAGCTCGTACAGGCACCCCAGGTCGAGGTCGACGTTGACCATGCTCTGCCCGTGGCCGAGGAGCTCCGGGGGCTTCAGCGCCCGGAGGGGGTGCCGGAGGAGGCTCGGGCGCTCGACGCCGATGTCGGAGGTCCGCATCCGCCAGGTGAGGTTGACGCGCAGATGGCCGGTGGCCGCGCTCTGCTTGGTCAGGGACACCTGCTGGTGCCGTTTGGTGAGTTCTATGGCGTTGGTGGCGGCGCTGCCCGAGTCGAACTCGGCCGCCCGTCCGCCCAGCAACCCGTCGAAGAAGCCCATTTCCGCCCCCAGGTCCTTCCCGTCCCGCCTGCCGCTGTTCGTCCCGCCCGCGGGGCTCTTGGTGAACGCCGCGGGGCGGCCGACCAGGTCGGCCGCCCCGCTCAGAGCGTTCCTCGGACGGAAGGTGATCACACCCCCGACGAGACCTCAGTCTTCGCGTCCGAGCCCGCCGCTTTTCCCTCGGCCGCCGCCAGCCGCTGGTTGCGGCGCAAGGAGGACCAGAAGGACCAGGCGATCAGGATGACGCCGACCAGGCCGGTGATGACCTCGTTGATCTCGTACCGGATGGTGATCATGAGGAGCACGGCCAGGGCGCCGATCGCGTAGTGGGCGCCGTGCTCCAGGTAGACGTAGTCGTCGAGGGTGCCCTGGCGGACCAGGTAGACCGTGAGCGACCGGACGTACATGGCGCCGATGCCGAGGCCGAGCGCCATCAGGACGATGTCGTTGGTGATGGCGAAGGCGCCGATCACGCCGTCGAAGGAGAAGGAGGCGTCCAGGACCTCCAAGTACATGAACATGAAGAACGCGGCCTGGCCGGCCAGCAGCACCGCCGGGCGCTTCTTGCCGCTGCGCGCGGCCTCTTCCTCTTCCTCGTGCTCGCGCTCCTCCTCTTCCTCGAGCTTGTCCTCGAAGTAGCCGGAGAGACCGCCGACGATCATGTACGTGATGAGACCGGCGATGCCGGCGATCAGCACCGTCTGCCCCTTGTCCACGTGCGCGCCGCCGTGCTGGTGGGCGTGGGTGGCGAAGGTGAAGGAGGTGATCAGCAGGACGATCAGGGAGATGCAGACCGACAGCATGTCGACCTTGCCGAGCTTGGCCAGCGGCCGCTCGATCCAGCGCAGCCACTGGATGTCCCGGTCCTCGAAGATGAAGTCGAGGAAGATCATCAGCAGGAACATGCCACCGAAGGCGGCGATCGCCGGGTGGGCGTCGGTGACCAGCTCCTGGTAGCGGACCTTGTTGTTGAGCGCGAGGTCGACGGCCTCGATCGGGCCCATCTTGGCGCTGATCGCGACGATCACCACGGGGAAGACGAGCCGCATGCCGAAGACCGCGATGAGCACGCCGACGGTGAGGAAGATCTTCTGCCAGAAGGCGTTCATCTTCTTCAGGATTCCCGCGTTGACCACCGCGTTGTCGAACGACAGCGAGACCTCGAGGATGGACAGGATCGCCACGATGCCGAGGGCCGTCCACCCCCCGTAGAGGACCGCCACGACCAGGCCGGCCACGGTGACCGCGAACGACCAGCCAAAGGTTTTCAGAAGCACTGGCTACCCCATCATCTGTTGGGGGCGCCCCCAGACGAGAGTCTGAGGGAGGGTCTCCCCCGCGCCGTACCCGGCTTTACGAAACGTTGACCACGAAGTTTAGAACGTCTCCCGCGGGCCGGGCCAGAAGGGGCGTCGGCCGGGAAAACACGCGGTTCCTGGACGTATGGCCTCAACGCCTCCCCGTCAATCGCTCGAAGATGACGAGAAAGGGCGCGACGTACCCGGACGCCTCGACCGGAGTGGCCCGGCCGGCCACGATCAGGAGGACTCCGGAGGCCAGGGCGGCGCAGTACATGCAGGCACTGGCGGCCGGGCCGAGACGCCGGCCGAGTGGGGGCGCTTCGCTGGGCTGGTGCGGCTTGGGCATAATGACCGGACTCCCGTCCATCCGTGGTCGGCGAGATTCCGGAGAGCCACCTGCCTCGTTTCCAGGCGCAGCGGGTGGCTCTCCCTCGTTGCTCCGAGGCGCACCCACCCGCACCCCGGCTTTACGAAACGTTGACCCCGAAGTCTAGAGCGATGCCGCGCAACCCGGACGCGTACCCCTGGCCGACCGCACGGAACTTCCATTCGCCCTGATACCGGTAGAGCTCGCCGAAGATCATGGCGGTCTCGGTGCCGGCGTCCTCGCTGAGGTCGTAGCGGGCCAGCTCCTGGTCGTCGGCCTGATTGACCACGCGGATGAAGGCGTTGGAGACCTGGCCGAAGGTCTGGCCGCGCTCGTCGGCCAGATGGATGGAGACCGGGAAGATGATCTTGTCGCAGGTGACCGGGACCTTGGCCAGGTCCACCAGGAGCGTCTCGTCGTCGCCCTCGCCCTCACCGGTGAGGTTGTCGCCGGTGTGCTCGACCGAGCCGTCGGGGCTGGTGAGCTGGTTGTAGAAGACGAACCACTCGTCGCCGAGCACGCGGCCGCCCTGGCACAGCAGGGCGCTGGCGTCGAGGTCGAAGGGGGCCCCGGTGGTGGAGCGCGCGTCCCAGCCGAGCCCGATCAGCACGTTCGTGAGGTTCGGTGCGGCTTTGGAGAGGGAGACGTTGCCTCCCTTGGCGAGCGTGACGCCCATGGTGCTGGTCCTCCCCTAGGTGGTGCTTCTTCGGTTGTCTGCGCGTCCGGCGCCGCGCGTAAACAGCGCGGCGCCGGACGGGTGGGCGATCTCTCGGACGGCGGCGTCCGAAGGCGTCTTCAGACGTTGACGCCGAAGTCCTGGGCGATGCCGCGCAGACCCGAGGCGTAGCCCTGGCCGATGGCGCGGAACTTCCACTCGGCGCCGTGGCGGTAGAGCTCGCCGAAGACCATCGCGGTCTCGGTGGAGGCGTCCTCGCTCAGGTCGTAGCGTGCGATCTCCTGGCCGTTCGCCTGGTTGACGATCCGGATGAAGGCGTTGCGCACCTGGCCGAAGGACTGCTGGCGGTTCTCGGCGTCGTAGATCGAGACCGGGAAGACGACCTTCTCGACGTCGGCCGGGACGCCGGCGAGGTCGACCTTGATCTGCTCGTCGTCGCCCTCGCCCTCACCGGTGATGTTGTCGCCGGTGTGCTCCACCGAGCCGTCGGGGCTCTTGAGGTTGTTGAAGAAGACGAAGTTCTGGTCACTGCCGACCTTGCCGGCGTTGTTCAGCAGCAGCGCGCTGGCGTCCAGGTCGAAGTCCTGGCCGGTCGTGGTGCGGACGTCCCACCCCAGACCGACGATGACGGCGGTCAGGCCCGGGGCCTCCTTCGTCAGCGATACGTTGCCGCCCTTGCTGAGGCTGACTCCCACGAGTCCTCCATGTGGTGTCCAGGGGCGGGGAGCCCCGTCGTACGTCGGATACCGGATCAACGAGTCGATCCTAGTGACGGGTTCCCGCCCCCCGCAGGCCCTGGACCACAAGTACGCCGAAGGGGCGCGCCCGTGTCAGATCACAGGGTGTCGAGCGCCTTGACGTACTCGCCGAGGTCGCGCGCGTCCATCAGGGCGTTGCGGACGGTCCAGCGCACGACGCCTTCCTTGTCGATGATGAAGGTGCCGCGGTGGGCGAGACCCTTGTCCTCGTCGAAGACGCCGTAGGCGCGCGACACGTTGCCGTGCGGCCAGAAGTCGCTCAGCAGCGGGTACTCCAGGCCCTCCTGCTCGGCGAAGACGCGCAGGGTGTGGATGGAGTCGTTGGAGACGGCGAGCACCTGGGTCTCGCGGTCCGCGAACTGCGGGAGGTTGTCGCGCAGCTCGCACAGCTCGCCGGTGCACACACCGGTGAAGGCGAAGGGGTAGAAGAGCAGGACCACGTTCTTCTCGCCGCGGAAGTCCGAGAGCTTCACGGTGCGGCCGTGGTTGTCCTGCAGTTCAAAGTCAGGGGCCTTGTCGCCGACCTGGATCGCCATCGTCCTGCATCCCTTCGATGGGCTGTATGGGTGAGGACACCCTACGCCGCAGTGATCACCGGGGGTGGGCGGACAGGCAGACAGGGGTGGGCGGACAGGCAGAAGGGCGGGCCGAGCCATGGCTCGGCCCGCCCGGTGTCCGGGGGAGGCTGCCTACCTCTTGGACTTGGCGGCCTTCGGCGTCACAAGACGCGAGCCGCTCCAGTCCTTGCCCACGCTGACGCTCTTGGACGCCGAAAGTCCCGCCGTGGTGGCGGCTTCCGAGATGTCGCTCGGCTCGACGTAGCCGTCACGGCCGGTCTTCGGCGTCAGCAGGAGGATCGAGCCGCCCTCTTCGATGTACGTCGTGGCGTCCACGAGCGCATCGGTCAGGTCTCCGTCCTCGTCGCGGAACCACAGCACCACGGCGTCGGCAACGTCGTCGTAGTCCTCGTCCTTCAGCTCGCTGCCGATGACTTCTTCGATGGACTCGCGGAGCTCCTGGTCGACGTCGTCGTCGTAGCCGATCTCCTGGACCACCTGCTCGGGCTGGAACCCCAGCCTTGCGGCAGGGCTCGTCCGTTCCTCCGCGTGGTCCGCGGTCGCGCTCACGGGTTGCCTCCTGATCATGTCTTGATGAATAACTCAGCCACGCGCGTGCGCGAAGCATTGGGCGTAGTCCACACGGGCGGGACGGATCGCGCAAGTACCCGGCCGATCTGACCGCCGAAACGGTGACGATCCGGGCCGTCTCGCCCCAACTCCTGGCACCGTATCCCGGTATCGCGTGGCCCACATCACACCTTCTGTCCGCTTTACGCGAGAGCGCGTCCCGGGTGTTCCGGCGGTCCCGCGGTTACCCCCCGGTAGAGATGACGTACGCCCCCTCTGGGTACACGATGGGGACCGTGCAGGCACGGACACGTACGGCGAAGCAGTGAAGCAGTGGTCCCCAGCGGCCCTCCGACACGTAAGGAACAGCGTGGCTTCCGGATCCGATCGCAATCCGATCATCATTGGCGGCCTTCCGAGTCAGGTTCCTGACTTCGATCCCGAGGAGACCCGGGAGTGGCTCGACTCCCTGGACGCCGCCGTCGACGAGCGCGGCCGGGAACGGGCCCGCTATCTCATGCTGCGCCTGATCGAGCGGGCGCGCGAGAAGCGCGTGGCCGTGCCCGAGATGCGCAGCACGGACTACGTCAACACCATCCCCACCAAGAGCGAACCGTTCTTCCCGGGCAACGAGGAGATCGAGCGCAGGATCCTGAACGCGACGCGCTGGAACGCGGCCGTGATGGTCTCGCGCGCCCAGCGCCCCGGCATCGGCGTCGGCGGCCACATCGCCACGTTCGCCTCCTCCGCCTCGCTGTACGACGTGGGCTTCAACCACTTCTTCCGCGGCAAGGACGAGGGCGACGGCGGCGACCAGGTCTTCTTCCAGGGGCACGCCTCGCCGGGCATCTACGCGCGCGCCTATCTGCTCGACCGGCTCACCGAGAACCAGTTGGACGGCTTCCGCCAGGAGAAGTCCAAGTACCCCGACGGCCTGTCCAGTTACCCGCATCCGCGGTCCATGCCGGACTTCTGGGAGTTCCCGACCGTCTCCATGGGCCTCGGCCCGCTCGGCGCGATCTACCAGGCGCGGATGAACCGTTACATGGAGGCGCGCGGCATCGCCGACACCTCCAGGTCGCATGTGTGGGCGTTCCTCGGCGACGGCGAGATGGACGAGCCGGAGTCGCTCGGCCAACTGTCCATCGCCGCGCGCGAGGGCCTGGACAACCTGACCTTCGTCGTCAACTGCAACCTGCAGCGGCTCGACGGGCCGGTGCGCGGCAACGGCAAGATCATCCAGGAGCTGGAGTCGCAGTTCCGGGGCGCCGGCTGGAACGTGATCAAGCTGGTGTGGGACCGGACCTGGGACCCGCTGCTCGCCCAGGACCGTGACGGCATCCTGGTCAACAAGCTGAACACCACCCCCGACGGCCAGTTCCAGACGTACGCCACCGAGTCCGGCGCGTACATCCGTGACCACTTCTTCGGCGACGACCAGCGGCTGCGCGCGATGGTCGAGAACATGACCGACGACCAGATCCTGCATCTGGGCCGGGGCGGTCACGACCACCGGAAGATCTTCGCGGCGATGTCGGCGGCCAAGGCGCACAAGGGCCAGCCGACGGTGATCCTGGCGCAGACGGTCAAGGGCTGGACGCTCGGCCCCAACTTCGAGGGCCGCAACGCCACGCACCAGATGAAGAAGCTGACGGTCGACGACCTCAAGCACTTCCGCGACCGGCTGCACCTGCCGATCTCCGACAAGGAGCTGGAGTCCGGCGCGCCGCCGTACTACCACCCGGGCCGGGACTCGGAGGAGATCCAGTACATGCACGACCGGCGCAAGTCGCTCGGCGGGTACGTCCCGACGCGCCTCGTGCGCTCGAAGCCGCTGCCGCTGCCGGACGACAAGACGTACGCGAGTGTGAAGAAGGGGACCGGCCAGCAGCAGATCGCCACGACGATGGCGTTCGTCCGGCTGCTCAAGGACCTCATGCGGGACAAGGAGATCGGCAAGCGGTTCGTACTGATCGCGCCGGACGAGTACCGCACGTTCGGCATGGACTCCTTCTTCCCGAGCGCGAAGATCTACAACCCGCTGGGCCAGCAGTACGAGTCCGTCGACCGCGATCTGCTGCTCGCCTACAAGGAATCCCCGACCGGCCAGATGCTGCACGACGGCATCTCGGAGGCGGGCTGCACGGCCTCGCTGATCGCGGCCGGCTCGGCGTACGCCACGCACGCTGAGCCGCTGATCCCGGTGTACGTCTTCTACTCGATGTTCGGTTTCCAGCGCACCGGCGACCAGTTCTGGCAGATGGCCGACCAGCTGGCGCGCGGGTTCGTCCTGGGCGCGACCGCCGGCCGTACGACCCTGACCGGCGAGGGCCTCCAGCACGCCGACGGCCACTCCCAGCTGCTCGCCTCGACCAACCCGGCGTGCGTGGCGTACGACCCGGCGTACGGGTACGAGATCGCGCACATCGTCCAGGACGGTCTGCGCCGCATGTACGGCGGCCCCACCGAGAACCCGGAGCACCCGCACGGCGAGGACGTCTTCTACTACCTGACCGTCTACAACGAGCCGATCCAGCACCCGGCCGAGCCGGCGGACGTGGACGTCGAGGGCATCCTCAAGGGCATCCACCGGATCGGCGAGGGCACCGGCGGCGAGATCCCGGCGCAGATCATGGCGTCCGGCGTCGCGGTGCCGTGGGCGCTTGAAGCGCAGAAGATCCTCGCCGAGGAGTGGAACGTCAGGGCGGACGTCTGGTCGGCGACCTCCTGGAACGAGCTGCGCCGCGACGCGGTCGCCGCGGAGGAGCACAACCTGCTGCACCCGGAGGAGGAGCAGCGGGTGCCGTACGTCACGCGGAAACTGAGCGGTTCCGAGGGGCCGTTCGTGGCGGTGTCCGACTGGATGCGCTCGGTCCCGGACCAGATCGCGCGGTGGGTGCCGGGGACGTACACCTCGCTCGGCGCGGACGGCTTCGGCTTCGCGGACACCCGGGCGGCGGCCCGGCGCTACTTCCACATCGACGCCCAGTCGATCGTGGTGGCGGTCCTGACGGAACTGGCCCGGGAGGGGAAGGTAGACCGGTCGGCGCTGAAGCAGGCCATCGACCGGTACCAGCTGCTCGATGTGAAGACGCAGGCGGAGGCGGAGGGTCAGCCCGCCTCGTCCGGCGCCTGAGGGCGCGGCCGTCCGGACGGCCCGAGCGACGACAAGGCTGCGGTGCGCCGCCCCCCTCCGGCAGCGCACCGCAGCCTCGACACCCCCATGCCCTGCGGAGGACTTCACCCACTGTCACCTGCCGTACGGGCCAGGGTCGAGCGATCTTCGGCGATGTCACCCTGATGAGGGAACTGTGCCGAACTCCCCGCATGGGGCTGACAGTTGTCAGACGTGACCGGGGCCGGCGCCCGCCTCCGCGTTCTCGCCCCGCTTGGTCAGCAGCGCCACGAGCACGGCGACGGCCGCGACCCCCGCCGCGACGAGCGACGCGAGACTCATGCCGGAGACGAAGGTGTCGTGCGCGACGGACGTGATCTTCGCGGCGACCGGCGCGGGGATGCCCTTGGCCAGCGGGGCGACGCCCATCTGCACCGCCTCGGAGGCCTGGTCGAGCTGGGCCGGGGGCAGCTTCGGCAGCCCGGCGGCGGCCCAGTTGCCCGGCAGGTCGCTGTCGACCTTGGACGCCATCACGGCACCCAGCACCGCCGTACCGAGGCTGCCGCCGATCTGCATCGCGGCCTGCTGGAGGCCGCCGGCCACACCGGAGAGCTCCAGCGGGGCGTTGCCGACGATGACCTCGGTGGCGCCGACCATGACGGGCGCGAGGCCGAGGCCCAGCAGGGCGAACCAGAGCGACATCTCGGCGCTGCCGGTGTCCGCCTTCAGCGTCGACATGCCGTACATGGCGAGCGCGGTGGCGACCATGCCACCGGCCAGCGGGATGCGCGGGCCCAGCTTGGTGATCAGGACACCCGCGAGCGGCGAGCCGACGATCATCATGCCGGTGAGCGGCAGCAGGTGCAGGCCCGCGTCGACCGGGCTCATCCCGTGCACGTTCTGGAGGTAGAAGGTCACGAAGAACAGGCCGCCCATGAACGCGATGGCCATGAGAACCATCAGCACCACACCCGCCGACAGCGGCAGCGAGCGGAACAGTCCGAGCGGGATCAGCGGCTCCCCGGCCCTCGTCTCCCAGAAGGCGAAGAGGAGGAAGCCCAGCACCGACGCGGCGATGAACCCCAGCGTCCGGCCGTCGCCCCAGCCCCAGGCCGGCGCCTTGATGAGCGCCCAGACCAGGCAGAACATCGCGCCGGAGAGCAGGGCTATGCCGAGCAGGTCGAAGGAGCGCGGGGCGCTCGCGGCGCGGTGGTCCTTCAGGATGACCGCGCCCAGGACCAGGGCGAGCAGGCCGACCGGCACGTTGATGAAGAACACCGACTGCCAGTTGACGTGCTGCACCAGCAGGCCGCCGAGGATCGGGCCGCCCGCGGTGGAGGCGCCGATCACCATGCCCCAGATGCCGATCGCCATGTTGAGCTTCTCGGCCGGGAAGGTGGCCCGCAGCAGGCCGAGCGCGGCCGGCATCAGCAGGGCGCCGAACAGGCCCTGGAAGACCCGGGCGGTCACGACCATGGCGATGGTGTCGGACAGGCCGATGGCACCGGAGGCGGCGGCGAAGCCCGCGACCCCGACCAGGAAGGTCTGCCGGTGGCCGAAGCGGTCACCGAGCTTGCCCGCGGTGATCAGGGAGACCGCGAGCGCGAGGACGTAGGCGTTGGTGATCCACTGGAGCTGGGCCCAGCTCGCGTGCAGATCCTTGCCGATGGCCGGGTTGGCGATGGCCACGATGGTGCCGTCGAGGGCGACCATCATGACGCCCACGGCGACGGTGATGAGAGTGAACCAGGGGTGGCCCCGCAGGCCCGCGGTCTGGGCCGGGGCGGGCGGGGCGGCGGGCACGCGGTCCGCCTTGTCCCCCGGCCCCGTCGTGTCGAGGGTGCTCTGACCAGTCATGCGGTCGAGGCTAATGACGGCCACTGACAGATGACAAACGCAATCAGAAGACGGCGGCTGACACATTTCCCGGCGCCGAGAGCCTGAACTGCGCCGATAGCCTGAACTGGAAGAACGGTGCGGCGAAAGTTCGGAGAAAAGAGACCCCATGGACACAGCGACGTCCGACGGTGCGCGCACGGACCCGCGGGCGGAACCGCGGCCGGGGCTGCGCGAGCGCAAGAAGCAGCGCACCCGGGACGCGCTGCTGAGGGCGGCTCTGGAGCTGTTCACGACCCAGGGGTACGAGCGCACGACCGTCGACGAGATCGCCGAGGCGGTCGACGTCTCGCAGCGCACCTTCTTCCGCTACTTCGCCAGCAAGGAGGACGTCGCCTTCTTCGTGCCCCGGCTCGCGGAGTCGCACTACGTCGAGGCCCTGCGCGCCCGCCCGCCCCACGAGGCACCGCTGGAGTCGCTGCGCCGGGCCGTGCTGGAGAGCTGGGACACCATCGGCGAGTCGATCGAGCAGCTCGTGCCGGTCGAACTCCACATGCGCGCCTACCGGATGATCGAGGCCTCTCCGGCGCTGCTCGCCGCCCATCTGCGGCGCTCGGCGGAGCTGGAGGAGGACATCGCCCGGATCATCGCCGAGCGCGAGGGTGTGGACCTCGACACGGACCCGCGCCCGCGACTGGTGGTCGCCCTCTTCGGCGCGGTGATCCGGGTGACCGAGCGCGCGTGGTCCATGGGGGACGACTTCAGCATCGACGCGATCCGCGAGCTCACCACGGCGTACCTGGACCAGGCGGGCCCGGCCCTGCTGGGCGACTGGCGCGACGCGACGGCTGGGACGACGTAGATCGACGCGCGGGAGGACCGGGATCGACGCGCGGGACGACCCGAGAGCGACGCGCGGGGACGGCCGCGCCACCACACCGAGCGCGACGCGCGGGAGGACCGGGATCGACGCGCGCGACGATCGAGTGCGACGCAGGACGACGGAGATCGACGCGCGGGCGACGACCGAGATCGACTCGCGGGGACGGCCGCGCCACCACGGAGATCGACTTGCGCAACAGCCGAGGTCATCGTCACGTCCGCTGATACGTGATACCTATCACTCGGTTACCGCGAGCCCCATCCGTTCTCCTAGTGTGTCCTCCCAGTGACTTCTTTCGGCACCTCCCCGCACCTCAACGTCTGGCGCGCACTGCTGGCGCTGGCCGTCGTCTTCGTGATGCTCGCGACGACCGGCTGGACCGCCCTGCACACCCACCGGGACTCGACCGCCCTCCAGGCCTCGGTCACCGCGTGGGAGCGCGACAGCGTCGGCGGGCACCGGCTGCCGAACCCAGGCGCGGCCCCCGCCGAGCTCTCCGGCTTCTTCGACTCGCTCGGCGCACACGAGCGCGAGGAGCTCGCCCAGCGCCACCCCCTCGTGGTCGGCAACATGAACGGCGCCCCGGTCGAGCTGCGCTACCGCGCCAACTACCTCGCCCTGGACGAGGCGCGCAAGGTCGAGCGCCGGCGCATGCACGACAACCGGCTCAGCCCCATCGGCAAGCAGCAGGCGAGCCGCCGTATGCACCGCTTCGAGGCGCTGATGGCCGGCGGCCGGCACATCCTCGCCTTCGACCCCGACGGCTCCGGCCGGGTCGCCGAGGTGTTCGGGGACCTGGCGCGGGCCCAACGGGTCTCCGTCGTCGTCCCCGGTGTCGACACCGACCTGCTCACCTTCGAGAAGTCGAACCGCCCGTTCACCGCCCCGGTCGGCATGGCCAAGGCCCTGTACGCGGCCGAGCGGGCCAAGAGCCCCACGACCCGCACCGCCGTCATCGCCTGGGCCGACTACACGGCCCCCGCCGGGCTCGGCGTGGACGCGGCCACCGCGATGCGCGCCGAGGACGGCGCCGTACGTCTGAACGCGATGCTGCGGGGGCTGCCCGGCGGCGTGCCGGTCTCGATGTTCTGCCACAGCTACGGCTCCGTGGTCTGCGGGGTCGCCGCGCCCGGCATGCCGCACCGGGTGGCCGACATGGCGGTGGCCGCGAGCCCCGGCATGCGGGTCACCTCGGCGGCGCGGCTGCGCACCTCCGCCCATGTGTGGGCGATGCGGGACCCCAGCGACTGGATCCAGGACGTGCCGTACCTGGAGGTCGGCGGTCTGGGCCACGGGCAGGACCCGGTGTCCGCCGCGTTCGGGGCGCGAGTGCTCTCGGCGCGCGACGCCCAGGGCCACGCCGGCTATTTCGAACCCGGCACGGACAGCCTGCGCAACCTCGCCGACATCGGGGTTGGCGCGTACCACTCGGTGCGCTGCGCGCACGATGGTGACGTGTGCCGGGCGGGTTTGTCCGGTACGGCGCACGCCGGACGCGCGTAGAGGCGCAGAAACTGCGGTCCGCGCGGGGTGGGGACGTAGAAGCCCGAGCCGCATACGATGACCCGCATGGGTGACGTACTGGCCGGATTTCATGCCGCCTGGGAGTTCGAGTCCGACTCCGTGCTCATCCGCTACGAACGGGGGATTCGGACGCCCAGGCTGTTCCAGGTGCTCGGCGAACGGCGCGTGCCGCTGGCCGCGCTCTGCGGGGTGACCCTCACCCCGGGCAGACGCGGCACGGTCGTCCTGCGGGCCGAGCCGCGCCCCGGCGCCGATCCGCTGATGGAGGCGGCGGCCGGGCAGCTGCGCGAGAGCTGCGACCCGTACCGCCTGGTGCTGCCCGCCGAGCGCGAGACCCTCGCCGAGTACTACGCCGACGAGCTGCGCCCCCTGCTGGCCGGCTCCGCTCCGGCCGACGAGCACCTGGTGGCCGCGCCCGAGGGACCCCAACACTTCAAGGCCTACGACGCCAAGGCCTCCTTCGACGGTATCTCCGTACGCTTCCGCTGGTCCTGGACGGGCGCGTCCTCGGCGAAGTGGAAGGCCGGCGACCAGACCTTCCCGGTCACCGACCTGAGCGGCGTCGATTGGCGCTCCCCGGAGACCTTCGAGGGGCATCTGCGCCTGCTTCCGCGTGAGCAGCAGGCGGCGCAGCTTGCCCAGCCGGACCAGGATCCGGCGGCGGTCGTCTTCGGTCTGGGGTACGGACCCGTCCACGAGTCGCTGCCGTTCGCGGCGGCGGTCCTGGCGGCGCTGCGGGCGCGCGGGCCGGTGCCCGCGATACCGGTGCCCGCGCCGCGCCGGGACCCGGCGGACATCGCCGAGCGGATCCGCCACCTCGGGGAGCTGCACAGCGCGGGACTGGTGACCGACGAGGAGTTCTCCTCGAAGAAGGCCGAACTGCTGGCGGAGCTGTGACCGCTGGTCAGCGGGCGGCGCCGCCCGCGTAGAGGCTGATCTTCCGGTCGAGCACGGCGAGGGTGTCCCGCAGCTCGCTGATGCGCGCGAGCACGTCGCGGCGGGTGGACTCCAGCAGCTCGTGCCGCTCGCCGTAGGTGTGCTCGCCCTCGCGCACCAGCTGCGCGTACCGGACCATGTCGGCCACCGGCATCCCGGTCAGCCGCAGCTTGGTCACCAGGTCCAGCCAGTCCAGGTCGCGGTTGCTGTAGCGGCGCTGGCCGGTGTGCGAGCGGTCGACGTGCGGCATCAGCCCGATCCGCTCGTACCAGCGCAGGGTGTGGGCGGTCAGCCCGGTGACGGCGACGACCTCGCTGATCGTGTAGCGGTCCTGGCCGTCGGGACGCGGGTGCCGGGGCGGCCCCGCGCAGAGGTCGGCGGGTTCGGGTGTCTGCTCCGTGTCCGCGGGGGTGGTCTGCATCACCGTCATGCCCCCAACGCTAGAACCTTCGAGTGCACTCCAGGCAAGCGGACCCGGAGGAAATCCGCAGGACGGCGGCCGGGCGCGGTGGTTAGCGTGCGGGACATGAGTTCCGTACGCCGTGCGCTGCCGGAGGACGCCGCCGAAGTGCTGCGTCTACGTCAAGTGATGATCGACTCCGTCTCCGCGAGCACGGGCGGCGCCGGCTGGCACGGACAGTCCCTGCCGACCCTGCGCCGCCGCCTCGCGGAGCCGGACGGGGCCTTCGCCGCGTTCGTCGTCGACCACCCGGAGCGACCGGGGGCGCTGGCCGCGCTGGCGGCGGGGAGCCTGGAGTACCGGATCGGGCGGGCGGACAATCCGCACGGCCGCGTCGGCTATGTCTACAGCGTCGCCACGGACCCCGACGCCCGGCGCCGCGGCTACGCCCGAGCGGTCATGGTGGCCCTGCTGGACTGGTTCCGCGAGCAAGGCGCCCGCCACGTCGACCTCAACGCGTCCGCGGAGGCGGAACCGCTGTACGCGTCGCTGGGTTTCGCTCGCAAGCCTGATCCTTCGATGCGGCTGGTCCTGTGAGCCGCGTATGCGTGGGCGCCCTGCACCGACTGACTCCGCGTGCGCTGGGCGCGTGGCGCAGATCCGGCTCGCGGTCGCCCGCTGAGGGTCGGCCCCTCGATGCGGCTGGTATGCGCGGGCGGCGCGGCGTTGGCGGCGCCCATCCGGCCCGCCATCGCCGCTGAGGCCCGACCCCTCGATGCGGCTCGTACTGTGAGCCGCCTAGGCTCACCAGCATGTCGTTGAAGAGCCTGGCGCTGATCGAGAACTGGCCCGTGCCCACCGCCGCCGCGGGTGTCGTCCGAGCGGACGGCACGATCCTCGGGACCCACGGCCCGGCCGACCGGCGCTTCCCGCTGGCCTCGGTCACCAAGCCGCTCGCGGCGTACGCGGCGCTCGTCGCGTACGAGGAGGGCGCGATCGAGCTGGACGAGCCGGCCGGTCCGCCCGGCTCCACGGTCCGCCACCTCCTCGCCCACACCTCCGGCCTCGCCTTCGACGAGCACCGCACGATGGGCGCGCCCGGGGAGCGCCGCCTGTACTCCAACGCCGGTTTCGCGCAGCTCGGCGACCACATCGCCAAGGCGACGGAGATCCCCTTCGCCGAGTATCTGCGGCAGGCGGTGCTGGAGCCGCTCGGCATGACGTCGACGTCGCTGGAGGGCTCCCCGGCGAAGGACGGCGTCTCGACCGTGGACGACCTGCTGCGATTCGCCGCCGAGGTCCAGGCCCCGCGCCTGCTGGACACCCGTACGGTCGCCGAGGCGATGACCGTCCAGTTCCCGGGCACGAAGGGCGTCCTGCCGGGCTACGGCCACCAGAACCCCAACGACTGGGGCCTGGGCTTCGAGATCCGCGACACCAAGTCCCCGCACTGGACGGGCAGTTCGTCCTCCCCACGCACGTTCGGGCACTTCGGTCAGTCGGGCACGTTCGTGTGGATCGACCCGGACGCGGGCGTGGCGGCGGTTGCCCTCACGGACCGCGCGTTCGGCCCCTGGGCGGTCGAGGCATGGCCGGCGTTCACGGACGCGGTACTGGCGGAGGTGCGGGGGCGGGACTGAGGACTCCAGCACTCGAACCACACGGTCTTCCCGCGCCCGCCCGGGCGCGGCGTCACACCCCAGCGGTCGGTCACCGCCTCGACGAGGAGCAGGCCGCGCCCACCGTCGGCGAGTGAGTCCCGCGGCGCCCGCACAGGCAGCAGCGAGCAGCCGTCCGCGACCTCCACCCTCACCCCACCGGGCATGAGCAGGAAGCAGGTGCGGCAGCGACGGCCTGGTACATGACGGACGACGTTGGCGACGAGCTCCGTCAGTGCCAGCTCGGCGGCGTCGGCGACTTCCAGGAGCCCCGAACTGGTGAGGTAGAGCCGCAGGAGGCGACGCAGGTGCCGCGCCGAGTGCTCGCCCAAGGCGAACTCGGCGCGGTATTCCGACTCGAAGTCCGTTGCGCGCGGACCAGTTACGTGATTCACGTCACGAGACGGAGCACCCGAAACTGTTCGTCTACATCGGCGACCCCGACAGCTGGGACCTCTACATCCTGCGACGCCGCGACCAGGCCGTGGCCTCCGCCCCCTCGGAGCGGCGCGATGCCACAGCCGCCGGTTCCAGGCCCTCCTCCTTCACGCTTTACGCGCACGGCGCGGGACAGCCCCGACAGTG
Source organism: Streptomyces sp. V3I7 (assembly GCF_030817495.1). Classification (NCBI taxonomy): domain Bacteria; kingdom Bacillati; phylum Actinomycetota; class Actinomycetes; order Kitasatosporales; family Streptomycetaceae; genus Streptomyces; species Streptomyces sp. V3I7. Next base: position 2,001,277 of record NZ_JAUSZK010000001.1, read on the forward strand.
AGCGGCCGGCCGGCAGCGCAGTGCGGAAGGGATCGGGTCATGGGCGATGGACGGTTTGAGAGCGGCTGGTACGTGGACTCCGGCCGCGCCCGACGTCACACGCGTCGAAGGGCGGTCCGGCTCAGCCCGCCCCCATCTCCCACACCAGCAGCTCCACCGGCGTCACCCCCACCGCCTCCAGCCCCTCCGCCCCCGTGATCCGCGCCGAGTCCCCCGGCCCGAGCGTCTCCTCCCCCAGCCGCACCTCGCCCCGTACGACATGGACGTACCCGTACGCCCCGTCCGGCACCGCCGTCCGCTCCCCCGCCCCCAGCCGCCGTACGTACAGCATCGCGCCCGCCTCCGGAACCGCGTACGGCGTGGAGTCGGCGATGCCTCGGACGATCTCGTAGGACGGGTCGCCGCCAGGGGCGCGCGGGGCCAGCCACATCTGGACGAAGGCGAGAGGGACCGCGCCGTCGTTGCGCTCCACGTGCCGGACCCCCGCCGCGGCGCTCAGGCGCTGGACGTCGCCAGGGCGGACGGTCGTCTCGTGGCCGGTGGAGTCGCGGTGGGTCAGCTCGCCCTCGATGACCCACGTCACGATCTCGGTGTGGCTGTGCGGGTGCTCGTCGAAGCCGGCGCCGGGGGCGAGGCGCTCCTCGTTGCAGGCGAGGACCGCGCCGAAGCGGAGGTTCTCGGGGTCGTAGTGCGGGCCGAAGGAGAAGGCGTGGCGGGTCTCGATCCCCGCCGCGGGGCTCCTCCCGGGTAGCGCCGCTCGGCGCGCCTGACGTCCATCACGAGCACCACGGTAGCCATCACGAGCCCTGCCCAGGGCCCCTGTTCCGACCCGGCGGCGCGCACACCCGTCCGGATAAGGCAGGCTTGTCCCCGTGCCCGAACCCGAAACCCACAGGACAGAACACGCAGCGCACGAGGTCCACGCGCACTCCGCGACGCTGAAGCGGCTGGAGAAGTCGTCAGGCAGACTCGCCGCGCAGGCCATCGCGCGCATGGACGAGACCCTGTCGTGGTACCGGGCCATGCCACCGGAGAACCGTTCCTGGATCGGGCTGGTGGCCCAGGCGGGCATCGCCGCCTTCACCGAGTGGTTCCGGCACCCGGAGACGCCGCAGGCGATCTCGACGGACGTGTTCGGGACGGCGCCGCGCGAGCTGACGCGGGCGATCACCCTGCGGCAGACCGTGGAGATGGTGCGCACCACCATCGAGGTCATGGAGTCGGCCATCGACGAGGTGGCGGCCCCCGGCGACGAGTCCCTGCTGCGCGAGGCGCTGCTCGTCTACGCCCGGGAGATCGCGTTCGCCACCGCCCAGGTCTACGCCCAGGCCGCCGAGGCACGCGGTGCCTGGGACGCGCGGCTGGAGTCCCTGGTGGTCAACGCCGTGCTGAGCGGGGAGGCCGACGAGGGCGCCGTGAGCCGGGCGGCCGCGCTCGGCTGGAACTCGCCGGAGAACGTCAGCGTCATCCTCGGCACGGCCCCTGACGGGGACAGCGAGCTGACCGTCGAGGCCATCCGGCGGGCCGCCCGGCACGCCAAGCTCCAGGTGCTGACCGGGGTGCTCGGCGACCGGCTCGTCGTCATCGCGGGGGGCAGTGACCGTCCGCTGGCCGTGGCCAAGTCGCTGATCGGGCCGTTCGCGGCCGGACCGGTCGTCGCGGGTCCCGTCGTACCCGATCTGCAGGCTGCCACGCGCTCCGCGCAGGCTGCCGCGGCGGGGCTGAAGGCCTGTTCCGCCTGGCAGGACGCACCGCGTCCGGTGCTGGCGGACGACCTGCTGCCGGAGCGCGCCATCGCGGGCGATCCGAGCGCGCGCGAGCAGTTGGTGGAGGAGATCTACAGACCGCTGGAGGAGGCGGGTTCGGCGCTCCTGGAGACCCTCGCCGTCTATCTGGAGCAGGCGAGCAGTCTGGAGGGGGCGGCGCGGATGCTCTTCGTTCACCCGAACACCGTGCGCTACCGGCTCCGACGTGTGACAGATGTCACGGGCTGGTCACCGTCCGATGTACGATCCGCGTTCACGTTGCGGATCGCGCTGATCCTGGGACGTCTGGCCGATGGGGATGCTCAGGCCTGAGCTTTTGTCGAGGGCCCACAAATCCCCCTCGTGTTCTTCGTCCCTGTCCCCACGGGCGGCCGTGGCCGTCCCCAAGAGAGAGTGTGAGAGTGCTCGTACTCGTCGCTCCCGGCCAGGGCGCTCAGACGCCCGGCTTCCTGACCCCCTGGCTCGAACTCCCCGGTGCCGCCGACCGCGTCGCCGCCTGGTCGGACGCCATCGGACTGGACCTGGTCCACTACGGCACCCAGGCCGACGCGGACGCCATCCGTGACACCGCGGTGGCCCAGCCGCTGCTCGTCGCCGCCGGAATCCTGTCCGCCGCGGCACTTGGTGACGTGACGCCCGGTGCCGTCGCAGGCCACAGCGTGGGCGAGATCACCGCCGCCGCGATCACCGGGGTGCTCGACGACGCCGCCGCCCTGAGTCTCGTACGGCGGCGCGGCCTGGCCATGGCAGACGCCGCCGCGATCACCGAGACCGGAATGTCGGCGCTGCTCGGCGGCGACCCCGAGGTCTCGGTCAAGCACCTGGAGAAGCTCGGGCTGACCCCGGCGAACATCAACGGCGCCGGCCAGATCGTCGCCGCGGGCACGCTGAAGCAGCTCGCCACGCTGGCCGAGGACAAGCCCGAGGGCGTCCGCAAGGTCGTCCCGCTGAAGGTCGCCGGCGCCTTCCACACGCATCACATGGCCCCCGCGGTCGAGACCCTGGCCCAGGCGGCCGCCGGTCTCGCGCCCGCGGACCCGAAGGTTCCGTACGTCTCCAACAAGGACGGCCGTGCCGTGGCCACCGGCGCCGAGGTGCTTCAGCGCCTGGTCGGCCAGGTCGCCAACCCGGTCCGCTGGGACCTGTGCATGGAGACCTTCAAGGAGCTCGGCGTCACCGCGCTCATCGAGGTGTGCCCCGGCGGCACGCTGACCGGCCTGGCCAAGCGTGCCCTGCCGGGCGTCACGACGCTGGCCCTGAAGACCCCCGACGACCTCGACGCGGCCCGCGCGCTCGCCGCCGAGCACGCCTGACGCTTTCAGCCTTAAGGAGCCGACCGAATGTCGAAGATCAAGCCCAGCAAGGGCGCCCCGTATGCCCGCATCCTCGGGGTGGGCGGCTACCGCCCGACCCGTGTGGTGCCCAACGAGGTGATCCTCGAGAAGATCGACTCGTCCGACGAGTGGATCCGGTCGCGTTCCGGCATCGAGACCCGTCACTGGGCGGGCCCTGAGGAGACCGTCGCCGCGATGTCGGTGGAGGCCGCCGGCAAGGCGATCGCCGACGCGGGCATCGACCCCGAGCAGATCGGCGCCGTGGTCGTCTCGACCGTCTCGCACTTCGCCCAGACCCCGGCCATCGCCACCTCGATCGCCGACCAGCTCGGCACCGACAAGGCCGCCGCCTTCGACATCTCGGCGGGCTGTGCGGGCTTCGGCTACGGCCTCACGCTGGCCAAGGGCATGGTGGTGGAAGGTTCCGCCGAGTACGTGCTCGTCATCGGCGTGGAGCGGCTGAGCGACCTGACCGACCTGGAGGACCGCGCGACGGCCTTCCTCTTCGGCGACGGCGCGGGCGCGGTCGTGGTCGGCCCGTCCCAGGAGCCGCACATCGGCCCGACCGTCTGGGGCTCGGAGGGCGACAAGTCCGAGACCATCAAGCAGACCGTGTCGTGGGACCGCTTCCTCCCCCACTCTCGGCTTCGCTCGAGCGGGGGGACCCCCACCGGCGACGTCTCCGAGCTGCCCCTCGACAGCGAGGGCAACGTCAAGTTCCCCGCGATCACCCAGGAAGGCCAGGCGGTGTTCCGCTGGGCCGTGTTCGAGATGGCGAAGGTCGCCAAGGAGGCGCTGGACGCCGCCGGCCTCACCGCGGACGACCTGGACGTCTTCATCCCGCACCAGGCGAATGTGCGCATCATCGACTCGATGGTGAAGACTCTCAAGCTGCCGGAGCACGTCACGGTCGCCCGTGACATCCGCACCACCGGCAACACCTCGGCCGCCTCGATCCCGCTCGCGATGGAGCGGCTCCTGGCGACCGGGGAGGCGAAGAGCGGCGACACCGCGCTCGTCATCGGATTCGGGGCGGGTCTCGTGTACGCCGCCACGGTCGTTACCCTCCCCTAGGCACTCCGTGCCGGATCATGCGATTCGGTACGGGAGCCGCACCACCTGCCGCCGCCGCGGCAGGCGTCACACCGGAAACTACGAAGGAGCGCCTGACATGGCCGCCACCCAGGAAGAGATCGTCGCCGGTCTCGCCGACATCGTGAACGAGATCGCCGGCATCCCGGTTGAGGACGTCCAGCTGGACAAGTCCTTCACCGACGACCTGGACGTCGACTCGCTGTCCATGGTCGAGGTCGTCGTCGCCGCCGAGGAGCGCTTCGACGTCAAGATCCCCGACGAGGACGTCAAGAACCTCAAGACCGTCGGCGACGCGACCGACTACATCCTCAAGCACCAGGGCTGAGTCACCCCTCAGTCCCGAGGCTGCACAGCCCCGCCACCCGGCGGTGGCGCCGCTGAATCCCGCATCCGTTGGAGAAAGAATTCCCGTGAGCCCGACCAATCGCACCGTGGTCGTCACCGGTATCGGCGCAACCACACCGCTGGGTGGCGACGCAGCTTCCACCTGGGAGGGTCTGATCGCCGGCAAGTCCGGCGTCGGTCCCCTCGACCAGGAGTGGGCCGCCGACCAGGCGGTCCGTATCGCGGCGCAGATCGCCGTGGAGCCCACCGAGGTCATCCCCCGGCCGCAGGCCCGCCGCCTGGACCGCTCGGCGCAGTTCGCGCTGATCGCGGCCAAGGAGGCCTGGGCGGACGCCGGTTTCACCGACAAGGCCGGTGAGGACAGCAGCATCGACCCCGACCGCCTCGGCGCGGTCATCGCCTCCGGCATCGGCGGCGTCACCACCCTGCTCGACCAGTACGACGTGCTGAAGGAGAAGGGCGTCCGCCGCGTCTCCCCGCACACCGTGCCGATGCTGATGCCGAACGGCCCGTCCGCCAACGTGGGCCTGGCCGTGGGCGCGCGCGCCGGTGTGCACACCCCGGTCTCCGCCTGCGCCTCGGGCGCCGAGGCGATCGGCTACGCCATCGAGATGATCCGCACGGGCCGCGCCGACGTCGTCGTCGCCGGTGGCACCGAGGCGGCCATCCACCCGCTGCCCATCGCCGCCTTCGGCAACATGATGGCGATGTCCAAGAACAACGACGACCCGCAGGGTGCCTCGCGCCCCTACGACGTCGCCCGCGACGGTTTCGTCCTCGGTGAGGGCGCCGGCGTGCTGGTCCTGGAGTCCGCCGAGCACGCCGCCAAGCGCGGCGCCCGCGTCTACGCGGAGGCCGTCGGCCAGGGCATCTCGGCCGACAGCCACGACATCGTGCAGCCGGAGCCCGAGGGTCGCGGCATCGCGCACGCCCTGCAGAGCCTGCTCGACAACACCGGCCTGAACCCGGCCGAGATCGTGCACGTCAACGCGCACGCCACCTCGACGCCGGCCGGTGACGTGGCCGAGCTGAAGGCGCTGCGCAAGGTGTTCGGCGACGACGCGGACCACTTCGCGGTCTCCGCCACCAAGTCGATGACCGGCCACCTGCTCGGCGGCGCCGGCGGTGTCGAGTCGGTCGCGACCGTGCTCGCGCTGTACAACCGGATCGCCCCGCCGACCATCAACGTCGAGAACCTCGACCCCGAGGCCGAGGCCACCGCCGACATCGTCCGCGGTGAGGCGCGCAAGCTGCCCGCCGAGGGCCGTATCGCCGCGCTGAACGACTCGTTCGGCTTCGGCGGCCACAACGTCGTGCTGGCGTTCCGGACGGTCTGAATTCGGCCGTAGCTGCACTGAACGGCGTTGGCCCGAGCCCTTGGAGGGGTTCGGGCCAACGCCGTTCGTCGTCTCTTGTGCGCCGGGCGCGGGCCGCCTTGGGCTGGTCGCTCCCCCAAGCTCTCGACTCCGTTCGAGCAGGGAGGCACCCCCATCGCGGCGGAGCCGCATATCGATACAGCCCAGCGCCCCTTCAGGTCGGCTACACCACCTGGTGCAGCCAGCGCACCGGTGCGCCCTCTCCCGCGTAGCGGAACGGCTCCAGTTCGTCGTCCCACGGCTTGCCGAGGAGCTTGGACAGCTCGGCCTCCAGGTCGCTCTCCCCGCGCCGGCTGCGCAGCAGGGCCGCCCGGAGCCGGTCCTCGGGGATGAGGATGTCGCCGTGGATGCCGGTGACGGCGTGGAAGATGCCCAGCTCGGGGGTGCAGCTGTAGCGCTCGCCCTCGGCGTTGTTCGAGGGCTCGGAGGTCACCTCGAAGCGCAGCAGGTGCCAGCCGCGCAGGGCCGAGGCGAGCTTGGAGGCGGTGCCGGCCTCGCCCTGCCAGGAGAACTCCGAGCGCCAGGTGCCGGGGGCGGCGGGCTGCCGGATCCAGTCGAGGCCGACGCGTGTGCCGAGCACTCCGGCGACGGCCCACTCGACGTGCGGGCACAGCGCGCGCGGCGCGGAGTGCACGTACAGGACTCCACGTGTCGTCACCGGGACCTCCGTGCTGAGCGGGACATGGTGCGGTCTGACCGGCGGCCTGGCACGACGGCCGCGTTGATGGCGAGGCTACCGTGCGGCGACGACGCGAGTGTGACGTACGGTCGGTCCCGTCGACAGGAAACGCCGCCATTCACCCGGGGGGACGCTTGTACGGGTGTGAGCCGCGGCATCCGGGCCACCGGGGAGACTCTGACGCGTTGTCATGGGTGCAGGGAACAGCGACCGCGGGACAAGGGGATGGACCAGGGGATGCGAAACCGACGCCGGCGTACCCGGTCCGCACTCGCCGTCCTGTTGACGGCGACTCTGGGCCTCACCGGCTGCGACGCCCTCGGTGGCGGCTCCCCCCGGCCCTCCGCCAGCCGGACGCACTCGCCCGACGTGTGGAACCGCAGTCCGTCCTCCATCGCCGCTGTCGGCGACTCCATCACGCGCGGCTTCGATGCGTGCACGGTGCTGTCGGACTGCCCCGAGGCGTCGTGGGCGACCGGTACCAGTGCCCGGGTGGACAGTCTGGCGGTACGGCTGCTGGGCCGGGCGAAGGCGGCCGAGCGCAGCTGGAACTACGCGGTGACGGGCGCCCGGATGGCCGACCTGCCCGGCCAGATCGCCCAGGCCGCCACGCGGCGGCCCCAGTTGGTGACGGTGATGGTGGGCGCGAACGACGCCTGCCGGGCCACGGCCTCGGCGATGACCCCGGTGGCCGACTTCCGCACCGGGTTCGAGGAGGCGCTGCGCACCCTGCACCGGACCCTGCCGCGGACGCAGGTGTACGTGGCGAGCGTGCCGAACCTTAAGCGGCTGTGGTCGCAGGGGCGGACCAGTCCGCTGGGCCGGCAGGTGTGGAAGCTGGGCATCTGCCCCTCGATGCTGAGCGAGCCCGACGCGCTGGACACGGCGGCCACGCTGCGCCGGGAGTCGGTGCAGCAGCGTGTGCAGGCGTACAACAAGGTGCTGGAGGAGGTCTGCGCGAGGGACCGGCGGTGCCGCTTCGACGGGGGCGCGGTCTTCGACTTCGACTTCGGGGCCGGGCAGTTGAGCCAGTGGGACTGGTTCCATCCGAGCGTGGACGGCCAGGCGCGGCTCGCGGCGATCGCCTACCGGGCCGTCACCGCCGAGGACCGCGCGGAGGCGGCCGGCTGAAAGCGGCCGGCTGGGGAGGCCGACTGGAGCGGCCCCGGCCCGGGTGTCAGGTCCCGGGCCGGGGCAGTTCGCGACGGGAGGCTTGTCCCGGCTCAAGACGTTAACCGTGGCCGGGCGCTCGGCGGCCGCCGGGGGATCGGCGGGCGGTGATCTCGTACGAACCCTTCACAATCGGCGCCGTCACGCGATACTTCCGCCGTCCGGTACCACTTGCCCCCGCACGTCGACGAAAAGGGTGTGAAACGCCTTGAGTTCCCTGCGTGTTCGGATCGGCGTCCTCGGACTGGCCCTGCTGGCGGGCCTGTCCGCCCCTACGACCCCCGCCTCCGCCCAGGCGGCCCCCACAGCCACCGTGGAGGAACAGCGCCTCGATCAGGCCGTACCCCGGGAGATCCTCGCCCGGTCCGGATTCGGCTCCGTGGCACCGCGCTTCGCCCGCGCGCTCGCGTCCGCGCGCTCGTACGCCGAGGCCCGGCAGAGCGTCGTACAGCAGGGCTCGGCGCTGTGGCGGCGGGCCGTGGACCGCGCACAGGGCCGGGGCCCCGAGGGCGGGGACCTCAGCCGCGACGACGACCGGCCGCTGTACTGGGCACGGTTGGCGATGACGCGCGAAGTTCGGTCGTACGAACCGGGGTTCGCGCTCGGTGAGGCGCAACGGTCCTCGCTGCTGGACGAGTTGGAGCGGACCTCGCGCGGGCAGGCGGATCTGCGCTGTGACCGGGGGACGGCGGGCCGGCGCATCCTCGTCACCGGTTTCGACCCGTTCACGCTCGACCGGGACATCCGTATCTCCAATCCCTCCGGGGCCGCCGCGCTCGCGCTGGACGGGACGGTGATCGAGACGGCGGACGGTCCGGCACGGGTCGAGACGGCCGTGTTCCCGGTGCGCTGGCGGGATTTCGCGCAGGGGACGGTGGAGCGGGCGCTGGAGCCGTGTCTGCGCCGGGTGGACCTGTTCACGACGGTGAGCCAGGGCCGGGTGGGCCGGTTCGACGTCGAGCGCACCAACGGGGCCTGGCGGGGCGGCTTCCCGGACAACGACAACGTCTCCCGGACCGAGACCGTCCCGGTGACCGACCCGGCCTCGCAGCCGCAGTGGACGACGACCACACTGCCGTACCGGGACATCGTGGCCGCGCACACGGGCCGCTTCCCCGTGTACGACCGTACGGAGGTCACCGAGATCCCGGCGGGAGGCACCGACCCCGTCGTACGGCCGGAGGGGCCCACGCCGGGCTCGACGGCACGGGCCGGGACCGGCGGCAACTACCTGTCCAACGAGATCGCCTACCGCGCGACCCTGCTGCGGGACCGGCTGGGCCTGACCGGCACGCTGCCGGGCGGGCATGTGCACACGCCGGTGCTCCAGTTCGGCGCGGGCAACACCGATCCGGCGACCGGTGCCGTCACCGACCCGGAGTTCGTGCGCAACCGGCTGGACATCGTCGCGCAGGTGCGGTCGATCCTGACGGTGGCGGCGGACGCGTCGTTCAGGAGGTGACCGGCTCGTCCTCGGCGGCGTCCTTGTGAACGTCCTCCTCGGTGGTCTCCTCGGCGGTCTCCTCGCCCAGCAGCTCGCGGGCGAGGAGCGTCGCGCCCGCGACCGCGCCCGGCATCAGGAACACGGCGACGACCGGGACCAGGAAGGCGAGGCCGAGGGGCGTGCCGAAGCCCCAGACCAGGGTCTTGCGGGAGCGCAGCAGGGCGAGGCGGGCGCGCAGGTCGACGCCGCGGCGCTGGAGGGCGACCGCGGTGAGTTCCTCGGTCAGGAAGAAGCCGGTGACGAAGAAGCCGAGCACCGGAATCACGGTCTGGCCGACGAACGGCAGGAAGCCGAGGCCGAAGAGGAGGACGCCCCACAGGCCCGCGCGGATCAGGATGCGCAGGCTGTCCCGGCCCGAGATCCACACCTCGCGCCAGAGCGGGAGGTGCGACTCGGGCGCCGTGCCCTCGGGCGAGGCGTCCCGGTCCACCGCCTCGGAGAGCTTCTCGTAGAAGGGCTGGCCGACCAGGAGGGCGACCGCGGTGAAGGTGAGGACGGCGAGGAGCAGGGCGAGGGCGAACAGGACGACGGTGAGGAAGCCGCGGAACAGTCCGGACCAGGGGCTCGGCCAGCCGTCGGCGAAGGGGGTGGCCCAGGTGACCAGGTCGTCGCCCCACAGGGCGAGCGCGACGAGGGAGGCCAGGTAGAGCACGAGGGTGATCAGGCCTGGCAGCAGTGAGACGCCGTAGTGCTTTCCGTGCCGGGCCATCCATCGCTGGCCCTTGAGCAGATAGCCGAAGCCCACCCCGAGATCACGCATGCGGGAACCCTATCGGAGGCGATCGGAGGCCCGCTCAGGCGTTCCCGGTCGTCTCCTGGGGGGTCCGATCCAGCATCCGCCGCAGCAGGTCCCGCAGCGACAGCCGCTCCTCGTCGGAGAGGCCGGCGAGGGGCTCGCGGGCGAAGTGCAGACCGTCGCGCAGGTCCTGGGCGACCCGGCGGCCCTCGTCGGTGGCGGCGGCGAGCTTGACCCGGCGGTCCGAGGGGTCGGGGCGGCGCTCCACCAGGCCGCGGGACTCCAGGCGGTCCACGATGCCGGTCACGTTCGACGGCTCGCACTTGAGCTTGCGGGCCAGCTTGCGCATCGGCAGCGGTTCCAGCGAGAGCAGGCTGAGCAGGCGGGCCTGCGCCCCGGTCAGGGCGTGCTCGGCCGCGGCCTCCTCGTAGTCCGCGTAGAACCGGGCCACGACGTCCCCTATGAGGTCGACGACCTCGGTGGTCAGCGCGTCGGGGCGGTGGCGCTTGTGTGGGGTGGACATGCGCCCCAGGATACTCCGTTACTTGACATCATGAAATATTCAGGCGCATGGTTGTTTCAGGTGCTGAAGTATCTGGCTCCGTGCGGGCCTCATGCCAGGAAAGGCGCGATCCCATGTCCGACACCCCCTCCCTCCCCTCCTCCGGCCGCGAGTGGCATCTGAAGAGCCGTCCGGTCGGCGTGCCGAAGCCCGAGGACTTCGACCTCGTCGAGTCCACGATCCGGCCGCCCGGCCCGGGCCAGCTCGTGGTGCGGAACGAGTACCTGTCCGTCGACCCGTACATGCGCGGCAGGATGTCGGCCGCGAAGTCGTACGCCGCCCCCTTCGAGCTGGGCAAGGTCATGGACGGCGGCGCGGTCGGCAAGGTCCTCGTCTCCCACGCCGACGGCATCGCCCCGGGCGACCACGTGCTGCACTTCGGCGGCTGGCGCGAGTACGCCACCATCGACGCCAAGCAGGCCGTGGTGGTCGACCCCGACGCGGCGCCGCTGTCCGCCTACCTCGGCGTCCTCGGCATGCCCGGCCTCACCGCCTACGCGGGCCTGCTGCGCACCGCCGGGTTCAAGAAGGGCGACATCGTCTTCGTCTCCGGCGCGGCCGGCGCCGTCGGCAGCCAGGTCGGCCAGCTCGCCAAGCTCATGGGCGCCTCGCGCGTGATCGGCTCGGCCGGCTCCGACGAGAAGGTGCGGCTGCTGCTGGACGAGTACGGCTTCGACGCCGCGTTCAACTACAAGAGCGGCCCGGTCGCCGAGCAGCTGCGCGCCGCCGCCCCCGACGGCATCGACGTCTACTTCGACAACGTGGGCGGCGACCACCTGGAGGCGGCCATCGGCGAGCTGCGGCGGGACGGCCGTATCGCCATCTGCGGCATGATCTCGGTCTACAACAACACCGAGGCGGCCCCCGGCCCGCGCAACCTCGCCCGGCTCATCCAGACCCGCGGCCGCATCCAGGGCTTCCTGGTCGGCGACCACTACGACCTGCAGCCGCAGTTCGTCGAGCAGGTCGGCCCGTGGATCGCCTCTGGCCGGCTGAAGTACCGCGAGACGGTGGTCGACGGCATCGAGAACACCGTGGACGCGTTCCTCGGGCTCCTGCGCGGCGACAACACCGGGAAGATGGTCGTGAAGCTCTGACGCGCCGTCGCCGGTCCCCGTGACGCCGCCCGGCGACGGTCGTTGCGCACGGCGGAGGCCGCACCCTTGGACGTGGGGTGCGGCCTCCGCCCGTACGAACGTCAACTGCTCAGGGCCGCCCGGTGCACGGCGCGGGCCAGCCGTCCGTTCTCCGGCGCCGCCCCGCCCGGGAAGACGTACCGGCGCCGGGTGTAGCCGTAGGCGAGTCCGCTGCGCGGGTCGGCGAAGGCCTGGCAGCCCACGACGCCGCTGTGCCCGATCGTCCCGGCGCCCAGGAAGGGGTGCCAGGTGTCGGCGGTCGCCTGGAAACCCAGCCCGAACGACTTGTGCGTCCGCGCCACCAGGTCGTAGCCGGTGGAGTGCACCATCCCGAACTCGGCCACGGTGTCCGGCTTGAGCAGCGGCGCCTTCTCGTCCAGCTCGCTGATCACCGCCGCGTACAGCCCCGCGAGCCCGCGCGCCGAGGCGACCCCGCCCACCGACGCCGGCCCCATGGCGCGCACCAGGGGCTCGTTGGGCAGGCTCTCCAGGTCGGTCGGCTCGGCCGCGTGCCGATTGAAGGCGATGGCCTGGAGGGTGTGCGGGGCGTCGCGGAGCCCGTCGAGCGCGACCTGCTGCTCGGGGGTCGGGAGCAGGGGCTGCACGGTGCGGAAGCGCGGCTCCCGCGAGGCGGGCAGCCCGAGGTGGAAGTCCAGGCCGTAGGGGGCACGGACCCGCTCCTCGTACAGTTCCTGGATGGTCCGGCCCGTGGCGCGCCGGACGACCTCCCCGGTGAGGGCTCCGATGACCAGCGCGTGGTAGCCGAAGGCGGAGCCGGGGCGCCAGAACGGGCGCTGGTCGGCGAGGCGTTCGGCCATCGCCCGGTCGTCGGCCAGTTCGGCCAGGGTGAACCCGGCGTCGGTGCCGATCAGTCCGGCCCGGTGCGCCAGCAGGTCGCGCAGGGTCAGCGTGGCCTTTCCTTCGGCGCCGAACTCGGGCCAGTAGTACGTGACTTTGCGGTCGAGTTCCAGCGTGCCGTCCTGGACGAGCATCGCCACGACGAGATGGGCGGCTCCCTTGGTGGACGAGTACACGCCGTAGAGGGACTCGCCGTCGACGCCGTCACCGGCCCACAGGTCGACCACGCGCCGCCCGTGGACGTACGCGCACAACTGCCCCTCGTAGTCCGCCCGTTCCGCGGCCGCGACCGCGGCGAACTCCTCGCGGACCGCCTCGTAGCCGTCGGCGACCGTGCCGCGGACGGTGATCTCCTGTGTCATGCGCTCTCCTCCGCTCGACCGCCGGCCGCCGCTCCCACGGCGGGCGACACTCCTCCGTACGCGTACCTCCTCCGTGGTTCCTGAGACCGGTACGGCGAGACGTGCCCTTTCGACTCAACGGCGCGGAGCCCGGGTCGGTGTCATTCATACCCCGGATGGCCGACGCCCCCGGGGCCGCACGGGGCACAGCGGGCCTGCAACTGCTGAGCGCGGGGCCCTGGAGTGTCGGAGAACGTGGATCAGCCGCACCACCACAGGAAGCACTTGCGGGTCTGCGAGGGCTCCGGGGAAGGGGCCGAGGTCGGCTGCTGGGTGGTGGGGGCGGGAGGCGGCGCCGCGGTGGCCGTGGCCGGCGGGGGCGTCGCCGGGCCGGTGCGCGGCGGCACGGTCTGCCCCTGCGGGCCCTTGTCCCCGGTGGCCGGGGTGGCGGACGCCGTCTCCTTCGGGGAGGCGGAGGCCGACGCGGACGCCGAGGCGTCCGGCGAGACGGAGCGGGAGGTGTCGGCGGAACCGCTCGCCGCGTCCTTCCCGGGCCGTGCCGTCGCTCCCGTCACCGAGGGGGAGGCGCCGTCGGCGCGCGGCCGGTCCTCGGCCACCGCGGGTCCGGAGCCGGCGAAGGGCGTGGCGTCCATGCCGAGTTCGGCGATGCTCAGGGCACCGGTGGCCAGCACGAAGCCCGCGGTGATCAGGAGCGTACGGCGGCGGCGCCGGCGGTGGACGGCGGCCTTGCGGTCCCGGCGGCTGGCGTCGGCCCCGGCACCCGCGCCCCCGCCGCGCGACCGGCCCCGGCCGCGGCCCTGTTCACGGCGCCGGGCCGCGCGTCCGCCGCCCGGCTCGTCCTCGCCGTCCTCCTCCTCGTCGGCCTCGCCGTCACCCGCGTACGCGTACTCGTCCTGGTACGGGGCCTGGTCATCGGCCTGATGGCCGTCGTGGGGCGCGTCCCTGCGATGCGGGCGCAGCTCTTCGATCGGTGTACCGCACCCCGGACAAGCCAGGGCGCCGTTGAGGTGCCGTCGGCACGGGTGGCAGTAGTCCATGACGCGGGAAGGGTAAGTTCCCGGCAGGTAACGTTCCTAGGGGTCGTGGTGAAAGTTCTGTAGGGAGCCGGGAGAGTTATCGGGGACACAGGGTGTTCGCGTGCCGGTTGTCACTGGTGGGGAGGTACTCGGCCCTCCCCGCGGCCCCTCAAGTCACGTTTTTCTCATACCCGTTGAACGCCGCGCCCGCCCGCTCCGTATCCGTGGGTGGCCCGCACTCCCCCGTGCGGGCCACCCACGGATGACGAGCCCGGCCGCCCCCGCCGGGCTCGCCGCACACGGAGGTTCCATGGCCGGCAACGTCGCCTCGCTGTTCCGCGGCACCGCGGCGCACAGCCCGTCGATGGCGGCGCTCACGCGGGAGGGCGGCGAGGGGGCGGGGCCGGTGGACTTCTGCATCCCGTGCAACCCGTACTTCCCCACCCCGGCGATGTTCGAGGACATGGCGGCGCGGCTGCGGGACATCATCACGTACTACCCGAGCGGCGCCGACACCATCACGGCCGAGCTGTGCTCGCTGCTCCGGCTGCCGCCCCAGTGCGTGGCCATGGGCAACGGCTCGACCGAGCTGATCACCTGGATCGACCATCTGCTGGTCCGCGAGTCGCTCGCCGTCCCGGTGCCCACGTTCGGCCGCTGGACCGACCAGCCGATGGAGACGGGCAAGCGGGTCGACATGTTCCCGCTCCAGGAGTCGAGCGGCTTCGCCCTGGACCTCGCGCAGTACGCCGAGTTCATCCGGGCGCGCGGTACCCGGGTCGCGGTGGTCTGCAACCCGAACAACCCCGATGGCGGCTATGTGCACCGGCACGCGCTCGTGCAGTTCATGGACGCGATGGCGGACCTGGACCTGGTCGTGGTCGACGAGTCGTTCCTGGAGTTCGCGGACGCCGAGGCCGAACCGAGCGTCGTCCAGGAGGCGATGCTGCGGCCCAACGTGGTGGTGCTGCGCAGCCTGGGCAAGAACTTCGGGCTGCACGGCATACGGTTCGGCTATCTCGTCGCGAACCCGGCGCTGGCAGGCCGTGTCCGCTCGATGCTGCCGAAGTGGAACCTCAACTCCTTCGCGGAACACGTGGTGTTCATGCTGCGCGAGCACGGCGCCGAGTACGCGCGGAGCCTGCTGCAGGTGCGCCGCGACCGCCTGGAGATGACCAGCGCGCTGTCCACGCTGCCCGGCCTGACGGTCTACCCCTCGCAGGGCAACTTCCTCTTCGTGCGTCTTCCCGTGGGCGCCGAGGGCACCGTGGTCCGGGACCGGCTGCTCACCGAGCACCGGATCCTGGTCCGCGAGTGCGGCAACAAGATCGGATCCTCCAGCCGCTTCCTGCGGCTCGTGGTGCGCCCCCAGGTCGATGTGCGACGCCTGGTGTCCGGCCTGGAGTCGGTGCTCTACGAGCCCGGGAGGGGAGCCGTCGTACCCGAGCTGGGCAACGGGACCAGCTACAGCTCGGGTACGGCGGCGGTGGACCGCCTGGTCAGCGAAACCAACGGCCGCGGGCTGCCGGTCCCGGCGACCGCCGTCGCCGCCCCGACAGCCCCCGCCGCCGCCCCTCCGGCCGGCGGCGGGATGCCGGTGCCGATTCCGCAGGTGCAGCAGGCTCCGCAGCCGGCGGTACCTCTGGCCCCGGCGGCCGTCGCACCGGCACCGGTTTCGGCCCCTGTACCGGCGCCGGCCCCCCTACCGGCACCGATTCCGGCCAGCGCGCCCTTTCCGGCACCGGCAGCCGCAGCCGCAGCCGCAGCCGCAGCCATGCCAAGCGCCCCCACCCCGCCCGGCGTCCCGGCCCGCGGCGGCCTCACCGCCGCCCAGGTCCGCGGCATGACAGGCCCGGCACCGGCCCTCACGACCGCACCCGCCACGGCCTGGCCCAACGCCCAGAGCTGGCCGAACGCGGCGGGCATGGGCGAGGTCTGCTAGGTCGATCCGCCTCGTACGCCGCTCCCCGCACCGGCAGCACCCCGGCACCGGCAAGCGCAGCCATGCCAAGCGCCCCCACCTCGTCGGCGTCGCCCATGCCAGCCCCCGCCCGGTCCACTGACCGGCTCAACGCGGCCGGCATGGGCCACGTCCGCCAGGTCGATCCGATCGCCGTAGCCACCTCCCGGCCACGCACCCGGCCCCGCCCCGCCCGATGCCCTGACCCACCCTCAACACGCCCGTACCGCCTAATCCCCCGTGCCAAGCCCCCCATACGTCCTCGTGTGGCGTGCGGGCGTGGAGAATGGCCGGGCTCGTGCCCCGTAAGATCGCCGGGAGGATCCCTTGGCGCTCAGCAGACGAACTTTCAGTGCCCTGGCCGGGTCGGCCGCGCTCGGACTCGCCCTGGGTGGCAGCGGTGGTCCGGGGGCGTCCTCGGCGTACGCGCGCAGCGCGCCGACCGGGCCCGCGCCCGAGCCGCCCCGTGCGGACGGGCGGCGGCACACGATCGGTCACGACCGCCACTCGCTCGTCGTGGACGGCAGACGGCTCGTCGTGTGGTCCGGTGAGATGCACCCGTTCCGGCTGCCGAGCCCCTCCCTGTGGCGCGACGTGCTCCAGAAGATGCGCGCGCACGGCTACAACGCCGTGAGCATCTACGTCGCGTGGAACTACCACTCCCCCGCCCCGGGCCAGTACGACTTCACCGGCGTCCGCGACCTGGACCTGTTCCTGCGCATGGCCGCCGAGACCGGGCTGTACGTCATCCTGCGCCCGGGCCCGTACATCAACGCCGAGGTCGACGGCGGCGGTTTCCCGGGCTGGCTCACCGCCACGAAGGGCTCCGCGCGGACTGCCGACCCGGACTATCTGGCATACGTCGACGAGTGGCTGACGGCGGTGAACCGCATCGCCCGCAGGCACCAGTTCACGGACGGCGGCGGCACGGTCCTGCTGTATCAGCTCGAGAACGAGTACGACTCCCACGTCACCGAGGCCACCGGCCGCGCCTACATGGCACACCTGTACAAGAAGGTGCGGTCGGACGGCATCGACGTCCCCCTCTTCCACAACGACAAGGGCCGTAACGGACATTGGGGCCCCGGCACCTTCGACACCGGTGGCGAGAAGGGCCGTTGGCTGTACGGCTTCGACGGCTACCCCTCGCCTTCCCAAGTCCCGCCGGACTGGGGTTACTTCGGCACCGGCGGCCTCACGGGCGGCGCCACCGCCAGTCCGCACACGCCCGGGTTCGTCCCGGAGTTCGGCGGCGGCTGGTTCGACCCGTGGGGCGGCGCGTGGTCCCACGGCAAGGGCTACGCCGAGTCGCGGCGCACCCGGGACGCGGCGTACGAGCGGCGGTTCTATCTGACCAACCTCGCCAACGGCATCACGCTGCACAACGTCTACATGACGTTCGGCGGCACCTCGTGGGGCTGGCTGCCCGCGCCGGTGGTCTACACGTCGTACGACTACGGGGCCGCCATCGACGAGGGCCGCGGCGTCACCGACAAGATCGCCCCGATGCACCAGATCGGCCATCTGCTCCAGCGCGTCCCGGACTTCGCCAAGCTGGACCGCGCGGCGGACGTGAGCGCCGCGGGGCTGAAGGTCTACCACCTCACCAACCCCGACACCCGGGCCCATGTGTACGTGGCGCGCAACGACGGCACCGAGGAGGTCACGTCCACGCTGCCCACCGCCGAGGGCGAGTTGGAGGTCACCGTCCCGCCCCGGGACGCCCGCCTGCTGACCACCGGGCTGATGCTCGGCAAGCGGCGGCTGCGGCACTCCACCGCCCAGCCCATGCTGTGCGTGAGCACCGGCCGGCAGGACGTCGCCGTGTTCACCGGCCGCTACGGCGAGATGGCGCACCTCGTGCTCGACTGCCCGACCGACCCCTCGGTCAAGCGCATCGACTCCGAGGCCGCCTATGTCTACGACCGGGGCGCCCTGCACGTGACCGTGCCCCTCGGCGAGGGCGGCCTCACCCGGATCCTGGTCGAGGGCGGCGGCAGCGAGAAGCCGCTGGTGCTCCTCTTCGCGGACGACGCGACCTCCACCCGCCTGTTCCCCTACGACACCCCCTCCGGGACCGTGCTGGTCTACGGCCCGGCGCTGCTGCGCCACGCCGCCCTGGACGGCGCGACGGTCCACCTCACCGGCGACGTCGTCCAGGCGACCGGCGTCGAGGTGTGGGGGCCGCGCGGCATCGGGAACATGGTGTGGAACGGCCGCCGGCTGCCCTGTCGGCCCACGCTGTCCGGGAGCCTGACCGCCGACGCGCCCGCGCTGGCCGCCGTACCGCGGACGGCGCTGCCGGAGCTCGGCGGGTGGCGGCGCAAGGCCGAGAACCCCGAGGCGGATCCGAAGTTCGACGACTCGACGTGGACGGTCGCCGACCGGACGACGTCGTACAGCACCACGCCCGTGCCCGACGGCGGCCCGGTGCTGTTCGCCGACGACTACGGCTTCCACTACGGCGACGTCTGGTACCGGGGGCACCTCGACGGCGCCGACGGTCTGGAGTCGGTGTCCCTCGCCTACAGCACGGGCACCCAGGGCCTGCTCATGGCCTGGCTGGACGGCGAGCCGCTCGGCACGCACCGGATGCCGGTCCCCGACAACAGCACGATCCGGCAGGGGACTTGGCAGGACACGGCGGTCCTGTCCCTGGCGCGGCTGCCGAAGAAGAAGCGCAAGAAGCTGCGCAGGAAGCTGGCCGAGCCCGGTAAGCACGTGCTGTCCGTGCTCGTCCGGCGGATGCAGCACGACCAGGACGGCAAGGCCCTCGACACGCACAAGGCCGCCCGCGGGCTGACCGAGGTCTCCTTCAAGGGGGCCTCGCCCGAGGTGAGTTGGCGGATCCAGGGCGCGCTCACGTCCGACCCGGTGCGCGGGCCGCAGAACCACGGCGGCCTGTTCGGGGAGCGGAAGGGCTGGCACCTGCCGGGGTTCGCGGACCACGGCTGGAAGCCCGCCGACCTGCCGCGCTCCGACCGGGGACAGGGGGTGACCTGGTACCGGACCACCTTCCGGCTGGCCGTACCGGGCGACATCGACGCCTCGATCGGGCTGGTCCTGGACGACGACCCGGACCGCGCCTACCGCGTGCAGGTGTTCCTCAACGGCTGGAACATGGGCCAGTACATCAACGACGTGGGCCCGCAGCACACCTTCGTCCTGCCGAACGGCATCCTGCGCACCCGCGGCACCAACACCCTGGCCCTGGCCGTCCTGTCCGACGGCACCACGGAGTCGGGACCGGGCCGCGTCCGTCTGTCGCTGCTGGGCAGTGCGACGGGAGGGGTGCCGGTGACGCCGGTGGTGTCGCCGGGATGACCCCGCGCGACTTCCAACTGGTGCTGCTGCGCCGCATGGCCGACTTCCATCCGGAGCTGGTCGAGGACGCCCGCCTCGAACTGGGGGCGTCCGTCGCGGACATGCGGGAGGCCAACAAGCGTTGGCAGGCCATGTCCCGCTCCCCGCACGCCCGTTCGGCCGCCGCCCGCTATCGCTCGGCCCTCGGACCACCGGAGACGGAGGCCGAGCGCACGGTCGGCGACTTCGAGTGCGCGTCCTGGCAGTGGCCGCTGTCCCTCTGGCCCGGTCTGCGCTTCGAGGTGCTCGTCGCCCCCGACGGCACGGCCTGGAACGCGTGGCTGGTCCGCGCGCCGGGAGCCGGGGCGCCGCCCCTGCGCACGCTGGAGGACCTGACGCCCTGGTCCTGCACCGTCGACGAGGCGGCCCGCGCCTTCCCTCCGGCCCGCCCCCTGGAGGGCTCGGCCCCCACCCGCTCCGGCCTGATCCTCACGGTCCCCGACGCACAGGGGGTACGGCGGGAGGTCGTCGCCGAGTTCACCTGGGGTCTGCTGCAGCGCACGACGGTCCGGGACGAGCTTCCGGAGCACGGGAGTTGACCTTCCCCTTCGGGCAAGCCCCAGCATCGGTGGCGGAACGACGAGGCAGGCGCGCGAGCGCGGTGACGGGGGTGACGCATGGAGATGCTGACGATCGGTGCCTTCGCGAAGGCGTCCCGGCTGTCGCCGAAGGCGCTGCGGCTGTACGACGAACTGGAGCTGCTGCGGCCCGCGCGGGTCGATCCGCACACCGGGTACCGGTACTACGCCGCCGGGCAGTTGGAGCGGGCCCGGCTCGTGGCCTGGCTGCGCCGGCTGGGGATGCCGCTGGCCTCGATCCGTGAGGTGTGCGCCCTGGACCCGGCGGCGGCCGCCCGCGAGGTCCGGTCGTACTGGGCCCGCATCGAGGCCGAGACCGCCGTACGGCGCGATCTCGCCGCGTTCCTCGTCGACCATCTGACCGCGGAGTCGAGGAAGGACACCACCATGCTGGAACTGCGCTACTGCGCCCACTCCGACACCGGACGCGTACGCCCCGCCAACCAGGACACGGCGTACGCCGGCACCCGGCTGCTCGCCGTCGCCGACGGCTTCGGGGCCGCCGGGGCACCCGCGAGCAACGCCGCCGTGGCGGCGCTCAAGCCCCTGGAGAGCGCGGAGTTGACCGCGGGCGGCGTCCTCAACGTCCTGGAGGACGCCGTGCACGAGGCGGCCCGGGCGGTGCGGGACGTCGCCGACGGCAGCGAGGAGATCGGCACCACGCTGACCGCGCTGCTGTGGACGGGCTCGCGGCTGGCCCTCGTCCACATCGGCGACTCGCGGGCCTATCTGCTGCGCGACGGCGCCCTGTTCCGGATCACCCACGACCACACCGTGGTCCAGTCGATGGTCGACGAGGGCCGGCTGACCCTGGAGGAGGCCGTCACCCACCCCCAGCGCGCCCTGCTCCTGCGGGCCCTCTCGGGCGGCGCCCCGGCCCTGCCGGACCTGAAGCTGCACGACGCCCGGCCCGGCGACCGGTACCTGCTGTGCTCCGACGGGCTGTCCGGGGTCGTACCGGAGGAGCGCATAGAGCTCCTGCTCGCCGCCGCCCCGGCCCCGGACGAGGCGGTGCGCACGCTGGTCGACGAGGCGAACGCCGCGGGCGGGCCGGACAACGTGAGCTGTGTCGTGGCCGATGTGGTGGATCCGGCCACCTGATCCACGCCCGCACGGCAGGATCGCGTCCATGGCGATATCGGGTACGGACGCGTACGGGACCGGTGCGGCGCTGGACGGGCTGCCTCCGCTCGTCCGGCGGGCGGTGGCCGCCGCCCGCGCGCACGGCTTCCCGTACTCCTGCCGCCCCGAGCAGGGGCTGCTGCTGCGCGCGCTGGCGGGAGGGGCACGCGGGCGCGTCGGCGAGACGGGGACCGGGTTCGGGGTGGGGCTGGCGTGGCTGGCCTCGGGGGCGGGGCCGGGGGTGCGGCTGGTCGGTGTGGAGCGGGATCCCGAGCGGGCCCGCGTCGCCGCCGGCCTGTTCGCGGACCGGCCGGAGGTAGAGGTGGTGACCGGGGACTGGCGGCGGATCGAGGAGTGGGGGCCGTACGACCTGCTCGTCCTCGACGGCGGCGGGCAGGGGAAGGCGCCCGGCGACCCGGCCGCCGACGTCGAGCGGCTGCTGGCGCCGGGCGGCACGGTCGTCGTCGACGACTTCACCCCGGCCGCCGGCTGGCCGCCCCGGCACGAGGGCGCGCCCGACCTGGCGCGGCTGCACTGGCTGGAGCATCCGGCCCTGCACGCGACCGAACTGCGGCCGGCGCCCGACCTCAGCACGGTCGTCGGGACGCGTCTGCTGGTGTAGGAAGGAGCTGTCGTCCCCGACCTTGTGTCCCGGCAGTCAGGAGTGCGTCACGTGTCCTCCCTCTTTCCGGCCCTGACGGGCGGTCCGGGCGAGCAAGTCGCCCTGCGGTTCGGCGATCGGACCCTCACCTACGCTCAACTCCGGTCAGCCGCGGGCGCGGTGGCCGCGCGGGTGCGGGACGCGGGCAGGGTCGCGGTGTGGGCGACACCCGAACTGGAGACCGCCGTCGGCGTCGTGGGCGTCCTGCTCGCGGGAGCGGCCGCCGTGCCGCTCAACCCGAAGTCGGGGGAGAAGGAGCTGGCCCACATCCTCTCCGACAGCGGACCGGCACTGGTCCTGGCCGCGCCCGGAGCCGGACTTCCGCCCGCGCTGGCCGACTTGGAGCGCGTCGATGTCGACGCGTACGGCACCGGGACCGTCCCCGAGGACCGTACGTCCGAGTCCGACCCGGCCCTGATCGTCTACACCTCCGGCACCACCGGGCCGCCCAAGGGCGCCGTCCTCCCCCGCCGGGCGGTCGCCGCCACGCTGGACGCGCTGGCGGACGCCTGGCAGTGGACCGGGGACGACGTGCTGGTGCACGGGCTGCCGCTGTTCCATGTGCACGGTCTGGTGCTGGGCATCCTGGGTCCGCTGCGACGCGGTGGGTCGGTGCGGCACCTGGGGCGGTTCACCGCGGAGGGTGTGGCCCGGGAGCTGAACGACGGCGCGACCATGCTGTTCGGGGTGCCGACGATGTACCACCGCATCGCCGAGGCGCTGCCCGGCGACCCCGGGCTGGCCAAGGCGCTGGGCCGGGCGCGGCTGCTGGTCTCCGGCTCGGCGGCGCTGCCCGTGCACGACCACGAGCGGATCACGGCCGCGACCGGGCAGCGGGTGATCGAGCGGTACGGCATGACGGAGACGCTGATGAACACGAGCGTCCGGGCCGACGGCGAGGCGCGGGCGGGGACGGTCGGCGTACCGCTGCCGGGCGTGGAGCTGCGGCTGGTCGAGGAGGACGGCTCGCCGGTGACGGCGTACGACGGGGAGAGCGTCGGCGAGATCCAGGTGCGCGGTGCGAACCTGTTCACCGAGTACCTGAACCGGCCCGACGCCACCGCCGCCGCCTTCACCGCCGACGGCTTCTTCCGCACCGGCGACATGGCGGTGCGCGAGCCCGACGGCTATGTGCGCATCGTCGGCCGCAAGGCCACCGACCTGATCAAGAGCGGCGGTTACAAGATCGGGGCCGGTGAGATCGAGAACGCGCTCCTGGAGCATCCGGGGGTCCGGGAGGCGGCCGTCACCGGCGAGCCGGACGCGGACCTGGGCGAGCGGATCGTGGCCTGGATCGTCCCGGCCGATCCGCAAGCGCCTCCCGGCGAGAAGGAGTTGGCCGACCATGTCGCCCGGCGGCTCGCCCCGCACAAGCGCCCGCGCGTCGTCCACCACCTGGATGTCCTCCCCCGCAACGACATGGGGAAGATCATGAAGCGGGCGCTGGGCGACACGGGCAGCACTGTCTGAGCGGCCCGAGGCGGTCGGGGTGGAGCAGCTACTTCACCCCCACCGCCCGGCTCACCCCCACCGCCCGGATCACCTCCTGCTTCACGGAGCCGCCTCGGTCATCGGCCGCCGAGGCGCGCAGGGACACGGAGGCCGCGTCGCGCGGCACCGTCAGCGTCCCGCTCCACGAGGCGGCGCCCGGATCGTCCGTCAGCTCGACCGCCCGCCACGTCGCGCCGTCGTCGTACGACACCTCCAGCCGGCCGTCGCCGACCGCGCCCGTACCGGCCGCCCCCGCCGCGTACTGCGCACCGAGCCCGACCCGCACGCGGCGCCCGCCCCGCACGTCACCCGCGAGGTCGGTGCCGACGTCGAAGGCGAGGTTGATGAGCGGCAGGCCGGTCCAGCGGTCCTCCGGGGTGGCCTCCGACCGGAAGGTCCACTCGGCGTGGCCGCGTGCGGCCAGGTGCCAGCGGCCCTGGTCCAGCGTGGTGTCGGTGACGAGCTTGTAGGTGTGCTCGTCGGCCGGCGCGTCCGACAGTGAGGCGGCGGATCCCGTCTGCCGGTCGACCAGGGCGCCGTCCAGGTACGCGGACGTCTCCTGGCGCATGCCGCTGCCTTCGCTCCACACGTCGCCGGAGCCGGTGTGACCGGGGCCGGAGTCGCCCCAGCCAGGTGCGGTGAACCGCAGTCGGCCGCCGGACCGCTCCTGTCCTGCGGCGAGCCACGGGTGCCACACCGGCCTGAACCAGTTCAGCACCGGGCGGGAGCCGCCCCGGTAGGACACCACGCCGCCGCGCTCCTCCAGGCTGCCGCCGTCCATGGTCACCGACTCGTACCAGGACTGCCCCGGCCCCGTGGACACGTAGTCCGTCCGCCGGGCCGGCAGGTCGACCCGCTCGGGGAAGCCGAGCGCGATCGGGAAGGCGTCGGTGACCGAGTAGCGGAACTCGTCGCCGACGACCGGCCTCGCCGCGTGGAACCGCACGTCCAGGGCGGCGAGTTGGCGTGGTGCGGGCGCGTAGGTCAGGTCGCGGTCCGGGATCGCGCCCTGGTGGCCGTCCGAAAGGTCGTACACGTACGGCGAGTTGCGCGTCCCCGTCATCACCGCGCGCCCGGTCGCCCGCAGCCGGGCCGCGTCGGCGGCGTCCACCGTGGCGATCTGCAGCGGCCGGTCGGCGTTGTCGTCCGTGCCCCACCAGGCCAGGAGCCGGCCGGGCGCGTCGTCCGTCACGAACAGCGCCTTGACGCCCGCGACCTGGGCGGCCTCGGCGAGTGCGGCCGGGTCGGCGCCGTCGGCGAGGTGCGCGAGCGCGGCCTTGCCCGCGACGCCGGTGAACGGGCCGTCGCCGACGTCCACCAGCGGCAGCGTGCGGTGCCCCTCGATCAGCGTGCCGCCCGGCTGGGCGGCCGCTTCGCGCACGCCCTCGACCTCCAGGGCGGGCTTGGCCAGCCGCCACACGGTGCGGTACTCGAAACCGCCCCGCGTCACCGCGTCCGTGGGCGCGGCGAAGACGCTGTCGTAGGTCTCGGGCACCTGGACCGCGCCGGACAGATCGGTGCCGCCGGCCTTCCGGTCGTACTCCATGATCAGCTGCCGGGTCTCGGTGCGCCGCTCCACCTCGGCCTTCACCTCGCGCAACGTCCTCCCGTCCAGGGTGACTTCGCGGTCCCGGTCGAGGTCGATCTCGGGTGCGGCGAGGAAGCCGAGGCCGAGCGAGTCGGCGCCGTGGCTGCCGCGCACGTCGAGGAAGGAGGCGAGGGTGTACGTGCCCGGCGGGAGCCGCAGTGCGAGGGTGCCGGAGCCGCCGACGTGCTCGGAGGCGGCCTCGGCGCCCTCGGCGAGCCGCTGCACGGTCAGGTCGGCCGCGGTAGGCGCCCCGTCGCGGTCCCTGACGTGGACGGTGAGCGTGTACCGCTCGTCCTCGTTCACCAGCCCGAAGGCGGTGTGGGCCAGCCGGGTGCCGTGAGTGTCGTCGGCGACGATCCGTCCGCTGCTCTCGCCGACCGGGGCCCGGGCGGCGTCCGCGGTCACCGTCGTGGCGGCGGTGCCGTGCGCGGGGACGGTGAGGACGGGGTCGGCGACGCGCACGGCCCCGTCCGGGGCGCCCTGTACGGAGAGCCGCAACTGCACTGGTTCGTCGGAGGAGTTGGCGTACGTGACGGTCCGGGTGACCGGCTCGTCGTCGGCGTACGGCCAGGCGTGGAAGCCGAAGTCGACGCTGCCCGTGGCGGTGACGTCGGCGCCGACGGCCTTCGCCACGCTCACCCGGCCCGCGCCCAACTGGTAGGCAGGGGCGTCGAGTTCCGTGGCCGTCGACATCAGCGCGTCCTTCAGGCGCGGCCCGCTCCAGTCCGGATGCTCCTCGGCGAGCAGCGCGGCCGCCCCGGCGACGTGCGGGGCCGCCATCGACGTACCGCTCATGGAGGTGTACGGGCCGCTGCCGCCGGTGAGTGCGGAGCGGGCGGCGAGGATGCCGACGCCGGGGGCCGCGAGGTCGGGCTTGAGGGCGTGGTCGCCGTGGCGGGGGCCGGCGCTGGTGAAGGGGGCCGCGAGGTCGGCGGAGTCGACCGCGCCGACGGTGAGGGCGGCGTCGGCGGCGCCGGGCGAGCCGATGGAGGAGGGGGCGCCGGTGTTCCCGGCGGAGACGACGAAGAGGGCGCCGGTCTCGCCGGAGAGGGTGTCGAGGGCCTTCGCCATCGGGTCGGTGCCGTCGCTGGGCTCGGTGGAGCCGAGGCTCATCGAGACGATCCGGGCGTGCACGTCCCGCGCCGCCCACTCCATGCCCGCGATGATCTGGGACTCGCTACCGGAGGCCTGGTCGCCGAGCACCTTGCCGACCGCGAGGGCGACGCCGGGCGCGACGCCCCGCTCCCGGCCGTCGGAGGCGGCGCCGCTGCCGCCGAGGACGGAGGTGACATGGGTGCCGTGCCCGCTGCGGTCGGCTATGTCCCCGGCGTCGTCCCCGGCGTCCTGGCCGTCGACGAAGTTCCGGGTGGCCGTGACGCGGCCCGCGAGGTCGGGGTGGGTCAGGTCGGCGCCGGTGTCCAGCACGGCGACGGTGACGCCCTTGCCGGTGAGCCCGGCGTCCCAGGCCGCGGGCGTGCCGATCTGTGCGTTGCTCTCGGCCATGGCGGCGCGCACGCGCCCGTCCAGCCAGACCTTGTCCAGGCCGCCGCGCCGGGTGAGGTCCTGCCAGAAGCCACGTCCCCGGTGCGCCTCGACGGCCGCGCCGCCGAGGCTCGGCAGGCTCCGGGTGCGCTCGGTCCCGCGCGGGACGGTGGCCCCTACCCCCGGGGCGTACGTCACGATCAGCGGCAGCCCGCCGGTTCTCGCGTCCGTGAGCCCTTGCCGGATCAGCCCGCTCACGTCGAACAGCCGCCGGTCCAGGGTGCCCGCCCGCAGATACGGCAGCGCCTCGTCCGGGACGACGGTGACGTCGCCGTCGCTCGTCCGCGTCCGTACGGCCCCGACCGCTCCCGGCGGCCGCTCGACGGTCACCGCCCTCCTGCCGTGCCCGAGGCCGGTGACGGTCACCCTGTCGCCGGTGACGAGGGTGACGGTGGTGGCGCCGGTCGCGGGCGCGGGGGTGCCGCGGGTGCTCGCGATGACGGTGCCGGTGTCAGCGCCGGTGTCGCGCGCCGCGGCCGGAGCCGCGGGCAGCAGGGCGAGCACGAGCCCGGCCGACAGGAGCATCGCCCCGCGTCCCCCTGGTCCTCTGGTCATCCACGCCTCTCCCGTGTCCGTCGAACCTCGTGTCCGTCGAGTCCCGGGTCCGCCGAGTCTCGCGTCCGTCGAGCAGGTCGCGTACCGATCTGAGTGTCACGAGACAGGTGGGGCAAGGGAGTTGGGCGGTGCTGGCGGGTTGGCGCCTGGCGGGTTTCCGCCAGCGACACGCCGCTACCCCCCGTTCAGCCGCACCCCGCGCGGCCCCCTCCAGCAGGCGCCCGCCGCCGCCGGCTCGGAGGATGCGTAAGAGGCCGGCCGACGGTCGGCCGCCCACGGCCTGCGCACACTCGGGAGGATCTGCCGTGACCGTCAGTCTGGAGCAGTTGCGCCGCTGCCACTTCGCCGTCGACCTCGGGGCGGCCCGCACCCGTGTCTATGTGAAGGGCCTCGGGCTCGTGGTCGACCAGCCGTCCGTCGCCGCCGTCAACACCCGCAGCGGCGCGCTCATCGCGGTGGGCGAGTTCGCGGAGCGGATGACCGGGCGCACGCCGAGCTACATCCGCGTCGTACGGCCGGTCTCCGGCGGCACCGTCGTCGACATCGAGATGGCCCAGCGCATGCTGCGCCATCTGATCGGCGACAAGATCCGCCGCGCGCTGCGCCGCAAGGCCCGGCTGCGCGCCGCCGCCTGCACCCCGCACGACGCCGACCCGCTGGCCCAGCGGGCGACGATCGAGACGCTCGTCGGCCTCGGCGCCCGGCGCGTCGAGCTCGTCGACACCCTCATCGCCGCCGCCGTGGGCTGCGGGCTCCCGGTCGAACGGCCCGAGGGCACCATGATCATCGTGTGCGGTGCCGCCGCCACCCAGGTCGCCGTGCTCTCCCTCGGCTCGATCGTCACCGCCGTACGGATCCCGGTGGGCGGCGAGGCCGTGGACCACGCGATCGTGCAGCACCTGCGCCACGAGCACGAGCTGATACTGCCCAGCCAGTCCGTACGCCCCCTCCAGCTCGCCCTCTCCGGCAACGGCCTCACCACGCAGGGGCCGACGTCCACGGAGATCCACGGACGGGACGTGGCCACCGGCCTCGCCCGCAGCGTGCAGGTCGACACCGCCGCCGTCCGCAACGCCATCGAGACCCCGCTCACGGCCGTCCTCGACGGCATCGGCAAGGTGCTCCGGGACTGCCCGCCCGACCTGGTCGCCGACCTCGTCGACCGCGGGATCATGATGGTCGGCGGCTCGGCCCTGCTCCCGGGCCTGGACGAGATGCTGCGGCACGCCACCGGCATGCCGGTCAACATCGCCGAACGGCCCGACGTCTGCGCCGTACAGGGCATCGGCGCCATGCTGGAGGGCCGGATCGAGCCGCTCGTCCTGGACCCGCTGGCCGCCTGAGCGGCGGCCCCGGGCACACGTGCGGGATCCCCACCAGCGTGACACGATGGCGGGGCGCCCGCCCGAGGCCGACATCCGCAGGCGCGAAGCCGGGACGGACGTACGCACTACGCGACCGGAGTGCCTCAGGACGCACCTCAGGGCCGGTCGCACCAGCCGGTTGGGACACCGTCAGTCCAGGAGGCACGCACCATGGCGCCGCCCGATACGACCGCCCCGCAACCGTCCGGCGCGCAGCAGTCCGAAGCGGCGGGCACGGAACCGCCCGAAGCCGGCAGCGGGATGCAGTTCGGCATCTTCACCGTCGGTGACGTCACCCCCGACCCGACCACCGGGCGCACCCCCACCGAGGCGGAGCGCATCCAGGCCACCGTCGCCATCGCACGCAAGGCCGAGGAGGTCGGGCTCGACGTGTTCGCCACCGGCGAGCACCACAACCCGCCCTTCGTGCCGTCCTCGCCGACGACGCTGCTCGCCTACATCGCCGCACAGACCGAGCGCATCATCCTGTCGACCTCGACCACGCTGATCACGACCAACGACCCGGTCAAGATCGCCGAGGACTTCAGCGTGCTCCAGCACCTGTCCGGCGGCCGTACGGACGTCATGCTGGGCCGCGGCAACACCGGCCCGGTCTATCCCTGGTTCGGGCAGGACATCCGCAACGCCATCCCGCTGACCGTCGAGCACTACGACCTGCTGCGCCGGCTGTGGCGCGAGGAGGTCGTGGACTGGGAGGGCAAGTTCCGCAGCTCCCTTCAGGGGTTCACGCTCGCGCCGCGCCCGCTGGACGACGTCCCGCCCTTCGTGTGGCACGCCTCCATCCGCACGCCCGAGGTGGCCGAGCTCGCCGCGTACTTCGGGGACGGGTTCTTCGCCAACCACATCTTCTGGCCCGCCTCGCACACGAAGCAGATGGTGAGCCTGTACCGCCGCCGGTTCGCGCACTACGGCCACGGCACCCCGGAGCAGGCGATCGTGGGCCTGGGCGGACAGATCTTCATGCGGCCCAACAGCCAGGACGCCGTCGACGAGTTCCGCCCCTACTTCGACAACGCCCCGGTCTACGGCCACGGGCCGTCGCTGGAGGAGTTCACCGACGCGACGCCGCTGACGGTCGGCTCACCGGCGCAGGTCATCGAGAAGACGCTGAGCTTCCGCGAGTACGTCGGTGACTACCAGCGCCAGCTCTATCTCATCGACCATGCCGGACTCCCCCTCAAGACGGTGCTCGAACAACTCGACCTGCTCGGCGAGGAGGTGGTCCCGGTGCTGCGCAAGGAGTTCGCCGTCGGC